>JAFZSO010000072.1 GCA_017619355.1 Muribaculaceae bacterium
CTTCCTGGTTGCCAACCCAGGTCTGAACAGCGGATTCATGATCACGCAATACACCGCTGCCAGCGTGGTGAGCCTCAACAAGTCGCTTGCCGCTCCCTCGAGTCTCGACAGCATCCCGTCGTGCCAGGACCAGGAAGACCATGTGAGCATGGGCGCCAATGCAGCCATCAAGCTCTACAAGGTGGTGCTCAACACCGAGCGCGTGCTTGCCATCGAGCTGTTCAACGCCGCACAGGCGCTGGAGTTCCGCTTCCCCAAGAAGTCTTCACCCGTCATTATGAAGATGCACGAGGATTTCCGCAAGCAAGTGCCGTTCATTGGCGATGATGTGATTATGTATCCCCTGATTGAGAAAGCCATCCAATTCCTGCGCAAATAATCATGAAACTGCTCGTTATCAATATAGGAATCCTTGCCGGCATTGACCGGCAAGGTCTTTTATGCCGCAAAGGAGCCGAAATGGCGCAGTTCGAGACCCTCGAGAATGCCTATCTGCTGTGTGAGAACGGCAAGTTCCTTGACTTTGGCCCTATGGACCAGCTGCCCATGTGCGACGATGCCACCATCTTTGATGCACAAGGCGGTGCCGTGCTGCCCAGTTTCTGCGACTCGCACACGCACATCGTGTATGCCGGCAGCCGAGAACAGGAGTTTGTCGACAAAATCAACGGCCTGAGTTATGCCGAGATTGCCCGCCGTGGCGGCGGTATCCTGAACAGTGCCGACCGATTGCACGAACTCAGCGAAGACGAACTCTATGAGCAAGCCATGACGCGCGTGCGTGAGGTGATGTGGAAAGGCACCGGCGCCATCGAAATCAAGAGCGGCTACGGCCTGAACACTGCCGACGAACTGAAGATGCTGCGCGTCATTCGCCGCATCAAGCAGACTGCACCGCTCAAGGTGATGGCCAACTTCTTAGGTGCTCATGCTGTGGGTCGCGAATATGCCGGCCGACAGGCTGAGTATGTTGACCTCGTGGTCAACGAGATGATTCCCGCCGTGGCCAAGGAAGGCCTCGCCGACTTTGTGGATGTGTTCTGCGACGAGGGCTTCTTTACTCCCGAAGAGACTGCCCGCATTCTCAAGGCTGGTCTCGAGCATGGAATGCGCGGCAAGATTCACGGGCAGGAACTCGCTGACTCGGGTGGCGTAAAAGTGGCTGTAGAGCACAATGCGCTCTCGGTGGACCACCTGGAGAGCATGACCGATGCCGACATAGAGATGATGCGCGACAGCAACACCACACCCACAGCGCTGCCTGGCACCTCGTTCTTCCTGAACATGCCCTTTGCTCCGGCTCGCAAGATGATTCAGGCAGGATTGCCCATGGCCATCGCCAGCGACTACAACCCAGGCTCCACACCCAGTGGCGACATGAAGTTTGCCGTATCGCTCGCCTGCATCAAGATGCGGCTGCAACCCGCTGAGGCACTCAATGCCGCCACCATCAACGGTGCCGCAGCCATGGGATTGAGCAAGGACTACGGGTCGATAGCCCCGGGAAAGGTTGCCAACTTCTTTGTCTCGCAACCCATCCCCTCCATCGACTTCATCCCCTACGCCTACACCACGCCCATCATCCGCCACATCTTCCTCAAGGGCCAACAAATCGCCAGAGAGTAACGAGTCAAGCATTCTACTTAATATAATAGTGGGCATTGAAACGAATTCAGTGCCCCTTTGTTATGTGTTTTTTGGTAGCAATGCTTGCACTTTTTTGCAAAAATTATATATCTTTGCGACCGAAACGGTTTAACTTCATTAAATGCAAATGCAATGAATATTACCATTATTGGAGCCGGAACCCTGGGGTCACACCTGGCAAGGTATCTTTCAGAAGAGCACCTCGACATCTATATCGTGGACCGAGACACCACCAAACTCTCGATGCTCGACTCAGAGAACAACCTGATGACCATAGCTGGCGACGCCATCGACCTGGATGTACTCAGGCAAGCGAAGGCCGGAACCTGCGACCTGTTTATCGCAGTGACCGAAGTGGCTGAACGCAACTTTGTGGCGTGTGGACTGGCAAAATCAATCGGTGCCAAGATGACGGTAGCGCGCGTGGACCGCAGCGACTACCTGTTGCCGCAGAACCGAGAGGTCATCATGCGCATGGGCGTGGACAATGTCATCTTTCCCGAATATCTGCTCTCGCAGAGCATCATCGAGTCATTACGGCATTCCTGGGCCAGCAACTGGTATGAGTTCAACAAGGGTGAAATTGTGCTGCTGGGTGTCAGGCTTGAGCCCGATGCACCACTGGCAGGCAAGCACCTGCGAGAACTCCCGGCCAGCGAGCGAAACTTCCATGTGGCAGCCATTCGCAGGGCTCAGACCACACTCATCCCGAAAGGCAACCACCAGATGCTGCCCAACGATATCCTCTACATAGCCACCACACCGGCCTACCTTGACGATGTGGCCCGGCTCACGGGAAAAACAGAGCACAACATCTCTCGCGTGGTGATTGCAGGAGGTGGCAACACTACCGCACTCACCGTTACAAGCGCTGCCAACGAATTCGACTTCACGGTGATTGAGGGTGATAAAAACAAATGCCAGAAACTAATCGGCCAGACTCACAAATGCACCGTGATTCATGGAGAGCCCACTGAAATTGAAGCACTCATAGAAGCTGGTACCGAGAATGTAGATGCATTTGTAGCCCTTGCCAAAACCGCTTCTGAAAATGTGCTCACCTGCCTGCTGGCAAGAGACCTCGGAGCACACAAGATTATGGCCGAAGTCGACCGCAAGCAATTCGTGAACATGGCGGAATCGTTCCAGATCGACACCATACTCAACCGCCAGATGCTGGTGGCGAATGCTGTGTTCCAGCTCCTCATCGACGCTGGAGCAGCCTCGACCAAATGCCTTGCCCTGCCCGATGCCGAAGTGGTGAAACTCGAAATCAAAAACAACTCACGGCTGAACGGTGTCATGGTCAAGGATCTCAAGCTGCCCGAAGAACTCACCTTTGCCGGCATCATCCGCAACGGCAAGGGAATGCTGGTGACGGGCAAGACGCAATTATGCAGTGGCGACTCGGTGCTCGTGGTGTGCTTTGCCGGAGCACTGCACAGGGCAAGAAAACTCTTCAACTGACATGAAACGGCAGAAAAATAGCACCTATGCGAGTGGCGGCATCAACTACGCGATGATTGCACGCATTCTGGGCCAACTCATGATGGTGGAAGCAGCCTTCATGGTGCTGCCACTGCTCACCTGCCTCTTCAAACACGAGAGCGACTGGCAAGCCTTTGCCATTACCATAGCGCTGACTGCCGCTGCAGGTGTTGCGCTCAATTTCCTCATCAGGCCCCAGAGCAAGAAACTGCACCGCCGCGACGGTCTGCTGCTGGCCTCGGTGGCATGGATTGTGTTCTCGCTGTTCGGCATGCTGCCCATGATGCTTTGCGCCACACCGCTGGATGCAAGCGAAGGCTTTTTCGAGGCCATGTCGGGGTTCACCACCACCGGTGCTACCGTGATTCGCGATGTGGAAAGCTGCAGTCACGGCATATTGCTATGGAGGGCCCTGACGCAATGGGTGGGCGGTCTGGGCATCATCATTTTCACCCTCACCTTTATTCCAGCGCTGAACAACAGCGGCAGCATCATCATGTTTCATGCCGAGGCAACTGGCATCACACACGATAAATTGGGTGCACGCATCTCGCGCACGGCTAAAATCCTGTGGGCGCTCTACACCATCATCACCCTTGTTCTGATTGTGATGCTCTGGCTCGGCCCCATGAACCTCTTCGAGAGCATCTGCCAGAGTTTCACCGCCATCTCTACCGGTGGGTTCTCGACGCGCAACGACAGCATCGCGGCCTTCAACTCGCCCTATATAAAACTGGTGCTCACCTTTTTCATGTTCCTGGGCGGTATCAGTTTCAGCCTCATTCTCGCCACCATCAAGAAGCGTGGCCGTGGTTTCTGGAAGAACGATGTGCTCAGGGCCTATGTTTTCATCATCGTGGGACTCTATGCATGCGTGGTGACTGCCATTGTGGCCAAGGGGCACTTCACCGGTTGGCAGAGCGTCACCGTCGACCCCATCTTCCACATCGTCTCGGCCATCACCTCCACCGGCTACAGTGCCGGCGACTGGGAGGGCTGGGGCCTGTTTGTGCTCACGCTCACTTTCCTGATGATGTGCATTGGCGCCTGCGCAGGTTCTACTACGGGTGGTCTGAAAGTCGACAGGGTGCTCTACCTCTTCAAGAATTTCACGCTTGTGGTGCGGCGCTACATCAGGCCTCGCCTCATGCGCTCCATCAGCGTCAACGACCAGATTATCGACAATGAGCGAGGCAGCGAGATTTCGGCCTTCATCGCCATCTTCTTCCTGCTCATTATTGTGGGCGGACTGGTGCTGGTGGCACAAGGTTTCCCCATTGTCGATGCCTTCTTCTCCTCCTTCTCGTGCGTGTCGAACAATGGTCTGGGCGCTGGCGTGACCGGCATCACCGGCTCCTACGATTTCATCTCGCCCTCGGGCATGTGGGTGATGTCGTTCCTCATGCTGGCGGGCCGTCTCGAAATCATCACCATCATCGCCCTGTTCGTCCCCTCGTTCTGGCGCCACTAATCGTCTTTTATCAGACTATTGATGACAATTGTTGACTATTATTTTCATTGATGACAATTGCTATTATCTCACAAAGCAGGTGCACGCAACCATTTTAAAGCAAGCAGAGCACGCTAAGGAGTTGAGGAGTTTGGGAGGAAGAAGCGGATTAATCGCTTAGCGTGTATGGGAACTGCACTTCGGAGATGTGCAGTTGTGGTTTTTGGATGAGGTTGGGAAGTATGTGGGAGTGGATTTTGGGAAATTTCATAGTACCTTCGTGGGGTATTGAGCATTAGAAAAATGTGTAACTTACTGATAGCCAGATGAAGCAACAAAAAAGTTATCGTAATTGGCGTTGTGTACTTTCGTGGATTCATTGTGTACTTCCGAGGTCGGTTTGTGTGCTTTCGAGACTAGTTTATGTACTTCCGTAGCAGTTTTGTGTACTTTTGTGATGTTATTGTGTACTTTCGTGGTGTTTTCATGATAATAAATACTTAATAAGGTTTCATGTGTGCACAAAGATAAGGAACAGGTGAATGGATGGAAATAGTGAATGCACACAATGTGAGGGGGCCCTCCGGCGAAAGCCGGCTTTTTGACGCCGATAGGCGCAACTTTTTGAATGAATTACCCTCGCGTAATTAGTGAAATTCGCGTTTAAAATGAAGCCGGCTTTTAAAGCAAGCAGAGCAGGCGCTGCCATCGCACCTGCTCTACTATTTTACTTGTTTACTGGTTTACTAGTCTACTCGTTTACTAGATACCGAGGATGAGGTTGATGAGGGCGGTGACGTCGGAGACGTTCACCTTGCCGTCGCCATTTATGTCGGCACGCTCTTCATCCTTGGGAATGACGCCCAGAATCATGTTGACGAGAGCCGTCACATCGCTCACATTCACTTTTCCGTCACCGTTCACATCACCAGAAACAGCTTCTTCTCCAAGGTAATAAAGAGTTATGTCGTCGATGATGAGATTCGAATTCTTGGCTCCTGAAATGCGGTTGACCTTGAAGCGTATGGGCTGTTTTTCGAGATTGAGATGCCAGCACAGAACCTCTTCGGAATTTGCAGGCACCGACTCGGTGCCAACCGAGGTCCAAGTTTCGCCTTCATCGGTAGAGTAGAAGAGTTGCAGTTTAGATGCAGAGCCCGATGTGTTTATGGCGTTTAACGTGATTTTGATTGCCTGCAGGTCGACATCGCTGTTCATGACTAAGCTAGCAGGCAACTGCATTGAAACGGCATGACTGCCATTATAATCCACCACATCGGCTTTGGTGAAGTTCCAAGTGGCGAAATTGCCCTGCACACTCTCGGCGTTGGTCGGAAGCCCTGTTTGCATTTGCTCAAAGTCTTCGATCATTGTTAATGGCGGCATATCTTTGACAACATTGAAAGTGATGATTTTGTTGTCCTCTCTGATGTTGTTTAATCCCAAGGGACAAGATTCTCCCGTCCATGTGATGAGCTCCGGGTAGCTGGAAGAGTTGATATAAGTCACATTTCTTGAACCTGGGAAGGGAACCTCTCCCGATCCAGGACCCGAAGAGCGAATCAGCTCATAGTAGTTGTGAGCGGGGTCGCAGTTCACTTCGTTGCTCCACCACACTTCTTCGTTGCTGTAGTCAACACGGGTAATCACAAGACCATGTCCTGGCAGAGCAGCATCCCACTTGTTGGGCTGACGATTCTCGAAGAGGAAGAACTCGTATTCATTGGGCGACTGCATCATGTAGCCCATGTTGCTCTCGTTCAAAGCCTCAAGAATCTTGCTGCCCAACGACAATTCTTCTGGAGTGTCAGTGAATCCCAGTTCCACACGCTCCCACAGGCTGTATCCCACTGGTGTGCGTCCGAAGTTAGCGTAACTGCCGCCAGCCATCACGTCCCAATCACCGGGATGGTTGCTTTCGCCTCCGCTGCTGCTATAGTCGGTGTCGTAAAGGTCGGGAAGCCCAAGCACATGACTAAATTCATGACAAATGGTGCCAATGGCGTTAGGCATAGTTGCCCCTTGAGATTCCCAGCCATAAATCTCGCACGACGATGCGTAGGTTCCCATTCTTTTGCCGTCATAGATATAGGGTTGTGGCGGCCACCCTGACCACCAATCGATCAAGTAGCTCATGTGGGGCCACAGATAACCGCTGTTGTTGCCGCTGTAACTTGATGCATAACCAGCCACCAAGAAGAATACCATGTCGATTTCGCCATCGTTGTCGGCATCATATTTTGTAAAATCTACTTGAGCATCGATCGAGTCGAGGGCAGCCTTGAAAATATCTCTTGCCTTGTCGTTCCCTTCAAGGCAGGAGTAGTCGAGATTCACGGGTCCTGCGATATCAAATTCAGGGTCAAACTGCCCCATTGAGTTATCGTAGTAGTAGTCGCGCACACTGCCTGTGCACCTCTGAAATTGTCCATTATGGTAAAAACCGGTGTAGTTCGAGGTGTTGCACAGCTGGCTGTAGAAATCGTTGGGGTCTTCCATCAGGAACTGCCTATCGTTGAAGTTGATAAGAACTATAAGACCGCGGAACAGGCCGTAATCGACGGTTGGCTCCCGATTCTCGCGAATCTTCTCGTCGCGGGTGGCTCGATTCAGTCGTGCCTGTGTGGTAGCGGCCTTGTCGACAAGGCGCTTCTCGAGCGAAGCCACCATTTGCATCTCATGGGCATCGCGGGCGGCCGGGTCATGCGCCATCACTCCAGAGGCCACCAATCCCCCTCTGCCCTTTACGGCATATTCCCATGTGCCCTTGACATTGATGATGGTGTAGCCATCGATGGTGGTATTAAAGTGATAGAATTCGTCACCAGCCAACTTGAGCTGCAGAGTGGAGCCATCGGGTTGCGTCACATTGACAGGCATGGGATTGGCTGGCTCTGCGTTAGCCACGATGGCAATGAGAAATGCCATCAATAAAAAAGTTATTTTTTTCATGTAATATAGCATTAATGCCACTTAAAAAACAAAATAGTTCTTTGAAACAATTGTATCACTTGCCTGCATCAAGTCATTCTCAAATGACGCCGAGAATGATGTTGATGAGGGCGGTGACGTCGGAGACGTTCACCTTGCCGTTGCCATCAACGTCGGCACGCTCTTCGTCCTTGGGAATGACGCCCAGAATCATGTTGATGAGGGCGGTGACATCGCTCACGTTCACACGGTCGTTGTTATCGACATCGCCCGTCAACAGCACCTTGTAGACAAACTGGCGCACGGGCGAATACTCGGTGTACTGCAATGTGCCACCTGTGGCGATGGTGTAGTAAGCAAAACGGCCACGCACATAGTAGGTACCGCCATCGGTGAGCCTACCCGTACCGGTTATGTCGCCCAGACGCGGAGAGGCAAAAGTGCCGTCGTCGATGGTACCGCGATAGGAGGTGCGCACTGGGAACGACGGACTGCTGCTGATCTCGATGCGCAGCGACTGTGGTCCTTCCTGAGGCTCGAAACTCACCTTGGAGCGATTGGTGAGTGTTAAGCCTTCGGCATCAGGCACAATATACTCGGGCACGGGGGGAATCACATCGGCCGTCTGCATCTTGATGGCAGGGCTCAGCACCTCGGCTTCGCCCAGACGTGCACGCACACGCACATAATAGGTGGCACCACCCGCCAGGCGGTACTGCGGTATCTCGAAGACGGGTTCATTGCTGGTGGCGGTATAGGCCAGGCCAGCAAAGTTCGACACCAGCGACATCTCTAACTGATATTGGGTGCCAGCTGACGCCTGTGTGCAAGTGATGGTGGGGGTGAGCGACATGCCCGTGGCATTGTCACTGGGCGAGGTGATGCGCATCACGCCATAGGTGAACTGGCCCACATCGCTCGTGTTCTCATACTGGTTGAGACCACAAGCCGACACTTGCCAATAGTAGGTTCCCTCTTCAAGCCCCGGCACGCGCGCAATCACATAGCGCGCCGAGTCGAGCTGCACATTGGCCACCAAATCGGTGAGTTCAGCATCACGGAACACACGCAGGGTGTAGTTCATGTTACCGGCATCTTCACCGCAAGTCCACTCCAGGTAATTGAGCTCGGTAGTGGCCTCTCCATTTGTGGGGAATACCAGCACAGGCTTAGGAGCCTGCGTGGCTGTTGCACCCACCTGCAAGGGAGCATACTCGTTCTCCCAACGGTCGAGAATGGTCACGGCGAACTCATGTCCCGACGCATAGCTTTCGGGAATGGTGAATGAGGGCGAATAACGCACTCCGAGAATGTATTGGGGCTGACACTTGAAGGAGGCAAGGTCAATCGAATCGGGAATGGCATAGATCACATAACGCACATTGGGAATGGAATCCCACACGAGTTCATTGCCATTGCGTTCCAGACTGGTAACGGTGCCATAGGTCTGGTCGGGTTGCATCCAAGCCACAGCCGGACTGAGCGAAGGCGTGGTATAGACATTCTCCTTCAGGTAATGACGCAGCTGCTTGGTCTTGCCATCGAGCTTGCCCGAGAGGTTTCGCCAAGTGCTGTACTTGAAATAGACCATGCCATAGATGCCGCTCTTCATGGCATCGCGCATGATGTGCACCTGGTTCACATACTCGTCGAGGTTCCAGTTCGAGCCCTCGGTCATGCGTTCGACGCAATAGCCACTGATATAGACATGGCGGTTGAACTTCTGCCCTATCTTGCCCCACCACTGGGTCACGCCCGTGTAGGTCTGTGATGTGTTCCAATAGACCTGCGGCGCCATGAAGTCGATGGTGCCACGCGATATCCACGCCATGGGGTCGCTGAAAATCTGGTTATACTGCCAGTCACTGCCCGGACTCGGGTCCACGCCATACTGTGCAGCCACCGACGGGCTTGAGCAAGCCACACCAGCCGGACCAATGCCGAAACGCACCCAGGGCTTGGTGTTCTTGACCATCTCGTTCACGTCGTGAACCATCATGTTCACGTTTTCACGGCGCCAGTCGCCCTGCGACATGGTACCGCCCTCGCGACGATAGGCATTGTAGAGCGCCGAGTCGAGGTCCATCGAGGCACCGTCCTGGTTATAGAAGTAGTCGTCGAACACCAGACCGTCGCAGTCATACTTCGTGATAATGTCCTGACACACGTCGACAATGCGCTGACGCACCTCGGGCAAGCCAGGGTTGAGCACGGTCTCGTAGTCGTCCTGCATGAGCCACTCGGGGTGGGTATAGACGTAGTCGAGTTCGCTCTGGCCCCAGAGTCCAGCCGACTTGGAGGCATAGCGATAGGGATTGACCCAGGCATAAATCTCGATGCCACGCTTGTGTCCCTCCTCGATGAGATAGGCAAAGGGGTCGAAGTAAGGAGCCCTTCCACGCTCGCCGCTCACCAGGTTTGACCAGGGCTCGTAGGCCGAGTCATAATAGGCGTCGCACATGGCACGCACATGAAAGTAGATGGCATTCATGTTGTTGACCATGAGGGTGTCGAGCAGCTTCTGGCAAGCCAGCCTCATGGTGGGAGCATTGCGCTCGGTGATGGCGCCTGAAGGCCAGTCGCTCACATAGGCACTCATCCACACACCGCGCTGCTCACGCTTGACCTGCGTTTGCGCAGGCATCAGCAGCACCGACATGATTGCCAAGATTATAAAGGTAGTGAATTTCTTCATCTCTTCTTTTAGTTTTTCAAGAAAGCCACGACCTATTGCTACGCCGTGGCTTTCAGTGAGTTATCATGTTGCGACAATCAAGTTGCCGCCACAGTTATCAGAACAGGTTCGTGAGGCGGGGATTGATGGTCACGCCCAGAATCTTGGCGTTGGTCGCACCCGTGTTCACGACTGTCATAGTCTCGGGGTTGTAGTAATACAGACCCGAGGTGTAGTTCTTCTCATCCTTGGCGGCACGGAAACCGAAGTACACAAAGTGTGTCTGCTTGTCAACAACCATCTGCGTGGTGTAAACACCCTCAGCATCGGTGGTGTTGATGGGATCGGCCTCCATGTGGATGAACTTCGTGTATTTGTCATAGGTCACAGTAGCGTCGTATGACGGCAGCGGATAATGACCGAAGCCCACATCGGGGGTAGTGCCCTTGGTCATCCACACATAGAGGTTGCCCAGTTCCTCATCGAGGGTGAAGCCACGCGGCTGTGTGGTTTCGAGCACAATGGGGTGCGGAATGGGAATACCTGCGCCCGTCTTGCCAATGTCGCCCGAATTGAAGCGATAAATGCCATAGCCCGAGTAGTTCTTGCCCCACCAGAACATATTGTTCTTGTCGATGTAGATACCGGTGTGGATCGCACCGTAAGAGAGGCCATTACCATAGTATGACAGCTGGTTGTTGATGACGAAGTAGCCAGCCGAGCTGTTGAAGTTGGTCGATTCCTTCTCGCCACGAGTGTCGAGCGGCAAGCGGCGGATACCTGTGTTACGGTCGGTGTAATAGAGATAATCGCCATTAGCACAGCCCTGGAACGGGTCGTTGAAGGCCTGCTGTCCCACATTGGTGACCATGATGTCGACATTTGCACCGTCGGCACTCATCACGGTAATCTTGCCGTCGCCCAGGGTGCTGGTCTCGTCGTTCACATAGTAATACTGCTTGCCACAGTCAAGAATGTAGATGTTATCCTGCTCAAGTGTGGTAGAGTCGGTCTTTGTAGCCTGCACAGCAAACACAAGCTGTGTGGGCATGTTGCCCGAGTTCACGCCCATGTCGAAGGGCATGTTCTTGGTGCCAGCCGGCAACTTCGACATATCCACCAGCTTGTAGGCCTTGATGTTGCCGCCATACTCGGCATAATAGAGCGTGGGAGCGGGTACTGAACTACCCACCTGCACATTCACATAAGAGTCTTCCAGACGACGGTTCTCGCCATTGATGTCGAACCAGGTCTGCAACTCAATCTTCTGCGAACCGATGTTCTTGAACGTGAGTTCGCCGGGGTTATCGATAGTGCCATCGGCGTGCGAGAAGCCTTCAAAGGTGGTAATCTCGGTGCCATTAGCAGTCTTGGTTCCCTCGGGGAACTTCCACACATACTTGCAAATGAGGTTCTCGGGGTTAGGCAACTCGATGTCGAGAAGCACCGTCACATCGTTGATGACAATGATGGGAGCCGATTGTTCAGCAACACTGAGCACAGGTGCAATGTCGTAGATGAGCAGCGGATAGGTGCGGCTGCCCACGCCATCGACATTCAGCGTAACCTGGTAGATGCCTGCCTTGTCGAACTTGTGCTTGGGGTTGGCATCGGTGGAAGTGGTTCCATCGCCAAAGTCCCAAGTCACAGCACCCGACTTGGCCGACGTGTTATTGAACTGAATGGTCGACACCACATAGAAGTCTAACTGATACTGGTCACCATCAACATTATAGGTGAAGTCAACATCCTTGGTCGGGAAATTGCCATACGCAGGATCCTTGTCGGTGCAAGCCACCAGCGCGAGCAAAGCCACAGCCAGCATACTGAATTTATGAATCATCTTCTTCATAGTCGTCAATGTTTAGTTGAGGGTAATTTCTTTGTTATCGGTAGTCACACCCATCTTCCCTGCCGAGTCATAAACACGGAATTCAGGACGCAGGAAGTAGGTTCGAGAGAACGAAACAGCATAGTTCTTATTGGCCGAGTCATAAATCCAGCTCGTGAAAGGAATGAGGCTGATGAGATCTTTCCAATAAGGCATATACTCACGGCGCACCGTGGTGATGCGGCCGCCAATGTCGTCGCTGTAACGGCTGAAGAGCCACTGGCTTGATCCATACACCGGATACACGTTCACACCCTGAGGTGCGTCGGCTTCGGTAGCAATCTCGTGATAGATGGCAGTGCCCGACTCAGAGACCGTGGTGTAGTAATAATGGTCAATCTCATCGGTAGTGAACCAAGCATTCGACTTATCGGCAGTCTCGGTCACAGTGGGGAACGAGACATTGTGCTTGGCGTTCATCTGCTGGAACTGCTCCTCGGTAAACGCATAGTTGATATACACGTTACGCAAGTCGTTATAGTACAAGCTGTCTTTTGTGAGCGCATTGATCAGGTAGCTCACAAACTGCTCCTGGAAGGTCGAGGGATAGTAGGAATCAAATTTCTCCTGATCCCATTCGGCAGGGGTAACCCAAATCACAGGCGAAAGCGTGCGCGAGGTGGCAAAAGAGTCGGTCAGCACAAATTCATAGCCATCCCACACGGCATCGCTATGCTTGTACTCGGCCATCTTCTGCATGCTGCGAACGGTGTCGGTCACAGAAACCGTCTTGGTGTAAGACAGAGCCGTGGTGAGCTTGCTGGTGGCGGCAGCACTCTGCTGACGCTTGACCAGGGCCCACACTTCGCTGCGGTCGATGGTATTTTCGCCCGAGGTGTAATACTTTCCTTTAAAGGTTGCATAAGCACCGGCCTTGACCACGGTAGAGTTCTGCTCCCAGTCGACGGTGGGCAGCACCTGTCCTATCTCCATGTGATCGGCAAAGAGGTCATGATTGGCACAAGAAGTCATCAAGCCCAAAGTGAGTGCCAAAGCACCTAATATTTTATAAATCTTCATAGTCTTATCTTGTATATAGGATTTAACAATCATTGCTCTTCAGTGAGAGAAGTCACTTCGCCATAGGCATGAGCCCAAATCATGGGTTCCTGCAGCCACTTGTAGTTCTTGTAAGCACCCAAGCGCTGCAGCTCGGCACGGTTATACTTCTCCTCGGTCTCAGTGTCGTAGTTCAGACGCTGTATCCAGGTATTCTCCTTCTCGGCCTCGGTCAGACCATCAATCCAATAGGCTGAATAGAGGTTGTAGGGACGACGCAGCGTGGGATAGATAATCTCGTTCTGGTCACCGATACCATAATTGTTGCGATTGTTGCTGTAGTGGTAGCGGCGCATATCGGTCCACTGCTCGGGTTGGAGATACATGGCAATGTACTTCTGCTCCATGAGGTCGCTCAAAGTGAATTCGCTGGGGTTGAAGAACCAGTGCTTGTTACCGCGCACCGAAACCTTATAGACCTTGGGAGTGGCACCTGTGCCTGAATAGTAATCTTCGTTGTTCAGGAAGGCATCGACCTGAGCCTGCCAGTAATCGCCCTGCACCCAACCGGGTTTGGTGCCCTGCGACTTGCCAGGATACTTGTTGTCGCTCTTCTCGTTATAGTTGGGGTTAGGATACTTCTCCAGGAAGAAGTCGAGATGACGCTGAATGTTGTGTTCAGCAGCTTCCTTGGCCAGTTCACAGGCTTTCACCTTGTTGCCCAGCCAGTATTCAGCCTCAGCCTTGATGAAGTAGAGTTCCTCCATCGTGAAGATGGGATTGTAGCAAGTCACATCGCCAGCGTAGGCGCCCATATACAGGTCGGGATAGTTCACCACCTTGTAGGTGCTACCCATGCCAATGTTGTTCTCCAGGCAACGAATCTTGTTCACGGTGCTGGGGTTAGAGGCTGTTTCCGGGCCATCGCGTGCAATCATGAGCAATGCCAGACGCGGGTCGTTGCCATAGCCGTTAGTACATGCCTTGCCATCAGGACGCTCGGCACTGTACTTGCCCATATCCTTCTCGTTGTCGGGTGAGCCGAGGCCCAGCAGGTCGACCACGAAGAACTTGGAGGGAATGGCACTCGACAGCAGGTTACCGCGCGACTCCCATGAGTTGATGATGGGCTGAGCAATGCTCCACACGGCATTCTGGGTGACGGTACCGCCATCCCACTTGTAACGGGGCTCGTTGCCGAACCATTCGCCATGCAGCAGTTCGCCCTTGCGCCACTGGTTGATGGCAGCATCGGCAGCTGCTATAATCTTGTTGCAGGTAGCGGCACTGCGGTCCACATTAGGAAGGTTGCGCAACAGGATGCGGGCCTTCACGGCATAGACGAGACCTTTCCAGCGCTCGAGGTCACCACCATAGACGCGGTCCTCGGCAAAGGTGATTTCCTGGTTGTCGGGACTCTGAGCAATAGAGGGATCTTCATACATGGCAATCAGCTCGTCGGCTTCCTGCAACATCCAGGCATAGATAGAGGCCTGCGTGTCGTACTGCGGCGTATTGGACTGATAGGCCTGAGAGCGCGGAATGTCGCCAAAGGCATCGGTAGTGAGCTGCGTCGACATCAGCTTGATGGTGCGGGCAATCAGCTCATAGTTGGGTGAATTGATCATGCGGGAATTCTCGATAAGCGTGTTGCCATTCTTACCGATATCATAGAAGTGACGACGCCACATGGGGTGACGGTTCATGGTGAGCATCTCCCACTCGCACTTATAGGAATAAGCACCCACCGAGCTTTTGCCGGCTGTGGTGAGCATCTGCGAGAAATAGGCATAATACTCGGAGTGGTCATAGACGACCTGCTGTGCATAATAAATGAGCACCGGCAAGCCAGCCTTGGCATCAATATAGTGAGCCCTATCGGGATTTACGTTGTCATCGAGGATATCAGTACAACTCACCGACACTAAACCCATCAACAACGTTGCTACGATATATTTTATCTTTTTCATAGTTTTACTCATTTTTAGAACGTTGCTTTAAGTGTGAAATTGAAACTGCGCGAAACGGGCACGTTGTAGTTATCGATACCCATGCCGCCGGTACCACCGCTCACTGCAGCCAGAATGGCGGGATCGTTGCCCGAATACTTGGTGAGCAGGAAGAGGTTGCGACCCGTGAAAGTGGCGCTCAGACCCTTCACAGCCCAAGTCTTCTTGAAGAAGTGTGAGAAGTCGTAACCCAGGGTCACATAGCTCAAGCGGATGTAAGAGCCATCTTCGATGAAGTTCGACGAAACGGTGCTGAAGTAGGTGGCGATGAAGTTCTGGTCGAGAATGATGGGAGTGGTGTTCTTCACATAGGTCATCTCACCATCGGGGCCGGGAACTTCCTGCACACCGTTGAAGATCACTTCGCGGTTGCGATAGCGGTCATACCAGCGGGCCATGCCGTTAGTGATGAGGCTGCGGCCTGTCACATTCACGACATCACCGCCACAGCGGCCATCGAACAGGAACGAGAGTGTTGCATGCTTGTAACGGAAGGTTGAGCCGAGACCCATGAGGAAGTCGGGCTCACGGTTACCGATGTAAATACCCTTGGCAGGGTCGATTACGGGATAACCGTTCTCGTCACAAATCACATTACCGTTAGGATCGCGGCGATAGTCCTTACCCGAGATACCGGTAGAAGAACCGTTGAGTCGGGCCACGGGGAAGATATCGCCATATTGCGTACCTTGAATTTCAATAATATCATCAGGCAGTTTCTTCACGCGACCGCGGTTGAACGAGGTGTTGAGCGTGATGGTCCAGTCGAAGTCGGCAGTCTTGAAGATGTCCTGTGCCAGAGTGGCCTCAACACCATAGTTCTCGATGGTACCCTCGTTACGGGTCTGGAGAATGGTACCTGAAGCCGGCGACACGCGCACCGACACAATCTGGTTGTCGACGGTGGTCGAGTAGTAGGCAACATCAAGACGGGTGCGCTGGTTGAAGAAGCGCAGGTCGGCACCGATCTCCCACGAACTTGTCATCTCAGGCTCCAGCACAATGGCGCGGGAGATGGTGGGGTCAATACCATAACCGCCGTCGGGGAACAGTGTCCACTGCTTGTAGGTGTCGGTAAACAGGTAGGCGGGACTGTCCTTACCCACCTTTGCCCAGTTACCACGCAACTTACCATAGGAGAACCAGCTATTCGACAGGTTGAAGAGTTCACTGAAGATCACACCTGCGGTCACTGAAGGATAGAAGTAGGTGGGGTCGACCTGTTTGAAGCGTGACGAGCCATCGTAACGGCCGGTCACTGACAATTGTGCCATGCCCTTATAGTCGAAGCGGAGTTCGCCAAAGTAACCATACTTGTTCCACTTGCTGTGGTAGAGGCTGGGGTGATTGGCAATGAGCAGGTCACCATTAGTGAAGTCGGTGTTCATGAAGCTGTAGAAGTCGCCGCTGAGCTGGAAGTGCTCACCATAGATCGATGCCTCATAACTGTTGCTCTCCTTATATTCAATACCAAACAGGGCATTGAAACCATAATCTTTTGCAAATGTTTTCTTGTAGGTGGCGAGGAACTGAGCCGTGAACTGCTCGCCGCGCGACGGCTGGAAGCTATACCAGCCGAAGAGGCTCTGGCTGTCGCTCAAAGCCTGCTGCAGATCGGGATCGGTCGGATCGTGGAAGTCCTCGTCATAGAAGCGGGGCACGCCATAAGCCTCATAGGTGCTGTGACCCTTGTCATAACCCACCTTGCCGGTGAAGACGAGGTCGGTGATGGGCTCGTAAGAGATCTGGCCATTGAGCATCACACGGCTGCTCTTGGTCTCGCTCTTGTCGTGGTAGCGACCATAATAGGGCGAAACGCCGGCATTGATGCGCTCACGGTCGGTCATGATGTCCCAGTTCTCATAGCGGGCACGCCAGTTGACGTGACCTTCAAGGGTTTCATAGTCGCTCATGTTCTTGTTGATGCCCCAGTTGTAGATGGTCGACATCGAATTACCGAAGCCGCGCGACTTAGAGTCGACATAGTTCATCGAGAACTGAATGTTCACCTGCTTGGAGGGGTTGAATGCGCTCTTGAGGAAGACGGTGAGCTGTTTCTTGTAGTCCTTGGGTACCACACCTTCGTTATCCATATAGGCTACTGAAGCGTAGGCATTGAACTTCTCGGTACCACCGCTCACGCTCATGTCATACTTCTGAAGCAGACCGGTGCCCAGGAAGTCGCCAATGTTGTCGTAACGAGTGTCGGTAGCACTCAACAGTGGGCCCCAACCGCCACTGGAACTGTTCTCCTTGTACATACCCTTGGTACCGGGAATGAACTTAGACTGAATCTTAGGCACACGCATGGGTGTGTTGATTTCGACCGTAGCCGAACCGGTAACCCTGATGCTGCCATCCTTGCTACCGCTCTTGGTGGTAATCATGATCACACCGTTAGCAGCCTCCTGGCCATAGAGTGCCGATGCGGCTGCACCTTTCAGAACGGTCATGTTCTCGATGTCGTTAGCGTTGATGTCGGCAAGTGTAGAACCCTTACCGCGAATGGGCACACCATCCACAATCATCAACGGCTCATTACTCTGCGAGTTGTTCACCGAAGAAATGGCACGGATAATCACCTGAGTGGATGAGTTGGGCGAGCCACCACCCGTTGCCACTTGCAGACCAGCCACCTTACCTTGCAGCGAATTGGCAAAGTTGGTGGTGCTACCGGCCGTCACCTCATCGGCATTAAGAGATTGCACTGCAAAGTTCAGTTTCTTCTTTTCTTGAGTCTGACCCATTGCGGTGACAACAACTTCGCCGAGCACTTGGGAATTGTCGGTGAGTTCGACGTTGATAACCGAGCGGTTACCCACCTTCACCGAAACAGGATTCATTCCCACATACGAAATGTCAAGCACGTCATTGTCGTTGACATTGATTGAGTAGCTTCCATCTATGTCGGTCGTGGTACCCTTATTGGTGCCATGGATTCTCACCGAGGCGCCAATGATGGGTTCCTTGTCGGTGGCTGATGTGACAACACCGGTCACCGTCCGGGCATAGCCCAGAACCGAACAGATAGAAACTAACAGAAGCAATAGCTGTTTTCTCATAAGCGTTGTATTTATTATAATATTAATTGTTTAGAATCAATGGATTAAGGTTTCACGAAAACTTCCAGCCCAGCCCAAGAAAAAGCTGCTCGTTAAAATAGTGTTTTCTAAGGCTATGCCGAAAGATGTGAAATATGTCACAAACTTACAATATTTTTTTTATACAACATATAAAATAATGTGAATTTTTTTATAAAACCCATAAAAAATGTCATCACAAAATTCCCAGAATTATGTTGATGAGCGATGTGACATCATTCACATTTACATCATCATCATCATTAATGTCGCCACGGAACTGATCGACAGGCAGCACGCCCAGAATCATGTTGATGAGTGCAGTGACATCAGAAACATTGACTTGGCCATCGCCGTTCACATCACCCTTCAGCGACTTCAGCTCATAGGCTGCCATACCGTTGCCGGGCACATAGAGGTAGAGGTTCTTGGTAAACTTGTCGCTGCCGGGAGTGACCAGACAGGGAGCGCCCCAGGTGGCACTGTTCAAATCGCCTAAGCCCTGAGCGGGGAAGAGCCACATCTTGCTGAAGCCTGAGAACTGCCAGTCATTGGCATTCTCTACCAGCATGAACTGATGACCGAGGGGGGCATTAAAGTCGCCATAGCTGTAGAGCAGATAATTGCGGCCGCCAAAGTCGAATATGGCAGCGCCATTTGCCTGATTGTTGCTGCTTACCAGTTCGCCGGCACTGAAACTGCCGTCGATGGCACCTGTTGCAAAGTTGTAGCGGGTGAGATAGGTAGCACCACCATTCACATACACAATGTTGTCGCTCACGGGATAGATGCGTGGAGCAATGCCGAATGAGGTATTGGATGACGGAGCAAAACCAGCCACCTGTTTCACTTCAGTGGCTGTCACATTGCCGTTAGTGATGGTCCAGCGAATCAGTTCGGTGCCACTGGCTGTGGCAGCAAACACCTTGAAGTTGCCGCTGCTCACATCGCCCAGCACATTGCAGTGGTCGATGCGCGGCTTTGATGTCACATTATTAGCGGTGAGTCGGGCACGCAAGGTGGCATTGCCCGTGTTCTCGTCGATCTGGAAAATCATGAGCGGTGTGCTGCCAATGTTGAGCGACAGGTTGGTCACCACCAGATTTCCGGCAGCATCGGTCAGCACATCGTTAGCGGGATAGTAAGGAACGCTCACTTCGGCCGCAAGCTGCACATCTTGGATGCGCTCGCCGGTAGTGGCATTATACACGCGCAGATAGGTGGCAGCCGTACTGCTTCCCTCCACCCTGCCCGCCTGATAAATGCGGTTGCCCTTCACGGCAAAACCGCGATTCATGAGGCCGTCGCTGTCGAAAGTGATATTGTCGTACTCGCTTTTCACCGAACGCACCCACAGGTTGTTCAGCTTCAAGCCGTGCTGCATCGTATAGGAGTTGTTGTCGATGTCTTTTTTGATGACATAACCTGGCTCGGTCTCTCCCACAGGAATCGAAGTGACCGTGAAACTGCGTGAAGATGTGACAGCCTCGGTGCAGTAACGGGCATTGGTTGCCACACGCCAGTAGAAGGTGCCCTTGCCCAGGATGCCCACCACCATGGTGTGATGCATAGAGCCTCCTGTTTCGCTCACATCGGTGCCGGTATATACAATCGACTGGAAATTGCGGTCGCTCGCCACCTCCACACGGTAACTGTCGGCATTCACCTTGGTGAACACAAAATCAAAGTTATCAGTGATTTCGGCACCATCAGCAGGCGACACAAGCGTGGTGAGAGGTGCCGATGTGCGCTCAGGCGAAGTGAATGTGGCAACATCGGAGTAGCAGTCGAGATAGCCGCTCTGCCTTGTAGCCACACGCCAGTAATAGGTTTTCGATGATTCCAGTGTATCAAGGTCGAGGGACACATTGTTCGTCGTCAGATTTCTTTCTTCCAAGATAATATTGCTGAAGTCGGGGTCCGACGCCACCTGAATGCGATAAGTGGCAGCATCGGCAGCCGTCCATGTGAACTGCTGGACCCACTGAGCAACCGCTCCGCCCACAGGCGAAAGAAGTGTCACCTTCTGAGCATAGTCAACCGGTGCGTCGAGATAGGCGGCATCAAACTCGTTGCCCCAACCATCGACCACGCACACGGCATACCAGTAGCCCGAGGTATATTCAGAAGGCAACTCAAACGAGGGCGAATAGGTCACGCCTATCAGGTAGTCGCTCTTGATGCCGTCGAACTTTTGGCTCTGCACCTCATCGGGCGACATCCCGTCGGGAACGGCATAGACCGAATAGCGAATCAGCGGCTGATCGACAGCAGTCCACGACAGCTCTCCATCGTTTAATTCCAGATTTTCAGGTGCATTGAAGTTCAATTTGGGTTTCCAAGTCATAGGCGGATTCAGCGCCTTGTGGGTAAACAAGGTTGAAGCAAGGTAATCGGCAAGACCCGAACAGGCAGGACCGTCGATGTATTTAGCCGAGTAGAAGTTCACACCGGGAGCGTTGTCCAGGTTGTAGTCGCGACTATACTGAATCTGCTGGCATATCTCTTGCCAGTCGGCCAGGGTATTGGTACTTTCCATGAAATAGATATTATGGCTCGCATAGTGATGACGGCCATAGTGATTAGCAATGTAGCTCCACCATTGCGTGAGCGGACCGAAGGGATTGGTCGAGTGATTGGTCTTCCAGTAGAGCTGTGGCGAGATATAGTCGATAGTACCCTCTTCGAGCCATGCCAGCGGGTCACTGTAAATCTGGTTATACTGCCAGTCGCTACCCGTGGGGCAAGGTGTCACGCCATGAGCGCCCGCACTTGTGCTTGCAGTGCCTGCCACACCGGCAGGACCAATACCAAATTTCACATAGGGTTTGGTTTCCTGCACCATATCATACATATCCTGCACCATCAGGTTCACATTATGCCGGCGCCAGTCGGCTATGGTCATGCTCGTGCCGCTCTCGGCCCACAGGTCGTAGTCGGGTGCAGTGTTGTTAGTGGGCGTGCCACCTCCAGGATAGAAGTAGTCGTCGAAGATGATGCCGTCGATGTCATAGTTCTGAATCATCTCCTTGCACACCTTCACCAAGTGGTCACGCGAACCTTTCAAACCAGGATTGAACACCACATATTTATCAACCTGCATGAGCAGTCCTGAACTCTTCATCGCCAAGTCTTGAGGGGTGTTACAGTCGTTACCGTAGTTGTTGCTGAAGCGATAGGGATTCACCCAGGCATGGCACTCCAGACCGCGCTTGTGGCACTCCTCAACGGCAAATTCCAGGGGATCCCATCCGGGGTCCACACCGCGTGTGCCGCTCACATAACTCGAGAATGGCTCGTAACTCGAGTGGTAAAGAGCATCGGCCATGGGGCGCACTTGCAGGCATATGCCGTTCATATTAGCCTTCACAAAGCCATCGAGCAGGTCGGTCAGCTGCTTCTTCTGATTGGCTATCACAGTGGCCGAGGTTCCTCGGGTCCGAGGCCAGTCAATGTTCGACACTGTGGCAACCCACACCGTGCGCACTTCACGCTTCTGAGCCTCTTGAGCCCTCAATGAAAGCGGGAAAAAGAGCGTAGCCAGAACTGCCCAAATAGTTAATTTTCTCATAGTCTATGTTAATTATTAAGTTATTGGTTCCTAATTAAGCATCAGTCAACCCCAAGAATAATGTTGATGATGAGTGTCACGTCCATCACATCTACGTCATTGTCGCCGTTCACATTGGCGTTATTGTAGTTAAACGGGCTGGGATTCTTGCCCAGGATGTAGTTAATGACTGTGGTCACATCGTTCACATCCACGCTGCCATCACCATTGGCATCGCCTGGATTTTGCAAGGTAGTGGCCACCTCATATTCGATATTGTAACCATCGACCACACTCACTGCATACCAGTAGCCCGTCTGATAGTCTTCAGGAATCGTAAATTCGGGAACATAGGTGACATCGAGCAGATAGTCGCTCAGCAGTCCGCCATAGGTGGCGCTCTGGGCATCCTGCAGTGTAACAGATTCGGGCACTGCATAGACTACATACTTCACCAGCAGGCCATCCTCGGCAGTCCATTCAAGGTCTGCTCCGTCGACCGTGAGATTCTGGGGAGCGCCATGTGGTGTTGCATCCTTCCAGGTGAGGGCAGGCACCAGTGCCTTGTGCTGGAACACATTGGCGAGCAGGTAATCGCCCAGGCCACTCACGCCGCCGTTATCGCCGTTGATATTCTTGGCCGAATAGAGCACAACGCCGGGTGCTTTATCCTTGTTGTACTGGCGTGAATATTTGATTTGCTTCACCACATCGGCCCAATTGCTGGTGGTATTGTTGCTTGCCAGGAACGAGATGCTGTGACTCGCATAGTGATGGCGGCCAAAGTGATTGGCAATGGTGCTCCACCACTGCGTGATGGGGCCAAAGGGATTGGTGCTGTGAGTTGTGGTCCAGTAAATCTGGGGCGACATGTAGTCGACCGTGCCGGCATTGTACCAAGCCAGCGGGTCGCTGAAGATGCCATCGTACTGCCAGTCGCTACCCCTGGGGCATGGCGACACGCCATACTGCGAAGCCGACTTTCCTGCCACACCTGCCGGCGAGATGCCGAAAAGCACCTCGGGTTTCTCTTCCTGCACCATATTGTAGATGTCAGCCACCATCAGGTTCACATTGTTGCGACGCCAGTCGGCAAAGGTCATGTCCACATTGCTGTCGTTCCACAGGTCATAGTCGGCCGCAGCACTGGTCGTGGGAATGCCTTCAGGATAAAAATAGTCGTCAAACACCAGGCCGTCGATGTCATAATTACTCACAATCTCACGGCACACCTTCACGATGTGCTGGCGCACCGAGGGAAGACCTGGATTCAGAATGGTTGTAGTAGTACCGTTGCTGTTGGTATAGGCCAGCAGCATTCCGGCATTGCGCAACGCATTATCCTGAGGTGTGTTCCAGTTTGAGCCGGTGCTGAAACGGTATGGGTTTACCCACGCGTGCAGCTGCATGCCACGCTTGTGGCATTCCTCCACTGCGAAAGCCAGCGGATCCCAGCCGGGGTTGGTACCACGATTGCCGGTCAGATAACTCGACCAGGGCTCATAACTCGACGGATAGAAGGCATCGCACATGGAGCGCACCTGCAAATACACAGCGTTGAAGTTCTGCGCTTTCAGCTTGTCGAGCATATCGGTCAGCTCCTTCTTTTGTTTTGTAATCACGGTGCTACTGGTTCCTGCAGTACTAGGCCAGTCGAGGCGCCAAACGGTGGCTATCCAAGCCGAACGTAACTCTCTCTTTTGCGCTTCAGCAGCGCTAACCGACAACTCCCATGTGAGCATGAGAGCCATCAATATCATCATTATTTTTCTCATTTTGAGATGCATTAATTGGTTTTTATGATTGCGTTACAAATTTACTCCATTTTTCTCTTTTATACAAAAAATATTTCCATTATCTCGCGATAACGGAAATATAATTATATTAAACCTCTATAAGAGAGTTATTTAAAAATATTTATAATATATAGCTCACCCCCATCTGGCGTTATGGTTAAGCCGCCAGAGAGCACATCGCATGACACCAAACGAGGTTACTCGCGCACAAGGTCGAGCACCAGCTGGCAACCCATATAGAGGGTAACGGCAATCATCACCACGAAGTAGAGCACATCGCGCACGGTAACGGCATCTCCGCCATAGCCCATCACATACTTGATGCACAGGATGAGGCAAACCACAAACGCCACTCCATAGATAAGGGGCATCTGCCAGCGGAAACTGCGGCGACGTTCAGGCAACTTGTTTAAGACGCGAGGCGTGAACCACTCGTTGGGCTTCACGTCGGGCGCATTTGCCTTGAGCAATTTTGCCAGTCTTTCATCATCAGCGTTTCTTTTCATGATTATCTTCGTTTTTGCATTGTTATCAATATTCTATTTTACACATACTTAGCCATCTTGTCTTTAGCACGATGCAGGTGCGACTTGATGGTTCCCTGCGGAATCTGCATCACATTAGAAATCTTCTTGATGGGCATATCCTCAATGTAGAACATCACCACCACCGCGCGTTCCACACGGTTCAAGGCGTTGAGCGCCTTCTGCACGGTGAGCCGGGCATCGGTCTGGTTCACGGCTCCCTGCTCGTCGCCCTCGTCGGGCAACTGGTCGTAGTGCTCTTCATGACGAGCCCTGACGTAGCTATAGAACTCATTGTAACCTATCCTGAAAAGCCAAGTACTGAAACTTGACAAGCCCTTGAAATTGGCAATGTTAAGATAAGCCTTGATGAAGGTTTCTTGCGAAAGATCGTCGGTGAGGTCCTCATCGCCCATGGTGAGGTTCAGGAAGAACCTGCGCACGCGCTGCTGATAGGCCTCGACGAGCTTGCCGAATGCGTGCTTATCGCCAGTAAGCACGCATTGCGACACAAGTTTGATTTCTTCGATCCGGCTCAACATCTTCTCACCAATTTTCGCTTAGCAATTGGTTGGATTCTCGTTAGTCTGTTCCGGCTGCTGCACAGGAGCTTGAGGCTGCTGCTGACCCATCACCGGAGGTTGGGGCATGTAAGCCTGCTGCTGTTTCATGGCTGCCATCATCGACCTTTGCTGCTGCCACACGATAAAGGCTTTGAAAGCACCTATCAGGAACACCATCAGGAACACTCCTATCAGTGGCCAGCCACCTGCGAAGCCGAAGAATACCATGAATCCTATACCCACTGCCATCATGGTGAACGATGAGCTATAAGCATTCCAGTTAATCTGACCTGCCACGGGCTGCATGGGTGGCTGATTCACCTGATTCATTTGCGGCTGACCGGGCATGGGTTGCTGCACCTGATTCATTGCAGGACCTTGCTGCATGGGGGGACGGGGAATGAACACGGGAGGCTGTTCCATAGCCTTGTTGTCGAATTCGCCCAGCACTCCCTCGTTCAAGGGATAGTTGTTCTCTATCGCCTTGGAGATGAGTTCATATTTCTCTTTGCGGCGTTTGTGCTTGAACCATTCCACGATAAGAATAATCAATATCACGCCCACCACAAGGGTACCCACTATGATCACCACCATCTTCTGCACGCTGCGCTGCATTTCCTCCATCAGTTTAGCACGCTGTTTTTGAGTGGCAGGGTCGGTCTTCACTGTAGCACCGTGAGGGCTCACATTGTGACCACCAGCCAGGGTGTCGTCGAGAATGCTCACTACCTGTTCGGCCAGGCTGCCTTCATTGCCCAAGATGAAAACGGTGTCTTGTCCCTTGACTACGGCCAATGTGTCGCCTCGGTGAATTACCGTCGAGTTTTCGGCCTGAATCGTTTGAGTGTTGACGATTAACATCATCGTCATGCTCATCAATGCATAAATAATTCTTCTCATATCTTTCTGTTTTTTTTGGTTTCACTTTTGCCGTTTCAGCGGCGTTTTCATGCATTAGATGCAGCATGGTTGCAAAAAGGTTGCAACAGCATGAAAAAATTTTTACTTCCCACTAAAATTTCTCCCGCCCAAGCATTATTGCCAAGCAGGAGAAACCTATTATCGGGGTTATGAAACCATTTTATCTAAGTGATGCTTTCTATTGAAAATCAACCCACTGCATCGGCAGGTCCCCACTGACCAGTGAGTTTCTCCAAGTAGTCTTTATCGGCTCCAGCAGGCATCTTCTGGATTTGCTGATATAAACTATATTTGTTGATTACACCATCAGAGAACAACGACTCAAACAAGGTGACCACCTGGTTCTTCTTCAGGTCGCGATGCTTTGCTATCCACTTGAGCAGATCTTGCGGATTCAATTCAAATAAGCGTGCCACTGAACCCTGCAACCGGTAACCAAACTCGTCATCGACACCTCCTGCAGTTTGCTGAACCAAGGGCCGCATAGCGAGTTCGTTCAGCAAATCATACACATTTTCATCGTATTTGGGCCTCATCGTCAGGTCTTCAATCTCGTCAATCAAAAGGTTCTCGGGGGTATTGCCCTTCTGCTCCTTCATCTTGGGCTTGTCCGTCTTGATGCGCCCATTCTTGTCGATGGTGTAGGCATATTCTTTCACGATGCTTGACAAATCCTTCGTCTTCTTAAAGTCGGTCACGCCAAACTCATCGCGGTCTGATGTTGTTGTCTTGAACTCGTAACGGCTCAATGTGCGGTTCACCACAAACTTGTTCTGCGACACGAAAGTAAGCACATTACATTCGTCGCGCATCTCGCCTTCAGTGCAATCTTCATTCATCATCTCAGGCATCCGGAATTGCCATGGTCCCACCTGCACGCAGTCGGTCAACTTGCCGTTTTTGTCATATACACCTACCATGCCGCTACTGCCGTCGCCAAACTCAATGTGATAAGTCACAAGAGTGTAGTCCCCAGGCAAGGCACGCACACCTATGATATAAAATGCTCCATAGTCGAGCTCATTTTCAGCATTGGCCTCGAGTCCTTCAAACACGCCTTTAAGCAATGCCTTGCGCTGATTCTCTTCCAGTCCCAGCATCACAATCTTGTCGGGTGCAGTTTCTAAACGCTCATCCATGAGCAAACTGTCGGTAGGGTCGATTCCCAGTTTCTTCAGGAAGGCAAAATCGCTCTTCACTTTCTCCACCTTGGCCGCCCCGCTGGCATCGGGGGAAGCAGGTTTATTGGCCTTGCACGAGATCGACAGCAGCATGGCTGCCGTCATCATTGCCGCGAAACAAATCCTTTTTCTCATAATCGGTATTTTTTGGTTAGTTTTTTGCAAATATAGCTATTTTCAGTCACACGACAAAACTCTCATCACCCTATTTGAACAGCAGCTGCACAAATTTCGAGAGATAAATGCGCCAGTTGCGCCACTCATGACCACCCGTCGACTCATAGTAGGTGTAGCCATAGCCCTGCTGGTCGAGCCGCGACCTGAACTGCTGGTTGTCCTTGTAGAGAAAGTCGTCGTTACCTATGCCTATCCAGTAGAGTTTCAGCTTTTGCGCAAACTGGCGGGCAAGTTTCGCATCCACATTCTTGTAAATCTCAGAGTCCTTGCCGTTAAAGGGATTGATGGCTGCCGAGAAGAGCCCCACATAACTGAAGTCATTTGGCCGGTTGGCACTTATATATAAGGAGTGGTAACCGCCCATCGACAGGCCAGCGATGGCACGATGCGCCTTGTCGGCACGAATGCGGTAATGGGTCTCCACATATTGCATGATATCGCCAAATGTGCTCTCGAATGTGCCGTCCATCCACTGCTCATGCTGGAATGTGGGAGGCACCTGGCCACGGCTGTCCTCACCGGGAGTGGCCTGCTCGTCGACATTTCCGTTAGGCATCACCACAATCATAGGTTCGGCCTTGCCTTCGGCGATAAGATTGTCGAGGATGTGTGCCGTGCGGCCTTGGACCAGCCACGCCGTCTCGTCGCCGCCTGAACCATGCAGCAGGTAGAAAACAGGATAGCGCTTCTTGCCGTTTTCATAGCCCGGCGGGGTGTAGACCATCATGCGGCGGGTCTTGCCCAGCGAGGGCGAGTCATACCACACCGCGCTCACCATGCCGTGAGGCACATCGTGCGGCATGTAGAGACGGCTCTGCTCACCTTCAATGAAAAACAGGTTCTTCACCGTGGCCACATCGCGCATAGTGAACACATTGTCGACATCGTGAGTAATCACTCCATCTACCACAAAGTCGTAGCAGTACATCTCGGGGGCAAGCGGTTCGGTGGTCAGGGTCCACCACCCGGCAGTGTCGCGCTGCATCGCCATATCGGCATGAAAGTCAAGACGCAATTTCACTTCCTGTGCCTGAGGTGCCCGGATGCGGAAGGTGGCACATCGGTCTTCGCTAATCTTAGGCGAGCCTGTCACAGCGTCCCACCAGTTGCGCTGGGCCTGCGCACACAGCGCCATTCCTGCCATCAGCAGCAACATCATCACTCTTAATTGTCTCATGTCAGTCTATTTTATTGTTACAAAATGAATTATCACACAAAACCGCCACCGCTTCACTGGGCCACATACTTGGGCGAAGGGCCAAAACGGTTGGCATAAGTCTGGCTGTCGGTCACACAAAATACAAAGGCCACAATGAGGAACACAAAGTTCACAATGGGTATCAGAAACAGCAAGAGCAGCAAACCCGACTGCCCCACATCGTGGAATCGCCTCACCGTGACACCCAGCGACGGCAGGAACAATGCCAGATGGACCAAGAGGGTAAAAATAGCACCAGGGGTCAAATCATGGTTGAAGTTTAGGTAATTTGAATCCGATATCCCCGACAGCAGCAGGTTCACCACAAAAACAAAAAGGAAGAACCACCAGTACTCGCTGCGGCGTGCACGGCCCGTGAAGCAGCAATATTTGTCGACCAGGCATGTCTTGATGGCGGTGATGATGTCCATCATGGGCATCACCTGCACATTGGTCGGCTGCGACTCGTACTGATACTGCGGCCACGACTGGTACTGCTGAGGCGGCTGTTGCTGCTGAGAGGGAGGCACCTGGCTCGTGAGCAAGGTGGCCAGCTCGGGAATGAGCCCTGCCGACTTCCATTGAGGCATGGTATTGTTCCACACGAGCGAGTTCATGTCCAGGCCGTGCTCCAGCAGTTCTTCGGGCTCAAAGGGTCCCACCGGCTGTCCTTTTATGGCGATATAATACTTCATGCAATAGCCATTGGTTTATTATTGCTGACGCTTAAGACTGATGTCGCCCGTGTTGCTGATCATGAGCGGCGACTGCGGGAAGTCGGCCTCTGAGAGTCCTTTGATTTCCTGCGCCACGCGATTCGAGGCATCGGTGCGCGGCCCCACCCCTACTCGCTGAATGAACGAGTTTATCTTGCCTGAACGGAACTTGCCGTCAGGGCCTATCGTGACAGTGATGACCGGAGCATAGCCCGTGATGCCCGCCACCGAGATGCCCACTGGAGTGGCAAAGTTGCCCAGGCTGTAGGCAATGAAATGGCCCTTATAGAGTTCCACCCCACGCACCACATGCGGCCCGTGGCCATACACCACATCGGCGCCGCAGTCGATGCACAGGTGCGAGAAGCGGCGCAGGTTGCCACGATTCTCGCCATACTGCATCTCCACACCGTTAGGCACATGACGGAAAGCTCCGCCCTCGCCTCCGCCGTGGAACGAGACGATGACCACATCGGCGCTATCGCGCAACTGGGTGATGATGCGCTTCACCTCGGCCTCATCGGTCATGTGCACGGTCAGGCGGTTGTAGCCAAAGGCGCAATAACCATAGCGCACGCCATCAATCTCTTTTACCATCATCTCATGCCCGGGATTGCCGGCATAGCCCACCTGCACGGCATCGAGGGCCTTGCGGGTAGCATTCTGTCCGGCAGTGCCAAAGTCGTAGGAGTGGTTGTTAGCCATGCTCACAAAGTCGAAGCCCGCATCTTTAAGGTATTGGGCATAGCGCGTGGGCATCCTGAAGGCAAACACATTGCCAGCACCCGAACGCAGTTTGTTCATTTTAAATTCGTTGGGCTGACCCTCATCGGCCATCGCACCCTCCAGGTTGCCCACGGCCACATTGGCGCCCGACAAAACCGGGGTAACATCGGCAAAGATGTCGCGCCCGTCGTTCTGCGCCAGTTTGGTCGAGGGAAAGAGTGTGCCCATCATGATGTCGCCCGTCATGGCGATGGTGAGCGAGTCGTAGCGCTGGGGAGCCGACTTTTGCTGCTCGGCCTGGCCAGAAACGCCTTGCTTTGCCTGGTTGCTCTGCGCGTCGTTGCCTGAACAACTCATCAGGAGCAGACTGGTAAATATCAGTTGAAGGAGGGTGTTGCTTAACAATTGCATGATTGCATTATTTAATTTAATGAGAAATAACAAATCAGAAATGACAAAGTTAAGCAATTAATCCGAACAAATCAAAAAACACCAGTTCTTTGACTAAAAACATTCCAAAATTTGCTATAGAGTCAAAAGTCTTGGTTTGTGAACGAGCTGACAATAGTCGTCAAGCACCGATGCATTGGAGTAGATAATGCCGTTTATCTTAACTGTGCCACAGCAATCATGAGCATGGCCAAAAAGGTGATAACGAGGTTTAATCTCCTCAATGCGTCGCAACAGAGCCAAATTGCCCCAGTGACGGTCAAAAGTGAAATCAAGGATTTCGTGAGGAGGTTCATGGGTAACAAGAACATCCACATCGTCAGGAATCAGTTCTTCGCGATGGTTATAACCCAGCCCGAAGAAACTAACACCATCGATGGTCACGCCACGGTCCTGCAGGAAATGCACATTTGGGGGCAAATCCTCAATGCCAGTGGCATCCCACAGACATAAGTCATGATTGCCCACCACAAAAAACTTGTGGGCGTGGGGCAATGCAATCAACCAGTTGAGGAAATCGAGCACCTCCTTCTCGGTGCCTGAATTTGTAAAGTCACCGCTATGCACAAGCACATCGGCCGGGGGCAAATCCCCCAGCCTTCCATGCAACCCGTGCGTGTCACTAATGTGAAGTATAGTCATTTATCAGGTTTCAAACAATCAATATATACCAGATGAATCATCGCTTTTAGTTCATTCGAGAGTTCTAGTGTGTCAAAATCCTTCTTCATGGCAATTTCCCATTTGCCATCATCTGGATCCATATTCTTCTTAATATTGCAACGATAGCCATTGTAAAAACAGATGTAAACCAAATCAGCTTTAATATTGTTTTCGTTGCAAAAATGGATGAAAGCCAATCTATTTGCAAGTTGATAACAATTGGAATCTAACCATTTGTTTGCCAAAGTCTTGTTCTTGCACGTTTTTTCAAAAGCTTTCTTAATGATGATTCTGCTATCAGTTCCTGCTTGGCATTCCTGATGTGCTTCATCTATGTGCGCCTTTGCTTCAACGAAATAGTATTTTTCCCCAATTGTAAAAATTCCATCCCAGTTTTGCGCCTTCCCTCTTTGGGGCCAGAACTGTTTCCAAGCACTTTTAATCCTCTCATAGTCAGGACGCTTCTCAAAGCATTCAATACCTTTGTATTCTCCATCCATGGAGTCTCGATTTTCATCTACAGGGTACTCAAACCATTTAATATCACCTTCTATCTTCAAAACCTCTTGAATTTTTGAATTGAGATAATTGCGATGATGGCCTAAATACCTCAATAATTGGAACTCACTTCCATAGCCAATTGCCATTTCTGCCATAATTCTTTAATTTTAAATGTTTATAATTCTGTTTTCTTTCTCTATAATATCGTCGATTTTGTCGCCGATTTCATTGCTTATAAAAGCGATGCGCATGATGATATCGTCGCTGTCGCTTGTTGTAGTCACAAAATGCTCAAGTGCGAAAGGCTCATGTTTGAACCAGTCTGTCACACTCTGCACGGTAATGGGTTCCAGCGGCATAATGGCATGGACAAAGTACGGCATGCCCAACCTGAACTTCTGCTCCACTTCGGGTGAAAGGATATGATTGGTGCGCTCCATGATCTCGGTCAATTCACATTCGCCTTTAGACCACCTCATTTCCACCAAGTTAGCTTCGGCAAAGTCAAACATGAAATCCATGCTGCTCAAATTACAAGATGCAAACCCAATATGAGAGCGTTCGCCCTGCGGGGCAAAGATTTGCTCCAGCAGGGTCAGGCGCTCGCTTGTCGTTAAGTCTTTTAGTACTCGTCGTTTCATAAATCCATTCTGTTGTGTCAAGGTCTGCTATCCCAAGAGATGAACTTTCTCATCTGTCAATGAGTCGGTTATTTTGTCGCTAATGGTCACTTCGGCACCAAGTTTGACTTTAATCAAATGAGGTATTACCGAATCTAAAAGAGGTCTACCGATACCGAACGCTTTGCAAATTTCATCAATCGTGCCGACCTTTAAAATGATGTGCCCTTCACCTGCGTCTAATCTCGCCACTTTCAAGCCATTCTGGAGTTTGCCATGTTCATCGGCAATACAGGTCAACCGACCACCTTCTTTCTTCATCTCTTCGATTCTCTGACGAATTTCGTCTTCAGTCATTTTTTTCTTCATAATCGTAATTTTTTAGTTTTTGTAAAGTGTTGCCTCTATAATACTATATACGAATGAGAAATTTAATGGTGCCTCAAAATTTAGTAAACGACTGTTAAAATACACTATTTCCAGTAGTATGTCATCATTAAATTGAGTCATAATTACCACCATACATTCTACTAGATCAACCTATTAGTTTGATTTAATTATTTTTAACTATCACGAGACAAAGTTCAGAGATCTCTTTACAAAGATAACGATTTATTCCGTGATTTCGAAATCTTTTTACCTGTTTTCTAAAAAGATTTGCCAATACTACTATAGTCAATAGTGAATAAAAACTTGGCGAAGCCCATTAGACTTTGAAGCAAGGGGGGGCAGTCCATTTTTCTCGGTCAATGAAGAGAAAATATTTTAAAAATATCAGATTTTTGTTGGTCATGTCAAAAAATAGTGCTAATTTTGCACTCGCTTAGTGAAAATCAGCACTACCAGTACGGAGAGGTGGGTGAGTGGCTGAAACCAGCAGTTTGCTAAACTGCCGTAGGGGTAACCCTACCGCAAGTTCGAATCTTGTCCTCTCCGCCAAAACAAGGGTAACGAGTTGCACCGCAACGAGTTACCCTTGATTGGTAAGAAAATCATAGACGCAGTATAGACGATAATTGTTGAACCATTTGCATTCTTCACGCC
>JAFZSO010000073.1 GCA_017619355.1 Muribaculaceae bacterium
TGAATGGAAAATGGGCCATTTTGAGCCCATTTTTCTGCTATTTTCTGGATAGATTGTATAGAAGGGAGATAGGGGAGTTGTGAGTCTATAAAGACGTGGAAAATCAATAATTTAGATACTAATTATGGGTGAGATTTAACGCGCTGAGATTTGCTTAGATTTTCTGGTTTTAAATCAAAGGTGGTGCGGCCGCGAAAAATCGCAAGGAAAACGAGTTGAATAAAGATTTTGTCGATTTTTGGCATTTTACCACAAAGAGTTTACCGATTTAAATTTGTAAACCTGACCCAAAATTTAGATTCGGGAAGTTGATTTTGCGATTTGAAACAGGGTGTTTTGAATTACAAAATGCAATTTTGGACTCGAGTGGGGTAGTTGAATTCGTGAATTTGCATTTTGAAAGAGCCGAAATCGTGTAAATTTGCAAATTAACACTTGATTACAATTCTTATAAATCAATGATAGCCAATAAAATAGATGCTAATTATTAAAGTGTTGCTTATATGTAAAATTCAAGTTTTACTAAAAGTGTTCCACGGAGGCCTTAAATCGGTGATTTAAGTTAACTTAATATATTAATAAATAGGAATATACGATATAAATATTAAATATATTATTTAATTAAGTAATTTTGATTGACAAATTGCGACAATTCTCTTGGATTTGAAAAAATAAATAGCGAAAACAAAAATTTACCATTAAAAATTTTGCAAATTCAAATATGTGTTGTAAATTTGCAATTGAAAAATTCAAAATTGTTAATAGCATTATGGACATCGTTTCGCGCATAAAATTGTTCTTAAGTCAAAACGGGATTGCAAATTCTCAGTTCGCTGACACATGTGAGATCCCACGCCCCACTCTCTCGCAGTTGTTGAACGGGCGAAATAAGAAGGTAAGTGATGAGGTGTTGACAAAGATTCACAATGCCTACCCTGCCCTGAACATGATGTGGCTCATGTTCGGCGATGGAAATATGTTTGTTCCAAATGAGAACTCGTTAGATTTTTCTATGAGTGCTCAACCTGCTGAGGATTTGTCGAAATCCATGATGCCCGAAACCACATCTGATAATGGAAAACACCCTCAGATCAATTTTGGCGAGCACGATGCCGCATTTGTGGGTACCTCGAAGCGCGATACGGGAACCTCGTCGGCTGCTCTATCGGTGGCGTTACAGAACCTTGCACGAAGCGTTGGTAAAAACAGTACGGTGAATGCGTCGAAGCCGTCGGCCGATGGTCGCCGCATCGTGAACATCATGGTATTTTATAACGACAACAGCTTCGAGTCGTTCACCCCAGGCCGCTGATATTTGGATTGTATATTAACTAATAACCAACAATTGATGATAGGCAATTCTCTGTCAAAGCGGAATTGCCTATTTTGATGTTAGGTTTTGAGGGCTCCGATGAGTTGGGTGGCGCTGTCGAGGCCGTGGCGGTTGAGGTAGTCGTTGATGTAGTGGATGGCCTTGACGGTGGCCTGTGGGTCGACGAAGTTGGCGGTGCCTATCTGCACAGCGGTGGCTCCGGCCAGCATGAACTCAACGGCATCGCGTCCGTTCATGATGCCTCCCAACCCGATGACGGGGATGTTGACAGTCTTGGCCACCTGCCACACCATGCGCACGGCGATAGGCCGTATGCAGGGTCCTGAGAGTCCGCCGGTGATGGTGGACAGGCAAGGCACTTGTCGCTCCACATCGATGGCCATGCCCAGGAAGGTGTTGGTGAGCGAGAGTGCGTCGGCACCGGCATCTTGAACTGCGCGGGCAATCTCGGTCACATCGGTTACATTAGGGGTGAGTTTCACTATCATGGTGCCGTCGTAGGCCTTTCGGCAAGCGCTGACCACGCTCTGAGCGCCGGCGCAGGTGGTGCCGAAGGTCATGCCTCCCTGCTTCACATTGGGGCAGGAGATGTTGATCTCGACGGCAGCGACCTTGTCTAATGGATTGAGTCGCTCACACACGGCCACATAGTCGTCGACGGTAGAGCCGCTCACATTGACGATGATGGCGGTGTCTAAGTCCTTAATGCGCAGATAGATGTGCTCCACAAAGTGGTCCACGCCTTTGTTCTGGAGTCCCACGGCATTGAGCATGCCGCTGGGTGTCTCGACCATGCGAGGATATGGGTTGCCTTGCCGGGGCATTCGGGTTGTGCCCTTGACGATGATGCCGCCAAGCTGGTTGAGGTCGATGAGATCAGCAAACTCCTCGCCGTAGCCAAAGGTGCCCGACGCCGTCATAACGGGGTTTTTGAGCTTGAGGTTGCCTATTTGAACGCTTAAATCTGCCATTTGAGTCGATTGATGTTAAAAACGGGTCCTTCAGTACATACGCACACATTGCCGGCATCGGCAGTGTCTTCGACGCAGCACAGGCAGGCGCCCATGCCGCAAGCCATGAGATTCTCGAGCGACACTTCGCAGTCGATGCCTTGCTGGCGAGCCAGTGCTGCCACGGCACGCATCATGGGCATAGGGCCACAACAGGCAATATGGGCAATGTTGTCGCTGGTGAGCACGGGATGCTTGGTGACCACGCCGTGAACGCCAGTCGAGCCGTCGTCGGTGGTGATGTGCACCTTGCCCAGTGTGCTGAACTGGTCGAGCAGGAGCAGGTCGGCCTTGGTGCGTGCTCCCAGCAGGAACTGCGGCTGCATGCCTTGTTCCTTGAGCTCCTTGCCTAACATGAGCAGGGGTGCTACGCCCACGCCACCGCCCACGAGCAGCATGGCGTCGTCGCGGTGCAGGGTAAAGCCATGACCCAGTGGGAGCATCACATTGAGGGTGTCGCCCTCGTGAAGGTCACATAGGGCTGCAGTGCCCTCGCCTGCACGGCGCACAAGGAGCCACAGCTGATTGTTGTCACGGTCGATGTTGCAGATGGAGATGGGCCTGCGCAAGAAGGTTCTCTTGCTGTTAGGCACCAGCACTTGTGCAAATTGGCCGGGAGCCGATGGTGGCACCTCGCCCTCAAAAGGTTTTAGCATGAGCAAGGAGTAGTTCATGCCCAGGTGCTGGTTTTGCACCACTTTGAAGTCCAGTATGTGTTTCTTGTATTCCATTGAGTACATGCATAAAAGAGTAGCAAATCAATAGGTGTAGCGTGGCCATAGGTTGCGTGCCTGTTTCACGCGCAGGATGCGTCTCACGCTCTGGTCGATGCGTTGCTCGCTGATTTCTCCGTTTTGAACCGCCTGGACAACGGCATCGAAGGCGTTCTTGTAGTTGTAGGGCCCCAGCACGATATCCACACCCGCCTTGATGGCTCCAACAGCAGCTTCGGTGGGCGTGTACTGATTGGTGATAGCTCCCATTCCCATGGCATCGGTGATGATGATGCCGTCGTAGCCGAGTTCGCCACGCAGTTTATCCTGCAGAATGACTGATGACATAGTGGCAGGATTGCTGTTGCCGGTGACATTAGGGGTGGCAATGTGAGCAGTCATGATGAATTGAGCGCCAGCGTTGATGCCCGCCTTGAAGGGGATCATTTCGCAATTGAGCATTTCCTGCCAGGTCTTTTTGGTTTCGGCATAGCCATAATGCGAGTCGGCCTTGGTGTCGCCGTGGCCCGGGAAATGCTTCAGGCAGCCTATGACATGGCTGCTGTGGATGCCTTTGATGAAAGCCTCGACCATGCTGGCAGCCACAGTGGGATCATCGCTGAAGGCACGGTTGCCAATGACTATGTTCTCGGGATTGGTGTTGACGTCGGCCACAGGGGCGAAATCGACATCGAAACCGTAGAATCTCAGATAGCTGCCAATGGACTCGCCTGCCTGTTGAGCATTGAGCGGATTGCCCGTTGCTCCAATGGATCCCATGCTCGCATAGTGGGGAACGTCGAAAGCCTTGTTTCGTCCGATGCGCGCCACACTGCCGCCCTCTTCGTCGATGCACAGCAGCGGGTCGCCCTGGAGGCTGTGCAGCTGCTTGGTGAAGGTGGTTATCTGAGAAGGGTTGATAATATTGTGGGCATAGAGGATAATGCCTCCCACGGGATAATTTCTATCGGTGGATACCATGCCATCGTTGAGTTGTGTCACGGCATTTGCAGTGACATCGTGTAAATCATCCATGCCGACGAGGAGGGCCTCGGGGCGGATGCAGAACATCTGTCCCACCTTTTCACGCAAGGTCATTTGCGCGAGCTGTTGCTCGACCTGGTCGGTTGGGTTGGGCGATGGCTCGTTGTTATTGTCGTCGTTGTCACTGCTGCAGGCTGCCATCATAGCAACCATGAGGATGATGAGGAAATGTTTCGTGAGTTTGTCGAAATTCATGATTCTATCGTTTGAAATTATGTTGAGAACTGATTTGATGATTCAAGTGAATTAGGGGAACTGGAGGCGGTGGAGGCGGAACTGCTCGATGTCGAGGTCCTTGAGACCGGCATCGTCCATGGTGCGGTACTCGTTGTGGTCATTGACATAGAGTCTTGGTGTTACCTTGAACGAGTCGCTGGTGAGGGCTTCATTCTCTTTGAAGAAGGGCGAAGAGATGCCGCTCATGTTGAGCATGGTGTGGAAAGTGATGCGGTTGGTAGAGATGGGCAGATTGCGGTGCTCGTTGAGCAGCAGCCACTGGTCGGTATAGGTGTCTTTCCACTCCTGAGAAGCCCAGACGATGAAGGGCACGCGCAGTTGATAATAGGTGGGCAGGGGCGATGCATGCAGGAAGCGTCCGCGGTCGTCATCGAATATGTCTTCACCGTGGTCACTCACATAAATCATGGCTGTGGGCATCTGTTTTTGCTTGAGCAGGTTGATGATGCCGCTGAGCAGGATATCGGTGTGATAGATGGTGTTGTCGTAGGCGTTGAGAAGTTCTTTGCGGAACTTCTTTTTGGCCGAAGTGACATTATCTGGCAGGAACACGCCCGTCCCTTCGTCGTAGCGGTCGTGATAGTTGAAGTGCGAACCGTAGCAGTGTAGCACGATAAAGAGTTTGCCTGAGGTGTGCTCGTCGAGTTTCTTCTTGAGAGGTCTGAGCAGTTCCTCGTCGCTTAGTTGGGCAGTGAGCGGCAGGTCGTCCTTGAGGAAGTTGACGTCTTGAGCTTCGCATCCCAGGAAGTCGATGAGCGAGTGGTTGCGCCGCTGATTAGAGTAGAAAGCGGTATTGTAGCCCGCCTCGTTATAGGCGCTGATAATGCCTTTGCGCTGGTATACCTGGTCGAAGTCGTCTTCGCATCCCACCGAGGTGAGGAGCAGCGGCACGCTCTTGTGCGTGGTGTTGCTCATAGTGATGGCATCTTCGTAGTAAACGATGCTGTCGCCCATAGCCTGAAGCAGAGGCGTGGTGTTGCGTTCGTAGCCATAGATCGAGAAATTGTCGGCTCTCGCCGTCTCGCCCACAACCAGCACATAGACCTCGGGGATGGAGTCGGGATGGGTGGATTGTGCTTTATAAGTGAAATCCTTGGAAGCGCTCTCATACTTGATAGACTGTGTGGTGCGCACACCCGATAAAAAGAGGTTGTAGAAACCGTTGATGGGGAAGATATCGTCCTGAATCTTGAATTTCTTGTCGATGCCGTAGTTCACACCGATAAGCACAAGTGAGACGGCAAGAATGCCAAGAGCGATGCGTTTGTGGGCGCGGCGGAAGCTATGAGGCAGTTCTTCCTTGTTGAACAGCGAGAATATGGATAAGACGATGCCCGTGACATAAATGATAACCACGAAGATGACGGCCGGCAATAGGTTGGCAAGCAGTTCTGTGGCCTCGGTCACGTTGGTGGTGACCACATTGAGGAACATGTCGACCGCGATGGGCGATTCGCCGAAGAGGTAGAGCAGCACAATCTGGAACGCATCGATGAACATGAAGATGAAAAGCCACCAGAACATTCTGCCAGGCTTCTTGTTGAGCGTGAGCGCATACCAGTAGCAACCGAGCGGCAGCAGGATATTGATAATGCGGGTGAGTATTGAAGTGGACTCGGTGAAGAACATGATGACGTTTGGCAGAATTGCCATAGCCAGGAAGGTCCAGAAGAGGATGCGTTGATTTTTTGCAATTTCAGCGATTTTATCGAAAAGTTTCATGTTCAGAATATAGTGCTAAAAAGATTGTTTTAATTGTTTTAAAATGCTTCGTTAATGTTAAATACAAAACCGTTCTGCCAGTCTTTGCCGATGCCAAAGTCGAGCCGGATGTTCATGCGCCGACGGAAAGCAAAGCGGTAGCCTATGCCGAAGTTGGGCAGCAGATGTCCGAAAGAGTCGGTGTCGTGGAATACATTACCCACGCCCGCCCACAGTGCTATGCCATGGCGGCCCCAGATGTGCTGACGTAGTTCGACTTGCAGATTGATCATGTGCTTGTCGCGGTAACGGCCGGTGTAGTAGCCACGCATGCGGTTAGAGTTGCCCACTTGCGACATCATGGCCCACGAGGGGTTGCCGAAGTTGAACAGGGCGTAGAGGTCGCCAGCCAGCACGCCACCTTTCCACACCTGCTTGTAGTGCCTGAGTCTGAGGTCGAGGGTGGTGAAGGAATATTTGTTCCAGAGGAATTTGGGGCGGAAGAGCACGCCACTGTAGGCATACCATCCGCTATAAGCATCCTTTATGTTGTCGCGTGTGTCGAATTCAGCTACAAGTCCAAAGCCGTAGTTTCGCACTATGCGGTCTTGCCCTTCAAGGAGTTCCGGTCTGGCTATGGTGTCGCTGTTCACGTAGTCCCATCTGATGGCTGGTCCCACCTTGAGTGCTCCCGTGATTTTTCGGAGACCTTCGATGTGGAAAAGACCTATGTGCTTGTGTTGCATGGTCTTGTTGTCGTCGTTGTCGCCGTTCTCGAAGCCGATGCCGTAGAAGTAGGAAGGGGTGTTCTCGTAACTGATATCGTAGTTGATGCGCCACCTGTTCTCGTCGAGGAAAATAGAGCCATACATGCCCAGTTTCCAGAACAGCTTGGTGCTGATGTTGAAGTAGATTTGAGAAGTGGATGGGAGCGAAATGGTGTCGTTCTTGTTGAACCTGAAGTTGCCGCCCGCCATGAGTGCGATACCAAAGCCAGCCTGGTTGTCGTAGAAGGGGCCGCCCAGCACACTCACCTTGTTGATGTCGTCACCTTTTGAGTTACCTCCGTCGATCGAGATGTAGTCCTTGATGGATTGCCAGAGGCTTTTCTTTATATGTGCGCTGGTAGAGTCGCCTTCAATGATATTGGTCAGGGGTATGGAGTCGATGGGAACAAAATCTTGCGCCGTAGCATAGGAGATGCAAGCGGCAGCCATTATAGTGATTAAAGTTCTCAAAGATGACATTATAGATAATAAGTATAAATCTAATGTGCAAAAATACTATTTTTTCTTGGAAAAAAACTAATTTTGTAGCATCAAAGCATGATTTGAATCCAAAACCGCAATGAAACTATACTTTGAACTGTTCGTCACCTTTTTCAAGATAGGGCTGTTCACCTTTGGTGGCGGCTGGGCGATGATTTCAATCATGCAGCGTGAAATTGTGGAGAATCACCGCTGGATTGCGAAAGAGGATTTTCTTGACCTGCTTGCCGTGGCGCAGTCGATGCCTGGCATCTTGGCGGTGAACATCTCGACGGTGGTGGGCGACCGCCTGCGTGGCCTGAAAGGAAGCCTTGCGGCAGCACTGGGCACGATATTGCCGTCGTTCATCATCATTTTGCTCATAGCGCTATACCTGACACCCGATACCATCAAGAACAACGAAGTGTTGGCGCGCATCTTCAAGGGCATCAGGCCGGCGGTGGTGGCACTCATCATTGCTCCGGTGATTACAACGGCTCGCTCTGCGGGTATCAACTGGAAGACGATAATCATTCCGGTGGCTGTGGCATTGCTCATCTACTCGGGTTGGCCCATTGTTTCCAACCCCATCATATACATTGTGCTTGGAGCTGTTGTTGGCTACCTCGTCTACACGCATCGTTCAATCCCCACTAAACCGTGAACGTGATGGAGACCTACTTGCGACTCATATGGGCTTACTTGAAAATCGGACTGTTCGGGTTCGGTGGAGGCTATGCCATGCTGTCGCTCATCCAGAGCGAGATTGTGGGTTCGAGCTGGTGCCCCCAAATCACCAATCAGACATTTACTGACATTGTGGCCATCTCGCAGATGACCCCGGGCCCGATAGGTATCAACAGCGCTACCTATATAGGTTATGCCGCCACGGGCAGCGTGTGGGGCTCGGTGCTGGCTACCTTGACGGTGGTGTTGCCGCCGTTTGTGCTGGTGTTGATGGCGAGCCACTACATCAGCCGTCACCACGAGAGTGCACTCATCCAGGGTGCGCTGTTAGGACTGCGGCCTGTGGTGGTGGGTCTGATTGCATCGGCTGCTTTGCTGCTCATGAACGGCGAGAACTTCGGGTATGTTACTCCAGATATCGTGAAGTCGGTGCTCATCTGCATCGCGTCGTTCTGTGTGGTATTCTTCACTCGTGTTCATCCCATACTCATCATCATAGCGGCAGGTGTTGCCGGTTATTTTCTGTTTTAATTCAAGACGATTATGACATACCAAGAAACAATAGATTACCTGTTCAGTCAGTTGCCGTCGTACGAGCGGCAGGGTGCCGGCGGTTACAAACCCGGCCTGCAGACGAGCCGTGACCTCGACGACCTGTTCGGCAATCCGCACAAGAAGTACCGCTGCATTCATGTGGCGGGCACCAATGGCAAGGGCAGTGTTTCGTCGATGATAGCCGCTGTGCTGCAGATGGCGGGCTACAAGGTGGGGTTGTTCACCTCGCCGCATTTCATCGACTTCAGAGAGCGTATCAAGGTGAACGGTGGCATGATTCCTCGCCGCAAGGTGACGGAATTCATGGACCGATACTTTGATATGCATTACGATGGAGCCCCCTCGTTTTTCGAACTCACATCGACCATGGCGATGGACTACTTTGCACAGTGCGAGGTGGACTATGCCGTGATTGAGGTGGGAATGGGCGGCCGGCTCGACAGCACCAACATCATCACGCCCATGCTTTCGGTCATCACCAACATAGCCCTCGACCACACCCAGTTCTTAGGCGACACTCTTGCGCAGGTGGCAGGAGAGAAGGCGGGCATCATCAAGCCTGGGGTGCCTGTGGTGATAGGGGAGTCGTGCGAGGAAACCCACGATGTGTTTGCAGATGCTGCCCGCCGAGGCAAGTCGCCCATCACTTTTGCCCAAGATGAGCCCGAGGTGCTGCAGTCGCGGCGCAGTGTGTTGTCGACGCGTAACAACGGCAAGTTGCGAGCTGGTCTCACTGGCGATTATCAGGTGGCTAACATCAACACCGTGCTCACCGCTTTGGCGGTGTTGCGTGAGCAAGGGGTGCACATCCCTGATGAGAGTGTGAAGGCGGGCATTGAGAATGCGCACCTGATTACGGGCCTGGTGGGCCGCTGGATGCAGGTGCACGACTGGCCGCGTGTGGTGTGCGACTCGGGTCACAATATCGGGGCCTTCCCGCAACTCATGGAGCAACTTAAGCGTCAGCAGTGCAATGTGCTGCGTGTGGTGATAGGTTTCATGGCCGACAAGGATGTGCAGCACTTGCTCGAGATGCTGCCCAAGCGGGCGCAATACTACTTCACGCAGGCGAGCACCCCTCGTGCCATGATGGCTGCCGAACTTGCTGGACTTGCTGCTCAAAAGGGACTTCAGGGACGGACTTATGAAACTGTGGAGGCCGCCTATCGCCAGGCGATGGCCGATGCCAGTGCCGACGACTTCATCTTTGTGGGTGGCAGCATGTATGTGCTGGCCGAGTTCCTGCCGCTAATAGCAAATAATCATAAATCCTTTAAATAAAAGAAACATGAAGCATTTTGTAGTAATGTTAATGGCGCTGGGGGCCATCAGCCTGAGTGCCTGCTCGCAGAAACAGAGTGAACAAACCAGTAACAGTAACAATCAAGAAAACCCGAAAGAGATGAAGACATTAGTAGCCTATTTTTCGGCCACTGGCGTGACCAAGGGCGTTGCGCAGAAACTTGCCGAAGTGGCAGGTGCCGACCTTCACGAGATTAAGCCCGAACAGCCTTATACCGATGCTGACCTCGACTGGCATAACAAGCAAAGCCGCAGCTCGGTGGAGATGGCCGACAAGAATTCGCGTCCTGCAATCACCGACAAACTTGAGAACATGGCTGACTATGATGTAATTTATGTGGGCTTCCCCATTTGGTGGTACACCGCTCCCACCATCATCAACACCTTCATGGAGAGCTACGACTTCAAAGGCAAGACGGTGATACCCTTCGCCACCTCGGGCGGTAGCACCATTGAGCAGGCTTGCAAGGACTTGAAAGCCGCCTATCCCGATGTGAACTGGAAGGATGGCAAACTGCTGAACCGTGCCACTGTCACCGATCTCCAGAAGTGGGTCGACAGCAACAAGTAAGAGAGATACTTGAAGTTTAGAAAAGAGAGAGGATGTGCCAGTGTGGCGCATCCTCTTGTTTGTTTTGGGAGCGATTGAGTGACGGTTAACCGTGCCAGAGCGAGATATTGCCTGTGGCAAGCGTGGTGGCGACATCAATAAGCCGCTGGTTAGAGCTGCCGCGGAAACGCAGCGAGGTGTCGCGCTGGCTTTGGACGAAGGGTCCGTCGACAAGGACATCGACCCACTTCATGAGTTCTTGGTTTAAGTTATCTTATGATCACCTTGCGGTGCTTATAGATATAGATGCCAGGTTTCGACGGCTTGTGTTCATAGCGGATGCCGTCGATAGAATAGAAGGCGTCATCATTGTCGACATCGGCATTGATGGCGCTGATTGCTGTTGGGGTATTGGCCTCTTGAATGAATAGGCGCCAGTATTCGTCGACCCAGTTGTAATATGCGGCAATCTCATTGTCGTCGGCTGTGCCTGCTCTCACATCGTCGAGCAATTCCACTCCCAGTTCGCTTACCATGGCATCGGCCAACATCACGCGTTGCAGTATTCCTGTCTCCTGCATGTTGATGAGTTTCGACAAATCGATGCTGTCGGTGCTCTGCTTGCCGTCGTGATAGATGGTGAACACTTTATCTTTCAACTCAAGAGATCCTGAGCACATCTCGCTCTTGTGTGTGTCGGGTGTTCGCTTCACAGTTTCAGGCAAAACCAGCGAAGGGGTTATTAGAATGGGCACAGTGAACGAGCCACAAGGCCACCCGATGGCTATCCAGCTCACGGTATTGGCAGCGGGTTCTCCTTCCCTGACGCCCTGCATCAGTGATGCTGAGCAGCTTGAATGACGCGGAATGAAATTCTTGAAGTAGGTGTGTTGCACATCGTTGATACTATTGGGAATGTAGTCCCACAGATTTACCTTGCGTTGGCCATGATACAGGTAGCGAGGCAACTCGTGTACCAGTTTCACGGCATCGATTTTGCCACCGTCGCTCCGGCCGTCGCCAAAGGTGTCATCTATGTATTTGCAAGCCGCTTTGTAGCGCTCTTCGCCCACATGACTGGTGGTCTCATAATATGGACTTGAGAAGGAATAGTTGGTTCGTACCAGATAGCCTTTTGGAGCCACAGTTTCATCATTGGCATCAAACTTGGTGAAACTCGTGTTGTTGGTTTCGTAAAATGCCACATTGCCCAGCGAGTCCATGACGGCAAAATTGGTGCTCAGTGTATAGGTGTTCAGTGCCAGAATCTCGGTCAGGAGATTCTCAAACTCTTCGACTGTGGCACACTGGCCCAGGGCTTTCTTCATGAGGACACCGGCACTGGAATTGGAAGAGCTTGTGGGGCTGTTGAAGTAGTATGACAAAGTGTTGAGAATGGCAAACCCCGCCTCATTGTGACCATACCAGATGTTTGACGGGTTAGATGAGCTGGTGTAATCGGCCACGCCTACATATTGATATTTAGAGCCTTTGAGGGTGAGGAGCGCATTGTCGGGGGTGGCATCGCGATTCTTGAAAATAAAAGGCCGTCCATCGGTAGTGGCTTTACCCGAGACAATGACTGCAGTGCATGCCCAAGCATCGCAAAAGGCAAGAGCTATGATCAAGATAGAAAGAAGGCGTCTCATGATGTTTGATGTTTTTATTATATTGTAGGAGTGGCAATCTTTTGGCAGTGTGGTGGGTCAGGTGGTGGGTAGGAGGTCCTTGACGAGGAGGTCGCCTGCCTGGGACTGTTGCTTCTGGAGTTGCCGGACCTGGTCGATGGTGTGTGCAAAGCGTGTGTCGACCTTTTTGGCAAACTTTGATTTGCCGGCTGTGCCCAGCGCCTTGTGCACGCTATTAACGGTCATCTCGTCGACGTTGAAGGCGGGCTGGTAGCGGTCGTCGTCTTCCTCGCTTTGCAAGACTGAGATGAGTTGAGCGTCTTTGAGTCGATTAATCACCTTGGTGGTGAGTTCGGCGGGCATGTTGTAGACCTTCGTGAGCATGTTGGCACTGCAAGGCTGCTGCTTTTGCTGGAACCGGTTGACGATGACGGCCAGCGTGACGAGGGTCACATCGTCGAGGTAGTTGTCTGAAATCTGTTTGATATCGTCGTGATAGCTGTAGTTCACATAGTTCTGCATGGAGTAGGTGAGTCCCACCCCCATCATGGCAATCATCCAAGAGAGGTAGATCCAGAGCAGCAGCAAAGGCAGGAACGCAAAGCTGCCGTAGATGGCGTTGTATTTGGAAACATAAATCTGGCCGCTTACAAATAACCATTGAAGCAAGAAGAAGGCCGTACCACACACGAAACCTGAAATCAGGGCGTACTTGAATTTCACCTTGGTGTTGGGGATGAGCCAGAAAGCCGCAGTGAAGATGAGCCAGGAGATTAACAGCGGGGTGTAGTCGAGCAGTTTGAGCAAGAAGGGCGAGAGGAACTGAATCCGCACCATGTCTTGCACGGCATTCGACATGAAGATGGAGATACCGGCCGAGCAAATCATGAGTATGGGCAGCAGTACGAACAGGGTGGTGTAGACGGTGATTTTGCGGTAGAAGTTGCGTCCCTTGCGCACATTCCACACATAGTTGAAGGCGTCTTCCACATTGCCCATGAGGGAGATGAGTGTCCAGAGCAATACCACGATGCCGATGCCCACAAACAGACCCTCGGATGCCTGCGACAGATAGCCGTCGACAAAGGATGTAGCCTCTTTAAGCGCCTCTTGCTGGGCGGGGAAGAATTTGAAGAGTTCGCCTTGCAGCAGGTTCTGGAAGCCGAAGCCGCGGCCTATGGCGAAGAGCATGGCGAGTCCTGGCACCACAGCAAGCACGGTGTGATAGGTGAGCGAACCGGCACGTTGCTGCAGTTGCTTATTGGTGAAGGAGCGCACGGTGAGGTTGAGCGTCTTGATCACGTTCACCCACCAGCTCTTTTTCTCTTCTTGCCACACGCCGGTGCTGCAATAGCGCACGGCACGCTGACTCTTGCGCTTGAGCATGATGGCACGATAGGCTATTTGGCGAAAAATGTTCATATAGATTCAATTTATGTTGTGGAGGCATGCCTCCGTGTGGTTATCAAAAGAAAGCAGCAGAACTGTAAGCCGGGTTATGTGCCTGCGGGTCAATTTCCGCAGGTGTCTGTCATTTATCTGTCCGACGCATTGCTGCGTGCGGTATAGCAGTCTACCCCCCGGCAATGGACGAGCAGCCCTTAGATGCCGGTATACTTGACCTTGCAACTCACAGGTGGTGCGGCACGCCATGTCGCCGTGGCGCCCGGTGAGCTCTTACCTCGCCTTTTCACCCTTACCGCAACGCGTGCGGCGGTAGTTTTCTGTCACCTTAACCCCGAGGTCACCCCCGGCTTCCCGTTAAGAAATGTGATGCTCTGTGTTGCCCGGACTTTCCTCTCGGTCGGGTGCAAGCACCTTCACGAGCGACAGACCGTTCTGCTGCAATTTGGTGCAAAATTAGTGCAAACCGAGTGCAAATGCAAATTTATTTGAAATTTGCCGAGGTGCCGCCTAATTTCGAGGGCGAAGCCCTCAACATAGTGCAAGGCGAGCGAAAATGCAAACTGTTTGCAATTTTCCGAGCCGAACAAAAAAACTCTCGCCGAGTGGGCGAGAGTTTTTTTATGAGAGTTATTCAAATAGAGGTTTCTTATTTGATAACTTTGCTGGTAGCCTTGGTGCCATCGGTGAAGGTAGTAACCACGATGTTCACGCCATCGAAGGGCTTGTCGCTCTCGATACCTGCGAGGTTCACATACTTCACGTTGAGCACGGTCTTGCCGTTGATGTCGAAGATTGCAGTTCCAGGAGTTTCGTCCTTAGAAACAACCATCTTGAAGCCAGCGAACGGAGCCTTGCCATCGCCTTCTTCAGCGGCCACCATCTTGATGATGTACTTGCCAGCAGCGGGCAGCTTGAAGTTAGATCCCTCGTCGTCGAGAGTGATCTCGGTACCATCGGCCAGCATGCCTTCAGTAACGTCGAAGTAGCCAACGCCGTTCTCATCGATACCACCAAGCCATAACCAGTCGTCTTCACCGTTGGTGAGGATCTTGAACTGGTTCCATTCAGAATCGTTGGCATCTTCAACTAATTCGATCGAAGCGCCATTCTCAGGATCGATTACGAGAGGTTCGACAGCATTCCAGCCATTGAAGCCACCGCACACATAGAACTGAGCGCCAGTTGTGGTGAAGAATACTGAAGGAGTCCAATCGGTGAGTTCACGATTAACAACACCCTGAACTTGTACCTCATATTTAGTCTCGGGCTTGAGACCCTTGATGACATAAGGAGAAGTTACATTGTTAACCACAACCCATTCGCCTGCAGGAGTATCACCATCTCCAGTCATGTAGAAGTTCTTGACATTGAGGATGTACTGGTCGGTCACATTGAAGTGACGGATAGCAACATAACCCATCTTGCCAGCATACTCGCCAAGGTCGAAGGAGTAATTGGTCACGTCGCCGGTAGCAATAATCTCATCAGAGATTGCCACGAAGTCAGCAACAACGGGTTGACCAGTGCTTACATAAACCTGGAAGTGCTCGGCAGCATAGCTGGGATCCTGTCCCCAAGCATCGAACGATACCTGACTGCCAAGCTTGGTCTGCGGAGTGATTACCCAGTTGTCGGGAGTGAGAGCACCCACATAGTTGACATAGCTGTTAGAAGAAAGGGTAACTTGAGTGGTACCGTCGTCCTTATTCAATACCCAAACAGCCCAGTTATAGCCGTCGCCATCGGCGTCGATAACAGTCCAACCCTCGGGAAGTCCACCATTTTCAACCTCCTCGAAGTCTTCAGCAACACCACTGTTGATTGCAGCTTCGCGGTAGCGCAGGTTGTAAGTGTCTTGCGAGCCAATCCACTCAACCTTGGCCGAAGTAGCTGTTATATCTACCTCAGGAACTGTGAGTTCCTCGGGCATAGCAGCTGCGTCGAGCGTGGTGAAGTTTACGATGTCGCACCACTGCGAGAGGCCATCGTCATAGATACCTTGTGCTTGAGCTTCGTAAGTGGTGAGAGGAGCGAGACCTTCCATGTTAACGGGAGGAGTAACGCCTTCCATAACAGTCCATTCGCCTTCAGGAACATTCTCGCCTGCGATCTTCATTGCATCAACGAAGAGGTAATAGCCTTCAGCGTTGTGGTGACGGATAGCGATAAAGCCTTGCTGTCCTTCATAAGCACTCAGGTCAAATTCTTTCTTAGCCCATGCAGAAGCATCTGTAACCATTGCGCCTGCAGTAGCGACATTTTCTGCAATTGCAGTGAAGTCGGTGGTAGCAGTACCTGTGGTAGAAACATATACGCTGAAGTTTTCAGCATAGTCTGCACCAAGGTCGCCAACATAGAACTCGAGAGTTCCAGCGAGGTCCACCTTCGGGCTGATGAGCCAGTTGTCAACGTTGAGCGGAGAAAGTGAAGAACCAGTGTCGTCCATGCTCTTCGAAGCCAAGCAAGAATTGCCCTCGGCAGCAGCGAGAGGAGTGCCGCCCATTGTGTATTGATAAATTGGCATTACCATCCAGTTGTTAAGAGTCCAGCCGGCGGGAGCTTCTTCAGCCTCGAAGCTCTCGTTCAAACCGGTCTTCATGCGATAGCGGAAGTTGTAGCTCTGAGCTTCGCCCGTCCAGTTAGCAGTAGCGCTCTTGGCGGTGATGTCGGTGATTTCAAGATCAGCGGGGATGGGGAACTGCAGTGGAGTGGCGAATGTGCATACCACGCTCCAGCGGCTCTGATCGTCTTCGCTGCACTTGCTGCGTACGTAAGCAGAGTAAGTAGTGTTCTCTTCCAGTCCAGTGAGAGCATAAGTCGGCTCGCTTACATCAATGGGAACCATATCGATAGCCTCGGCAGCTACATTGCCAGCTGCGTAAATCACTTGCCAGAGGTCTTGCTCGGGAGCGCCGGGAGTCCAGGTGAGGGTTGCACCATTGTAAGTAACATTGCTTGCAGCCACATTAGTGGGACGCGGGCAGGTGTTCATGTGGATTTGGAAGGTGGTGAGCACACCAGCAGGGGGAACGTCTCCACTGCTTGAACCAGTACCATGGAATTCATAGATGGTTTCTCCTTCGGGGCCAGTGAGCACAAAGCCTGTCTCATAAGGATAAGAGCCAGCTACCCAAACGAGGTCGTAGTCAACACCGTAGCAGAGTTTGAAGGTGCCCTCGAGCAGGTTGTCTTCGTTGGGATTACCGGAAACATGAGTAATGGTGAGTTCTTGAACCATCACATTGGTGCCATGCAGGTAAACCTGGAGCTTGTTGTTGTTCCAGCCGTCGCCATAGGTGTCGGTCAGCGTGTATTCAACTTCGCCCATGTCGCTCTCTTCGCAAGCCAGCGTAGCAAACGAGGTCTCGGTCCAGCCGCTGAGGTTGCCACTGCCATAGTCGCCCTGTACGCGCACATCATAGCCCACGCCATTGGTGAGGTCTTCTAATGTGTAGGTAGGGGCAGAAACAGAACCAGCAGCAATCCAATCCTCGTCGATAGACTTCTTGTACTCTACATTCCAAGCGGTTTCGTCGTTACCAGGTTCCCAGGTGAGTGTTGCACCGTCGAGGGTGATGTCACTCACTTGCAGGTTCTTGGGTTTGTAGTAGATGACGCCTCCACCAGGAGTGTAATCGAACATGGTCTGGGGCAAGAAGTCGCGAATTGCGCTGTTAACTTGATCAACCGCATTGTAGCTGTAGCCTTGGATAGCAGCTCCTGTAACTTCCATACCACTAAAGGTTGCACTCTTGTAGGTTCCCTTTTCGACTTGATGCACTGCAATGAGCAGGTTGCCACCCTCGTAGGTGTAGGGGGTAGAGAATTCGATGCCCAGTTTCTCAGAGGTGCCATCAAGTGGCCCCTCGTAGACAAGAACGGCATTGCTCAAGTCGTCATAGCCCGCAGGAGCGGCTTCATTGACTTCTTTGAGGTAAATCTTGAAGTTTCCTCCCCAGGCTTCAGCAGCTGGAGAAGCGAGATACCAGGTGATGTTGGTGATGGTACCACCTGTCATTTCTTCGAGGTCGTTGGCGTTCATAATCATCTCCACCTTTTGGAAGGCGTCGCAATAGAAGCCATAGACCGGTACGTAAGCACTTGTTGCATCGCCAGCATAGACTGTGAGCGAATTCTGGGCATTAGCAGAAGAGAAAACTCCCAATGCCAGAGCAACAAGACTGAACAGTAGCTTTTGTCTCATAGAATTGATTTTTAAGTGAATAAATATGTTAATAAAATCGCTAATAAAGGCCAAATTAAAGTAATAGTCCCAAGTAATTGGTGCAAATTTAATGATTAATTATCATTTAAACAAGTATTTTCAAGAAAAAATAAAAGTGTGAAAGTGGCGTTTTGTTGCAAAATGTGCAAAAGTGTTTATTTCACAGGTGCCACTTTTAAAGAATATGAAAAGAGAGAAAAATCGTCTTAAATTAGTTTAAAATAGGGTGCTTGGCTATTGTTTTTGAAAAATAATGATGTACTTTTGGGGTGGTATTTGAAAAGTTAATTTTAACGATTCAAATATTAAAACCGACCAAAAATTTAACATTATATTATTATGAACACAACAGGTAAATTTATTCTTTCGATTGCTGGAAGTGCCATGCTGGCATTTACGGCATGGGCTCAAGATGTGAATCAGGACTTGTATGTGGGTGAAGCCACAGCACAGGCCCAGGAATTTGTGAAAACAGCAGTGCGAACGGGCGGGTCTTATCCCGACTTCAGCCGCGCCGCCGAGAGCACGGTGAACAGCGTGGTGAGCATCAAGAACTATGGTACTTCGCGTCAGCAGCAGATTTTCGGTGGCAGCGACGACTGGGATCCGTTTGAATTCTTCTTCGGACCGGGTTGGGGCGGCAATGGCGGCCAGCAGCGCAAACAGCAGCAGCCTAAAGGCGAGTCAAAACCCCAGCTGCGTGGCTCGGGTTCGGGCGTGATTATCAGCGAAGATGGCTACATCGTGACCAACAATCATGTGGTGGACGGTGCCGAGAAACTCACCGTGACGCTCAACGACAATAGTGAATATAACGCGCGCGTGATAGGAACCGATGCTACTACCGACCTCGCACTCATCAAGATTTCGACCAACGACCTGCACCCCATTACCTTTGGTAACAGCGACGATGTGAAGGTGGGCGAGTGGGCTCTGGCAGTGGGCAACCCCTTCGGCCTCAACTCTACCGTAACGGCCGGCATCATCAGTGCCAAGGGCCGTGGTGTTTCTGAGAATTCCAGCGTGGGTATCAAGACATTCATCCAGCACGATGCTGCCGTGAATCCCGGCAACAGTGGTGGCGCACTGGTGAACACCGATGGCGAACTCATTGGCATTAACACCATGATCTTCTCGCAGACGGGCAACTATGCAGGCCTCTCGTTTGCCGTGCCCAGCAACATTGTGAAGAAGATTATCACCGACATCAAGCAGTATGGCACTGTGCAGCGCGCCGTGCTGGGTATCCAGTATAAGGAACTCGACGCCGAGAGCGCCAAGGAGCATGGCATCACCGCTACCAAGGAGGGCATCTATGTGGCTAAGGTGAACGACCTGAGCGCCGCCAAGGAGGCTGGCCTGCAGGAAGGCGACGTGATTGTGAAGCTCAATGGCGCAAGCGTGAAGAACAGCGGCGAGATGCAGGAAGAAATGAACAAACTGCGTCCGGGCGACAAGGCTGCGCTCAGTTACTACCGCGACAACAAACTGCGCTCTACAACCGTCACCTCAAGAACGACCAGGGTACGACCAAGATCACCAAGAGCAGCGACTGCACCTCGCTGGGCTGCGCCTTCCAGAAACTCACTGCCGAGGAGAAGGATAACCTGAACATCTCGCGCGGCGTGAAGGTGAGCGGTCTTGTCGATGGCAAGTTCAAGCGCGCTGGCATCAAGAATGGCCTGGTCATCACCAGCATCAACGGTACTCCGGTGAACAGCAAGGAAGATGTGGAGGACATCTACAACGAGATTATGCGCTCGAGCGACTCCGACAAGGTGATGTTCATCACCGGCATCTATCCCACCGGCAAGAAGGAATACTGCGCAGTGGACCTCGCCGACGAGTAAACATATCGAATTCATAGACTCAGCCGGCCCTTGCCGGCACCACACATTGATTTATGCACAACATGGGGCCGCCATACGATTGGCGGCCCTTCGTTAACTGTTAACTGACTGGCACAATTTTTGTTGTAGTTACAATCTGTAACAGGGTGGTGAAAATTTTGTCATCGCCGATTTTGAATTTTTTAAAGTGCAATACTATGTTGTGAAGGAAAAACAATGTTTTTATTAAAAAAACCGAGAGAAATGAGATTTTTATTTGTTCAATCCAAAAAAAGTTCGTAACTTTGCGTGCTTAAACTCTACTTAACTAAATGAGACAACTTAAGATTACTAAATCGATCACCAATCGCGAGAGTGCATCACTCGACAAGTACTTGCAGGAGATTGGTCGTAAAGACCTTATCACCGTCGACGAGGAAGTCGAACTGGCTCAGCGCATTAAACAAGGTGATCAGGCTGCTCTCGACAAACTTGTGAGCGCGAATCTTCGATTTGTTGTATCGGTGGCAAAGCAGTACCAGAATCAGGGATTGAGTCTTCCTGACTTGATCGATGAAGGTAATTTAGGCCTTATCAAGGCAGCCCAGAAATTCGATGAGACGCGTGGTTTCAAGTTTATCTCCTACGCCGTTTGGTGGATTCGCCAGTCCATCTTGCAGGCACTTGCCGAGCAATCGCGCATCGTGCGCCTCCCCCTCAACCAGGTGGGTTCGCTCAACAAGATTGGCAAGGCTTTTTCTCGATTTGAGCAAGAGCATGAACGCCGCCCGTCGGCTGCCGAACTGGCCGAACAACTCGATGTCCCCGTCGAAAAGATTGCCGACACCATGAAGGTCTCTGGCCGTCATGTGAGTGTCGATGCTCCCTTTGTCGACGGCGAGGACAACAGTCTGCTCGATGTGCTTCCTAACGAGGACTCTCCCATGGCCGACTCCTCACTCAACCAGGAGTCGCTCTCTAAGGAGGTGAATCGTGCACTCGAACAGCTTAATCCCCGCGAGCGCGACATCCTGAAGATGTTCTTCGGCATCGGCTGCCAGGAGATGACACTTGAAGAGATTGGTGCCAAGTTCGATTTGACCCGCGAACGCGTGCGTCAAATCAAGGAGAAAGCCATTCGTCGCCTGAAAGGCCAGAAGAGCAAGTTGCTCAAGGCCTATTTGGGTTAACATTTACATGTGGAATCATAGCAATAATCAAAGGCGCCCCTCAAAAGGCGTCTTTGTTTTTAAAATGACTAATTAGAGATCAGAAGATGAGTGATTAGAGAAAAATCATTATCTTTGGCAATCGTTTGACAAAAACATATCTGACACCTTAATTATATATTTTAAAAACCGTAAGAGACATGAAGCTGAAAATTGCCGTGCTGGCTGGCGATGGAATAGGCCCTGAGATAAGCCGTCAGGGCGTGGCGGTGACCCAGGCGGTCGCCAAGCGTTTTGGTCACGAAGTGGAGTTTGAACATGCCATTTGCGGTGCCCATGCCATCGATGTGGTGGGCGACCCGTTCCCGCCTGAGACGCTTGCCGTGTGCCAGCATGCCGATGCGGTGCTGTTTAGCGCCGTGGGCGACCCCAAATACGATAACGACCCCACATCGCCTGTGAGGCCCGAGCAGGGTCTGCTCGCTATGCGCAGCCAGTTGGGACTCTTTGCCAATGTGCGGCCCATCAACACCTATCCCTCGCTGCTGCACCTCTCGCCCCTGCGTGCCGAGTTGCTCGAAGGAGCCGACTTTGTATGCATCCGCGAGCTCACTGGCGGCATGTATTTTGGCGAGCGGGGCAGGACCAACGATCGCGCTTTCGATACCTGCGTCTACACCCGCCCCGAGATTGAGCGCATCTTGCACGTGGGCTTTGAGACCGCCATGAGTCGCCAGCGACACCTCACGGTGGTCGACAAGGCGAATATCCTGGACTCAAGTCGTCTGTGGCGCCAGATTGCACAGGAAATGGAATCGCTCTATCCCGATGTACGGGTCGATTATATGTTTGTGGACTATGCCTCGATGCGCATGATTGCCGAGCCGCGCTACTTCGATGTGATTGTGACCGAGAACACCTTTGGCGACATCCTCACCGACGAGGCTGCGTGCATCAGCGGTTCGATGGGACTGCTGCCTTCGGCATCGTTGGGCACTGGCACACCACTGTTTGAACCGGTGCACGGTAGCTGGCCGCAGGCAGCAGGGCAGAACATTGCGAATCCCGTGGCACAAATCCTGTGCGTGGCTATGCTGTTTGAGCATTTTGGACTAAATGCCGAGGGGGCTGTGGTGCGTGATGCTGTGGCGCAGAGCATTGCGCAAGGCGTGCGCACCCCCGACATACAAAAACCGGGTAGCCCGCATTACGGAACCACCCAGGTAGGGGAGTGGATTGTGAATAGAATTCTTAATTAGGGATTAGGGATGAGTGATTAGTGAATAGAAAATAGGGAGCATGCAAAGTTGCTGCTCCCTATTTTTTGTAATATACCTTTTGCTTTAGTTCTTGAAAACAAGTTGTCCGCCTTCGGCATCAATCACGATGGGCTTGCTGCGATCGACGCGCTGGCCGATGATGTCGCGGCTCAGCTCGTTGAGCACCATGTTCTGGATGGCGCGCTTCACGGGTCGAGCACCGAACTCGGGATCGTAGCCAGCGGCAGCCAGCACCTTGATGGCGGCTGGAGTGGCGTCGAGCGTGATGCCGTTCTTGGCGAGCATCTTCTTCACACCGTTGAGCTGCAATGCCACAATCTGGCTGATCTGTTCCTCGTCGAGCGGGGTGAACATAATCACTTCGTCGATGCGGTTGAGGAA
>JAFZSO010000074.1 GCA_017619355.1 Muribaculaceae bacterium
CTCATCCCTCATCAATGAATGCCGAGAATCATATTGATGACTGCCGTCACATCGAGCACATCGATGCTCCCGTCGCCGTTCACATCGGCATTCGTGGCATCAAACGGGTTCGGGTTGTTGCCCAGGATGCGGTTGATGATGGCTGTGACATCCTGCACATCCACATTGCCGTCGCCATTGGCGTCGCCAGGCAAGCCGCTTGGCAACTCCTGAAACTCAATTGTAACAGTGGCATCACCTAACGGCATCTGGAAGGTGTTGCCCTCGATGGCGGTGCCGTTCACCGAATAGACCGGGGCATAGCCTTCGGGCACCTGGCCGTAATAGGTGAGGGTAATGGTGGTGCCGACGGCGTAGTAGCGGTCATTGCTTTGCGTGAAGGTGGGGTTGGGCGAAGCCGACACATTCGCGGGCAAGGTTAGCTTGAACACGCCCGTGAAGTAGCCCGGCTGTTCAGCGCCGCGGTCGATGCGCGCATAGGTCTGGTCGGTGAAATCGTTGTCGTAAGTGGTGCCGCAGCCTCCCACCAACTGTGTGCATCTATCGAACATAGTAATTGAATTATAAATAACCACGTCATCCCAGCCTGTAGTAGCGTAGATAGTGGTAAGCCTAATGCAATATCGGAACATGTTATCTATAAAGATATAATTACAGCTATCACCTAAGTTCCAGCCCGAAAGATTGACCGAAGTCAGGCTCGCGCAGCCTTGGAACAGACTTGACATGAGATAGGCACGGCTTACGTCCCATCCCGAAAGGTCAAACGAAGTACACTTCGAGCATCCCTTGAACATGCTCGTCATGTCGGTGACTTTGGCAGTATTCCAACTTGTGATGTTGAGCGAGGTCAGATTCGAGCAGTTATAGAACATATTGGACATGTCGGTGACACTCGCGGTGTTCCAACTTGAGATGTTGAGCGAGGTAAGGCTTGAGCAGCCTTGGAACATCTGGGACATGTTGGTGACATTGGCGGTGTTCCAGTTTGAGATGTTGAGCGAGGTCAGATTCGAGCAGCTTTGGAACATCTGGTACATGTTGGTGACATTAGCAGTGTTGACGTTGTTCAAATTCATGCTCGTGCAACTGGTGAAATCTTTGAACAACCCCGAGCAGTCGCCAACGAAACTCACATCGCTGGTGGCCGTCACACTCGTGACAGCACTGGCAGCCACCTCGTTGCCCCATTTGTCGTTCTTGGAGAACTCTCCCCTGAGTAGCGCCAGCGCTCCGTTTGAGCTGTCGTAGGTGTAACGAATGAGCTCCCATTTGGCAGTGTAGCTCTTGTCACCCGATGAACCCGAGGGGATGGTTACGTCGAGCTGCGGCGTGGTGCCATTGCTGCCTATCCAACCCAAGAATTTGTAATTGGCGCGAGTGGGTCTATTCAGTGTGATGTCGCCACCCAAATCGGTGTAGCTGTTGGGATTGCTTGCTGAGCCGCCATCGAGGTTATAGAAGATGGAGAATGTGCGTGCATCCAGATTAATGTTGAAGTCCTTGGAGATTATCATAGAAAAGTTATTGCCCGCCAAGTCGGTAATGGTTCTTCTGCTACAACTGTCGACGGTGAATTTTCCAGTGGCAGTGTTGCTGATGTTGCCGCTGAAAGTGAGCACGTTGGAGCCACTGCCTGCCAGATAGTTGAGCGTGCCCCATGTGGTGTAGAGCTTAGGCCTGGTGGCTGGGTCGTCGCTGACGGTGACAATCTCACTGAATGGCACACTCACGTAGATGGGGTTGGCCCTGGTGTGGCGCCCTCCATTCACCTTGGGATCGTTATCGGTCAACTTTGGTGTGGTGGCGTCGACTAAGGCCAGTCGGAGTTTCAAATCGGCGAAGTACCAATCATCGTCGTATTTGCCTGCCGCATCGAAACGGGCATATATGTACATATCCGTTGGCGATAAAATCAACGAGCCTGAGGTTAAGGCCCTGTATCCATTATGCACGAACTTCTGCTGGTAAAGATAACTATTGTCGTAGTCAAACGAGTAATGGGTGATGTGCGCAGCCTGTTCGGCCTCTTTGTTTACGTAATCCTGGCAGTGTGGGAAGAACTGATAATGTGGACTGGAGGTGACGCCACTTTTGCTCAATTCAAAGCATGCCTTATATATGGAAATCGACGGGTCGTTGACAGCACCGTCGGGGTCGACGTCGTCGTAAGTATCCTTGTTGTTGCCGAGAATCTGAATGTACTGATATCCGTCGTCGTCTTCCTTTTGTTTGAAAATCACCGTGGCATAAAGTTTCATGGCATGTTGGTCGGCATAGATGCGTGCTACATAGGCGCCATTGAATAAATCTGTTGATAGTTTACAATAACCCTGACCATATCCGGCATCGGTGACCTTTCTCCATCCTGATGATTCTGAATATCCACTTATTTCTTTTACCGCTACATCAACGTACTTGTTGCCAGTGTCTGACAGGAGATTGCCGTTGTCGTCGAAATATGCCAGGTCATCAACCCTCGTGTTTGAACAGTTATCAGGCATCCTGTAATATTTACTATTACTATCTTTCATTTCTCGGTCAGTATAGGCCAAGATTTCTCCGTTGCCGTTGAACACCTCAAAGCGGTAGGAGCGCCCGAGGGTCGTCTGAATAATGTACAACAGCTCATAAGTATCATGACTCGGGTCAAGATATGTGGATGGGTCAATTTCGGTAACCGTGACCGTATGTTGGGTCTCGGTGCCTGTGAAGGTGTGAGAGCTGACAACCTCGGAGTAGTTCTCTCCTGGAAAGGCCGAGAGGCTCACTGTGCGGTAATACACGGTCTCGGTACCGGTACCGGTACGGGTGATTGTGAACACATTGCCGCTGCTGGTCACCGTGAACGTGCTCGCCCACGCCGTCATAGCCGTGAGCAGCGCAACAAAAATCAGTAATATCTTTTTCATAGTGCTATAAGTTTTTGATGATCTATGCGTAAATAGTATTGAATATTGCAAATATAAATAATAATTTGACAATATCCAACACTTTGCAACAAAAATCTTAAAAAACCTTATAACTTATGGATAAGGGTGAGACCGTCGCGCACGGGAACGATGACAACCTCCACGCGCGGGTCTTGTGCCACCAGGCGGTTGAACTCGAGTATGCCCTGCGTCTGACGGTCGCCCGGCTTGTGCTCGGTTTCAGCCACCTTGCCGTCCCACAGGGTGTTGTCGGCAATAATGAAACCTCCCGGCTTCAAGTATTGCATGACCAGTTCATAGTATTGCGGATAATGACGCTTGTTGGCGTCGATGTAAACGAGGTCGAAGTGCTTGCCCAGCGAGGGAACCACGGCGAGCGCATCGCCTATGTGCAGGCTGACGCGGCTGCCAAAGGGCGACTCGCTGAGGTGCTGGCGGATGAAGTCCTCGAGTTCGTCGTCAATCTCCACGGTATCGACGCTGGCTCCTTCCTGCGTGAGCCCCTCGGCAAGGCACAGGGCCGAATAGGCTGAGTAGGTGCCGAGTTCGAGCACATTGAGCGGGTTGATCATGCGCACCAGCATCTTGAGCAGGCGGCCCTGGATGTGGCCCGAGCACATGCGGGGGTAGAGCAGGCGCAGATGGGTGTCGCGGTCGAGCCTTTGCAGGTTTTCAGGCTCGGCCTCGATGTGGGCTTGGATATAGGCTTCGAGGGCTTCGTCCATGGGGTGTCAGGTTGCGTTCTCGATAAACCACTCTACGGCCATGTCGTAGCTCTTGAGCCCGAAGCCTGCGATGACCGCCACGCAGGCATCCTTGATGACCGAGATGCGGCGGAAGGGCTCGCGGGCATTCACATCGCTGATGTGCACCTCGATGACGGGTGCCTCGACGGCGCGCACGGCGTCGGCAATGGCATAGGAATAGTGTGTGAGGGCACCGGCGTTGAGCACAATGCCCTCGCAGTCGAAGCCTCGCTGCTGAATCTCGTCGATGAGGCAGCCCTCGTGGTTGCTCTGGAAGAAGCTGAACTCCACATCGGGGTACTTGCCCCGGAGCGACTCGAGGTAATCAGCCAGGGGCGTGGTGCCGTAGATGCGCGGCTCACGCACGCCCACGAGGTTCAGGTTGGGGCCGTTGATGATGGCAATCTTCATGGTCAGGCGTGTGATCAGAGCACATAGCTCACATTATCGACCCACAGGGTCATGCCCACGGTGCCGGTATAGGCAGTGCCGCAACCCGACGAAATCATGACGATGACATGGGTGGGAGTGGCATTGGCGTCGTCCCACTGCTCCTCGATGACAGGCACCATCTTGCCCTTGCTGTTCTTGGCATAGTAGGCCTTGTCCTTGCTGGAGATGAGGCCCATCCAGGACTTGTAACCGGCGTGGCTGGTGATGTCGCCATACCAGATGGGGATGCGGTGCTTGTTGACCCAACCCGTGGTGGTCTTGCCGAAGCGTTCGCGGCCGGTGCCCACGCGTGCGGCATGGATGTTGCCCTTGGCATCCTCCCAGCGGCGCTGAAGCAGGATGAAAATCTCGGCATAGTCCTTCTGGCCGGTGAGGGTCTTCTTCTTGCCGAAACCGCTGGAGTAGATGGGCGCGCCATCAGGGGCCACCAGGCGATAGTCGAACTGGAGGAACTTAGGACGCTGGGTGAAGGGGATGCCCATGTTCATCTTGCTGTAGGGGCTCTTGGTGCTCTTGATGGGTTCGAGCATCTCGCCCAGGAAGATGGTGCCCGACACCAGCACATCCATATTGATGATGCCGATGGCCTTCACATGCTCGAGCATGGTGGTGAGCTTCACGCAGCGGCCGCTGTTGTGCTTGTCGGGGAAGACGGCGTTGCTGGTCTTGGTGATGCCCATGACCTTGGCCATGATGTTCGACGAAGCCCAGGGCGAGCCACCCTTGTTCTTGTAGGCGATATCACCCTTGATGGTCTGGTTGGGGCCAATGGCATACACTACCTTCTGGTTGCCGCCAATGATACCCGACTCCTTGATTTCGCGGGTAATCCAATTCTCGAAGTCACCATACTTGATGGGCACAATCTGCTCAGCGTTCAGCGAGCTGAAAAACAGTGCCGCAGCACTAAAGAATAAAGCAATTTTTTTCATTGTTAGATTTGTAATATTAATTGTTGTTTTGTTGAATTGTCTGACTCAGGAACCAGTGGCCTATCTTGCAGTAGATGCACTTGTGGCTCTCGCAGTAGTTGCGCTTGAGCTGGATGAGGGCCTGCGAGGTGAGGGCATCGGTGCAGGGGATGCCGGCATAGGTGAACTGGTCCACAATGGAATTCTTCTCGGGTTTGAGTGCCTCGAGCAGCGCCACCGCCTTCTCGGTGAGGGCATAGTCGGCGGTGAGCTCGCCACGGGCATAGAGCAGCGGCGCCACGGTGTTGATGAGCACGATGTCGATAGAGCTGTTGCTCAGCGCCTTGGCGGGTTGCGACACAGGCTTGCCGAAGGTGTAGTGCTCTGCCCAGTAACCAGTGAGGTTCACCTCGAAGAGGGCGCGCAAGGCCTTCTCGTCGGGAGCCTCGATGATGCGTGCCATGAGCTGGAATCCGCCCTCCAGGAAGTGCGCCATCATGGCTATGCGGCGATAAGGGAAATTCTGCGGGCGGATGCGGAACAGCTTCCACGCCTGCGGCTCGAGGGGCGTGAGCGAGAATTTGCTGGCCAGGAAGCGGTACTCCTTGCACAGCTGCTGATAGTAGGCATCGGCGGTGTGCTGCGACGAGTCGAGCATGCCGGCCTGGCCGTAGAGCAGCGCCTCGATCTGCAGCAGCGAGTCGCTGTGCTTGCCCAGCAACCTGAGGGGCGTGGAGCGGGCGAGCCGCTCGAAGGCATCGTTGTTGATGCCGAAACCCAGCGTGCGGGCCAGCGTGATGTAACACACTTCCTCCCAGTTGCCTGCGAGCTGCTCGAGCATGGTGCGCACGCGGTCGACCTTGCCCAGCAGGCGTTCGAAGGCGAGCCGCTCCATCCACTCGGTGATGGTGAGCCGGGGCACTTCCCTGATGCGTGCCAGGCAAGGCACATCCTGCTTGGCATTGACCAGCGCCTCATATTGCTCGTTGAACCGGGGCGACACCCTGAGTTCCACTTGCGGAATGCGCTCGCCGTTAGTGCGATAGACCGGCGCATCGTCCTTCTGCACCACATGCAGAATCACATTGTCGTAGGCAGGGTCGGTGTCGTGGTGGTGGCGTTTCCAGTCGCTTGCGCGCACATGAATCTCGATGTTGCCCACCCACATCTGACCGTCGATTTCAACCTTGGCATTGAAGAAGTCGGGACCGGCATCGGTGTTGTGCAGACCCACATCAATCACACGCACACGGCGACCGTCGTTGGTCGTCATGTCGGCATAGTTCCAAAGGCGGTGTTGCCAGATGTAGTGCAAGAGTTTCTCCATTGCCAAAATTGAACATTCGTAAAAACTGACGAAATTACACATTTTATTGTAAACCTGCTACTTTTCTCCGTGAAAAAATGTTGTTACAAGAATTGGCCAAATGATTGGTGGCATTCGTGGTTGCCATAATCGTGCCTGATAATCAGCATTTTGCGTGATTCGACTTGATTTTTTTGAAAAAAAATCGCGTGAAAGTTTTGCGTGATTCAAAACTTTGCCGTAATTTTGCAGTCGCTAATCGCGAAATGGTGCCTTAGCTCAGGTGGTAGAGCAATGGACTGAAAATCCATGTGTCCCCGGTTCGAATCCTGGAGGTACCACGAGAGAGGACGATCACCCAGCTGGATGACCGCCCTCTCCTTTTTTATCCTAATTCGGGTTCCTTTGCGAGATTATCGTTGCGCAGTTGCTATCAAGTTATGGAATAAAAAAAATCCTCAATATCACTATCGAGGATTGCTTAACTAATTAACCTTCTAATACCATTAACATAAACCTTAAATGATGAAAACACGCAACCGCCATCTCGGCGCCTGGATTTTCATAACCTTAAAAACTAATACCATGAAAAACCACTGCAAAGGTAATGCGTTCTATGTTATAAAACATAATTTTTTGCCTAAAATCTTTCGGAATTTTGCATTTTTTAAGATTTAGACCTATATTTTAAGGAAATTACTACCATTTTCAGTAGGTTTTTCTGCTTGTATTGCTAGTTCATCTAGCATTTCTAGATAATCTAGTAATTCTGGCAAAGCATGATAAAAAGAGATCAAGCAGGGGCTCTTGCTTTTATAACTGATTATTTGTAATTTTGCCATTGAAATCAAACTAAAGCCGCACACTGCATGAAAAAATCAGCAATCATTCTCGCAGCTATCGCCTGCATCGCCACCCTCGCCGGCTGCGACAAGGTGGACAACAAAGTTGTGCCCAACTTCACGGTGCGCATCAACCTGGGCACCTATGCCCTATGGACCACCTACGGCGTGAACGGCGTGGGCGAATACACGATTTTCAACCGTGAGAAGAAACTGCCCAGCAACTTCCCCTTCACTGCCGACACCTATACCGGCTTCGGCGGCGTGCTGCTCATCAAGGGACTCGACATCTCCACCAGCACCTACGAACCGCTGGCCTACGACCTCTCCTGCCCCGTTGAGAACCGCGCCGATGTGACGCTGAGCATCGACCCCGCCAACTTTGAAGCGTTCTGCCCCAAGTGCAACTCGCGCTACAATGTGCTCACCGGTGCCGGCGGTCCCGTTAAAGGCACTGCCCTGTCGCAGAAGGTGGGACTGCGCACCTACAAGGTGCGAGCCTCGGTCAACGGCGGTTACATCATCACCTCCTACTAAACCCGCCAAATGTGTTTCTCACATTGCCCACCCTCCTACCTTTCACTATCTTTACTCACGCCGAGCCATCCGAGATCTCCGAGTGCTCCGAGTCCAACGATAGTACTATAAACTTTCACGAAAGCAGTATAATTCAAAACGAATGCAGTATGATACCAAAATTATCAATCTACTTAAAATCAATAAGTTGTGAAATACAACTACATTTTTCCCATATTTCCCACACATCCCATCCTTCCATGATTTCCACGCCTTCCCACCCATCCCACAAAAACCAGAGCGGCAAAAATAAAAAAGCACTGCAAAACTGCAGTGCTTCTTAAAGGTACTCGGAGCGGGACTTGAACCCGCACAGCCGTAATGGCCAAGGGATTTTAAGTCCCTCGTGTCTACCGATTCCACCATCCGAGCAGCTATTTCAGGTAGACTTGTGCCTAAAAATGCGCTGCAAAGATAGTAAATAATCAGCAACTGACAACCACTAAGGCACTTTTTTTTGTTTTTGAGGCAATTTTCGGGTTCCAGCGTGGCATTTTTGGCTTCTAAGCAAACGATTGCATAGTGAAATGCCGCAAGGAGTTACAAAATATTTTTATTCTGAATAAATAATGTGTAAATTTGCAATAATTGAAAACCAAACGCTTCAAACCATTATGACCATTACGAAAGAAATCATAGTTTCTGACAAAGGGCAATTTGCCATCTACACCCTCACCAATGCCACTGGGGCCACCGTGCGACTGAGCGAGGTGGGAGCCGGCATCGTGGCCCTCTCGGCACCCGACCGCATAGGCCGCCTTGCCGATGTGGTGCTGGGCTATGCAAAGCCCACCGACTACTTCTACGATGGCCCCTGCGCCGGCAAGATTCCCGGCCGCTACGCCAACCGCATCGCCCGTGGGCAGTTCAGCCTCGACGGCAACGACTATCAGCTTGCCATCAACAACGGCCCCAATGCGCTGCACGGCGGCCCCGAGGGCTTCAGCAACAAGATCTGGCAGAGCGAACCCACCGAGAGCGGTGTGGTGTTCACGCTCGAGAGCCCCGACGGCGACGAGAACTACCCCGGCACCTTGCAGGTGCGCGCCGAGTACACCTGGACCGACGAGAACGAGTTGCGGCTCGACATTACCGCCACCACCGACAAGAAGACGGTGGTCAATCTCACCAACCACACCTACTGGAACCTGGCGGGCGAGAACCGAGGCACAGCGCTCAACCACCACATGCAACTCATGTGCTCGCGCTACCTGCCCACCGACGACACCCTCATCCCCACAGGCGAGATGGCTCCCGTAGCCGGCACGCCCATGGACTTCACCCAGCCTAAACGATTAGGGCAAGACATCACACAAGACTTCCCCGCGCTCAACTACGGCAAGGGCTACGACAACTGCTGGGTGGTCGATGACTGGAAACCGGGCGAACTGAAGCTGGTGGCAAGACTGATGGAACCTTTCAGCGGCCGAGTGCTCGAAATCTCGACCACACAACCTGCCGCACAGGTCTATACGGGCAACTGGCTCGCAGGCTCGCCGCTGAACAAGGGCGGACTGCGGCCCTACAACGACTACGAAGGCGTGGCCATCGAGTGCCAGGGCATGCCCGACGCACCCAACCAACCCGGGTTCCCCTCGCAGGTGCTCAACAAGGGCGAGACCTATCACCACATCATCGTGTTTGCGCTCAAAACGATTTAATCACTAAAAATTCTACGATATGAAAACAAAACCGGATCTGAAATTTTGGAAACTGTTTAACATCAGTTTTGGCTTCTTTGGCGTGCAGATTGCCTATGCTCTGCAAAGCGCCAACATCAGCCGCATCTTCTCCACCCTTGGAGCTGACCCTCACAACCTGAGTTACTTCTGGATTCTCCCGCCCCTCATGGGCATGATTGTGCAGCCGCTCGTGGGCTTGTTCAGCGACAAGACCTGGACACGCTTCGGACGCCGCATTCCCTATCTGTTTGTGGGTGCAGCCGTGGCCGTGGCCGTGATGTGCCTGCTGCCTAACGCAGGTTCGTTCGGCCTCACCGTGGGAGCAGCCATGACCTTCGGTCTTATCTCGCTCATGCTCCTCGACACCAGCATCAACATGGCCATGCAGCCCTTCAAGATGATGGTGGGCGATATGGTGAACGAGAAACAGAAGGCTAAAGCCTACTCCATCCAGTCGTTCCTGTGCAATGCCGGTTCGCTGGTGGGCTACCTGTTCCCCATCATCTTCACCTGGATCGGTATCCAGAGCATCGCTCCGCAAGGCGAGATTCCCGACTCGGTGAAGTGGTCGTTCTATGCCGGTGCCGCCATCCTCATCGCTTGCGTGTTCTACACCACCATCAAGGTGAAGGAATACACGCCTGCCGAGATGGCCGAGTTCCAGGCCGCTGCCAATGCCGAGAAGGCCGAAAACGCCGTTGCCGCTTCCAAGGGACAGGCGCAGTACAAGGCCAGTCCGCTCAAGGTGTTCATGCAGGTGGGACTCGTTCAGTTCTTCTGCTGGGCTGCCTTCATGTATATGTGGACCTATACCAACGGTTCTATTGCCGAGACCGCTTTTGGCGTAGACATGCATGCCGAGGGCTATGCCGCCACCAAGGCCTATCAGGCCGCTGGCGACTGGGTGGGCGTGCTCTTTGCTGTGCAGGCCATCGGTAGCGTTATCTGGGCGGTGTTCCTGCCTAAGTTCAAGAATGTGAAGTGGGCTTATGCCGTGAGTCTGATTGTGGGTGCTGTGGGCTTTATCATGGTTCCCATGATAGACAACAAGTATTTGCTGTTCCTGCCCTACTTCCTCATTGGTTTTGCTTGGGCCGCTATGCTTGCTATGCCGTTCACTCTGGTTACCAACGCACTCGAGGGCAGCAACCGCATGGGCACTTATCTGGGTCTGTTCAACTGCACCATTTGCATCCCGCAGATTGTGGCTGCAGTGCTGGGTGGCGTGCTGCTCACTGCTCTGGGCAGTGTGCAGGGCAATATGCTCATCCTGGCTGGTGTGCTGCTCATTGCTGGTGCCATTTGCGTGCCGTTCATCAACCGCGAGTCAAACCGCGAGATCATGAAGGGCATCCGCAACCAGCTCAACGAGCTCCAGACTCAGATTGCAGGAAACAAGAAAGAGATACGCTCCGAACTCGACGCGATCAAGGCAAAACTCACCGAGAAGAAGTAAGAGTTTGCCGCGTGTTTTTCGCAACCATCAAGTGTGCTGCCCCCGCCGGGCGGCACACTTTGTTTATAGCACGAGGGCTCTACGGAGTTTAGGAGTTAAAGAGGGCAACTACGAGGACAGGGGGGCTCTACGGAGTTTGAGGAGTCAGGGAGATTTGGCGAGGACAGGGGTTAAACTACGAATGAATCTGATTAATACGGATTAGTTTTGGTCGCCCTGCGGGGTTGGGTCGAGTTCCAATGCCAATGGCACCGTCCACCGTGCTTCGCACGACTTAGACTTTGGAATCTCCCCGAGCACTTTGTGGTTAAAATTATAATGCTTCGCAAAATTAAATAATTAAAAATTGACGGAGGTTCGCTTATCGCACACCAGCCTCCGGCTGACTTATGCTGCTCACTCCGTCGAGCTGGCGGTTATAGCGCTGGCGCGCTAAAATATCCGGCGTAAGCCGGCTTTACGACCACGAAGTGGCAACTTTCTGAATTTATAATTACTCGTGACTACGACTGCATTAGCGGGGACAGGGTAATAATCTCGAAAAGCTACGAGCTGCGCTCGTCGAAAAGTTTCAAAAAGCCGTGCTAGGGCACGGAGTTGTTGGGAAAAGTCGCAATGCCTTTGGCACCGCACACCGCTCTATCGAGCGACTCTTGCTTTGCGATTTTCCCGAGCACTTCGTGGTTGGGGAAAGCGGGGAAGATTGGGAATTTTGGGAATCTTGGGAAATATGGGAAAAAGGGGAAATTTGCGGGTTTTGGTGGTGGACAACGCTCGCATTGACCCCAATCCCCGTGTAATATTTACCTGAAGGACAGCCTTGTAGGGCGCGGTCGCCATGGATGGCGACCCTACAATGAGCAAGAATAATTGTACTGCTTTCGTGGAAAGAATGTGTACTTTGGGTCGAGTGGTGCTGCCTAACGGCACCGCACACCGGCCTGACGGCCGACTCTTGCTGCACCATCTCCCCGAGCGCTTCGCGGTTCGTTTTAGATTGTACTGCTAATGTGAATATCGTGTTCCTCGTCGAGGAACAGGTTCCCATAGTGGCCTACTCCCCCCCACCATTCGCCTGACGGCATCATGGTGGGGTTGGCTGAGTGGTGATCTCCTTCGGAGATTTGGGCGGAGTGCGAGGGGGTCGCCGCAGGCGACGAGAGTGGAGAGCAGCCTTGCCCCCCATTGATGCCTGTCGCCATCAATGGGGGTTACCACAGAGGACATCCTTGCGGGTGTGAGACAGCGATGTCAATGAACGTGTGCGGACAAAGATAGGGGTGGGGAGGTGGGAACACCATAGTAATTACACAAGGGGTCTACGATGGGGAAGTGGGATGAAATGCACACAAAATTCTGGGTGTTTTAGGGAATTTTCAGTATTTTTGTGGTTGCATTAGGCCGACAGGCATGTGATTCATGTGCCACACATTGGTCAACACTTTCAATGGGACATTATAATTCATTGAAAAACAATATTTTATCGTACAATTAATTTAAATAAAATTATAAATCATCAAGAAAATGAGAAAAACATTACTAATTCTTTGTGTTCTATTTACAGTATTCATGGCTAATACTGCGTGGGCAAGTGAACTGACTACTTTCCCACTGACAAGTGGACAGACGTGGATTAACACGGCGACAAACACCAAGTACACCGTTTCAGGCACTGCTGGCAATCTGACGCTTACAGCCAGTGTGGCTAATGCCTCGACAAACGGTGGTACCGCTACTATTGCCGACCAGGCATTTTATAATACGGATTTGGCAGGTCTTAAGTCTATTGTCGTTAGCGAAGGCATCACCTCCATTGGTAGTTACTTTTGCTATAATGGGCAGAATGTGGAATTTACCAGTTTGAGTCTGCCTGCCTCATTAATAACAATCAGCAATAATGCTTTTTATACATGTTCCAGTCTGACTACGGTGACAATTGCCAATGGGTCGAATTTGCAAACCATCGATGCACAGGCGTTTAACAATGCGGGTGTTACCACTATTAACCTTGGCGTGTGCACCAAACTTACCAGCATAGGTGGCTGGGCCTTTAATAAAGTCCCCCTCAACGGTGCCCTCAATCTGAGCGGCTGCACACAACTTACTTCTATCGGTCGTCAAGCGTTTGATCAAACCAGCATAACCAGCCTCAATCTTCCCGCATCGTTGAAAAGCATCGAAATGGATGCTTTCCGTGACTGTAAAAGCCTGACCGCGGTGAACATTGCCAGTGGCTCGCAACTGCAGACTATCAGCATCACAGCATTCTCTGGTTCGAATATATCAAGCATTAATCTGGACAATTGCACTCAGCTGACAAACATAGGCAACAAAGCTTTCTATAACACTCCGATTAGTGGCAACATCAACCTGAGTGGTTGCACCCAGTTGACTACCATTGGTGAATATGCATTCGCTTATTGCGGGAACATGACCGGTGTGAGCCTGCCTAAATCACTGACAACACTTAAAGCCAACACCTTCTTATCATGTAGCAATCTGGCTAATGTGACGATTGCCAACGGTTCACAATTGACCAGCATTGAAAGCGATGTTTTCTTTGGTTGCCAAATACCTTCTATTGCTTTGCCCTGTGCCGGACTAACAAGCATAGGGCGAGGATCGCTAGGTGGAGCAAGCAGCCCACTCCAATCAGTTTACTGTCTTACAGAGTCTGCAATCACGGTGGATTCTGAAGTGTTCGAATACTACCATAATAAAGCTACTGTCTATATGCTCGCCTCTAAAAAGGTGGATTGGCCGGGGGCTAAAGCCACGAAGGTCCTTTTTACCGTTGCTGCAGGAGAAGGCATTAACAACCTGAGCGGAACGCCAGTGTATGGCAACTATTACACTGAGGGCAGCACTGTGAACATTATTACTACGGTGGCCGACCCACGCTTTCTGGTCAACGACATAGAGTGCGCAGCAAGCGGCAGTGGCAACAACTATTCCGTTACCATGCCCACTGGAATCACAACTGATGTTGTGACCCTGAAGGCCGTATCACGCTCCATAAGCGTGAACTATATCGATGCCAGCGGAAACCAGCAGACCACCAATGCCATTGTGCTAATTGGCAATGAGAATTCCCTTGATGGAGGCTGGTATGTAGTGAACAGCAATATAACCCGCTCCTCGCGATTCCAACTCAATGGTGAAACGCATATTATTCTTGCAGATGGCTGCACACTCAATATGGGTACTGCCGATAGCCCCATCAACGGTAATGCCATTAGTGGCACTACTAACCTCAACATCTATGGCCAGAGCAACCAGTCAGGGCAACTGAACATCACTTGCTATGGAAACTACGCGAAAGGCATCGATGTGAACACCTACCGGCAGAACGGTGGCGACATCAACATAAACACCACCAGCCCCGACGATATCAGCACAGGTATCAATGCCAATAATCTGGTGGAGATTAACCGCGGTAAGCTCACGATTAATTCTGATTATTTCGGTATTCAAATTGCAGGAAACACAAATAACTGTTCCTACCTGCAGAGAGGTGGCAATGTCACACTCGATTGCAGAGTTTTTGGTCTCTCAACTGGCACCAACGATAATAATAATGTGGATATTTTAGGTGGCACATTCATCTCTACAGGTACTGAGGAATATGGTATTTATGCTGAGTACAAAACGGTCACTTTTGGCTGGACAAGCGCTACCGATTATATGTTAGTCAACAAATTTGGTCGCAACACAAATACCCAGATTGCTGCTGGCCAATATTTCACCGACGGTACTAATATCTATAGCGGTGTATTCACCGACAACATCGATGGCAAGACCATGCGTCCCACACCGTTCACCAGCGGTACAGGCACGGCCGACGACCCATGGGTGCTGAGCAGTGTCGACGGTTGGAACCTCTTCTGCGACTGCTTGCTGGACAATGACACTTGGAATGGTTTCAGCGGCAAAACGGTGAAGCTGGGTGCCGACATCAGCATTGAGCGCGCGGCAGGCAGCGCTGGCCATGAGTTTATGGGCACGTTTGATGGCGACTACCATACGCTCACGGTCAACATCACCGAGACCACTACTCAAGGCACCGCGCCCTTCCGTGAAATCAAGGGCGCTACCATCAAGAACGTGATCACTACGGGCAGCGTGAATGGCACAGCTCATGCCGCAGGCCTCGTGGGCTTCGCGCGAGGAGATGCCAGTGTGACCAACAATATTGAGAATTGCAAGGTGGGCGCCAATGTCACTGTCACTACTGCCGACCATAATGGCAACTACCATTGCGGCGGTGTGGTGGGCCATGCCATCAAATCTAATCTCAACATCAGCAACACCGTGTATTGCGGTGCAATTACCAATAGTGGCAACCACGTGGGCGGCCTTCAGGGCTGGTGCGACGGCAACACCATCACTCTCAATAACTGCCTCTTCACCGGCAGCTACTCGGGAGGAGGCGTGTTCCATCCCGTGGCAGTACGCAACAAGAACAATGCCACCACCGCCACCGTGACCAACACCTTCTACACCGTGCTACCCACACAGACCGATGCGGCCTATATCGCCGCCGACGGCAAGAAGACCACAGGCAACGCCAACATTCCCATTAATCTTGGCAACCAGGTAGAAGAAATAAACTTCATGACCGTGTATGAGGGCGGAATGCTCTATGACGGACTCTACTACGCTGCTCCGACGTTAACCACCGACAGCGACGGGGCATACCTCATCAACATCATCAACAACGCCACCGACTGGGATATGTTCTGCGATGCGTTGCAGGATAACGACACTTGGAACCGCTTCAGCGGCAAGACGGTGAAGTTGGGTGCTGACATCAGCGTCACGCGCATGGCGGGCAGCGCTAATCACGACTTCTGCGGCACCTTCGACGGACAGTGCCACACACTGACCTTCACCTCCACCGAGAACACTGACGGCGTGGCCCCGTTCAGTTACATCAGCGAGACCACGCCCATGGGCGGCAGCGAGGTGAGCCACCCCGCTATCCACAACCTTAACGTCATCGCCGACATCACCACCACTGCCACCCACGCCAGCGGCCTCGTCGGTCGCCAGTGGGGTGCCATCACCATCGAGGGCTGCACCGTCGGCGGCACCATCACCACTTCGGCCAAGTACGCCGCCGGATTCATTGGCCAGCAGAGCGGCACCGCCGACATCACCGACTGTGTGAGCAGCATCACCATCCAGAGCAGCGTCGAGGGCGACGGCACCCACGGCGGCTTCGTGGCTATACCCAGCAACACGCTCAATATCACCGGCTGTCTCTTCAACGGCAAGGTAATAACCACCAACGGCACCACCAGCTGCGGCGGCTTCGTGGGCTGGCACAACGGCAAGACCGTCACCGTCAGCAACTCGCTCTACGCCCCCGCAGCCATTGCCGACGATGAGAACGCCATCACCACTGACTGCGCCACCTTCGTCCGCGGCTGGAGCGGCACGCCCGCCAACAGCTACTACACCGTGCCATTCGGCACCGCACAAGGCAAGCAGGCCCACAGCATCACGGGAGGCGAGAACGTGACCGTGGCGGCAAGCGGCGACAGCACAGTATATGACGTGAGCGGCATCACCGCTTATGATGCCGGCTTTATGCGCGACAGCGTGTTCTTTGCTGGTGAAGAAGACGAGGTGCTCCTGGCACTGACTTACACCGGCGATGGTGTGTTGGAGGGCTTCACAGCAAGCGCAGGCACTCTGGCTGGCACCGCCAACCCCTACACGCTCACCATGCCTGCAGAAGATGTGGTGATCTCGGCAACAGCATCCCCTGCTGGCATGCCCGGCGACGCTAACGGCGACGGCAAGGTGGATGTGAACGATGTGACCACAGTGATCAACTACATTTTGGGCAAGAATCCCACTCCGTTTAACTACGACAACGCCAATGTGAATGGCGACAGCCAGGTGGATGTGATGGATGTGACCCTGATTATCAACATTATCTTGGGCATCCAGTAAATGATGGATTAGGGATGAAAGATTAGGGATTAGTGAAGAAAGATTAGTGATTAGTGAGGTTCTATCAGGACTTCACCCACTCATAGAGGGGGCTGGCGAAAATTGATTCGCCGGCCCCTTTTCTTTTCAATTTCTGTCGCCCCGATGGGGCTAAAAAAACAATTCGCACCAATTCCAGGGGTTCCACTCGGCTTTGCCTCGTTGCACCGCCTGGCTATTCTCTGCCCAGCCCTGACGGGCTTAGGTGACGGGGGCGGTCGCCACAGGTGCTCCGCCGTCAATCGGCATCGCCTCAGCATATTCAAATGAATTTGATTTGCATTCGGCTCGCACGATTGGTGGCGACCCTACAAGGCAAGGACAGATTCGGAAGTCTCGGAGTTGGGAAGGTTTGGCGGGGACAGGGGTTAAACTACGGATGAATCTCTAAGTTTGCAGCGGCTAAGAAAAGATAAGATAAATCTTGCTTAGTAAGGTTTGGTTCCCTACCTTTGTTGTAAGAAGGAGGAACCGGCCTGCTGGAGAGGGAAACTTTGGATTTATCAGGGATAAGCCCATAATC
>JAFZSO010000012.1 GCA_017619355.1 Muribaculaceae bacterium
ATGCTCTGTTGGTTATAACCGCCGGCATCCAGATACTCCTGGATAATCATTCGCTTCTCATCGTCCGAAAAACACTTTACTTTTTGACGTTTCATCCTAAAATAAGTTTAATTTTTAGTCAACCTATTTCAGGACAAGACACATAAAGCCTCGCAAGCTCGGAATCTGGAGATGGAGGGGAACGGTGGGAAGCAAGGGAAGGGTGAAACTTATGGGAAATGTGGGAAAAATGCGGATAAATATGATAATTAATTGATTTTAAGCGGGTTGATTGTTTTGGTGTCATACTGCATTGGGTCGAGTGGTGCTGCCTTCGGCACCGCATACCAGCCTTGCGGCTGACTCTTGCTGCACCATCTCCCCGAGCCCTTCGGGGTTCGTTATTCATTGTGTGCTATCGTAAGGGTTTGTGTGCTATCGTGAGGCGTGCCTCACGACCTTCTGACTGATTGTGCTGGATGGAAAAATTGTCAAAGAGCGATTGTGCGTGTAGACGCGTGAGCGAAGATAAGGGATGGGGGGAATGTTGCCAATGTGAAACGCAAATAGGCGGGGTTTCTAAGGAGTTGAGGAGTTAGGGAGATTGACTGCGCGGGGGTAAGTCTCCGTAAATTTCCATGAATTACCCGTAAATTAATCAGACAATGAATGACAACGGATGACAATTGTTTGGGGGTCGCTTCGCGCAGCATCGGCTGCACCTCACCAATGCTCATATAAATATGACACTGGCTTCGGCTTGCTCGATGGCGCTAATCGCGTACCGCTCTGTCGAGCGGATTCTGCTGCTCGCTTCCTGAGATTGCGGGCAAACAGTGAGGGCTGGCAGTTAGGCCAGTCCTCACAAGGTGGATTTATGTTTGTAACTGTCATATTTTTTGACGGACACGGCACGCCGTGTCCCTACATTCATTTGATGCCGAGGATTTTGTTGATGTCGCAGGTCACATCGGAAACATTCACCTTGCTGTCCTCGTTCACGTCGTCGAGCAGGGCATTCTGCTGGCTGCCGTCAAGGATGTGGTTGATGAGTGCTGTGATGTCGCTCACATTCACCTTGCCATCACCGTTCACGTCACCCACAAACGGACACTGCTGCGTCTCGTCAAACTCCACAATCTTCGGGAAGTAGCACCACGGAGCCGTGTTCTCATACACCTCTTTACTGCCCTTGGGTACATAGAGCGTGGCTTCGTAAAGCAGAGAGTAATCAGTGAAGAGGGAATAGAGATGCTTTTGAGTTGGCGGTGTCTTGCAATGTGTATACAACCGGTCTAGGGCAAATAGAGTCAATGAACTCTCATCAGGTACAGATGTTCCCATGTCAAGAATCTTAACCATATACTCCTTCTTGAATGAACCGTCACCATTCTGGTATTCATTCAAATAGTCAACACTGCCCAAGCCATCGAATGTTTCTCCTTGCCATACCATCTTGTAGATTTCGCAATCGGCAAATGCGCTCCTATCTACCATCACGCCCGCAGGAATCGTGAGCGTAGTATTGTTGAACGTTGTCCGGGAAAATGCTCCTGCGCCAATGTCCTCGAGCGCTTCGGGCAGAACGACGGGCGCCATGAAATTACTCTCGGAGAAAATGTTAGCAGATATCTTTTTGAGTCCTGTAGGCAAGACGAGGCCATTGAAAGTGCAAAAGCCAAACGACAGTTTTGACATTTCGCTGACTCCGTCAGGCAGAACCAGCTGCTTGCTGAATTTGCAGTTATAGAAGCAGCTGTCGCCCACTGTAGCTGCCGCTTCGGGCAAATGCAGATTTCCATAGAAATGGGCATTTGCGAAACACTGATTCGGAATTTCAGTGATATGGTCGGGCAGGTTCAGGTCTTGATAGAAATAACAGTTATAGAACTCTTTTTCCAGCAATTCCCCAAAAGATTCAGGCAATTCAAGTTTCCCCTTGAAGGTTGAGCGGAAAGCCCCCGATGTTGTAGTCATGCCTTTAGGAAGACTCAGGTCTTCATTAAACGTACAGCCTGAGAACAGCCCGGTTTTAAGTGTGGGATTTTCTCCCCACTCGAAGTGATTGAAGGTGGCGCCTGAGAACGGTGCGGTCCCCAAACCGCTGCTCTCGGCAGGCATCTCAAAAGATAGGAACTCGCTCTGTTCGAATCTTGAGCCGTCATAAGTGACATCCTTCATCTCAATCGTCGTCACGCTTGCAGGCCATGAATCGAAAATGCAGTGGGTCAGGTATCCGCTCAATGTCTCAAGCTGGCTTCCAGGTTCCAGGGTGATGTGCGTCTTCTCCTCACCGTTATAGTGCGGCATGCTGTGGGCAATGTGCTTCACCGTGGCGGGTACAGTAACTTCGGGTAGGCGCAGAATGGTCACTACGGTTTCATTGTCGCCCTTCCTCATGAGGCAGCCGCCGCGCAAGTCATAGACCGTACTGCTCTCGTCGAACTGCAGATTGTAGCATAGCCTGTAAGGGAATTTCTCGTTCAGCACAACACCGTTCCTGACGGTAAGGTTCTCGATGATGGGCAGAGCATAGCCGTAACTGTAATTGGGAACAGTTCCAAAATCGGGCTCAAAAGTCTGGAGTGAAGCGGTCTTGGAGAAGTCGAATGTGCAGTATGTGCTTGGCAAATATTCCCCCTGCTCATAAACCAGTGAATACTTCTTGATGACTTTAGTGGTGGCGGGGAACACCACTTTTTTCACATACCTGAAGACGGGTACATGAGCACTAGTATTATCGCCTATTATGGTCACCGTCTTTTCCACACCGTTAACAGTCACCACATCGGGAATCTCGACAACATCATCACCTAAAAACATCCCTCCATGGTTTGGTACTCCGTTAAATTCGCCACCCTCGCACTTGATGAGCGTCACCGTGTTCGTGTCATCTTCATTCACTTCGAAGGTAAGTGTCGAATGTTGACCCACACTCACCGTGAAGCTCGCATTGGCACTGACCATGCCCAGCAGGAGCATCAGCAGCAGGCTTGTCAGTTTAAAATATCTCGTTTTCATATCTGTTTGGTTTTTAATTCTTCATTGCTTTATTTTATGATATACTGCAAAAATACTAATAATTCTTGATATTTGAATACAATGATTATATAATTATTACAGTCCAATCATTTTCAGGATCATTATCATCTGGATTATAATTCGCATTCAGCAATTCATCACCCTTGAGCCATTGCGTGCGACTGTTAATGTCTGATTCTGCAGAAGTAGTTCTGCATCGTACATGTTTGCCTTCGAACATTATCGATTGCAGGCCAAGGTCTCCCTTTAATGAATGGGCATTTGCAGTTCCAGTAAATGTTTCCCATTTGTATCCATTAATGCTAATACCATTGTCGTACAATAATCTTGTGCCTGATAAAGGGATATCAACATAATGTCTACAGATTATCTGTTCATACTCATTTTTGATATATCTATAAACACGCAATAACTTGTGGTTTCCGTTCAGTTCCGATTCTGGATTAATCGCTAAAAGAATGCCACCAGTATGTCCCATTATCCTGTTTCCATCTTGATTTTCAGGAAATTCAGTCGAAAATAATTGTGAACTATTAAAAGTACCTACAAGAGGCCTCTGCTTATCAAATATCATCTGGAAACGATACTCGCAGTATCCACTTTCAGCCATCCATGTCATTGTATTGTTGTATTGCGGAGTCATGCCCACCGTTTCATTTACTCCATTGACGGTAAAGTCCTTCAGCACACAGAGTCCTGGTGATATCTGCCCTTGTTTAGAAAGCATGAAACTGTAATCATTGAATTGCGTGAAATCCACATAGGATTCATCAGTCACTTCATTGTTAGAGTTATAGGTATATGTTACCGCCCTCATGGCTATGCCCGTTTGGTGCATAGCGCCAGCCCCACTGTTGGTAATTCGATAACGGTATGTATTTGATATATTAAGTTCAGTATTTAAATCAATGTCGATGTCATACTCGCAGATTTCCTCCGATACACTTTTCAGCGCAAGAAAAGCCTTGTAGTCAGCCAATGTGGAGAATTCAGAAGGTATTGAGCCAGAGGGCACTTCGATTCTCGCCAATGCATCATTGTACTCTCGAGTGTTTATCAGGCGTGAATTTTCATAAAACAAGAACAAATCGTTAATGATACTGACCACACTGCGGTTATGCCATTTGTCACCCCGAATCCTTATAGATGGCTTATAACGTTTCTCTATATAATTCTCAATGAAAGTGACATTGGAACATATCACCTCAACCTGATGGCCATATTCCATGTGATTGTTATTGAAGATGAGTCCCTTGAAATTTGTAAATTGACAGTCGGCGTTGATGATATTACACGATACTTTACCGCCATTGCCACTTCTAAGCTTAAGACCTTTATTATACCACCCATCCAGCACGTTATGTTCAAACAGGAAAGCGTCTCCTAATCCACGTAAATCAAATGAATAGATTTCATTATCAAGATATGCAAACTGCGAAATGTTTGTCGATGTGGCACAATTCACAATGCGTTTCGAGTCTATATACGCCGTAGGTTTAAAAACCACAGCTTGTCTGAAATACTCAAAACGTACATTCTCAATCGATAAAGCATCTACTCCATATATACATTTGAGGCAGGCTGTACTTTGAGCCATCAACTTAAGTGCACGCTCCTCATCTGTTCCTGTAAGTTCTATGCTCGATGAAATATAGTTGGCAAAAGTCAAGTCTCGTATTTCAGAAATCTGCCCTGCAAGGAAGCCTGTGTTATAAGAATCTGTCAGCTTGCCATTGATATTATCTGGTGAAGTGTTGAAATATAGCATAAACTCATTGCTGTCGTCCGACAATACACCCACAGTGTTAATGTTGATTGGATTGTTGGGGTCATTGGAATATGGTGCAAATTCTTTCCAGGCTTGCAGCACAGCTCCTTGAAAATGGTTTTCAGCACTATAGCTATCTGAACCTTGACCTTTTTCACCCACCAGTTGTATGCCAACGCGCATGATGATAGGTGTTTTAATAATGTAGAAACCGTGCGGGAGGAATACTTCTCCGTTCTTTTTCATCTCAATAGCTTTCCTGATAGCCAACCCTCCATCTGGCACTGTACTGTCGTCTTGGGAATATTTGCGTCCATGTCCGTCGTCATTCGTGAAGCGGTAGGGAACTTTTTTCTCGTTAGGTGTATAACCAAACCACTGGGGATAGGCGCGGTCTATCACCCAAGAACCAGTTGCTTCAATGTTTTCACCAAAGATTTGTGTAATGGGGGCAAGAATCTTGGTGTTTACTCCAATGATGTTGCATGGTATGGAGGAAGTAATCTTACCCCCAGTAAAAATGAAGGTAACATTGTCTGGTACAGTTACCTCGCCCGAGGTAGCACCTGAAGGGAACTGAACTCCGAATAAATACTCAACTGAGCGATCTTGGTCCATATAAAACGTGCTGTTTGCCTGCACATGACCTGAATATTGATCTGGCATAATAAAATAAATTAAAAGTTAATAATATTAATGATACAAAAATATTTCCTTGGAGTGATGCGTTAGGGTACAGTGAATTCGCCTTCGTACTGGTTGTTCCAGGAGGTAGTTATTTCGAGGGTGTAGTCTCCAGAAATGAGGGAGGAGACGTCGATGGTGCCGCCGCCCACTTTAGTGTCGGTGATTACGGCATTCCACCAGTAATCATAGATGGTCACATAATAGGTGACATTGGCATAGTCCACAATGGTGATAGTGCCAGACACATAATTATAATATACGTCTGGCATATCAGCCGGAATGTTCCACTGAGTGTGATTGTGGTTTTTGTCTTTAATCACAATGTTAGTGTACTCTGGCGTATCCTTAATATTGCCAATTAAAGGTAAGGCCAAAAACAAAGCAATTGTTGTAATAATAAGTTTCTTCATAATAATTTGTTTTTTTGGTTTCAAATTTATGCATATTCAACTATTCTTACCAAATTTTTTAGGTCATATTATTTAAGTTAAAGGATTGATATTCAGGTGTTTAATTTTCCTTAAGTACAAATATATGATAACCACATGACTATCAGGCGGTTAAAAAAGGTGAATTTGTGATTATTTGTACTATAAAAACAAAAAAATTACACTTTTGATTCTATATATTCATTTATAAAATCGTCAAGATTCTGTTTGGTGCCTGTCAATTTTTTCACAATATGTGTTTTATAACTGCTTACGGTCTTGACATTAGTAAAATTAAGGCAAAGTTTGATAACCTCATTGGATAAACCAAAACAATTCAGTGCAATGAATCTTGCATCAGTTTCTGAACAGTTAGTAAAACTCTGTTTTGTGTAAGTGATTATGCCATGATAAACAGAATTAACAACATACTCAAGGTTTATCCAAAATTCATTGCTCAATTTCCCAATTTTAAGATTGAATCTGGCTCTTTTTGCAAAAATAGCTGCAAGAAATGGCATATTGCCTTCAGGACACTCTAATTTTGTTGTTAATTCCTTCAAAACTTGTTGCTGGGCTGTCATGAGTTTGAAAGGTTCGTCGTTATCTCTTTCAAGAGAGCGTATAACATCCTTCAGTTGGCACTTCTCAATTTCATTTTCTATCAACTTCTTTTTTCCCATTTCTATTTCTAACAAATTGCGTTTCATTTCAGCATGTAGCAAATCCATTTCAATTCTCGACATCTTATATTGTTTTCTAACATTAAGGTATCTAAACAATATAATTAGAAGCGCTAAAACAAAAATGAGGGAAACGACTAAAAGCATCAGCAATTTGCTTTTTAACTTTGCATTGTTAAGCTGAAGGATGGTATTTCTATATTTTTCCTCTGAATCTTTTAATTGTAATTGGTACGAATTGAGCATAATACTGCTTGCAATGCTATCGCATTTTAAAGTATACGCCGAGTAATGTGCATAATCGTTTTTGGCACGGCTAATCTCGGCATTGACATTAAGCCATGTCATGGAGTCAACCTGTGTTTGTGGAGCAGGCAGCAATTTCAGATAATGTTCTGCTGAATCAGTCATGCCGAGTTTGGAATAAGATGTTATTCCGAAGTTAAGGTAGTCATAATTGTTATAGATGCTACTTGCAGTATCAGAAGCAATTAGCACAGCAATATCCTTGGCTTGCTGATATTCGCCTTTAAAATAGTATAAACCGCATAGTTTATCTAGTGCCTTATAATAGAAAAAAGGTAGTTTGTTGTTCTTTGAGAACTCGATGGCCTTTTGAATATAGTGGTAGGCACTATCATTGTTTCGAGTTCGGTAAAGTCCGCCGATACCAGTAAGGCATACTGCTTGATAGTGAATATTGCCGACTTTGCGAAAATGAGGCAATGCTTGTTTATAGCGAACAAGGTCGGTGGTATCGGCGGTGTATTCTGCTTGATAAATTTCAGCGATGCGGAGGTTAGTGAAGCCGAGGTTGAAGTGGTCGTTGGGGGCGGCGGTCTGCTCGGCTTCGAGGTACCACTGCAGGGCCTGCTGGGGGTGGCCGAGCTCCTCGGCAACGGCACCCTGGTAAATAAGGGTGCGGGTGTAGCGCTCGTGGTCGGCCGACGAGCGGTGATGGTCGGCATAGTAACGGTAGGCGGTGTCGATTAGGGCACTGTCGGCGGGTATGGTAGCGTAGCACTTGTAGCGGGCCTGAACGAGCAGCAGGGCGTGGCGAGCACGCAGCATCTCGTCGGACTGCAGGGCACGGGCAGTGTCGAGAGCCTCGAGCTCTTGGCGCACGCTATCGTGCATGGCGGGATCGCTGGTGAGCAGCAGCGAGTCGGCGCGGTCGAGCACCGCCATGACGCGCGCATCATGACTGCCCCCGCAGCCCCACAACAGGGCCGCAAACAGCAAGAGCAATATGCCAGGCCAGCGTTTCATTCAATATTTGCTTATAATATTAATTGCTATTTTTCGGACAGGGCACGCCCTGTCCCTACTGCTCAATCCGTCAATCTAACGGTTGTCCTCACATAGATAACGCAAAACCGCCGGTTTTATTGTGGGAGGCTACAAAAAAATGCCGCCCTTGAAGAGTGAGGGCGGCATACATATATAATATATCCAATTATTCAGAACGATCAGCTGAGTTTGTGGATGATAAGACCCGAACGGAGTTTGGGCTCGAACCAGGTTGCCTTGGGAGGCATGATGTTGCCGGTGTCGGCAATGGTGATGATCTGACGCATGGTGACGGGATAGAGTGCCAGAGCCATCTTCATCTCGCCTGAATCTACACGGTTCTTGAGCTCGCCAAGTCCACGGATGCCACCAACGAAGTCGATGCGCTTGTCGGTGCGGAGGTCAACGATGCCCAGGATGTCGCGCAAGATGTAGTCGGACGAAATCTTCACATCGAGCACACCGATGGGGTCGTTGTCGTCGTAAGTGCCTTCCTTGGCAGTGAGCGAATACCACTTGCCGCCCAAATAGAGCGAGAAGTTGTGCAGTGCGGCAGGACGATACTCTTCGGTGCCTTTCTCCTCGATGTCGAAGTGCTCGGCCACCTTGTCAAGGAACTGCTGCTCTGTGAGGCCGTTGAGGTCTTTCACCACACGGTTATAGTCCATCACCTTGAGGTGTGACTCGGGGAAGCACACTGCCAACAGGTAGTTATACTCCTCGGTGCCATCGTGGTTGGGGTCGGCCTGGGCCTTCTCCTCACCCACATGTGCAGCAGCGGCTGTGCGGTGGTGACCGTCGGCAATGTACAGGTAAGGAATAGCATCGAAGGCAGCCGTAATGGTGTCGACGGTTTCCTTGTCGTTGATGCACCACAGGGTGTGACCTATGCCGTCTTCAGAAACGAAGTCGTATTCAGGCTCGGTCGTTTTCACACGGTCAATGATACCTTCGAGCACAGGATTCTCGGGGAACGAGAGGAATACGGGCTCGATGTTAGCATTGTTGACTCGGATGTGCTGCATGCGGTCAGTTTCCTTCTCACGGCGAGTGAGCTCATGCTTCTTGATGTTGCCGTTGATGTAGTCCCACACACTTGCACCCACCACAAAGCCATATTGTGTGCGGCCGTCCATAGTCTGGGCATAAATATAATAGTTGTCTTCCTTGTCCTGCACGAGCCAGCCTTTCTCCTGGAACTTGGTGAAGTTCTCGACGGCCTTGTCATAGACTCTAGGGTCACTTTCTTCGATGGGGAAATCGAAGTCAATCTCAGGTTTGATGATGTGATAGAGCGACATCTCGTTGTCACCTGCCTCTTGGCGGGCCTCTTCAGACGAAAGAACGTCGTAAGGTTTCGATGCTACTTTCTCCACAAATTGCTTAGGAGGACGAACGCCTTTAAATGGTTTTACTTTTGCCATGATAATTAGTAATTTAGTTGTTAAATAATTTATGATTGTTGTGTTTTGTTGCGGAAGATGGTCTGCTGCCGGTCAGGGCCGATAGACACAATGGTGATGGGCACGCCAAGGTGCTGCTCAAGGAAATGGATGTAATCGAGAAACTCCTTGGGGAACTGGCTCTCGTCGGTCATGTGCGAGAGGTCGGTGTTCCAGCCTTTCATCTCGGTATAAATGGGTTTCACATCATGACTGATGGAGAACGGGAAATCATGCGTAACGACTCCGTTCACCTCATAGGCATCGCAAGCCTTCACCACAGGGAAGGCATCGAGGACATCACTCTTCATCATAATGAGCTGCGTGACGCCATTGAGCATGATGGTATAGCGCAATGCAACAAGGTCGATCCAGCCACAACGGCGTTCACGGCCAGTCACGGCCCCATATTCGTGCCCAATGCGACGAATGGTGTTGCCCGTTTCGTCAAAGAGCTCGGTGGGGAACGGTCCGCTACCCACACGGGTGCAGTAGGCCTTGAAGATGCCATAGACTTCGCCGATGCGCGATGGAGCCAGACCCAGTCCGGTACAAGCGCCAGCACACACGGTGTTTGACGAAGTGACAAAAGGATAGGAACCGAAATCGATGTCGAGCAGAGAGCCCTGAGCACCCTCGCCCAGCACCCGCTTTCCGTCACGCAAGGCATTGTTGACGTAGAACTCGCTGTCGATGAGTTCGAATTGCTTAAGGTACTGAATGCCCTCGAACCACTTCGGCTCAAGTTCCAGGTCGGTTACTTCCATGCCACATGCTTTAAGAAGGGTGAGATGCCGTTTTTTTGCAATGGCATATTTGGTCTCGAAATCTTTCTGGATATCCCCCACTCTGATCCCGTCACGACTGATCTTGTCGGTATAGGTGGGACCTATGCCCTTGCCAGTCGTGCCTATCTTGGTGCTGCCCTTGAGTTGTTCATAGGCCTTGTCGAGCAAGCGATGGGTGGGCAGGATGAGATGTGCCTTGCGGGAAATCTTGAGCACCCGCTTGAGGTCGACACCATTGCTCTCGAGACTCTGAGCCTCTTCCTGAAACAGGATGGGATCGAGCACCACACCATTGCCTATGATGTTGATTTGATTGTCTTGAAAAATGCCTGAGGGAATAGACCTGAGGACGAAGTGCTTGCCTTCGAATTCCAAGGTGTGCCCGGCATTGGGGCCACCCTGAAAGCGAGCCACCATGTCGTAGCGCGGCGTGAGCACATCGACAATCTTGCCCTTGCCTTCGTCGCCCCACTGGAGACCTAATAGAATATCAGCTTTCATCATGAAATCAAAAAGTATTTATTTGTTTTGTTTCTTAGTCTTGTTATTAACGTCTTTCTTTTTAAGTTTTCGTGCACAGCTGTTGCACACGCCATACACACACATGGAGAAGTGCGACGTGTGAAACGCATTATAGGTGCGAGCATTCATGAAAGCCGACAGCTCAAAGTCCTTTACTTCCTTGAACTTGCCACAGCTGGTGCAGATGAGATAGGTGTAGCTCACATTGGTTATGCGCTCATACTTCATTTGCACGCCATCGAGGAACAGTTTGCGCAGGATACCAGCCTTGATGAGCAGTTCCACAGTATTATATACGGTGGCGCGGCTCACATGGTAGGATTCCCTCTCGAGCTCATCATAGAGTTGCTCGATGGTGAACGTGTGCGGCAGGAGAAGAATCTTGTCGAGAATAGAAAATCGTTCCGGAGTCTTTCTGTAAGAGCCGGATTCAAGGAAACTGGTGAACTTTTTTAATATCGCAGTATTACTAAATTGTTCAGTCATCGGTTTTCAAGTAGTGATACAAAGTTAGCACCTTTCGGCAAGAAACTCAAATTTTCAGGGCATTATTTCACAAATAAAAAGAAAAGACCAGGTTAAGCGGTTGCTTTCCTGGCCTTTATGTGATAATGAGCGGTTAGTGTCAGAACAGCGATTCGGGATAAGTGCCGTCGGCGTGAAGCTCGGCAAACTTAGCCACAACGCCCTCGCGATCCTCGCTATATGTCACACCAAACCATTTAGACTCGGTAGTGAGCACTTTTACCTTAGCTTCGCCACTGACAATGAGTTCGTTCACCAGCGTAGGAATGAAGAATTCGGCCTTGGGCTTATCGATGTTTTCCTGAAGGAACTTGACAAAGAACTCTTCACTGAACTTGAAATAGTCGGGGGTGAAGCCCCAGAAGTTCATCGACACGGGCGTGTCGGCGGGCAGAATGATTTCGTTGTCGTTCTCATCCACAAACGAGATATCGTGATTCTCGTTATAACCAATCTTGGTGCGCTCCACAATGGTAGAGAGGAAACCGTCGACGGTTTCACACACGCCTCTCGACACAGTACCGCTCTCACTCATGGTGTTACCAACCTTGAAGCCCACCATTGAATAGGCTCCGGTGGAATTCTCGTCAAGCGACATGAGTTCCTTAGCCATGACCTCGAAGCTGTTGCGGCCATAGAAGTCATCGCTGTTGATGATGGCAAAGGGTTCGTTGATGACGTTTTTGCCCATGAGCAGTGCGTGATTGGTTCCCCAGGGTTTGACGCGCTCGGGCGGACAAGTAAAGCCTTCGGGCAAGTCGTTGACCGACTGGAAAACCACCTCGGTGGGAATGTGGTTCTCATATTTAGAGAGGATCTTAGCTCTGAACTCGTCCTCAAAATCTTTGCGGATAACGAATACCACCTTGCCGAAACCGCTTTTGATGGCATCGTAGATAGAATAGTCCATAATGGTCTCGCCATGAGGGCCAAGTCCGTCGAGCTGTTTCAAGCCTCCGTAACGGCTACCCATGCCGGCAGCGAGAACAAAAAGAGTGGGTTTAGTCATATTTCTATTAAATAAAAATGTTTAAATGTAGTATTAATGAATGGATCAGTCGCAACGCCGTGCGCCATCGCTGATGACGACATCGATGATAATGGGTTCGTGACCGTACTTCTCGTTGAAGCGCTCTTTTGCCACCTGAATGAAGTGATCGTAAAGTTCATCTTTGACCAGGTTGATGGTGCAACCGCCAAAGCCGCCGCCCATGATACGCGAACCGGTCACACCACATTCCTTAGCAATGTCGTTGAGGAAGTCGAGTTCCTCACAACTCACCTCGTACTGCTGCGACAGGCCATGGTGTGTCTCATACATGAGACGACCCACGGTCTCATAGTCACTACGTTGCAAGGCATCGCACACGTCGAGCACGCGCTGCTTCTCGCCAATGACATACTCGGCACGTTTGTAATCTTCCTCGCTCACGAGATCTTTCTTTTCATTGAGCATGTCAATGGTGGCATCACGCAGTGTTTCCACACCCAGCGTTGCGGCCACACGCTCGCACGACTGGCGGCGCTTGTTGTAGGGCGAATCCACGAGTTCGTGTTTCACCTTTGAGTTGACCAGCACCAACTTGTAGCCCTGAGGGTCGAAGGGGAAATACTCATACTCAAGTGAGCGGCAGTCGAGACGCATGAGACAATTCTTCTTGCCGAAGACTGATGCAAACTGGTCCATGATGCCGCAGTTCACGCCACAGTAGTTGTGCTCGGTGCTCTGCCCTATCTTAGCAAGTTCAAATTTGTCAATCTTGTTCTCATTGAACAAATCGTTCAGCGCATAAGCAAAGCACGACTCAAGAGCGGCCGATGACGACAGGCCTGCGCCCAGAGGCACATTACCGGCAAAGACGGTGTCAAAGCCATTGACGGTGAAACCACGCTTGATGATCTCACGGCAAACACCAAAAATATAGCGGGCCCACTGTTCGGCTGGAGCATCTTCCTCACGCAGCCCGAACTCAGTGTACTGTTGCAGGTCGGCCGAGAAGACGCGCACTTTGTCGGTCCCGTTCACGTTAATGGCTGCCATAATGCATTTGTCGATGGCACCAGGAAACACAAAGCCGCCATTATAGTCGGTGTGTTCGCCAATGAGGTTGATGCGACCTGATGAGGCGTAGAAGACGGGGGTAGTAGCAAACCGCTGATGGAACAGTTGCGAAATAAGATCTTTCATATACTATAAAAAATGAAATTGAAAAAATTAAAGCAATTTGTCGACCATCTGAACCAGGTTTTCTTTAGATGTGGAGCCAACACTGCGGTCATAGAGTTTACCATCTTTGAAGAAAAGGATGGTGGGAATGTTGCGGATGTTGTACTCGGCGAGGAAGTCGGCACCTTCATCAACATTGTATTTGCCAATGAGGACTTTACCGTCATATTCCTGAGCCAGTTCATCGACAATGGGAGCGATGTGTTTGCAGGGTCCGCACCATGGAGCCCAGAAGTCAATCACAACAGGTTTCCCTGATTCAATCTCTTGATAAGCGTTAGAGTCGTCAAAAGTAAAAGCCATATTAGTAAGTATTGGTTAAATGTTTTAGAAAATTTTTCTTGCAAAGATAATATAAAAAATCATCAAAACGAACAACTTTGAACTGAAAAAATCACTAAAAGTTCACCTCATAGTTCAATTCCATCTCATCGAGCAGTTCAATGAGTTGCTTGTAGAGGGGAATTGTGAATTTAGACTGAAGGTCGACATAGTTGTTCTGTTCATCGTTGATGACCCTGAAATAGAGAGAGCAGTTGTTGGCCTTGGCCTTCTTACCTACCAGATCCTTGAGCATATTGACCTGATGGAGTTGGTGTTCGTGCAGGGTGATGCGAATGCGGTCGACAAGTTTGCCTTGCACCTCTTTGAGCGGAGTGATGCTCACAATGTCGAAGTTAACCATGTCGTTGAAACGGTTTTTGGAGAACTTGCCTGTGACCATAAGAGGAGTGCCAGGCACACCATAATTCCTGTAACTGAAGAAGTTGTTTCGGAACAGTGTGATGTCGTAACTGCCAGAGTAATCTTCGATAGTGATTTTTCCGAACTGGTCACCACGCTTGGTGAGGCGTTCCTCATAGTTGGTGACGATACCGCCAAATGAGAACTCCTTGTCGAGTTCAGAGGTTTTGGTCTTCAGTTCATCGAGGCTCACATCGCAGCCAAATTTGATTTCGATATAGAATGGGTCGAGCGGATGAGCCGACAGATACATGCCCACCAACTCACGCTCACGGCGCAGGCGTTCCATGTCGGGCCATTTCTCGGCTTTGGGAATAGCCGGTTTCTCGACGAGCGTGTCCATGATATCGCCAAAGAGCGAATTAGTTTGCTGCACCTTGTCGTTCTGGTAGCTCTGGCCATAGCGAACTATGATTTCGCTGAAGGTCTCATCACGGTTGTTGGTTTCGAAGAACACTTCGCGTGAAATCTCTTCGAAACAGTCGAATGCACCTGCCAGGGCAAACGACTCGATAGCCTTGCGGTTGCACGAAGAGAGGTTCACACGCTCCACAAAGTCGTAGATGCTCTTGAAGGGGCCGTTCTGGTTACGCTCGTTGATAATGGCATCGACAGCATTGGTGCCAACGCCCTTGATGCCGCCCAGCCCGAAGCGAATGTCGCCCTGCTTATTGGCACTGAACGACTTGAAACTCTCGTTGATGTCGGGGCCTTTCACCTTGATGCCCATAGAGCGGCACTCGTCCATGAATTTAGACAGTTTCTCCACATCGTTCAGGTTGCGACTCAACACGGCGGCCATGTACTCCGACGGGTAGTTGGCTTTGAGATAAGCGGTCTGATAGGCCACCCAGCTGTAACAGGTGGCGTGGCTCTTGTTGAAGGCGTAGGATGCAAACTTCTTCCAGTCTTCCCAAATCTTGCTGAGCACCTCCTTTTTGTGGCCGTTCTTCTCGCCACCTTCATAGAAGAGACCTTCGAGATGGTTCATCTTCTCGATTTGTTTCTTGCCCATGGCCTTGCGCAGCGTGTCGCTCTGACCTCGTGTGAAACCTGCCAACTGACGCGACAGAAGCATGACCTGCTCCTGATAGACGGTGATGCCATAGGTGTCCTTGAGATACTGCTCCATGCAGGGAATGTCATACTGGATGGGGGTCTGGCCATGTTTGCGCGAGATGAACTGCGGAATGTAGTCCATAGGACCAGGACGATAGAGGGCATTCATTGCAATAAGGTCTTCGAAGGTGCTGGGCTGCAACTCGATGAGATACTTCTGCATGCCTGGCGACTCAAATTGGAAGGTACCGGTTGTTCGACCCTCGCAATATAGTTTATATGTTGCAGGGTCATCAATAGGTATCTTTTCTATATCGATATCGATGTTTTTGGTTGCCTTGATGTTTTCTACAGCCTCTTTGATAATCGACAGGGTCTTGAGGCCCAGGAAGTCCATCTTGATGAGGCCTGTCGACTCGATGGTGCTGCCCTCATATTGAGTGACGATGAGTTTGGAGCCGTCCTTGTCGGTAGCTGTGCTCACGGGCACCCATTCGGTGATGGGGTCGCGACCTATGATGACGCCGCAGGCATGCACGCCTGTGTTACGCACATTGCCCTCGAGCTTCTCGGCAAAGCGAATTGTCTCTCCTACTCGTGGATCTTCGTTACCGAGTTCTTTGGCAAAGTCGGGAAATGCCTCAAGGCAGTTCTTGATGCTGATTTTCATTTTTTTGCCGTTCTTCTCGGGCATATCGTTAGGTCTTGACGGGATGAACTTGGCAAGACGGTTACTCTCGGCAATGGAAAGGTCTTCGACACGGGCCACATCCTTGATGGCCATCTTGGCTGCCATGGTACCATAGGTGATAATGTGGGCCACCTTATCGGCACCATATTTCTCTGTCACATATTTCAAAATGGCGGCGCGTCCGTCATCGTCAAAGTCCACATCGATATCGGGGAGCGATATACGGTCAGGGTTGAGGAAGCGCTCAAACAGCAGGTCATACTTGATAGGGTCGATTTTCGTGATGCCCAAGCAGTAGGCCACTGCTGAACCTGCAGCCGAACCACGACCAGGCCCCACCGTGACGCCCAGTGAGGGAGCCACGCCAATGTAGTCTTGCACAATCAGGAAGTAGCCCGGGAAACCCATCTTCTTGATGGTTTCCAACTCAAAATCGAGTCGCTCACGGTGCTCATCGTCCATATCGGGCCACACTTTTTTGGCACCTTCATAGACCAGATAGCGCAAGTAATCGTCCTCGTTATCAAAGCCGTCGGGCAACGGGAAGTCGGGCAAAATGGGGTCATGGTCAATGCTGTAGAACTCCACCTTGTCGAGAATCTCGTTGGTGTTCTGCAACGCTTCTGGAATGTCGGCAAAGACCTCGTTCATCTCAGCCTGAGTCTTGAACCACTCTTGCTTGGAATAGGCCAGGTTGGACTGTTCGGTAATTTTCTTACCGGTATTGACGCAAATCAGTCGCTCATGTGCATCTGCATCATCCTCGTTGGTAAAGTGTGAATCGTTGCTGCAAATGAGTTTGATGCCCTCTTCCTGGGCAATCTTGATGAGTTCGGCATTCACTTCCTGCTGTTTGGGGAAGGTTTCGTGATTAGCGTTAGGAACGGTGGCCTTGTGGCGCTGAAGTTCCAGATAGTAGTCATCGCCATACACTCGATGGTACCACCGAACCGCTTCACGAGCACCGGTCAGGTCGCCACGCATGATGAGCTGCGGCACCTCACCACCCAGGCAGGCCGAGCAGCAGATGATGCCCTCGCTGTGAGCCTCAAGTTCCTTCTTGTCGGTGCGTGGGTGCATATAGAAGCCCTCGGTCCAGGCCTTCGATACAATCTTGATGAGGTTGTGATAGCCTGTCTCGTTCTTGGCAAGCAGAATGAGGTGTCGGCCATAGTCGCGACGGTCAACATTCTCATGCATATCTTTTTCGGCCACATAGGCCTCACAACCAAAGATGGGTTTGAAACGCGAGGCTTCGACCTGCGCAATCTCTTTTTCGAGCGATTGGCGGGTGGCCTCATCGGCATCTTCCCCGAGTCCCTTAAGTTGCTTTTTTAAATCTTTAATCTTACTATTCTTGTCGCCGTTAACTTTCAGCGTATAGTCGTAGAACTCCTTGATGCCAAACATGTTGCCATGGTCGGTGAGTGCCATGCCACGCATGCCATCGGCAATGGCCTTGTCGACAAGGCTCTTGATGGGAGCCTGCCCGTCGAGGATGGAGAACTGCGAGTGAACGTGCAGATGAGTGAATGGAATCATATATAGAAATAATGTGTGGTTTTGGGTTAATGAATGAGAGTGTAAAATTACAATTAATATCCATCATAAACCGATTTTTTAAGCGGAAGTTATTAACAACCCCACATTTTTTCCCAAAAAAATAATCCCACAATTCTGTGGGATTACAATAATGCAATACGACTCAATTTACCTAATACCCAATTGGCTTTCAGACCACATTGGGTTAAAGCCTTTAGTTATTCATACACATCCCTGAAAGGGTGACGAGGCAAAAGTAATACGATACAGCTCAACAAGTGGTTATGCACATTGGGTCGCGCATAATGTAGTCGTGAATCATGGTGTAATACAATTCCATGACAGGCGACAACACATGGGTGCGTGGCGATTTATTCACCTCATCGCTGATGAAGGTGTCGATGATGACCTGCTGCTCCTCGTGGCTCAGGTTCTTCATGCGGTTACGCACATTACTCGAAATTACAAATACATTTTTCATAATAGCCTGATTTTAAATTACAATGCAAATTTCTGCGCTAGATGTGCCATCAGATTGCACTATTATCTTAATAAAAATATAATCGGCAAGTTTTTTTGACAAAAAAAGAATTTTGACACATTTTATTGCACGAATGTATTGTCAATTTAATAGAAATGATTAAATTTGAGCAGCAAAAACAAATCATAACTAAAAACAAGAACATCATGAACGACATTTCCGATATCTTAAGTGCTCTGCTTGACCAACATAGCAGAATCAGCGAAGCAGAAGACGAATTCAAGATGATGCTTGATGAAGACAAAAGCTTGCTGAGCGACTATAAAGAGTGGTGCGACGAGCGTGGTTATGACACAAAAACCGGTTATCAGGACTACTTCGACGAGTTGATGGAATCGCGCGATTCGATTTGGGAGAATATCAATGAGTAATCGCACGCTCCCCCCCGAATGGTTCCCTCAAGATGCAATCTTGATAGCCTGGCCTCATGCCGACACCGATTGGTTTACCACCTTAAACGATGTCACCAGCTGTTATGTTGAAATTGCCCGCAACATCTTATGCGATGAGCGGCTCATTATCGTGACCCCTTCAATCGATATTGTTCAACAACACTTCCCTTATGATGTTACCAGTCAGGAGTCAAGAATCAGCATAGTCTTAGCCGACAGCAACGACACTTGGGCACGTGACCTCGCCCCCATTACTGTCATCGAGAACGGCCTTCCCATACCGCTCAACTTCAAGTTCAATGGATGGGGCATGAAATTTGCCGCCAATCACGATAACCAGATAAACCGACACCTCCAAGAACACGGACTGTTTAAAAATGGCCTTGAGAATCATCTTGACATGGTTCTCGAAGGTGGTTCAATAGAAAGCGATGGAAATGGAACCCTCTTGACTACCACAAGATGCTTGCTCTCGCCCAACCGCAATGAACAATGGGGAAAAACTGAAATTGAACAACAACTTATGAAAAGACTCGGTGCCGAGCAGATTCTATGGCTTGACCATGGTTTCATTGCCGGTGATGACACCGATTGTCACATCGACACGCTGGCCCGATTTGCCCCGAACAACACTATCATATTTTGTGGATCCAACGACCCTGCCGATGAGCACTACGAAGAACTGCAACGCATGAAGGAGCAACTGGCCTCCTTCACTAACATTAATGGCGAGCCCTATCGACTGATAGAACTCCCCCTACCCAATCCCATCTTTGATGACGACTATCGCCTGCCAGCCACCTATGCAAACTTCTTGATAACCAACAAGAGTGTGCTGGTGCCCACCTATGGCCAGCCTGTAAACGACAAGGCAGCAATGAACGCTATTCAGGTAGCATTCCCGCATCATGTCATTCGAGGCATTGATTGTCTTCCGCTCATCATGCAGCACGGTTCGTTGCACTGCGCCACTATGCAATTTCCCGAAAACTCATTAAATATATAGCAATCATGAAAATTGGCATCATTCAACAGCATAACACTGCCGATGTGCAGGACAACCGCACCCGATTGGCGCAAAAGATAACCCAGCTCGCCCAGCAGGGCACCGAACTCATCGTGATGCAGGAACTGCACGACTCGCTCTACTTTTGCCAGGTGGAAGATGTGAAGAACTTCAACCTTGCCGTCGAGATTCCAGGTGATGTGACAAACTTCTACTCTTCGCTGGCAAAAGACAACCAGATAGTTCTGGTTACTTCGCTCTTCGAAAAGCGTGCTACGGGCCTTTACCACAACACAGCCGTTGTATTTGAAAAGGACGGCACGATTGCTGGTAAATATCGCAAGATGCACATTCCCGACGATCCCGCCTATTATGAGAAATTCTATTTTACGCCGGGCGATATTGGCTTTGAACCCATCGACACATCGGTGGGCAGGCTGGGCGTGCTCGTATGCTGGGATCAATGGTATCCTGAGGCAGCCAGGCTAATGGCACTACGTGGCGCACAACTGCTCATCTACCCCACGGCCATCGGATATGAGAGCACTGATACCCCACAAGAGAAGAAACGCCAGATTGATGCTTGGACCACTGTACAGCGTGGTCATGCCATCGCCAATGGACTGCCCGTAGTCACCGTGAATCGCTGTGGTATTGAAGACGACCCGAGCCATCAGACTCAGGGCATTCAGTTCTGGGGAAGCAGCTTCGTTGCAGGACCTCAAGGCGAAATCCTCTATCAGGCATCACAAGATGAAGAAACCGAAACCATTATAGAAGTTTCGCTTGAGCGTTCAGAGATTGTGCGTCGCTGGTGGCCCTTCCTGCGCGACCGTCGCATCGACTACTATAGCGATCTGAACCGCCGCTTTATCGACGAATAACACTTTGTTAAACCGGAATATGAAAAGCGCCATCCACATTCCTGTAGGTGGCGTTCTTTGTTGCAGAATAATTGTGACCTGTAATTAGAAGGCGATGTGAACCTGTACTCTCAAACCACTCCGGTCGACACCTGGCGTGTCGCGATAGGTGAGGCGCCACACATAGTCCAGACGCAGGAACGAAAGAATGTTGTCAATGCCAACCCCAATTTCCATATAGGGCTTCTTGCCCATGGGCTGACAATTTGTCGTTTCAGGGAATCGATACACATCGGCAGTTTTCTCAGGATTGTTTTTGCTGGTAAGACCGCCATAAATGCCGCGGAACGACAACACCTCGCGCAACTTCAGTTTCTTGACCAGCGGAATGCGGTTGAAGATGAGGCCATTCATCCAGTAGGTCAAATCCCACGACACATATTGGTCGGTAGCAAACTCCATCGCATTCATCAGCGAGTAGGTTTCTGGCTGAATGGTATATGACAGGTTAGCATTGGGTATCATCAAATCGGAATAAGCCACCTTGCTCCAAATCTTGCCCGCCTTCACAATCACATCGGTATAGCCAAAGGCTGAGAACCAGAAACGCTTCTGTATGGCAAACTCTGTCTTGTTCACTTCAAAGTCGCCTCCCAAAAAGCCTTTGGGCATATAGGTGTGCTGTAACGAAATGATGGGATTGTCGATATTGATAGGGAAACGATAACTGCGGGTCTGATAGAATTTCTCGCCTGGAGCATAACGTAATCCAACTGTGAAACCTGCAGTATTGTAATGGTTGAACATTTGCCCATAACCGTCCTCAAAGGGCAAAAACTGCGTAGCCTCATGACGCTGATGAGATATGCCAGCTGTGACCGACAAGCCATTGAGTAACTCAAGTTTGTAGTCAAGATTGGTGCGGCGCAGATATATCATCTTGTCGTCGGTCTTGCGTCTAATAGCAAGAAAGGCATTGTCTTGACTTGTAAACTGGTAGTGCTGCCCTATCTTGTCAACATCATACTGATGCGAGACTTTCAATGAATGTATCGGGAACTCGTTACCATGATATTTCTTCTCGTTAAAAGAATACTCAACTTCACCCATATACTTCAGCTTCTCATCCTTGAAACCATAGGCGACATACGCCTTGCCGAACCAGTGATTGTTGAGGTTTGCCGTAGTCATACCGCCCAACTTGAGCCTGAATCCCTCCAGCTTATTCCAATTGATGAAGGTGTTGAGCGGACCAAAGTCGAATTTGCTAGGATTGCCGGTCGACACATAGCCATTGAGCAGCGTAAGCGCCACTTTCTCGGTCCAGTAGAAGAACTTCGACTTGCGCAAGCGAGCCAACATACCACCCACATCGTTATCTTTCGTCTTGGCGGTTACCGGACGCAGACGGCTCCATTCCTCTTTGCTCAAACTCGTGGCATTGTCAGCAATGATTTCCTGCGCGCTTTTATCGAAAATAGATTGGTCGAGAGGTGGTTCAAAATGATGACTGATATATAGCGTCTTGCGATGGGCGTAAAACTCCTGTGCGCCCTTGATTACCTTGAACTCCACGGTCACATCGTCGCGGGTCTTGAGGCGGCTGCCATCGGTGGCACGATCATAATCCTGCTCAATATAAAGTCGTTTCACATAGTTAAGATTGATCGACGTGGGTGTGGTCATCATCACCTTCTTGATAAAACGGGAGGAATCGTTGAGCAACACATACACCCGACCAATGAAACCAAACGACTCAGGGTTGAAAGGAACAAACGACAGCCTCACACACAGGTCGCCATCAATATCGACAGTGTCGGTTAAATAATACTTGTAGAAACTTGAACCAATACTTGAAAGTGGGCTAACGAATCTATTCTGCATAAGCTGAATATCGTTATCATAAATATCGATTTCTCTGACGGCATCGTCGAGAAAACGCTCCACGCTTGCAGCGTCCAAACCATCTTCAATGCCCTCGTGTTGCTTGGCAAGAATCAGGCTCTTGTGCACCTTGGGATTATTACGGAAATACTCTTTTGAGTAATTTTCAGTCACCGATACAGGCAAAATGGGCTTTCCTGTAATGGGGAGTGTGTCGACATATTCATTCAGAAAGTCGAATTTCTTGAGAAGTTTGTTCTCCTCTTCCCTATTCATATTGTTGAGCCCAAAGGTCATCAACTCATATTTGTCATAGCCAAAATAGGGCTTGAGCAAAGGGTCGTCGTCCCTCATGTGACGGCGGATATCTTCCATGAAGGCAATAGCAGGATTACCCTTTTTCTCATATTTCTCCTTGCGCTTGCGGTCGATAATCACCTCGTCAAGAATGCGGCTCGTGGAGGCGATATAGATGACAAAAGGATTCTTTACCTCACTCAACCTCACCTCTTTAGGCTCATAGCCCAAGACCTGCACCCTAAGCACCGAGTTGAGGGGCATCGACAAGGCAAACTCCCCTTTCACATTTGCAATGATGCCTTCGCCAGTTCCTTTCACCATCACAGAAGCATATGGCACTGGTTCATCGGCCACAGAGTCCTTCACCACGCCATGCAGTTCCACATAGTGCTGCGCACCAGCCCCAAAGGCGGTGCACAAAAACAATGTCAGCAATATGTAGAACACATTTTTTTGCATGAACAGCTTTCGTTGTCGATGATTATTTTTAATTTTGCAAAAGTAATGATTTTATACGGATTTCAACAACTCAATTCATCACATTATAATATTATGGGCAAGGAAATAGAACATAAGTATCTTGTGCGCAACGAGAGTTTCAAACAAATGTGCAGCGAGACCATCGACATGGCTCAAGGATATCTTTCTCGCCAAAAAGGACGCACTGTGCGTGTGAGGATAGCCGGCAATCAGGGCTTCATCACCATCAAGGGGCCTAACGACAATGCCACAAGAGATGAATTTGAGTATGCCATACCGCTTGCCGATGCACAAGCCATGCTAAAGATGTGCCCGCCCCCTGTCATCAGCAAAACGAGGCACATAGTATATTTTGAGGGGAACAAATGGGAAGTAGACGAGTTTCATGACCAACTCGAAGGACTGGTGACAGCCGAGATTGAACTGCCGACGGCCGATTATCAGTATGCCCTACCTGACTTTGTGGGACGCGATGTGACGGGTGACCGCCGATTCTACAACTCTTGTCTCACTACTTTTGACGACCTAAAATCGGCGCTCTAAAGCCACTACATTCTCTACATGCTGCGTGTGGGGGAACATGTCGACCGGCTGGACCTCTTCCACGCTATATTTCTCGTCAAGCATCGCCAGATCACGCGCCTGAGTGGCAGGATTGCAGCTCACATACACCAGTCGTTTGGGCTGAGCATTCAATATCACTTTCACCACATCTTCGTGCATGCCGGCGCGAGGCGGGTCAATAATCATCACATCGGGGCAACCATGCTGTTGCACAAAGTCGTCGGTCAAAATGTCCTTCATGTCTCCGGCATAGAAGAGCGTGTTCTCTATTCCGTTCACACGCGAGTTGAGTTTTGCGTCTTCAATAGCCTCGGGCACATACTCGATGCCTATCACCTGACGGGCCTGCCGGGCCACGAAGTTGGCAATGGTACCCGTGCCTGTATAAAGGTCATAAACAAGCTCGCTGCCAGTAAGCCGTGCCATGCGACGAGCTACTTTATAGAGTTCATAGGCTTGGGCAGAGTTGGTCTGATAGAATGACTTAGGTCCTACCCTGAACTTCAGGCCCTCCATCTCTTCTTCGATGTAGTCACGACCCGAGAATAGCACAAACTGCTGGTCATTGAGCGAATCGTTGCACTTGAGATTCACTACATACTGCAGCGAGGTGATTTGCGGGAAAGCAGCCTTGATGGCTTGCATCATTTCATGAATGGCAGTCTTGTCATCGGCACCAAACACAACCACGAGCATCACCTCTCCAGTGCTTGAGGTGCGTATCATGAGTGTGCGCATCAGTCCCTGATTGGCACGCAGGTCGAAGAAGGAGTAACCATGCTGCTTGGCATGCAGGCGAATGAAATTCCTGATTTGGTTCGACACATCGTCCTGCAACCAGCATTTGTTGATATCGAGCACCTTGTCGAAGGCATTGGGGATGTGAAAGCCCAGCGCATTGCGGTCGTCGAACTGCTCATCGCTCTCAAGCTGCTCACGAGTGAGCCACGACTTATTGGAGAAAGTGAATTCCAGTTTGTTACGGTAAAAACATGTATTGGCCGACCCCAAAATGGGATTGATGGCCGGCAACTGCACCTTGGCGATACGCTCAAGGGCATCCTCTACTTGCTGCTGCTTGAACTTGAGTTGCTGCTGGTAAGGGATGTGCTGAAATTTGCAGCCACCACACACGCCATAGTGCTCACAGAAAGGATCCACACGCATGGGGCTGACCGTGTGCATAGCCACGATTTTGCCCTCGGCAAAGGAGTGACGTTTTTTGGTCAATTGCACATCAACCACATCGCCAGGAGCGCCAAAGGGCACAAACACCACCATATCGTTCCAGCGGCCCAGGCTCTTCCCCTCGGCGGCAATCGCTGTTATTTCCAGTTTCTCGACAACCGGCAATTCTCTTCTTTTTCTGCTCACGGTCTATCTAATTATTCTGTTTTATCTCGTTTTTTGCACTGCAAAGATAATGAATATCTCCTATTAGTTAAAAAATATTTTTATTTACGCATTAAAATGACTTTACTTGCCTGATGATTAAGATTTTTTTAGTAACTTTGCACGTCAAAAATGCAGCGTATGCATCTGTTTCTTGTCGATTTTGATGGCAATCGAGTCATAACCCTTGCAAAATGCACCGTTTTGGTTGCGAATCAAAACCGATTGAATTAGTTGTTTTTCAGCATTTTCATGACGGGATTTCTACAATCCCCCTTTTTTGCTTAAAATTTATTATTCATAAAAATTTTATCATTTAATGAAAACAATTTACACATTCGGAAATGGTAAAGCTGAAGGTCGCGCCGACATGAAAGATCTTCTTGGCGGCAAAGGTGCCAACCTTGCTGAGATGAATCTCATTGGTGTTCCTGTTCCTCCCGGCTTCACTATCACAACCGAAATTTGCAAAATCTACAACGAAAAAGGACGTGACGAAGTGGTTCAACTCATCAAGAATGATGTTGAAAACGCTATCAAGCACATCGAGTCTTTAACTGGCAACAAGTTCAACGACCCTTCTAACCCTCAGTTGGTATCGGTTCGATCGGGCGCACCCGTATCGATGCCCGGTATGATGGATACCGTGCTCAACCTGGGTATTAACGACGCTGTTGCCGAAACGCTGGCCGAGAAATCGGGTAACCCCCGCTTCGCATGGGACAGCTATCGTCGTTTCGTGCAGATGTATGGCGATGTGGTGCTTGGCATGAAGCCCAAGAACAAGACCGACATCGACCCATTTGAAGAAATCATTGAGAACGTGAAGAAGGAAAAAGGCGTGAAATTCGATACCGAACTCGAAGTTGACGACCTCAAGAATTTGGTTGAACTGTTCAAGAAGGCTGTAAAAGACAACACTGGCAAGGACTTCCCCACCAGTGCTTGGGATCAGCTTTGGGGCGCTATTTATGCTGTGTTCGATAGCTGGAACAACGAGCGCGCCATCCTCTACCGCAAGATGAACCAGATTCCCGAAGAATATGGTACCGCTGTGAATGTGCAGGCTATGGTCTATGGCAACATGGGCAACAACTCTGCTACTGGCGTCTGCTTCTCTCGCGACGCTGCTACCGGCGAAAACATCTTCAATGGTGAATACCTTATCAATGCTCAAGGTGAAGACGTTGTGGCTGGTGTACGCACACCCCAACAGATCATGACTGAAGGCAGCCGCCGCTGGGCTCAGCTGCAAGGCATCAGCGAAGAACAGCGCAAGGCTGAATTCCCTTCTCTCGAAGAGTCGATGCCCGAATGTGCTGCTCAGCTCGTTGAGATTCAGCACCGCCTCGAAGAGCACTATCGCGACATGCAAGACATGGAGTTCACCATTCAGGACGGTAAGCTCTGGCTGCTCCAGACCCGTAACGGCAAGCGCACCGGCGCTGCTATGGTGAAGATTGCCATGGATCTGCTCCGCGAAGGCAAGATCGACGAGAAGACCGTGATCAAACGCATGGAACCTCAGAAACTGGACGAACTCCTTCACCCCGTGTTTGACAAGGCCGCAATCAAGCAAGCCAAGGTCATGGCCAAGGGTCTTCCCGCAAGTCCTGGCGCTGCAAGCGGACAAATCGTGTTCTTTGCCGACGATGCTGAAGAATGGGCATCTCGCAAGAAGAAAGTGATCATGGTGCGCATTGAGACTTCTCCTGAAGACCTGCGTGGCATGAGCGTGGCTCAAGGTATTCTCACCGCTCGTGGTGGTATGACATCGCACGCTGCTGTGGTAGCTCGCGGTATGGGCAAGTGCTGCGTTTCTGGCGCCGGCACCATCAAGGTCGACTACAAGGCTCGCACAGTTGAAATGGGCGGCAAGACCTATAAAGAAGGCGATTGGATTTCAATCAACGGCAGTACCGGTCAAGTCTATGACGGTCCTGTTGCCACTGTTGATCCCGACCTGAGCGGTGACTACGCTTCAGTAATGACACTCGCCGAAAAATACAGCAAGATGGATGTCTACACCAATGCCGACTCACCCCGCGATGCTCAGAAGGCTCGTGAACTGGGTGCTCATGGTATTGGTCTGTGCCGCACCGAGCACATGTTCTTCGAAGGCGACCGCATCAAAGCTATGCGCGAGATGATTATCGCTCCCGACGAAGCTTCGCGCCGTGTGGCCCTCAATAAGCTTCTCCCCTTGCAGCGTGGCGACTTTGAAGGTATCTTCAAGGCTATGGACGGTTATGAAGTGACCATCCGCCTGCTCGATCCCCCTCTGCACGAGTTTGTACCTCATCAGCTCGAAACCATGCGTGAACTCGCTGAACAGACAGGTCGCACACTCGAAGAAGTGAAACTCATTTGCGACGGACTCGAAGAATTCAACCCCATGCTGGGTCATCGTGGCTGCCGTCTGGGCAACACTTATCCCGAAATCACCGAGATGCAGGCTCGCGCCATTATCGAGGCCGCCCTTAACATGCAAGCCAAGGGCGTGAAGGTGCATCCCAAGATCATGGTGCCCCTCATCGGTGTCAAGGCCGAGATTCAGATGCAGGCCGACATCATCAACGCTACCGCCAAGAAGGTGTTTGCCGAGCGTGGCGAGACCGTTGCCTACAAGGTGGGTACAATGATTGAGATTCCGCGTGCCGCTCTCGTAGCCGACCAGATTGCTGAAGTCGTCGACTTCTTCTCATTCGGAACCAACGACCTCACGCAGATGACCTTCGGTTATTCGCGCGACGATGCCGCCAAGTTCCTTGCCGTTTACAAGAACCTCGGCATCCTCAAGGTCGATCCGTTTGAAGTTCTTGATCAGGAAGGTGTGGGCCAGCTCGTAGAGATGGCTACCCGCAAAGGCCGTGCAGCTAACCCCGACTTGAACGTAGGAATCTGCGGTGAGCACGGTGGCGAGCCCAGCAGCGTGAAGTTCTGCGCTTCGCTCAACCTGAACTATGTTTCTTGCTCTCCTTATCGCGTGCCCATCGCACGTCTTGCAGCCGCACAGGCAGCAGTGGAAGGATAAGAGATTTCCAAACAACATAATTAAAGGTGCGACTCATGTGGGTCGCACCTTTTTTATATAAGTAGTAATAAAACCTTGTTACTTGGCGGCAATGCACTCAATCTCAACAAGGGCGCCCTTGGGCAAGTCTCGCACGGCAAAGGCCGAGCGTGCCGGGAATGGCTGTTCAAAGAACTCGGCATAAACCTCGTTCATCGGGCCAAAGTTGGCAATGTCAGAGAGCAGCACAGTGGTCTTCACAACATTGCACAGGTCAAGACCTGCCGACTTGAGGATAGACTGGGCATTAAGTAGCGATTGACGGGTTTGCTCTTTGATGCCCCCTTCAGGGAAGGCACCTGTTGCGGGGTCGATGGGCAGCTGGCCCGAAAGGAAAATCATGCCATTGGCTTCGATGCCCTGGCTGTAAGGTCCAATAGCCGCTGGGGCATTGTTTGTGTTTAATACATTTTTCATTGTTGATAATGGTTTTAAGTGGTCATTATTTTTCTACAAAATTAGTGATAATTTTTGTTTCCCCAAACACTTTATTTCAAATCTCACTTATTCAACCATATGAAGGAATGAACATGAATAACGATTTTTTATTTGTAAAAGCTCCTTTTTTTCTCTATCTTTGCTAACATGAACGAAATTGAAATTAACTCCATAGAACAAGAGCCAGTGTCGCTGCAATTCTTCGACAGCCAGATACAAGCCGGCTTCCCAAGTCCGGCTCAAGGCAGCTTTGGCGACACCATTGACTTGAACGATGAACTGATATCGAATCCTGAGGCCACTTTCTGCGCCCGTGTGATAGGCAATTCTATGATTGATAGTGGCATTAACGAGGGCGACCTGCTGCTCATAGACCGCTCACTTACCCCACACGACGGCTGCATTGCCGTGTGTTTCATCGATGGGGAATTCACTGTGAAACGTGTGTCAATCAGGGTTGACGGCATCTACCTTGTACCAGCCAACAAGCGATTCCCTGAACTGCATGTGAATGGCGACAACAACTTCCAGATTTGGGGCGTTGTCTCCCACATCATCAAGAAACTGTAATCCAGCTATCCCCTATCTGCCTGATGTATTGCCTTGCTGACTGTAACAACTTCTTTGTGTCGTGTGAGCGTCTCTATGACCCCACACTCAACGGGCGACCTGTGGTGGTGCTGTCGAACAACGACGGTTGCGTGATTGCACGCAGCAACGAGGCAAAGGCAATGGGGATTCCTATGGGTTGCCCTGCGTTTCAAATCAAGAAACACACAGGCAGCGCCAACTTCTCGCAGGTTGTGCAACTCTCGGCACGCCACACACTGTATCACGACATATCTTTGCGCATCATGTCGCTTTTGGGGCGCAACTGTGAACGCCTTGAAGTATATTCAGTCGATGAAGCCTTTTTTCAAGCGCCATTCAACGACCCCGCTCAAAATGAGCGTTTCCTGCGTGACCTCGTGGAGAGAATATATAAATATGTGGGTATTCCTGTGAGCATTGGTTACGCCCCTACCCGCACATTGGCAAAAATTGCCAGTCACATAGCCAAAAAGAACCCAACCACAACCCAAGGTGTGTATGGACTCACTGATGCCAGCAAGATTGCCTCGGCACTCGAAAAAACCGCCATTGGAGATGTGTGGGGCATAGGCCGTCGGCTCACCGAATCGCTCCATAACCGAGGCGTTGCCACTGCCGCACAATTTGTCGAGTACCCCACATCGCTCATCCGTTCGCTCTACAACATCACGGTGGCTCACACTCATGCCGAGCTGAAAGGGATTGACTGCACGGCCGCCAGTCCGGTGACCATAGCACACAAGAGCATTATGAACTCACGCACCTTTGGCGGGCTAATCACCAGTCGCAACGAGGTGCAGGCAGCAGTGGTGCACTTTGCCGAACACTGCTCGAGGCAATTGCGTCGTGAGGGTTCAGTGGCTGGCACAGTGATGGTGTATGTGCGTGGCGATCGCTATCGCGAAGATGTGCCCTTCTACTCCAACTCCTGCCAGTTGAATCTCGCCACCCCATCGTCAAGTGCCCTCACCATTGTGCACTATGCCCTGCAGGCATTCTCGTGTATTTTTAAGGAAGGTTTTGCCTATCGCAAGGCGGGCGTTATGTTACTCAACATCAAACCTGAAAAAACGGTGCAGTTCAACCTGTTTGACAAAGAAGACCACAACAAGCAGAACCGGCTGATGCAGGCCATTGACCGCATCAACAGCCGATATGCCACACAAACCATCAACCTTGCATCGACAAGCTCCACAGGCGAATGGAAACCACGACAAAAACACCTGAACGATAAAACTCAAGGATGCTTACACATTTATTCAGGAATGATCGCATCAAGCAAAAAAAATAAAAAAAACTTGTAGGACTCATAATTAATCATTAAATTAGCCGATGTTTTTCTAAGATGCTTGACCGTGAATGACACGCACACATTTATGTGCCTGTTATAGCGGTTTTTTAGTTATTGGAAATACGTAATCTACATAAACTTTTTTAACTCTTATATTAATTAACAACAACATGAAAAAAAGCTTACTACTTGCAACCGCCTTCATGTGTGTTTGCGGAAGCCTTTGGGCACAACCCAAGTCGTTTGGCAACCCGCAACTGCTCATTAAGGCAGAGCATGGCCTGATGGCGCCCACCTGGTCGCCCGACGGCTCTAAGATTGCTGTGACCGGTGACAACTTCATCGGCATTTATGTTGCTGATGCCGACGGTTCCAACCTCAAGCAGGTGTCGGATGCCCTTGGTGCCGGTTACAAAATGACCTGGAGTGATGCGCAAAACATCACCTCTACACCTTACACGATGGCGGATAACCGTCGTATGACACGCATCGAGAATGTGAATGTAAAAACAAGAGCCATCAGCGAAGTGGCTCCCGCAGTGCGCGACTTCAAGCCTTCAAAAGCAATGAAGCAAAGCAACACAGTGCTACAGACCATGCTCGATGATCCCCTGCATGCTACCGAGTTGATTTCAAGCCTGAATCAGTATTCTGGTAAGATGGTACTTAATCCTGCCTTGTCACCCGACGGCAGCAAGATTGCTTTCCAGATTGTGGGCAAGGGCTTGTTTGTGTGTGATGCCGACGGTTCCAATGTGAAGTCGCTGGGAAAAGGATCTCATGCCTCATGGCTTCCCGACAATGTGAATGTGATGGTGACCCGCATCGAAGACAATGGCGATGTGTTCACCAAGTCCGACATCTTCTGTGTTAATACCTCTAATGGTTCGGCCGTGAACATCACGCCCAATACCCAGGCTATTCCTGTGACCATTGCGGTATCTCCCGATGGCAAGAAAGTGGCGTTTGACAACGACACCGACGGCTGCATTTATGTTATTGACTTAAAATACTGATGAAATCATGAAAAATCTGTCGAAATATATCTTCATTGCTGCATTAGGTTGCATGGCAATGGGAGCTAACGCTCAAACACAACAGGATTGGGGTGATTTCAAACTGTGGCTCGACCCGGGTCACTCCGGACACGAGAATAATGGTCTCTTTGGCTATTCTGAAGCACAAAAAGTGCTGCGTGTGGGTCTTGCAACTCGCGAGTTCTTGTTTCGTTACACTACTGCCGACGAAACAACAATCCAGATGACCCGTGATGACGATCAGGATAATGTAAGCCTCGAAGAGCGTTCCGACATGGCGAATGCCTGGGGTGCCGACTTCTTCTACTCCATCCACTCTGATGCAGGTGGCGGCCAGAATACCACCTTGTTCCTGTTTGGCGGCTGGAAACTGAATGGCGAATATATCGAGAAGACCCCTCATGGAGGCAAACGCTACGGCGACATTCTTTGTCCCAACCTCACTGGCGTGATGTATAATACTGGCACCCGTGGCAACTATTATGACCGCGTGTACTATAACGGCGATGTCTATACCCATGATAACCAGTATCCCTACCTCTCGGTAAACCGTCGCACCAACATGGCTTCGTTGCTCAGCGAAGGTGGATTCCACACCCATCCCGTGCAGCAAGGCTTGAACATGAATGAGAGCTACAAGCACCTGGAAGCCTTCGGCACATTCCGCTCCATCATGGAATACTGCAACCTGCCACGCCCTGAAGACCTGGTGATGCTCGCTGGTGTGGTCACCAATAGCGAGAACGGACAGGGCATTGATGGCGTAACAGTAACCGTGAATGGCGAAACGGTGGTAACCGATAGCTACGAATCTCTCTTCCACAACTATGTGACTCATGATGGTATCGTCCACAATGGTTTCTTCCTGTTCGAAGACCTTGTCCCTGGCCAGCAGTATGAAATCACTTACTCTTGCCCGGGCTTTACCTCCGCCACTCAAACCGTGACCATGCAGAGCGACCCACAAGGGCTCTCAGGCGACAATGTTACTTGGGGCAACATACAGCTCACCAACATCGCTCCTGCCATAGTCTCTGGAAACACAGTGTATAATCCCGATGCTGTGAACAAGCGTGATGACATCGTGCTCACTTTCTCGCGCAATATGGACAAAACGAGCGTGGAGCAAGCATTCAGCATCAACCATAACGGCCAAGTCACACTTTCGTGGGATAATGACTACACGCTGCGCATCAATATTAACCAGCTCCTCGAAGACATGGATTATGTCATCACCATCGACGGCTCTATTGCCAAGAATAGCCAGACTGGCCAGTTCCTTGATGGCGACGGTGACGGAGTGGAAGGCGGCAACTATGTGTTTGCCTTTGTAACCATTCCGCCCGATGTGGAGGCTCCTTACATCGTCAACACTACTCCTACCGAGAACGAGACTATGAAGTACACCCTGCGTCCCGTCATTCGCGTTGAGTTCAATGAAGAGCTTGACTGGAACGAAGATGAGGCTGTCGATGCCATCACACTCGTTGATGCCGATGGCGTCTCGTATGAAGGCACACTCTCACATGCTGTTGTACGCCACGCTTCTGTTCTCCACTACTATCTCAATCAGGACATTCCACGCGACAAGTGCTTTAAGGTATCTGTGAAGGGTGGTTTTGCCGACCTCGCCGGTAATGTGAGCGAACCCAAGACCTTCAAGTTCCTCTCGGAGTACCGCACTGAAAAATCGAATGTGCAGATGATTGGCGAATATGTGGCAGCTGACTGGTTCGCATCCATTACTGGTTCTGGTTCATCAGAAGGTTTCACAGATCCAGAGAACCAGTACTATGCTCAATCGTCACTTACCTATAGCAGCGATGTGCCCTCTTCTATGCAAATTCACTATCAGTATGACCCCGATACCAGTGATCCTTACTGGGGTGGACGCTGCTACAACCGCGCAACTGATGGTGCAAGCTATTACTCAAATGCTCAAGGCAAGAATGCTGTCATCCAGGCCATGGTCTATGGCGACGGTTCTGAGCAGTATGTAGGTCATGGCGTTCGTTGGCGCACCGATGCTGGTACTGTCAAGCGCCACACCACCCAACCCATGGTTCGCGGTTGGAACATGGTTGCTTGGGATGTGAACAACGAAGAATGTGCCATCGTTTCTGGTTCACAAACCATGGTAACCGATGGCATGTGGAAGTATGATGCTTTCTGGATCTTCAAAGGCTACGTTGATGAGCTCACAGAGGAGAACGAGGACCTGCTCGACTATCCCGCCGAATATTGGGAAGGCGATGTCTATCTCGGCCCCGTCCACAAGGTCATCTATAACAACGAGGAACAGACAGCAAGCCTCAACGACATTCCAGACGATGTGACTGTGAAGCCTGGTGATGCAAACGGCGACGGCACCGTAGATGTGAACGATGTTACCACAGTAATCAACTACATCCTGGGCAAGAACCCCAGTCCGTTCAACTTCGACAACGCCGACTTGAATGGCGACACCAAGGTGGACGTGATGGACGTGACCCTCATCATCAACGCCATCCTTGGCATCAGCTAAAGTTTAGCACTCAAGTGCACTCATGAATAATAAAGGTGTGGCTCCCTGTCGGAACCACACCTTTTAATTTTTCATTCAGTATGAATGATGTGAAATTACGGAAAACCGATTGATTAATTTGGAATGATCGTTTCAAGTCCGTTGGGCAATAAGGCAACACATGTATAGACTCTGGCAAACTGCTTCAGGAAGTCGATAGTGCTCTGTTTGGGCCCCTTTTCGGTCATTACGTTTTCTTTAATTTCACAATTTTCTTGAGTAGAGGTTTTTTGCATAGGCAGACTGGTTTTAAAATGTTTTCAATTAAATAACGCAGTCTTGCAAATTTTATTATATATTTTTCAAAAAAAATTTTTCAACAATCACAATTTTTTACAAGAAAGGCATCACGCAAAAAGAGCAACACCTCTATTCCATTAATTTTCAACTACTTGCCAAAATCCCCTTTAAGCGTTCTTTTTAAACGCCTGAACACTTTTGCCCAAAAACCATTAGTGCGATGATAATAACTGGCAAAAATTTTGCGTGCCTCTATATTTTCTTCAATGGGTTGAATCTTGACTACGGGCAATGGTTCCAACCAAAGATTAGACTGGTAGAGGTCTCCCCCACCACAATTTGTGCCCGTGCCGTCAAAGCCATTATTGTTGACAAGCGAACGGCCCACATTGAGCGAGAGCATATCTTTCAGGAATAGAGTGGCATTCCACCTGATAGCCCAAGAATTATTCTGGCCGGCAATCTGGCGCCGAAGCATGCGGGTGAAGGGATAGTTGCCATTGAAGTCGAATGTGCGCGTGAGACCTCTATCTTCCAACTGTTTCAGCAGTTGAACTCCATCAGGATTAAACAGTTTCCATGCCCGCTGCCATGTTGCCCACCCCCAGCTGCCAGTCCATTTGATAAGAAATGTGGGCGGCAATGAGGCATCTTGTGTGAAGTCGCATGCCTGGATGTGTCCCACACGAGGCTCGTTGGCATAGACTCGAAGCGCATCGTTCATAAACTTAAGAAAGAATGGGGCTACCACCAGATCATCTTCAAGTACAATCACCTTGCCATAGCGGTTCACCACATCGGTCACACCAGCTATCACCGAATTGGCCAATCCCCTATTTTTATCGCTCTCTATAATCTCAACCTGGGCAAAACCCTGAATGGAATGCACATAGTCGCGAACTGATGCCACAGCTTGCGCATCGTCATCATTTTTGGGACCATCGCAGTATATGTGAAGATGGCTTGAAGCGGCCTCTTCATTCTTGAGTAGCGACTCTATGAGATTGCGTGTGTGTCTCGCCCTGTTATATGTAAACAGCACGATGGGAGCCAAATCAGTTGTCATAGTGATTTCTTGCGTTTCTTGAAAACATAATTGATTGCCTCGTTAAGAATCTGGGCATTGAGCAGTTTCATGACACCCAGATAGATGCCGGCCGACAAGAGCAACCGTACGACGAGCAGCACATAGATGTTGGTAATTGATAGGGTTATGAAATGAGTGGCTATAACTGAACCTAATGCTACAAGGGCAAACGGAACCACATCGAGCAAAGCATTCCATAACGAGAGCCCTATATAACGATGCACGAAATAATGCCACACAAGCAGCCAAAGCACATTCACGATGACAAAGGCAATAATCATGACGGTAATGCCATATTGTGCAGTTGCAATAAGCACTGCCAGTTGCACCAACCCCAGTAAAATGGTTCCGTACATATACACTCCTGATTTGCCCTTACTGAGAATCATATTGGTATAAAGTGTGCCTATCGGGAAAAATGCTCCCCACACGCATAGCATCTGCATGATGAGAGCACTGGTAATCCACTTCTCGGTAATGGCTATGGTAATGAACTCTTTAGCGACCAACGCCAAGATGAGCATCGCAGGGAAACTCACAAAAGCGGTAAAGCGCAACATTTTGCGAAACACGCGGCACTGTCGTTCCTTGTCATCTTCCACTTCCTTGAGCACTGGTTGCGCCACACCTTGTATCATGTTGCCTATGAGAGAATAGCCCATCTGGTTCCACTTGGCAGCCTGAGTGTAGTTGCCCACATCGCGTGAAGTGTAGAGTCGACCCAGCAATACGGTGAAGATGTTGTTATTGACATGAATAAAGATGTTCGTAATCAACACTTTTGAACTGAAACCAATCATTCTTTTCAATGGTTCGAAATTGAAATGGAACGAGGGTCGCCAGGGCGAGAAACACCACATGCAAATGGCATAGACGAGAACGTATGATACCGTCTGTGTGGCAATGCCCCAATAAGCAAATCCGTTGAATGCAAGAATCACACCCACGATTCCCGAGACTGTGAGGCCTATCACTTGAGAAAGCGTCTTTTGCTTCACCATGAGCTGCTTCATCATATAGCCGTTGTGGGCTGTGACAGTACTCGAAATCACAAAACTCAAGAAAAGGAAACGAGAGAGCGGCACCAACCGAGGTTCTCCATAGAAATCGGCTATGAGCGGTGCTGTAAAAAACAGAATCAGATAACAGGAGATTCCCAAGAAAATGGAAAACCAGAAAGCTGCATTGTAGTCATCATGACGAATGGTCTTCTGATTGACAAGCGCATTTGTGAAACCACATTCCTGAATGGAGCTACCAAGCACACTGAAGATGGTAAGGTAACCCACCATACCGTAGTCGTGCGGTGTGAGCAGTCGTGCCAGAAAAATGCCAAAGACAAGATTGAGCAACTGAATCAATCCGTTGCCCACTCCACCCCAAAGCAGCCCTTTAGCGGTTTTCGCTTTCAAGTCGGGCTCTATGTGCAAGTCTTCAGCCACACTTCATGAAATATTATAGCAATTCCCTCTTTAACATGAAAATCACATAATGCCTTTTTCGCGCAGATGCTGTTGCCACTTCCATGCACTTCGCATGGTGTCCTCAACAGTGGCTTCGGCCTTCCAGCCCAGCACCTCGTTGGCACGCGTGGGGTCGGCCCATATTTGCTCTATGTCACCTTCACGCCTGCCCACAATCTTGTAAGGTACAGGAACACCGGTAGCCTTTTCAAAGGCATTGATGAGCTGCATCACCGAGAGCCCATTACCAGTGCCTATATTGAAGATTTCCAGCGATTCATCTGATTTATCATCAAGCATTCGTTCAAGCGCCTTGACATGAGCCTTGGCCAAGTCTACCACATTAATGAAATCGCGTATACAATACCCATCAGGAGTGTTGTAGTCGTTACCAAACACATTCAGCATGGGCCTCACACCTATAGCAGTCTGGGTCAAGTATGGCACAAGATTCTGAGGCACGCCATTGGGCAATTCTCCAATCTCGGCGCTGGGATGAGCCCCGATAGGATTGAAGTAGCGCAACAGAATTGCCTTGATGGGTGCGCCCGACTTGATGAAGTCGGTAATGATGTCCTCGCAAATCTGCTTGGTAGCTCCGTAAGGCGATGTAGCCTTTTTGGTGGGCGCACTCTCGGTAATGGGATTCTCATCGGGTTCACCATATACGGTACAGGACGAAGAGAACACAAATCCCTTCACCCCATATACGGGCATGAGATCAAGCAGATTGAGCAGAATGTTAAGATTATTGCGATAGTACAGAATGGGCTTCTGCACCGACTCATTTACGGCCTTGCTTGCTGCGAAATTAATGATGCCGTTAATTCCGGGATTCTCAGTAAAAAGTTTGTGCAGGGTGTTGATATCAGTACAATCACCTTCCACAAACACGGGCCTGATGCCTGTAATCTTCTCAATGCCATCGAGCACCTCAATGTTGCTGTTCGACAGGTTGTCGATAATCACCACATCAAAACCCGCATTCTGCAATTCAACCGTAGTGTGCGAACCTATGAAGCCAGTTCCGCCGGTCACTAATATTTTCTTTTTCATATTGAAATCAATTTATCAGTTTATTAACTATTCGACCACAAGCCAATCCATCGCCATAGGGGTTGTTGGCACGGCTCATGCGCTGATAGTCGGCTTCATTGTCGAGCAGGTTCGACACATTGTTCACAATCTTGTCGTAGTCGGTTCCCACAAGCAGCACGGTACCCGCCTCGAGGGCTTCGGGGCGCTCAGTTGTGTCACGCATCACCAGCACGGGTTTGCCTATGCCGGGGGCTTCTTCCTGTATGCCTCCGCTGTCGGTCAGCACAATGTGCGATTTCTCCATGAGGAACACGAAACTCAAATACTCGAGGGGTTCAATGAAGAACATATTGCCCAAATCACTTAAATCGTCGCCAAAAATCTGATGGATAGGACGACGCACATTAGGATTAAGGTGCATGGGATAAACAAAGTCCACATCGGGATATTTCTCCTTCAGCGTCTTGATGGCATTGCAAATGTTCAAGAATCCCTCGCCAAAGTTTTCGCGGCGATGACCCGTTATCAACACCAGTCGACGGGATCCATCGTTCAGGCGATTTATGTCATAACCGTCGGCCTTCAGCTTGTTTTGCAATTCAACACCCAGTTCCTGATTGTTCTTGATTTTTTTGATAACCATGTGCAGAGCATCGATCACGGTATTGCCCGTCACGGTAATGTTAGCATCGGGAGTGCCTTCATCCAGCAAGTTCTGCCTGCTGAGGGGGGTCGGGGCAAAATGGAAAGTGGTGATGCGGCCCGTTATCTGGCGATTCATCTCTTCGGGCCAGGGGCTATAGATATTGTGAGTGCGCAAACCTGCCTCAACATGTCCAACGGGAATCTGCTGATAGAAGGCAGCCAGTGCCGTTGCAGTGCTTGTGGTGGTGTCGCCATGCACCAGCACCACGTCGGGATGCACCTGCTGCAGAATGTCACGCATGCCCAACAGTACTCGGGTTGTCACATCATAGAGGTCTTGGCCGGCCTTCATGATGTTCAGGTCATAGTCAGGCGTGATATCAAATATCTGAAGCACTTGGTCGAGCATTTCACGGTGCTGGCCAGTGACACACACTATGGTTTCAACTTCGTTGGGGTGTTTCTGGAACTCCTTCACCAGCGGAGCCATCTTAATGGCCTCAGGGCGGGTTCCGAACACTAACATTATTCTTTTCATAATGAATTATGTAATTATTATTAATAATGCAAATATACTAAAAAAAGCCGAAAATGCCTATTTTGATTCAAGAAAAGCAAAGAATACTGCCGCTATCAGTAACCCAAAGGCTACAAAATGATTCCAGTGCAAAGCCTCCCCCTTGAAGAACACGATTACAAAAATCGTGAACACCGAGAGCGATATCACTTCCTGAACCACCTTGAGCTGCATGAGCGAGAAGGTCCCGCCATTCTCTATGTAGCCAATGCGGTTGGCAGGTATCATAAACAGGTATTCAAAAAACGCTATGCCCCACGAAAACAGAATGACAACGATGAGCGGCCAATGGGTTGAGACACCCATGTTCTGCAGTTTCAGATGACCATACCAAGCGAAGGTCATCAACACATTTGAGATGATCAGTAACCCTATGGTTACGACACCCGATGATAAAAGACTCATTATTTTAATGTGTTTTTTGTTTTAACGCTTCGCGGCGACGAGCCAGTTCCTCATATCCCTTTCGATAGGTTTCCATATTCTTGGGAATGAGTATCTGACAATAGCCTGTGCCTTCCACGTTATAGAGTTTAGTCAGGTTGATATAATGTTCGCCGTTGCCGCGACGAATGGAAAAGATCTCTTCTTTGCGCTTTTGCGTTTCATCACATAACGTCGAGTGACGCTTGGGGCCACTTCCAGTGAGCTCGACAGGCAAGCCTCCCTCGCCCACCCACACGGGCCTGATTTCGCAGCAAGGAGCATAGCCAAGTCCTATCCACATGGTGGTGAGTGTGGGGTCTTCGCCTGGCAAAACGCCTTCTACCACCATGGTGGCTGTGGAGATGCGACGCGGGATAAAATCCTGATCAACAATCCACTTCTCACCACTATAAGTGAAGTCCTTATCAAGTTTGCTGTGGTAGAATGTGCGTGAAAGTTCCTCAGTGAAAACAGCTGGCGTGAAGTCGTGAGCCGTGATGTGCTTGGCAAGCAAGTGCTGCTCATTCTTTTCACGAATGTAACCATATCCCTCATCAGGGCGACCGCTATAGGAATAGTTTGTGCGGGTTAATATGCCGTCGGGCGCATCTTTCAAGTCATATTTCTTATAGGTGTAGTTGCCTGTCTCGAAATAGGCGCCATTGCCCTGGGCATCAATCACACCAAAGTTGGCTTCTACGCCCAGCGGTTTTTTCAACCTTTTAAGCAGGGCCTCGAAGTCGTCGACGGTGACACATTCCTCGAGCGCTTTTTTCATCACCACACCCTCCTTGTCCATGTCCTTTTCTTTCACATTATCTTTATTCAAGTTATAGGAGGCCGTGTTCATGATAGCAAAGCCTTTCTCGTTAAAGCCCATCCACGCTGCCGAGTCCTTATAGTCGCGAGAATCAAACACCGCGATGAACTCATATTTTCCATTCTTGGCCACCTTGCGTTCCACACGATTGTTCTGGTCGCCAGTGTCACGATGCTTCCAGAGCAGAGGTCGGCCGTTAGCAGTGAGCCTGCCCGATACGATGGCCGATGTGCATGCCCATGCACCTATGGCCGAAAACAACAGCAATGAAGCAATAAATATCTTTTTCATCACAAAAATAACTTGGTTTTAGACTTCAAAATTACAAAACTGGTCTCTATTATCAAAATTTATTGTAACTTTGAAAATTAAAAATATTGAAATGGACAAATATATCTACGAGTTAGAAATACCTGTGCGTGATTACGAACTTGATTCAGAAGGAGTTGTCAACAATGCCATCTATCTGCATTATCTCGAATACACCCGCCATTGCTTTTGCGAGCATGTGGGCTACTCGTTCAAGCAAATGCGTGATGATGGTATCATACCCATGTTGAACCGCATCGAGGCCGACTACAAGCGTCCCATGCGCAGCGGCGAGACCGTAGTCAGCAAGCTCTGGCTTGAAATGCAGGGAGTGCGTTTTGTGTTCCATCAGGACTTGTTTGACAAGGAATCGGGCGAATTATCACTTCAGGCCATAGTTAGCGTGATTGCCATCGAAAATGGAAAGTTGAGCAGAGGCGACAAGTTCAAGGAAGTGTTCAAGAACCATCTGTCATGAATCACGACGAGCTCACATATCGAATTGCGTTTGCCTCCATACGTGGCATGGGCTATGACCTGGGACGCAAGTTGCTGGAAGTGATTCCCTGCGAGAGGGATTTCTTCGAAATGACTGAAGGGCAACTCAAGCGACTCACGGGCAGCAACAGTAAAATTCAGGAAAAAGGATACAGACTGGAGTGCCTTGAAAAGGCCAAGCGCGAAGTTGATTTTGTGATTGAAAAGAATATTCAGGTCACCTATTTTACCGATAGCGACTTTCCTGTGCGTCTCGCTCAGGCAAGCGATGCCCCGATTTTGCTCTACTCTACTGGCGATTGCGACATGAATGCCGCACACATAGTGAGCATTGTGGGCACTCGGCACATTACAGAATATGGCCGGAGGTTTTGCGACAAGTTTGTAAGTGAGCTAGCCGACTTATTGCCCGGAACGGTGATAGTGAGCGGATTGGCTTATGGTGTCGACATCTGTGCTCACCGAGCCTCGATGAAGTATGGCCTGCCGACAATAGGGGTTCAAGCACGTGGACTCAACAAGATTTATCCCTCAAACCACCGCAACGATGCTGCAAGAATCGTGCACCAGGGTGGCCGCATCGTGAGCGACTACACCTCGCAAGACGAAATCCACAAGGGCAACTTCGTGGCACGCAACCGCATCATAGCAGCATTGAGTGACTGCACCATTGTAGTGGAATCGGCCGACAAGGGAGGTGCTCTGATAACCGCCAATATCGCCACAAGTTATAATCGCGATGTCTTTGCCGTGCCCGGACGCATCAATGATGAGTATTCTAAGGGCTGCAACAGACTCATCAAAAACAATCAGGCTGGACTTATCACCTCAGCCACCGATCTTCTCGATGCCATGGGATGGGAATCGACTGTCGAGAAATCTGAGAATCGTGAACTCGAGCTCTTCCCACAACTGAACGAAGAAGAGAGCGTTATCGTCAACCTGCTCAAACAAAAGGGCGATACCCATGTGAATATGCTCGCCGAAACTCTGGGTTGGCCTGTCTACAAGATTATGAGCACACTCGTCGAACTCGAGTGCCGCGGACTGATAATGACGCTGCCGGGGTGTCGCTATAGTCTTGCCATCAAATAATTCAGAAGCCAATGACTATTGACGCCCTATTACAAAGAGCCAATCACGCCCACGGTATCACGGCGTTGAATCACATGCAAAAAGAAGCCTTTGAAGCATGGGCACAAGCTAACGATATTATTCTCTATTCTCATACTGGTAGTGGCAAGACTATGGCTTTTGCCACCCCGCTCATTCTCAACCTATCGACCACTGTTGCCACCAATCCGCAGGCAATAGTCATCACCCCTTCACGAGAACTGGCTCTGCAAGTGAGTGAAATCATGCGTACCCTGGCACAGGGGTTCAAAGTGACATGCGTGTTTGGCGGACATCGTATGGAAGAAGAAAAGCTCTCGCTATATCCAACCCCTACCATCCTGGTGGGCACTCCAGGACGCATACTCGACCACCTGAAGCGTGGCAACATTGCCCTCGACAGAGTGCGGTTTCTAGTTGTCGATGAATTTGACAAATGCCTTGAACTGGGATTTGAAGAGGAGATGAAGCAGGTGCTGGAACCCATGAAACATCTTGAAAAACGAATGTTTACATCGGCCACCAGAATAGAGTCTTGGCCTTCGTTCATCAAGCTCAAGCAACCTTGCGTGCTCAACTTTCTTGAGGCCGGCAACAAGGACATATCGCAACGCATCAAGGTGAAACTAGTTGAATGTGACGAAACTGAAAAAACTGATGCACTATGCCGCCTGTTATTATCATTTCCTGCTAGTCAGCACACCGTTGTCTTTGTTAACTACAGAGATACTGTCGACCCCGTTTGTCGCACTCTCAACACCCGTCACATCTCGGCTGGTGGCTATCATGGCGAAATGCAACAATTTGACCGCGAAAAAGCAGTAGCATTATTCAACAACGGCAGCATCAGGGTACTGGTGGCTACCGACCTTGCCGCACGCGGACTTGACTTTGAGAATGTGACTCACATCATTCATTATCATCTGCCCACGACTGCCGACGTGTTCACCCACCGTAACGGACGCACCGCCCGCGTCCAGAAATGTGGCGAAGTGATTGTCATGAAAAATAACGACGAGAGTCTGCCGCAATTCATTCATGTGGATGAAACTTTAGCAATTCCTAACAACCCGCATTTGAACAAACTTGAACCAGACATGAGCACCCTCTACTTCAAGGCGGGCAAAAAAGAGAAAATCTCAAAAGCCGACATTGTGGGATTCATCGTGAATAATTCTCATCTCTCAGCTTCACAAGTGGGCAACATCGTAGTGAAAGACCACTATACACTGGTGGCCATACCACGAACCGACGCACACACAGCATTGAATAGCATGCTATCATGTAAAATCAAAGGAAAAAAGGTGCCTATGAGCATCACAGGCATCCGTCCCGACAAAACCAAAAGAGATAGGTAGTATTACTGCAAGGCTTTCTTGATAGCCTCTTCAAACTCGGCCTCACTGCAGGCACCCACCATGCGTTCTTCGCCTTTATCGGTCTTAAACACGAATGTTGGCACGGCATCCACCTGATACTGCATGGCCAATTCCTGATCCTGGTCGATGTCAACCTTTTTGAACACCACATTTGGGTACTTCTTTTTCATCTTCTCTACAATGGGAGCCATTGCCTTGCAAGGGCCACACCATGTTGCGTAGAAGTCAATGACCGTGAGCTTGGCATCGGCCACAGGGGTCTCAGTTTCGGTTGAAGCAGCTTCAACGCTTGCCGACACTTGCACGGGTGCTGAAGCAGAAGCGCTGGCACTCGTCGGTGTAGTCTTTTTCTCGTTACATGCACACAACACAATCATTGCTATGGCACAAAACACTGTAATCCAAGATTTCATAATATTTCGGTTTAATAAATTAATTCTCCAAGACCCTGTCGCACTATCTCATAGTCACCCGATGTACAGTCAACCACAGTCGACGGGATCACTTTGCCGCGTCCAGCATCAATCACAATATCCACAGTGTTGGCATAACTCTCTGCAATCAGTTCGGGCTCTGAACGATAATCCTCGTCAGCGCCAGCAACCGATGTCGAAAGTATGGGGCGACCCAGATTCTCGACAATAGTTCGGGCTATCACATTGTCAGGAATACGGATACCCACCGTGCGCCTGCCCTTGAACGCTTTGGGCAACTTCGACAATGCCGGGAACAGGAAGGTGAAAGGCCCGGGAAGGTTGCGTTTCATCATCTTGAACTGATTGTTATCGAACTTGGCATACTCGGCAGCATCTGAAATGTCATGACAAATGATTGATAGATTGGTCTTAGCCGACTTCATCGACTTCATGGCACAAATGCGTTCAATGGCCTGATTGTTGAGTGCATCGCAACCAATGGCATAGATGGTATCGGTTGGATATATCACAATTCCGCCATCACGCAAGGTGTCGACCACTTCATCGAGAAAGCGCTGATTAATGTTATCTTCTATTATAGGTAAAATCTTCATATTTCAATGATTCTAAAAATTCTCTTTAATTGCTGTTTCCACATCTTGTGCATTGGCATATTTCACCAGCAGGCTTGCCATCCAATCGACTGCATCGGCCATAGGCATATCAGGGCCGAAAGCGTTGATGCAAATCTGTACACAGCGGGTGTCGAGCGTGAACTTGGTTCGTTCCTCGTCGCTTGTGGGAGTCGCCACCCCACCCTGAGCATCTCTATACACTGGCAGGCCTTCTATATTGAGCAAGCCGCGACCTATGCCATGATACTCCTCACCATTCTCACCCACGCCCATCGTCAAGCAGTTGCCCACAATCTTGTCGGCATCCAGTCCGCTAATGGCATAACCACTCACCATCGACACCAGATTCACGACATCAATGAGGGTGGTAAGGCGATACAACCCCAGGCCACGAATCACACGCCGACACAACTGTTCACTCGCCACGCGATAACGGCCAGGATCCTTGCCAAGAGCCTTGTAGAGCCTTCGAGTTGCGGCAATGGCTGGGCGTTGGTTCACCTCAAGCAATTCGTAGCGTTGCATGATTGCCTCCGAGGCCTCTTCAATTTCATGCCACAGTTCATCGCCCGTTGCGGCATTGGTAACCTGAGCCCTGACAAGACCTATCTTCACTTCAGGGCAAATGTCAACAATGCGTTTATCTATATTTAATTCAATCATATTCTAAATTTAATGCCACAAAATTACTATAAATAACGAAAATGTGCTAATTTTGTAGTATTATAATTCATCAAACATTATGACTATTGGTATCATAGCAGCCATGAGCAAAGAGGTGGCTTTGCTGAAACCCATCCTCTCGAACTCGGTTGATAGTGAATTCGACGGGTTCACTTTCCATTGCGGTTCCATCGGTTCTCACCGTGTTATCATCATGCAATGCGGCATCGCCAAGGTGAATGCCGCCATTGGCACCGTTGCCATGATCGACAATTACCGCCCTAACCTGATTATCAACTCAGGTGTAGCTGGCGGTGCCGACAAGCGTGTGAACGTGATGGACATTGTAGTGGGCACCCGTGTGGCTTATCACGATGTGTACTGCGGACCCGAATCAACGCGAGGCGCAGTGCAGGGGCTCCCTCTCTACTTTGAAGGCTCAAAGAAACTCATTGAACGGATTCCTGAACGCGACGACATCAAGATGGGACTCATCTGCACCGGCGACCAGTTTATCGACACCATCGAGCAGATTAATGACATCAAAAAGAACTTCCCCGATGCATTAGCCGTCGACATGGAGTCGGCCGCCATAGCACATGTGTGCGAACTCAGGCATGTCCCCTTCTTGAGTCTGCGCGTAATCAGCGACTCCCCGGGAGCTTCGCACGACAACACAGCGCAGTACACCAATTTCTGGGAAACAGCTCCCAAGCACACTTTTGAAGTGTTGCGCAACCTATTGCAAACCTTATAACTACTATCAAAAATATGGAGAAAATCGCCAGTTTTACTATTGACCACACCCGTTTGCTCCGAGGCATTTACGTGTCACGCAAAGACCACTTACCTGGTGGCGACACACTCACCACATTCGACATCAGAATGAAACTGCCCAACAGGGAACCAGCCGTAAGTCAGAGTGCCCTGCACACCATCGAGCACCTGGCTGCCACCTTCCTGCGCAATCATCCCACGTGGAAAGAGAGAATCGTTTACTGGGGACCCATGGGCTGCTGCACCGGCAATTACCTGATTGTGCAAGGCGACTTGCAATCGGCCGACATTGTGCCTCTGATGCAGGAAACCTTCCGCTTCATCGCTGAGTATGAAGGCGACATCCCAGGCGCCAATGCCCACGACTGCGGCAACTATATGCTCAACAACCTGCCCATGGCAAAATGGGAGGCCAGGAAGTATCTCATCGAGGTGCTCGACAATCTTTCTACAGAGAATCTCAACTACCCCGAAGAAGGGTAATACAACGCTTTCTTCTTCTTTTTAAAGCCCCTATCTTTTGATATGTGGCAAAATAATCGTACTTTTGCAACACATAAACTAAACCTTAAAATAAATGGAAAAACCTGTAAACAATGCCATCCAGAATGATGACAGGTATCTCGACCTGCTTTCGCGCAACTTCCCTAACATCGCGACGGCAAGCACTGAAATCATCAATCTTGAAGCAATCCTGAACTTGCCCAAGGGCACCGAGCACTTCCTGGCCGACCTCCACGGCGAGTATGAAGCCTTCCAGCATGTGCTGCGCAATGCTTCAGGCACCATCAAACGCAAAGTAAACGAGATTTTCAGCGAAACACTCAGCGCACGCGAACGCAAAGAACTATGCACCATGATTTACTATCCTGAACAGAAAATCAGGATAGAGAAAAAGAAGATGAAAGACCGAGTGGAACTCAAAGACTGGTATTTCATCACCATCAACCGCCTGGTGAAGGTGTGCCGCAATGTGTCGTCAAAGTACACACGCTCCAAGGTCCACAAAGCCCTGCCCCAAGCATTCTCCTACATCATCCAGGAGTTGCTGCACGAGCGCTCGTCTGACCCTAACAAGCAGGCCTATGTCGATGTGATTGTGCGCACTATCATATCTACAAGACGTGCCGATGACTTCATCATTGCCATGTGCAACCTCATACAGCAACTCACCATCGACCGTCTCCACATTCTTGGCGATGTGTATGACCGTGGACCAAACCCCGACAAAATCATGGACATCCTGTGCAACTATCACGATTTTGATATACAGTGGGGCAACCACGACATCCTGTGGATGGGAGCGGCTGCCGGCAACGACTGCTGCATTGCCAATGTGCTGCGCAATTCGCTGCGATACGGCAACCAGAGCGTTATTGAAGACTGCTACGGCATCAACCTGCTTCCCCTTGCAACCTTCGCCCTCGATGTGTATGGTGACGACGACTGTGTGCAGTTCCTGCCCAAAGGAACGCCTAAAGAACCGGCCGCCCAGCGTGCCGTACGGCTCACTTCACAAATGCACAAGGCCATCAGCATCATCCAGTTCAAGCTCGAGGCTGCAGCCATCAAGCGTCGCCCCGACTTCGATATGGAAGACCGCCTGTTGCTTGACAAAATCGACTATAAACGCAAAGTCATCAACTGTTACGGCAAGGAATACGAACTCACCGACGGCAACTTCCCGACAGTCAATCCCAAGAATCCTTACGAACTCACTCCAGAAGAAGCAGAACTCGTTGAGAAACTGCACAACTCATTTATTGGTTCAGAGAAACTCAAGAAACACATGGAGTGCATGTTCAGCAATGGTTGCATCTATGCCGTGGTCAACGGCAACCTGCTCTATCACGCCTCCATCCCCCTCAATGCCGACGGCACCCTCAAGGATGTCATGATTCAAGGAAAACCCTACCACGGGCAAGCCCTGCTCAAACATGCGGGCACACTCATTCGCGAAGCCTATTTCGGTTCCGACGACCCTGAGCAGTATGCCTTTGCGCTCGACTACATCTGGTATCTGTGGTGCGGCAAGGACTCCCCCGCCTTCGACAAGGACAAGATGACTACATTCGAACGCTATTTCATTGCCGACAAGGACACCCACAAAGAGGTTAAAGGTGCCTACTACAAGTACCGCGACGACGAGAAGACCTGCGACATGATTCTCGACGAGTTCGGCGTGAAGGGTGAATTCAGGCACATCATCAACGGTCATGTCCCCGTCAAGACCATCAAAGGTGAGACACCCGTCAAAGCCAATGGCAAGCTGATGGTGATCGACGGCGGTTTCTCCAAGGCCTATCAGCCTGAGACCGGTATTGCCGGTTACACCCTCGTTTACCACTCGCGCGGATTCCAGCTTGTGCAGCATGAGCCGTTCACATCCATCACCAAGGCTATTGAAGAGGGACAGGACATCAAGTCAACCATACAGCTCGTTGAAATGACCGAGCACCGCATGATGGTGAAAGACACCGACATAGGCAAGGAGCTCCAGCAACAAATCAAGGATCTCCAGCGACTGCTCATCGCCTATCGCACCGGCGACGTCAAAGAACGCCGCTCCTGGCGCCCCATCACCAACAAATCCTAACCAATCGCTCCCACATTCTAGCGACAAAAAAAATCCCGACCCTCATAGAGAGCCGGGATTAATATTGTTAAGAATCAAATTTTATCTCACAGCCTTGCTAAGTTGCTCAATGGCGTTAGCAATGTTGGTGTTCGTGGGATCTATCTCCTGCCAGCTACGGAAGTAGTCGAGGGCACGAGCATAGTTCTTGGAACCATAGTAGTAGAGAGCGATGTAACTGTAAGCAAAACCAAGGGTGGGTTTGTATTGCGTGATGTCGTCTTTGCTCTTGATCACATCGACGAGTTTCTGCATCGTTCCCAGAGCTTTGCCGGTGTTACTGGTTTCGCCCTGCATTTCAATGAGCGCTTTGTTGTAGAGGTAAGTCAGGTTTTCGGGCTTACCCTCAAGAGCCTGGTTGATGTAGGTGAGCGCATTGGCCAGTGCTTCGGTCTTGGCATCGCCAACGGCGTCCTCGGCCTGCATGATGTAGATTTCAGCCATAGCGTTCTTGTCACCATCAACACTGTATTCGTTGTTCAACACTTTCTGCTCGAATGTGATAGCCTTGTCGAATTGCTTGGCCTGTGCATATTGAATTGCCAGACGGCGAACAAGGTCAAGGTTATTGGGATCGAGCTCAATGGCCTTGTCGTAAGCAAAGATTGCTTCTTCGGCATGACCACCGGCAGCATCAAGCGAAGTTGCATACTTAATGTAGTCCTGCGCATTGTAGTTCTGTGCATTGGCTGCATTAGCTGCACCGAAGAATTCCTGTCCTACTCTCACTGCATCATCCCACTTCTTCAAGCTGGCTGCACTGTAAAGCATCAGGCGGTCGGCGATGAAGCTGTAAGAAGAACCAGCGGGAACAGAGTTCTTGAGCTGAGAAGCCACATCATAGGCATCCTGGAACTTGTCGGCCACATACAGGAGCTGCGCATAGCGAGCTTCGTCCTTGGGGAAGTGGTTGACAGTGCTAGTGATGTAGTTGCCGTAGCGCTGTGCGGCTTCTTCAAAGTCACCATGTTCATAGAGCTTTTCTGCAATCTGACGCTGAACGAGAGCCGATGCCGACTGAGTCTTGTCGATTTCGCGCAGCTTCTCGATTGCGAGGTCGGGAGCTACTTTAAAATAGGTGTTAGCAAATTTCACAGTAGCCTCGATGTTGTCGGGAACATATGTCATAGCCCACTCATACTGAGCTGCGGCATCACCCCACTTCTGGAGATCAGAGAAACGGTCACCTTCAAAGTTGTAGGAGTCGGGATCCTTCTGATTCCACTTCTGTGCATCCTTCACGCATTTGGCAATCTGGCTGTCATAGGCAGTAGGATTGGCAGCGTAGTAAGCCCTTGCAATTGCGATTTCAAGTTTAGAATCCTTCTTGGTAAGTTTACGAGCCTGCTTGAAAAGCGTCTCGGCAGCGCCTTTATTGCCATTCTTCAGGAGGATTGCGCCTTGACCAACATAGCTGTAAGGATAGTTGGGGTTAGCGGCAACCGCTTTATCATAGTAAGATTTTGCCTCACTCAGATTTCCTTCATCGAAAGCAATCTGGCCATAGTAGTAATATGCCTCAGCCATATTGGAGGCTGAACTCATATTGCGATCGAGCAAAGTCTTGGCATTTTCAATGTCGCCAATTTTGTAGAACTCAATTCCGTCGCTGATGCCTTGTGCGAATCCTGCGACAGATGCTCCCATCAAGAGGAAAGCAAAAAAGAATTTCATTTTCATTTCAGTAGAATTTTATAAGTGGTTATTACAAATTGTTGTCAAATCTCTCGCGTTTGTTTCGGATAATAGCAAAATGCGTGCCAATTATTTCACCTCGACATTTCTCACTGGTTCTGCCCCTGGCATGATACCCGTCTGCAGTATGATCTTCTGCCCGATAACGCCTGTCAGGAACACAAAGAAACTGTGGTCAACTGTGCCCATAGGCGATGCATCAATTGCATAAATCTTGCGAACCAGAGGATAGTCACCACTATTAATATAATATTGATAGGGCTTATATCCTTTTAGCTTGTTGTCCGGGCGCACCTTCATCACCTTAATTCGATCAGTGAAGTCGATGGCGACCGGCCCGGTTGACTCTTCGTTCAGCTCCTTATAGCGGTCTTCAACCGATAAGCTCGACTTCATGTCGTCGGTAATCCAGCTCACGCCCACAAAGCCTATGGCATTCTTGTGTGCTTCGACTGCCTTGAAGACATCCTCGGGCGCCTGCTGTGAATAAACCGGGAAGGAGAAGAGTCCGCCGTTCAGGAAATTGTCGCTGATATAGTGGAACACACCCGATGCGTTGTTGTCAAAGACAAGAAGGATCGAGTCGTTTTTGAGATTCTTGGTGGGAGTCACCTTGCCCCAAGTGCGATACTTGCCGGTAAAGATATCCTTGAGTTCGGTCATCGAGAGTTCGTCTATATCATTGTTTTTATTCACGATGATGGCCACTGCATCCACGGCAATCATGCGGGAGCGGTAGGCGCGGCTCGACGACTTGAGATATGACTTTTCATTGTCGGCCAAATCATGCGATACCACAATCAGGTCCACTTTGCCGCTGAACAGCGAATCGAAGGCAGCATTCTCGCTCATGTAGCGCTGCAGTATATTAGCTTCAGGATACTGGTACTCGAACACCTCGATTTCCTGCTCCAGGATGTTCTGGAACGATTCCTCGCAAATCACCTTCGCGAGTCCCGTAGTGGCCGTATTCTTCGGCTTATAGTAGTCGCATGCCACAAGCAGCATTGCCACGACAGCCAAAAACATGAATATGTTGAATTTACTTTTCATTTCGTTGTTGTTTAATAAAGTCATCGATGCGGTTAGGTTTCTCTTCAATCGGTTCATCGGCTTTGAGGCGGTAATAGTCAATGCCTTTCACCTGACGATAGGCACGGTAAACGCCATAGACGGCAAACACACCTGCCAGCAGATATCGGAACCAGTCGAGCCCTGCGCCCCATTTGAAGAAGTTAATGAGCATGAGATAAGCCATTGCAAAGTATAGGCATATCATGAATATTCCGAAGAATACTCTGAGCGCGGGCCATATTCCATTTGAAAGCTTCATCGTTAACAATGGTTTTTTAAATTTCTCTCTTTGACCAGAAAATAGCGTTTTGGTTTACTTTTCGCCGCAAAAACCGCCATTTAGCCTTATAGCTTGTAAAGTTAGTGATTTTTGGTGAAATAAAGATGAAAATCTTCACGATATTATAAAATCTTAACTTTGCATGGCACAGAAAGCCTTTGAGCAAGTACAAAAAAAAGCCGCGGCTGGAGGAGTCGCGGCTTTTAGATTTATAAATTCTTGGATTGAATTTACAAGAGCGAGATTAGGTCTGCAGCTTGAAGGTCACGGGGAGCGTGTACCATACGTTCACTGCATTACCGTTCTGACGGCCAGGATTGAACTTCTTGAGTTTCTTCACTGCCTTGATAGCAGCCTGGTCGCATTCAGGACTCAGAGAACGAACCACCTTCACCTCACCGATTGAACCGTTCTTGGTCACAACGAACTGAAGAACTACACGTCCTTGAGTACCGTTCTCCTGTGCCATGGCGGGATACTGGAGGTTATTGGCGACATCCTGAAGCAGAGCAGCATCACCACCGGGATAAGACGGCATCTGTTCCACCGACTTGAACACCTGGTTGTCTTCAACAGGCTTCTTCTCCTCAACAGGAGTAATAGCCACTTTCTCTTCCACCTTTTCAACGGGCTTCAGGTCAAGCTTGTTGTCCTTGAGACCTTCCTGGTTAATCTGACCGATGGTCGTATTGTCTTCCTTCAGTTCGTCAGTGCTCTTGGGGGGCTTGGTCACCTCGGCATCAGGCTTAATGGCCAGCTCGGTCACAGCCTGCTGAGCAACCTTCTCCTCAATGGGCTCAGGTTTCTTCTCTTCAATCTTCTGTTTCTGCTGTTCTTCTTCCTTCTTCTCTTCCTGCGTCATGTCGAGGGTCACCGTGCTCTGAGACTGCTTGTCCTTAAGGCTGGCTTCCTCAATCATGTGCTGCACGGTTGCGACACCCCAAACGAGAGCGCCAAGCAACACGGCACCGATAAGAGTATAGATAACAGACTTGGTATGGCGGTTTTCAGATGTGCGACGAAGCACATATGCACCGTAGTCCTTGTTTTTACCTTCAAATACAAGGTCACACCATTCTTTTGAGGTTAGATCTACATTTGACATAACTTATCTTAATGTAATTTTAAGGTTCAACAATTATAAATCTAACACACATTACTGAGCAGGAGGTGGTGGTAACTTCACGCCCAGTTTTTCAAGGGCGGTAGAATCTTCCTTGCTCAAAGTCTCAATCTGGAAACGGCTGATGTTATTAATCTGCATTTCATCAAGAACAGCCACCACGTCACTATAGCTTGCGCGGCCCGTGGGCTTGATCATCACGATAGGACGTTCAAGGTCATCACGGTTACGAATTTCCTTGGCGCGTTCCTGATAAACCGAGTCATTAATTTCACCTTTCTGCCATTTTTCTTTCTCCTTGTTGATCAACTTGATGGCTGCTTCATTCTTCTTCATCAGAAGGTAGCGCATTGTACCCTGAGCATTGCCCTTCATGTTAGTTTCTTCCATGTTGAGCTCATCAAGGTTCAATCGACCTTCGTAGTAGTAGAACTTAGCTGCACTGGGGTCGGCAATCAGTTTCTGCTGGCCATTCAGATCTTTCATCTCAGATGTACCATCGATGATCACGGTGAATGCCTCCGACTCCTTAGCTTCCTGCTGGTTTTCCTGCTTCACTTCCTCATTGGTAGGCAGTGTGATCTGCAACGTCTGAGATTTGAGCATGGTGGTACACAGCATGAAGAAGGTGATCAACAACATGTTCATGTCAACCATAGGGGTGAAGTCGATACGGGTATCGAATTTCTTCTGACGACTTAATTCTTTCTTTGCCATATCTTACTCCTCCTCTGTCTTTAATGCAGTCATCAGGGTGAACTTGTTCATCTTGATGGTCTGCAGGTTGTTCATAATCACTTCAACCACGCTATATGGCGTAGTCTGGTCGGCTTTGATAGCGATGCCTTTACCGCTATCCATTTCTTCTTCGGCTCCGGCTTCTTGCAGAGCTGCATAGATAGACTGGATCCATACCTGGAATTCCGTAAGATTCTGATTATCGAAATTCATCTTGATGGGGATACCAGCTCCTGGCTGCTGCAACACCTTGTCGCGTTCATCGATTGGTAACGCCAGCCACTCTTTCATCTTGCTGATGGGCAAACCGAAAGCATTCTGCTTGCGGAAGGCATCAACTTCTTCGCGAGTGAACTGAACACCAAACTTCTCGCCCACGCGCACCAGCGCTTGTTCGCGCAGGTCTTCGGTGGTAAGGGTTGAGTCAGCTGTACCTGTGAGTTCCATGTAAATCTGGGGCTTGTCACCGTTTTGAGTAACAAGGATTGTCACCAGTTTTTCAATGGGCACCTTCTCTTCCGATACAGAAGGAGGAGTGATAACCTGCACAGGTTCTTTCTGCAAGAATGTAGAAGTCAACATGAAGAAAGTCAACAGAAGAACGGTCACATCCGACATTGCGGTCATGTCGATGCGCGTTTCTTTTTTCTTTATTTTGACTTTTCCCATTTTGTCTTAATTGCTTATAAATCTATTAGTAAATTTGTTTTGTTTGGTTCTCGATGTGTTGCAATTAGTGAGTTGCAGCAAATGTAGATACGATTGAGAAGCCGAGTTCGTCGATAGCATAAGTCATGTTATCGATCTTGTTGGTATAGAAGTTATAAGCGATAAGAGCGAGAGCTGCAGTTGCGATACCGAAGGCGGTGTTCACAAGTGCCTCAGAAATACCGGTCGACAGAGCGGTTGAGTCAGGAGCACCTGATTGTGCCAGAGCCTGGAACGACTTGATCATACCGAGCACAGTACCGAGAAGACCGATCAGAGTACCCAGCGTGGTGAGAGTAGCAAGGATGGGGAGGTTCTGCTGCAGAGTAGGCATCTCAAGAGCGGTTGCCTCTTCAAGCGTCTGCTGGATAGAAGTGAGCTTCTGTTCCTTCTGGAGCATGGTGTCCTTATCCATTTCTTTATATTTCTGAAGAGTTGCATAAACAACGGCACCCACAGTACCCTGGTGTTTCTTGCACAGATCTTCGGCCTTGGCGATGTCACCAGCCGAGAGAGCTTTCTTCACGTCTTCCACAAACTTAGTGGTGTTGCCTTTACCTTTAGCCTTAGAGAGAGCGATCCAGCGCTCAACGGTAAGCACAATCACAGTCAAGAGGCAGGTCAACAGCACAGGCACGATGATACCGCCCTTATACACTGTACCGAGGAGGTTCATAGGAGTCTCCTTCAGATCGGGTTCCTTGAAGTTGCCGGGAGCACCGAATACAAACAGATAGATACAAACAGCAGCGATGAAGCAAACGAGGATCACGATCGAAGCACTCTTAATGCCCTTCACATTGCTGGTTACACCTTTGTTTTCTTTTTTCTTGGTTTCAACCTTCTTGGGTTGAGCCTGAGCTGGCTTAGCCTGGGGCTGAGCTGGCTGTGGATTGTTAGGCTTTGTAGTTTCCATAAATGAAAATTTAAAAAGTTAAAGTTAAAAAAATTAATATAAATTGGTTTTCATTTGTTCTAAGTGGTTCTTTCTCCTTTATAATATAGTAACGAAATACCGGTGCATTTATTGTATTGCAATGTTCATGTAGTGCTCTATCTCATTGTATTTCACAAACTTTTGCATCAAAAAACATCGGTGTTCCACATCTACACTTGCGGGAAGATGTAAAAACCAACGCAAATTTATTACAAAAATCCCAAAAAAACAACCACAGAACACGATTTTTAGACATTTTTTTTCGATTGCAGGCGGCAATGTGCACAAAAAAGGAGGAAAAACATATTCAAGTTGCTATCAGTGACTCTTTGGTTTTGATTGATATGATGAATTTTAAGCAAGCTAACACATAAATCAAGTCCAATTCACAGTGAAAAATTAAAGATCATAGATGTTTTTTTTAGATATTAAGCATCAAAAACCTTTATCGATTCAAGCTATTTTTGTATATTTGCAGAAATTTTAAAAAAAATCACACATTATATTATTTATGGCAATGATTAAACTCAAAAAGGGCTATGACCTGAAGTTAAAAGGTGGCATTGCTAATGATACCATCTTTGATGCCCCTGTTCCCACGCATTGCGCCATCGTACCCGACGACTTTACCGGAATCATCCCTCGCATGGAGAAAAAAGAGGGCGAACAGGTGAAGGCGGGCGAAGCGCTCTATCACGACAAGACCGAAGAGCGCATCAAAGTCACATCGCCCGTGAGCGGCACAGTGAAGGCCATTGTGCGCGGCGAGCGTCGCAAAATAGAGCAAATCGTGGTAGAGTGTGACAATAACGACGACCACAAGAAGTTTGACCTGTCCTCGCCCATCGATGCACTTCTCGATTCGGGCCTGTGGGCCATGCTCAGGCAGAGGCCTTATGACGTAGTTCCCTCTCCTTGCACATCACCTCGTGACATTTTCGTGACCTGCTTCGACAGCGCCCCCCTTGCACCCAATCTGAATCTGGTGCTGGGCGAGGATGCCGCCTATATTGAAAAGGGTGTGGATGTGCTGAGCAAGCTCACCACAGGAAGCGTCTATCTGGGATGCAAAGCAGGTGAAGCCTTGCAAGCATCAGGAGCCGAGACTATTGAGTTCAAAGGTCCCCACCCCGCTGGCAACGCCGGCATCCAGGCAGGCAATGTGAAACCTGTGAATAAGGGCGAAGTCATCTGGACGACCGATGTGGTGACCGTTGCCCGCATTGGCAAGCTGTTCACCACTGGCACTGTTGACTTTAACACCGTGGTGGCCGTAACCGGCGAACAGGTCGAGAGTCCCTGCTACCTCAAGACTGTGATGGGCGCACCCGTCAAGCCGCTTCTTGAAGGTCGTATTGTTGACAACGGCAAACAGAACCGCATCATCAGCGGCAATGTGCTCACAGGTTGCCAGGTGAAAGAAGACGAGTTTTTGCGTGCCCCTTATCGCCATATTACTGTAATACCCGAATTGCAAAAGCAAGACGAGTTCATGGGATGGGCATCACTCAGTCCCAAGAAATTCAGTGTGTATCGCAACTTCCCAGGCTGGTTGCTGGGCATGAACCGCAAGGAAATGAATGTGGATGCCCGCATCAATGGCGGCGAGCATGCCATTGTGATGAGCAGCGAATATGACCGCATGCTGCCCATGGACATCTATGTCGAGTTCCTTATCAAGGCCATCATCGCCTTCGACATCGACAAGATGGAGCAACTGGGCATCTATGAAGTGGCTCCCGAAGACTTTGCACTGTGTGAATTTGCCGACACCTCCAAGCTGGAACTTCAACGCATCGTGCGCGAAGGTCTCGATAAGTTGAAAAAAGAAATGTCATAACTTTAAATATTTGTTATTCAAAATAAAACAAAAGAAAGTTTAAACAATTACTCTAATTCAAAAAAAGGCGATATTCATTAAGTATTAATCAAAAAATATCATATAGTGAAAGCTTTAAGAAAATTATTGGACAAATGGAAACCTGCATTCCACGAGGGAGGCAAACTGGCCAAACTGCAGTCGGTTTATGAAGGTTTCGAGACATTCCTGTTCACGCCCAATACCACATCGAAAAGTGGAAGCCACATTCATGACAACAATGACATGAAGCGCACCATGAGCACGGTGATTGTGGCTTTGATTCCATGTCTGCTCTTCGCCATGTACAACACAGGCCTGCAGCACTACATCGCCATTGGGCAACCCTACACCGGCTGGTTAACCATGTTCATCTTCGGTCTGCTTGCCCTGCTCCCCGTGATTGTAGTGAGCTATGTGGTTGGTTTGGGAATCGAGTTCATCAGTGCCCAGATTCATCACAAGGAAATCCAGGAAGGATTCCTCGTGACAGGTATCCTCATCCCGCTCATCGTTCCCATCAACACCCCGTTGTGGATGACGGCTGTGGCCACCGCCTTTGCAGTCATCTTTGCCAAGGAGGTGTTTGGCGGCACTGGCATGAACATTTTCAATGTGGCGCTCATCACGCGCGCATTCCTGTTCTTCAGCTACCCTGCCGAGATGAGTGGTGACGATGCCTTTGTAAAACTCGATTCGGCCTTTGGCTTCGGTGCAGGAACTGTTGCCGATGGTTTCAGCGGTGCAACGCCGCTTGGGCAGATTGCCACCAATGTAGGTCCAAACCTCGATGGTTTGAATCTCGACACTTGGCACGCATTCTTGGGCACCATTCCTGGCAGTCCAGGCGAGACGTCAATGATAGCCATCCTGCTGGGTGCCGCACTGCTGCTCATCACTGGCATCGCCTCGTGGAGGGTGATGACATCGGTGTTTGCCGGCGGCATTGTGATGGGGTTCATTGCCAATGCCTTTGCTACGCACACCTATCCCGCTTCGATGCTCGATCCGTTTGCACAGCTGTGCTATGGCGGCTTTGCCTTTGCAGCGGTGTTCATGGCCACCGACCCGGTAACTGGTGCCCGAACACACATCGGGCAATACATCTATGGTTTCCTGATAGGTGTGATTGCAATACTCATTCGTGTGTACAACGACGGATACCCTGAGGGTGCCATGCTTGCCGTGCTGCTCATGAACGCCTTCGCGCCGCTCATCGACCACTGCGTAGTGAATGCTAACATCAAGCGCCGCATGCGCCGACTAAAAACTAACGGATAACAGGAGGAGGACACGACTATGAACAAAAACAGTAATATCTACCAAATCGTTTATTCGTCAATTCTGGTCATTGCCGTGGGTGCCGTCCTCGCTTTGGTGTACATGGCACTCAAGGACAAACAGAACATGAACATTGCCGACGACTCACGCAAGCAAATTCTCAGTTCCATCAGAGTAACTGCACCTGAGGGAACAACCATTGAGGACACCTTTAATAAATATATAACCGACGAGTTGCTCGTTGACGAAGGCGGCAACGTAGTGGAACAAGGCAAAGGTGTGGCCTTCGGTGTCAGCATGAAGAAATTTGTGAAGGAAAAAGGGAAAGACAAAAAATACCCTGTGTTTGTTGCCAAAGCCAATGACGGTACTACGAAGTACATCTTGCCCATGTATGGAGCCGGACTCTGGGGACCCATCTGGGGATATGTGTCGGTCAATGACGACGGCAGCACTATCTATGGTGCCAACTTCTCGCATCAAGGCGAGACCCCAGGCTTAGGTGCCAAGATTGCCGAGCCAGAATTCCAGAACGAATTCCAAGGCAAGGAACTCTATAAGAACAACAAATTCAAGAGCATTGAAGTGGTGAAGAAAGGCCAGAAAGGCATTAGTGGCGGTGATTGCATCGACGCCATCTCGGGTGCCACCATCACGAGCCGAGGCGTCTCGACCATGATGCAGGATTGCCTTGCCCCCTACGATGCCTTCTTGAAGAACCTACAAAGTGAAACCGCTAAATAATCATCGATATGTTGCTATCCAAGAAAAATAAAGAAACTTTATTTAACCCATTGTCAAAAGACAATCCGGTATTGGTGCAAGTGCTGGGCATCTGTTCCACACTGGCAGTGACGGTGAGCCTCAAGCCTGCCATTGTGATGGGCATCTCGGTTATTGCCGTGCTCGCATTTGCCAACGTCATCATTTCGTTTATGCGCAAAACCATCCCGCCTACGATTCGCATCATTGTGCAACTGGTGGTGGTGGCCGCACTCGTGATCATCGTGCAACAGGTGCTCACCGCCTACAGCTACGATGTGAGTAAGCAACTATCGGTGTTTATAGGCCTCATCATTACCAACTGCATCCTGATGGGCCGACTCGAGGCGTTCGCTCTGAACAATCGCCCCTGGCCAGCCTTCCTCGATGGAGTTGGCAATGGCCTTGGTTATGCCATCATACTGGTGATAGTGGCATTCTTCCGCGAATTGCTGGGTTCAGGCACGCTGCTCGATTATCAAGTCATTCCCAAGTGCTTCTATGACGCCGGTTACTCTAACAATGGCCTCATGATTCTGCCTCCCATGGCACTGATCGTGGTAGCATGCATCGTGTGGTTCCACCGCTCCCGCAACAAGGACTTGCAGGAAGAGAACAACTAAACACATTCTTCAACGATATTAAAACTAAACTGAAATGGAAGAACTGAATTTATTCGTAAAATCGATTTTTATCGATAACATGATATTTGCCTACTTCTTAGGCATGTGTTCCTACATTGCTGTGTCGAAGAATGTGAAGACCGCATTCGGACTTGGCATAGCGGTGACCTTCATGCTCGTGGTCACCCTCCCGCTCAACTACATGCTCGACAAGTATGTGCTGCAGGAAGGCGCGCTCAGCTGGCTGGGCGACTCTTTCAAGGATGTTGACCTGAGTTTCTTGAACCTCATCATGTTCATTGCAGTGATTGCATCGGCCACGCAGCTGGTGGAAATGGCTGTCGAGAAATTCTCGCCCAGCCTCTACAATTCGCTTGGCATTTTCCTACCGCTCATTGCCGTGAACTGCGCCATTCTGGGCGGTGCCTTGTTCATGCAACAGAAAGATTTCGGTTCGGCACTTACCGCCACCGTCTATGGTGCCGGTTCAGGCATTGGCTGGTTACTTGCCATTGTGGGCATCGCCGCCATTCGCGAAAAGATTGCCTACAGCGACATCCCTAAGCCGCTCAAGGGCCTGGGTATCACATTCATCATCACCGGATTAATGGGAATCGCTTTCATGAGTTTCCTGGGCATTAAACTTTAATAAGACTATGATACTACTCAATACAGCAAGCACCACGGTGCTATCAAGTGCCTTTTTCTTTTTATTAATCACTTTGTTTCTGGTGATTCTCCTGCTTGTCGCCAAGCACTATCTCGTGCCTTCGGGCAAGGTGACCATCTCGGTCAACGACGGCAAGAAGGAGTTCCAGGCCGAATCGGGCGGAACACTGCTCAACACCCTGCATCAGCATGGCGTGATGCTCTCGAGCGCCTGTGGCGGCAAGGGCAGCTGCGGACAGTGTAAAGTGCAGGTGGTGGAAGGTGGCGGTGAAATACTGCCCACCGAGAAAGTGCACTTCTCGCGCAAGGAACAACAGGCTCACTGGCGACTGGGTTGCCAGGTGAAGGTGAAGGATGACCTGAAGATTCAGGTAGCCGACTCTGTGCTTGAAGTCAAGGAATACGAATGCACGGTGGTGAGCAACAAGCTCGTGTCATCGTTCATCAAGGAGTTCATCGTTGCATTGCCTCCTGGCGAGCACATGGACTTCATCCCAGGCAGCTATGCCCAGATTCGCATTCCTGAATACGAGATGAGCTACGACAAGGACATCGACAAGGAGAGTCTGGGCGAATATCTGCCCACTTGGGAAAAGTACGACATGTTCTCGCTCAAGTGCAAGAATACCGAGGAAACCGTGAGAGCTTACTCCATGGCCAACTATCCCGCCGAGGGCGACCGCTTCATGCTCACCGTGCGCATTGCCACTCCACCCTTCAAGCCAAAACCACAAGTAGGTTTCCAAGATGTGATGCCTGGTATCGCTTCGAGCTATATCTTCACGCTCAAGCCCGGCGACAAAGTCACCATGAGCGGTCCTTATGGCGACTTCCACCCCATCTTCGATTCCAAGCGCGAGATGATATGGGTTGGTGGTGGTGCCGGTATGGCTCCTCTGCGTGCCCAAATCATGCACATGACCCGCACGCTCAACTGCCGCGACCGCGAGATGCACTACTTCTATGGTGCCCGTTCGCTGAGCGAGGTCTTCTATCTCGACGACTTCCTGCAGCTCGAAAAAGACTTCCCCAACTTCCACTTCCACCTGGCGCTGGACCGTCCCGATCCCGTGGCCGACGAGGCTGGTGTGAAGTACACCGCTGGTTTTGTGGCTCCCGTGATGCGCGACACCTATCTCGGCACTCACGAGGCACCCGAAGATTGCGAGTATTACATGTGTGGTCCTGCCATGATGAGCAAGACGGTCAACGATGTGCTCGACTCACTGGGAGTAGACCCCGAGTCAATCCACTACGACAACTTCGGCTAACTCATAACCATTCAAGCATTACAGGCGATAGCTCACTTTACATCGGGCTATCGCCTGTTTTTATTGTTATATAGCAGATTCTTACTGTCTCTGTGGACAATTTATTGAAAATAGTGTTCTTTTTTACTAAGGATTTTGGTATTTCAAAAAAGTTTTATACCTTTGTACAAGAATTTCAAAACAGCCCCTGCGGTTTCATTCATGACCGACATGGTTTCAAGGCCCAGAGGCTTCCCTATTTTTTTTCACATCAACAAGTTTTAAAACTCTAACCAGTTGACGTTGTGGCGCTATTAATGCAATTCGTTATGCCACTTCATCTAACTCTAAGAATAATCAGAAAACAACTTTTATGTACACTATCAATGATTTGAGAGCCATGAGTGAAAGCGATTTGAAATCGCTCGCTCAATCTATGGGTATCAAGAAAGTAGATTCAATCGACAAAGAAGATTTAGTGTTTCAGGTTCTGGACGAACAGGCCATCATAGATGCCGCCAACACACCAGATAAGCCCAAACGCAAACGCACCCGCACACAAAAGGATGCAACTGCAAAGAAGGCCAAGAAGGAATCGGCTAACACACCTACTGAGGAACCGACAGATGAACCGAAACAGGAAAAGAGCCAGGAGCAGAAACCGGCCGAGGAACAGAAACCCGCTCCTAAGAAAAGAGGTCGCAAGCCCAAAAAGCAGGAAGAGCCTAAGGAAGATGCTGTAAAGGATGAAAACATGTCCAATACTGAGGAAACAGCCGAAGCTACTGCCCAAGAAGCAGAAAAGCCCGCTGAGGAACAGCCTGCAGCACCTCGCCGCAGCAAGAGAAAACGCATCGAGAAAATCAAAGATGAGAATCCCACCCTCAACTTCGAGGCTCATCCCGAAACGACCGAAACCATTCAGGAAATGCCTGAACAGTTCAATACACCCACCAGCAACGGACAAGAAATCGATATGGCAAATCCCAACGAATTTGTCCCTGATGATGGATATATGCCCGACGATGTTAATATGCCACAGGAAGGCATGATGCAAGACGGCCCCATGTACGATGAGAACATGGCGCCTATGGAAGGAGGCTACTATTACGATGACTATAACGGTGAAGGTGGCTATATGCCCGACGACAACATGATGCCTTATCCCGCATCACAGGAAAAGAGGCAGGTATCGCTCGACTCATTCTTCAACACTCGTGGAGGACACACTTTCAAGCCCCGCACACAAGAGGAGCGTGAAGAGGCTGCCCGACGCGCCGAAGAAGAACGACGTCGCGCTGCTGAAGAGGCTGCCAAGGCTCCCATCATCATTCAAGAGCCCAAAGCCGAGAAGGAACAACCAACTGGCAAGAAGAAAAAGAACAAAAAAGGCCAACAACAGAATCAACCTGAAGAGCCCGTACTGCCCGAAAGCCCCTACAACTTCGACGGTATTCTCACCGGCAGTGGTCTGCTTGAGGTGATGCCCGACGGCTACGGATTCCTCCGTTCGTCCGACTACAACTACCTCACCTCGCCCGACGACATCTATGTGTCGCAGTCACAAATCAAGAATAACGGCCTGAAGACAGGCGATGTGGTCGAAGGCACCATCCGTCCTCCCAAGGAAGGCGAAAAATACTTCCCGCTGTGCGAAGTGAAGCTCATTAACGGGCGCCTCCCAAGCTTCGTGCGCGACCGTGTACCTTTCGAGCACCTTGTGCCCCTCTTCCCCGACGAAAAATTTGACCTGGAGAGCAAGAAACACCCCAACATCTCCACACGCATTGTTGATATGTTCGCCCCCATTGGCAAGGGGCAACGTGGCCTAATCGTGGCTCAGCCCAAGACCGGTAAGACAATTCTGCTCAAGGACATCGCCAACGCCATTTCAGAGAATCACCCCGACACCTATATGATTATCCTGCTCATCGACGAGCGTCCTGAAGAGGTTACCGACATGGCCCGCAGCGTGAATGCCGAAGTGATTGCTTCTACCTTCGACGAACCTGCCGACCGCCACGTGAAGATAGCCGAGCTGGTGCTCTCGAAAGCAAAACGCATGGTAGAGTGCGGCCACGATGTGGTGATCCTGCTCGACTCCATCACTCGTCTTGCCCGCGCCTATAACACCAATGCTCCCGCATCGGGCAAGATTCTGTCGGGTGGTGTCGACGCCAATGCGCTGCAGCGCCCCAAGCGATTCTTTGGCGCAGCCCGCAACATCGAGAATGGCGGTAGCCTCACAATCATCGCAACAGCTCTCATCGAGACTGGTTCCAAGATGGATGAAGTGATCTTTGAGGAGTTCAAGGGTACTGGCAACATGGAACTCCAGCTCGACCGCAAGCTGAGTAACAAGCGCATATTCCCGGCCGTCGACATCATGGCTTCGAGCACACGTCGCGACGACTTGCTCCTCAATCAGGACACGCTCAACCGCATGTGGATTCTGCGCCGCTTCTTGGGCGACCGCACCTCAATCGAGGCTATGGAATTCATCAAAGACCGCATGGAACGCACCCGCAGCAACGAAGAGCTGCTGCTCACGATGAACGACTAATCCCGATTCTGGCATGGCACGCATCTTAGGCATCGACTACGGACGTAAACGCACAGGCATAGCTGTGACCGACCCCTTGCAGATTGTTGCAAACAGTCTGGCCACGGTGCCCACGCACACCCTCCTCGACTTCATCAAGAACTATATTGCTCAAGAAGCTGTCGAGGCCATCGTCATAGGTCAGCCTACGCAACTCGACGGACAGCCTTCAGAGAGCATGCGTTACATTGCTCCCTTTGTCAAGAAGCTCCAAAAGGAGCTGCCACTAATACCTGTCATCATGGTCGACGAGCGCTTCACTTCATCGATAGCCCATCAGGCCATGATTGACGGAGGCATGAAAAAGAGCCAGCGACAGGAGAAGGGACGTGTCGATGCCATTGCCGCCACCATCATACTGAACGATTATTTACAAAGCAAGACCAAAATACAATAACAATTATGGTACTTCCTGTTTACGTCTATGGTCACCCGCTACTGCGCAAGGTGTCAGAAGAAATTGACCAGAACTACGAAGGGCTGAACGAGCTCATCCAGAACATGAAGGAGACAATGCATGCCACCGACGGCATTGGCATTGCCGCTCCGCAAGTTGGCAAAAGCATTCGTCTCATCTACATTGATGTGGATGTGCTTGCCGACAAGTTCCCTGAACTCAAAGACAAGAGAATGGTGCTCATCAACCCCGTTCTCACCATCGACGAGACCAGCCCCACCGTGACGCGTGAAGAAGGCTGCCTGAGTGTGCCCGACGTGCATGAGAACGTGACGCGCCACTCGCGCATTCACCTCAACTGGTTCGACGAAAACTGGCAGGAGCACAGCGAGGACATCGAGGGGTATCTGGCCCGTGTGGTTCAGCATGAATTTGACCACCTCGAAGGCAAGCTGTTCATCGACCGCATCTCCCCCATCCGCAAGCAGATGAATCGTCGCAAACTCAACAACATTGCCACAGGCAAGATGAATTTTGACTATCGCACGGTTGGATACAAACCTACCAAGAAATAAAGATGTCATCATGAAACCTGTCAAGATAACGAAACAGGACCGTGAATTCATCAAGATGGCCTGCGACATTGCCAGCGAGAACATTGACCGCGGTGGTGGCCCCTTCGGCGCTGTCATCGTCAAAGATGGTGAAGTCATTGCTACCGGAGGCAATACGGTCACGCTCGACAACGACCCTACTGCCCATGCCGAGGTCAACGCCATTCGCCGTGCCTGCTCCATCACCCGCAATTTCAAGCTCGACGGATGCATCATCTACAGCAGTTGCGAACCTTGCCCCATGTGCTTGAGCGCACTCTACTGGGCAGGTGTGAAACGCATTTATTATGCCAACACCAAGATTGATGCTGCCAACATTGACTTCGACGACAACTTCATCTATGAAGAAATCGACAAGCCTTATGAAATGCGTTACATCCCGTGCATTCATGTCGATGACCCGCATGCCATCGACCACTTCAACAAGTGGGCAGCCAAAACCGACAAAATCGAGTATTGACCCACTAAAGCAACACAAAAAAAATGGCTCGCTTCACGGCGGGCCATTGTCATATCATAAGGGTTATCAAAATAGGTTCAGAATTCTATCTGTTCCTCAGGAATGCGGTCATCATCGGTAATGGGACGTATCACCTTGCACGGCACACCTCCTGCAAGCACACCTGCAGGAATATCACTCGTCACCACGCTGCCCGCCGCTATCACACTACCCTCGCCTATGGTCACACCGCCGCACACGGTTGCATTAGCACCAATCCACACACCGTCTTCAATAGTAATAGGAGCCGAGGTCTCGAATGCGCCGCTCATGCGCTGTTCCGGGTGCATGGGATGACCAGCACAGGCAAGCACTACGCCAGGCCCGAAAAGCACGCTCTGTCCCACCACGATGGGTGAAGTGTCGAGAAACACACAATTGTAGTTGACCAGAGCAAATCCCTTGAAGTGAATATTGAACCCGAAGTCGCAGCGGAAGTCGGGCATCAGATACACAGAACTGTGGTAGGTGCCGAGCAACTGAGAGAGGATGTGATGCTGACGTTTGTAGTCGTCGGGCGACGTCTGATTGAATTCCCAACACAACCTGCGTGCTTTGGCTTGTGCTTCACGAGGTATGTGCATGGCATTGCCCACAAAAGGCCGGTCCTCCTTAATTCTTGCCAAAATCTCAAAGTCTTTCATATTATCTTGCATAAATCTGCCAACAATAAACAAAAAACTCACCATTTAACTGCTTAAAGGTGAGTTTTCTATTTTGGTTTTGTGGAGCATAGCGGACTCGAACCGCTTACCTCAACACTGCCAGTGTTGCGCTCTACCAGATGAGCTAATGCCCCAAAAGCGTTGCAAAATTACATCAAATAATTGATATACTCAAATTTTTTGCCCGAAAAAACGCATTCTCACAAAAAATCAGCCAAAATAGATGCCTCAACTTCACTTCATCCCCAGCATCAGCCATCAAAACTGCGCCTTTTCACACAGCAGCAGCACATTCTTGCCGTTGACAAGCCTGGTGCCAAAAATATACAGATTGCCTCCATCCTTCAGCTTGAGCCGTTTTGCGAGTTCTGCTGCCTTCATCGGGAAGTTGCGCACGGCCACATTGGCTTGCGTCACACCTGCCAATTTGCGTTTCACGTCTTTGCCGTTGAGAGTAGCCAAGTCCTTAATCATAAATTTCCTACCCTGGAAGTCAGCAATCTGACGGGATGAGACAAACAAATGACTGTCATGAGCCACCTGATGCACACCATAGTGCTGCGCCAGTTGCCTGAAACAGCCTGCTTTCATCATCGAGGCATTAGGCTCATACAGGTAAACCTCCTCATGGTTCAAGTCTCCTTCCCATAAAGATGGTTCTGACGACTTCTCGCCGAGCATATAACTGAACGACATTCCATCGTTCACACACACCACCTTCACATCGCCTTCATAACCAGCCTCAAGCATCAGCAGTAATTCCTTGCATTCGCCTGACACACTCACGATGTGCACATCACTCACACAGCGCAACTGTCGCAATGCCTGATGCACATCGAGCATGGGCGACAGCTTCACCATCACCTTCCTCGCTTTGGCAAGTAGCAAGTCAAGCAGTTGCGGCACACTGGGCGTGCAGTCATCGAGCATGAATACACGGTTACCGGCCCCATCACGGCGGGCAGGGTCAAGATATATCAGGTCGACTGGCAACATCGCTTCGAGATAACGCTCGGCATCATCATTCGCCACCTGAGCATGACTCAAACCAAGTACCTGGAAATTATGCTCAGCAATATGGCACAACGGTTCTTGCCGCTCCACATAGACGGCCTTGTCGAAATGCCGAGCCATAAATGAGAAATCCACACCAAAGCCTCCGGTCAGGTCCACCATGGTCACACCCTCCGCAAGCGACGCCTTGTAGAGTGCAGTAGCTTCTGAAGAGCATTGCTCCATTGAAAGTGATGGTGGAAATATCAAATCCTCAACCCGTGCCCATGAAGGCAATTTCGAAACGGCCTTCTGCCTGCCAGCAATCTGATCCAAGGCAAAACGGGCATCAACTTCTGGGTGCTTTCTCGCCTCAAATGCCAGTTTCTGCACATCGTCATTCATGTGACACCGTGCAAACTGCATAGTGGCATGCAAATCATAGCCAGATTGAATGATTTTATCAGGAAGCATCACAGATGGGTTGCTTTGTTCATCAAGTAGTTGTCGAGCACCACAATGGCAGCCATGGCCTCAACTACAGGCAGAACCCGAGGTGCCACACACGTGTCGTGCCGGCCATGCGGCTCTATGACCACGGCATTTCCCTGCTTGTCGATGCCTGTGATTGGTTGCATCAGCGTTGCGATAGGCTTGAACGCCACTCTGAAGCAAATGTCATTGCCATTGCTGATGCCACCTTGAATGCCACCCGAGTAATTAGTGCTGGTAGTGATGTTACCATCGTCATCAACAGTCCAATTATCGAGCGAAGTGTTTCCCGTTACGTTCAAGAAATCAAAACCCAAACCAATGTCAAAGCCCTTGGCTGCAGGTATGCTCATCATTGACTCGGCGAGTTGAGACGACAGTTTGCCAAAGACCGGTTCGCCAAGGCCTGCCGGCACCCCATGAATGGTGCACCTCACAAGTGCCCCCATGGTGTCGCCATCTGTTAATGGCGGCTGGTTTTCAGGCGTGATTGACTCAGAACTAATGGTAATGCCTACTTGTGCAAGAACTTGCTTGGCAATAGCGCCAGCCACCACACGACTCAAAGTTTCACGTGCCGAGGCTCTGCCCCCGCCACGATGGTCGCGAATGCCATACTTTGCCTGATAAGTGAAGTCGGCATGCGAAGGGCGATACACATCTTTAAGATGGTCATAGTCCGCTGGACGCTGGTCGTGATTGCGAACAATGAACCCTATGGGTGTTCCCAGCGTAACGCCATCTTTCAAACCCGACAGGATCTCCACTTCATCACTCTCCATGCGACTCGATGTAACACCACCTTGTCCTGGTCTGCGGCGAGCCATTTCTCGTTGAATCTGCTCAAGGTCGATAGCCACACCGGCTGGCATGCCGTCGATAACCCCGCCTATGGCTGGTCCATGCGACTCACCAAAGGACGTGAGGCTGAACAAATTACCCATTCTGCTTTTATGTGCCATAATATCATCAGTCTTCTTCGGGTTCAACAATGAGGTCGCACACCTGTGCATTCACAAAATTCACAAGTGCCGAGGGGCTGATCTTGAACTGAAGTCCACGCATGCCAGCACTCACAAAAATGTGATCAAAATCCATGCAAGTAATATGAATATAGGTGGGGAACGGCTTTTTCATCCCGATGGGTGAGCAGCCGCCACGAATGTAACCGGTGGTGGGCAGCAATTCCTTCATGTGAATCATCTCCACCTTCTTGTTGCCCGATGCCTTGGCGGCCTTTTTCAGATCCACCTCACATGCTCCTGGAATCACGCACACCAGGTGACCCGTCTTGTCACCGCGAAGCACCAGCGTCTTGAACACCTGCGCCACATCTTCGCCTATGGTTTCAGCCAGATGCTCGGCACCGAGGTCCTGCTCGTCCACCTCGTAGGGGATGAGTTCATACGCCACCTTTGCTTTGTCAAGCAGGCGCGCCGCATTGGTTTTTTGAATCTTTTTCATTAGTTTTTCGTTTCTTTATATGCAAAGTTAGTGGAAGTTGTCTATCTTTGCAAATAAACTTTGAAAACAATGAAGAATTGGCTCATCATACTCTTGGCATTGCTTGCCTACAACAGCTTTGCCGCACCCCACGAGAACTCCTCGCTCGAAAGGCTGCGCTTTGCCGAGGAGCACTTTGCCTCTCCCTCCGACTCACTCCATAACGAGGAGGCCTACATCGCTGCCTTGCTCGATGTCATCAACGATTCCACACTCGACAAATCCGAGAAAGTGCGCCCCCGTTTCCTGCTCGAGAGTGCCATGAAGAATCGCATAGGCACACTGGCCGCCGACCTCGAACTCACCACCCCCGACGGCAACACCTGCCACCTTCATGAACTCGACTCAGTATTGACCCTCGTTTTCTTCAACTCTCCCGATTGTGGCTCATGCCAAATCAACAAAGAACGCCTCGACACCATTCAGGTCATCAACGATTATGTGAATGCGGGACTCCTCCAGATTGTGGCCATCTACCCTTACGATGACCGTGAACTATGGTGCAACGCCCACTACCCTTCCAATATGCTCAATTTCTGGAATGAGGATCAAGCCATTTATCAAGATGACGTTTACGAACTGCCCTGTATGCCAGTCTATTATCTGCTTAACCGCGACATGCGCGTGCTCATCAAGAACGAGGTGAGCCTCAACCGCCTGATGCGAGCGCTCGAACGCATCCTCCTCAGCAGCGATCGTAGCACCGAGGGACTTATCAGGCTCCTCTACAATCAGTAGTCACAATTCATCTTCAATCAATCTGCTTTCACCGACAACAGAATGTAGTCGGTGCTGCCTGGCTGTACTTTGAAGGCGTTGGCGGCACGGATGCCCAGCACCCACACAATTACGCCGTCAGCTTCGAGAATCCACACATTTTTCTTCTGCTCCTTGTCCAGTTTATTGTCAGTGAACAAGTCGCTCAGCAGTTTATGGCCATGCATCCCAAAGGGCACCATACTATCACCCTCTTGCCAGTGGCGTAGCACTACCCTCTCGCTCTGAAGAATTGAAGCATCGAAAGCCACCGATGTGGTTCCGTTGACCTGAGCGGGGTCAAAAGGAGCGTCGGTAATGAGCCGCATCTGAAGTATTACGGGTAACTCGCTCATATCACTGAAATCCAGGGGATACTGCTCGCTGTCGGCTACCACCAATGGCCTGATGATGATACTGCCACGACTAATGTGCATATAATGCGTGCCGGAATAATAATAACCGCTTCTGCCCTCTTCCTGACCCGCTATGGCCTGCTCGCATTGCGTGCGGTTCATGCCATAAGGCCTGGCAATCTCATAGAGCAAGAGCGATTTTTGCTGAAAACCGGCAATCACCTCATAGGGTAGCACAAAACCATTGGAATCAGCTGATTCAGCATTCTGCGTAACAATCTGGTTTATCAGTTCACAGTATAAGTGTTCATATTCATTCAAATGCTCCATCGTGACAAGCAACTGCTTGCGGCCCTCAGGAAACATCTGGTCCACAGCGGGCAGCACCACATTGCGCAGGCGGTTGCGCAACGCCACATTTTCGCTATTGGTGCTGTCGGTCACATAGTCCTGTCCAAGTTCGGCAAGAAAAGCTTCGATATCACTTCTCGACACTTCGAGCAGTGGACGCACCACAAGGCCATTTCGAGGTTTCATGCCTGTCAAGCCTGCCATGCCGGTTCCTCTGAACAGATTCAGAAAAAAGGTCTCCACATTGTCGTCGCTATGATGCGCCACCGCTATAGCCTGGCAGTTATTCGACACTCGCATCTCCTCAAACCACTCATAGCGCAACTCGCGGCAGGCCATCTCCATCGACACGCCATGCTCTCGCTGGTATGCCGGCACGTCAAAGTGTGTCACCACGCATGGCACACCACGTTCACGGCACAAGGCTCTCACAAAGGCCTCGTCACGGTCCGACTCCTCACCACGCAAATGAAAGTTGCAATGCGCAGCCACACATTCAAAGCCCAGTTCCTGCAAGGCAAGCAGTAGTGCCACCGAATCGGCGCCACCGCTCAAGGCCACCAGCACCGGTTGTGATGGGTTCAACAGGTCACCCTGTTCAATCTTGGCCGAGACCTTTGCAAGAAACTCTTTTTTCATGAATGCGTGAATTTTCTCCAAAATTACTATTTATCGCGTGTTTGAACAAAAATATGGCCACAAATTTAAGACTTCAATAGCTTTATTTTGCCATTTCTCGCTTTTTGTGTAACTTTGCAAGTCATAAAATAAAACTATTCTTATGTTACTTGAAAGAATTGAAGCACTGAAAGCTCAAATCAGCGAACTGACCGCCTCTAACGAAGAGACCTTAGAGGCATTAAGAATAAAATACCTGAGCAAGAAAGGTGAAGTAACCGCCTTGTTCAACGAGTTCCGCAATGTGTCGCCCGAACTGAAACGTGAGTTCGGTCAGAAACTCAACGAGCTCAAGACCTTTGCTACCGAGAAGATTAACGAACTGCGTGAAACATGCAAAGCCCAGGAAAAAGAGGCCAACAAAATCGACATCACTCGCCCCGCCACGCCCGATGTAGTGGGCACACGCCACCCCATCTCGCTGGTGCGCAAGGAGATTATCGACATCTTCTCCCGATTGGGATTCACCCTTGCCGATGGTCCTGAAGTGGAAGACGACTGGCACGTGTTCAGCGCCCTGAACTTTGCCGCCGATCACCCTGCCCGTGACATGCAGGACACCTTCTTCATCAACCAAGATGAGAAAGAGGTGCAGCGCAACATCATCCTGCGTAGCCACACCAGCTCGGTGCAAGTGCGCACCATGGAGCGTCAGAAACCGCCCATCCGCATCATCTGCCCGGGCCGCGTGTATCGCAACGAGGCCATCACCGCCCGTGCTCACTGCTTCTTCCATCAGATTGAGGGACTCTACATCGACAAGAATGTGAGTTTTGCCGACCTCAAGCAGGTGCTCCTGCTTTTTGCTCAGGAACTCTTTGGCAAGGACACCAAGATTCGCCTACGCCCCAGCTACTTCCCCTTCACCGAGCCCAGCGCCGAGATGGACGTCTCGTGCATGCTGTGCGGTGGCGAAGGATGTGGTTTCTGCAAGCATACTGGCTGGGTAGAGATTTTGGGCTGCGGCATGGTCGACCCCAATGTGCTCGAATCGTGCGGAATCGACAGCAAAGTCTATAGCGGCTATGCATTCGGACTCGGCATCGAGCGCATCACCAATCTGAAATATATGGTGAAGGACCTGCGCATGTTCTCGGAAAACGATGTGCGTTTCCTCAACGAGTTCCAGGCTGCCCACTAAACATCATTTGAGTACTCTTTTCATAATTCAATATTTTTATATTTGGGAAAATGATGCATCTGTCTTGATGTGTCATTTTTCTTAAAAACACCAGACATGACACTCAAAGAACGATACGAGGGCTCATTGAACTACTGGCGAAATGCCATGCCTAACCCCACTACCGAACTTGTCCATAACAACCCCTTCGAGATTCTGGTGGCTGTGATTCTTTCGGCACAATGCACCGACAAGAGGGTGAACATGGTCACCCCGGCACTTTTTGCCGCTTACCCTACCGCACAAGCCATGGCAACCGCCTCCGAAGAAGAGATACTGCACTATATCAAGAGCGTATCCTACCCTAACAGCAAAGCCCGCCACCTGCAACAGATGGCTGCCATGCTCGTCGACGAGTTCAACGGCATCGTCCCCGACACCATGGACCAGCTCACCCGCCTCCCAGGTGTGGGTCGCAAGACTGCCAACGTGATTCTGGGCGTGGTTTTCAACAAGGCCGCCATTCCCGTCGACACACACGTGTTTCGAGTAGCCAACCGCATGGGCCTGGCTTCAGGCAAAACTCCCCTCGAAGTTGAAAAGGCGCTCACCCGTCACATTGCTCCCGAAGATCGTTTCAAGGCACATCACTGGATTCTGCTGCACGGCCGCTACACCTGCAAGGCCCTCAAACCTAACTGCCTGGAATGTGGTGTGAAAAAATGGTGCAAAACTTATTCATCAACCAAGAAAAACAAGGAAAAGGCCTGACGAAAGCCGTTTAAAAAACGGGAACACAGCCCTTATGCCATGTTCCCGAAATATCTTCTCTTGCTACAGACTATGCAGCAAAGTGGCGGCTGAATCAGTTGCCCAGAATCATATTGATCATTGCAGTCACATCCAACACATTAACCTGACCATCTCCATTCACATCAGCCATCTCGCTGTTGTATTCTGTAAGGTTGCCCAAAATGATGTTAATGACAGCAGTCACATCAAGCACATCGAGTGAACCGTCTCCATTCACATCACCTGCAGTTGCCATCTCACCTGCCGGCATGTAATAAACGGCACTGCCATCAATCATATAGATGTTCTGAGAGATGTGCTCTTCATCTTGAACCTCAACACTCCAGATGTTGCCTTGCGCATACGAAGGAGTAATGGTGTTGTTGAACCAGTCGCAGTGAGGATAATCAGTGGTTCCGGTATTGTCCACAAACACATTCTGGCCAGGATTGTAGTCTTCAGCATTGGGGTCTTCTACCTTACCGGCGTTGATATCTACATTTGTGCCAATGATTGTCACGCCCCAGATGTTGCCCTCGATGTGGTTGCCACGGATGAATGCCTTGGCAATCTTACCTTCGGCCGTCGTGTTGCAGGTGATGTTAAGACCACTACCACCCTGGTTGGGATTTGCAATATACTTATTGTTGCGTACAATGTTCTCTTCCATCACAATGTTGCCTGGACCAGTAAGCGTGATACCATAAGAGCAGTTCTCAACCAAATTCTTGCGGACATATACCGTTCCGGCATTATCGCCACCAAGCAGATTGCTCACAGCAATACCGCCGGCACGGGTATTCACAGCCGGACCATGTACTTCATTATTCTCTATAATAATGTTGTCGGCACTCGTCGAGACATTGATTGACGGATAGACACGAGTGCTGGTAATGGATTTGTTGAAAACACAACCCGAAATCGTGACTTCAATCGACACATTGGCACCCGATGCAATGCTCGACAGCGCATTGTCTTCAAACACACAGTCTTTAATCACATTACCCTTACTCAATGAAGTGAAATTGATGGCAGCGTTTCCGCCTTTAGTATTGTGCTTGTAGAATGTGCAGTTCTCAGCATAGAACGAACCAGTATCTGATCCATTGCCATAGTTGATACCCACATACTCAAAAAGACAATCATTTAAAGTCACGGCTGACCCCTCCTTATAAATGCGGAAGCCTTTCGCCTTCTCCTCAAAGCCCACAGCAGCGCCAAAAGTGGCACCTGTTGCTTCAAGAGAACCCTCAATCTCAAGTTCTGCAGCACCAGAAAAACGCAGAACTTCACCTTCGTTCACCTTCAGCGAATTACCGGTCTTGATGGTCAAATACTTTGTGGAAATCACGATGTTATTGTCGTCATAACCAATGCCAGTAACGCCGTCTGCAAGTTTCGTGGGCAGATAGATCACATACTCGCCATTCTCGACGGCAACGCCAATCGTTTCAGTCACATCTTCACCAGCACTATTCTGGTAAACATTCTCAATCGTGCCTACATACGAGGCCAAGTCGGCCAGCGTATACACTTTTGCCTGTGCTATCATTGCACATGCCACTAAACATAAAGTAAATAATCTCTTCATCAAAAAATGGTTTTAAGGAATTAATAATTTGCTGCGCTGGTCGGCTACAGCTTTTCTATCACTACGCAAATTTAAACAAAATCCACCAATTCTCCAAATCCAACGCCACAAGAATCATAGTTCAGTTTGGTATTAACCCCATTTTTGTTGTATCTTTGCAAACCATTAGAGATTTGCACCAATGTCAGTAGACCGACAGAAAATATTGCAACACATCGACAAGCCCATCTTCCGCCTTGTGGGAGAAGTGGCCGACTCTATGAATCGCCCCTGCTATGTGGTGGGCGGTTATGTGCGCGATATTTTCCTCGACCGCACCAGCAACGACATGGACTTTGTGACTGTGGGCAGTGGCATTGAAGTGGCCAAGGCAGTAGCCGCCAAACTGGGTAAAGGGAAATCCACCCTTGCTGTGTTCAAGACCTATGGCACTGCTCAAGTGAAGACCGCCGGACTGGAACTGGAATTCGTAGGCGCCCGACGTGAATCTTATCAGCGCGAAAGCCGCAATCCCATTGTGGAAGACGGCACACTCGAGGACGATCAGTGCCGACGCGACTTCACCATCAACGCCATGGCCATTTCACTCAACAGCGATTCTTTTGGTCAGTTGCTCGACCCCTTTGATGGTATTGGTGACCTGGAGCGACGCATCATCCGCACCCCACTCGACCCCGACATCACCTTCAGCGACGACCCGCTACGCATGATGCGCGCCGTGCGATTTGCCACTCAGCTCAACTTCGACATCTTCCCTGACACGTTCGAAGCCATCAAGCGCAACGCTTACCGAATCGACATCATCACCCGTGAACGCATTGCCGAGGAACTGATGAAGATCATGCGTGCCGATGTTCCCTCACGCGGATTCAAACTGCTGCATGAATGCGGGCTGCTCAAACGCATCTTTCCCGAGCTCGAAGCGCTGTGTGGCGTTGACAACTCACACGGACGCAGCCACAAGGACAACTTCCTGCACACCATGCAGGTGCTCGACAATGTGGCAGAGCAGAGCAACAACGAGTGGCTGAGATGGGCGGCACTGATGCACGACATTGGCAAACCAGTCACAAAACGCTGGGATGACCACCAGGGCTGGACCTTCCACAACCACAACTTTGTGGGCGAAAAGATGGTGCCCAGGATTTTCAGCCGCATGCGACTGCCGCTCAACGAGCACATGAAATATGTGAAGAAACTGGTGGGTCTGCACATGCGACCCATTGCTCTGGTCGAAGACGAAGTGACCGACTCGGCGGTGCGTCGCCTGCTCTTTGATGCCGGCGACGACATCGATGACCTGATGTTGCTGTGCAGTGCCGACATCACTTCGAAGAACGAAGAAAAGGTGAAGCGCTTCCGCGACAATTTCGTGCTCGTGAAGCAGAAACTGGTTGACATTGAGGAGAAAGACCGCGTACGCAACTTCCAGCCACCTATCGACGGTGAAGAAATCATGGAAATCTTCGGCCTAGCCCCATCACGCCCCGTGGGCATCATCAAAGATGCCATCAAGGACGCCATTCTCGATGGTGCCATCAACAACGACCGCCAGCAGGCCTATGATTTCATGCTGCAAAAAGCCAAGGAAATAGGACTCTCACCCCTCATCAACAAGCAATAACCTCTCTTCATCCCTCGTCATCCGAACCGTCCGTGCAGTCTGCGACTGTGTCGCAGACCTCCTCAACCCTAAACCCTAAACCCTAAACC
>JAFZSO010000013.1 GCA_017619355.1 Muribaculaceae bacterium
GCCACGATGCGCAACATCATGAACTCGGGCACCACGGTGTGGTTTATTGTGGTGGTGGCGCTCACCAGCCTCGCCATTACCTTCGTGTAGTTTGCCATTGGCCGCTACGTAGGCCGTTTTTTCCATGCCACCACCGAGATGGGGCAGGCGATGGGGCAGAAGAATACCGCCTTCGCCATCTGGATTTCCAGCGCGTGGTTGCATCCGCTTGCCGCTGTGGGCCCAGGTTTCTACATCCTGTGGCAGAACGCCTTCAACAGCCTCGAGATTTGGCACCACGAAAGAAGCGCTTCGCGCAAGGATCGGGGATCGGGGATCGGAGATCGAGGATCGAAACTAAAAACTGACAACTGATAACTGAAAACTAAAAACTTCTATGAAAGTCACATTTCAATACTATAGCGAGAGTGAGGACGGTCGCGACGACTATCGTTTCACTGATGAAGCAGAGGCACTGAAGAAGTTTGAGAGCCTAAAGGAGATAATTGAAGTGCAGTTTGCCGACTGTCGAAATGCCGAAATAGTCGATGAACCTGATTTCTTCGGCATCATAGACCACACCACAGGCGACTGGGCGAAAGTGATAATCTCAACAAAAAACTAGAACAGTTCAGACGCAAAAATGGGGGTATTAAAACAAGTCGGAGACTTGTCTCTTAACACTCTTGTCACCTAAAATTCCTACTTAACTATTACCCCACCTTTTTGCGACTGATCCGGGAAGAGCTTACACAGAAGCAGCTACGCTATTTGTTCAACAAGAAAAATATTATTTGTTGTTTTTGTTTCTCTTTGTTGTGTTTGTTTGATGGAAATATGGGGAGTATATTATTTCAATTTCACTGAATTGATGATGCTCATGAGAATCTTCTCGGCTTCAGCCTCTTTATCGGCTGGAGATTTCATGGAACCCATTATGCACTTTGTTCCTTCAAAAACCTTGGTATAGGATAACTCTACTTCGCCTTCGTTGGTCACGCGGCGCAGAGTTATAAAGTTGTCGGCGATGATTTTTGGCTCATCTACTTCTTTGTAGAGGTCTGTATTAACAAGCTTTGCGAAATCTGCTTTCTCCTTTAACTGGTCGGCTGTTGGTCCCTCTGCATCGTAATTAATGCTGAAGGTCATAGTCTTGTCAGCCGACTTAACATTGAGGATGTCGTCGGTTGAAAAAGTTTTTTTCCAATCCTTGGGATAGCTGATAGTGTAACTCTTCGCATCAAAAGTGTTGCCATCTTTAATTTCTTCAACACTCTGAACCGATTCACTGGATTCACTAGAGTCGCTGGTGCTGTTGTCTTTGTTGCCTGAACAAGCTACCAAACCCATTAACAGGGCAACTGCTGAAATAAGAAATAATTTCTTCATAATTTTTTGATTTTAGTATGATTAATAATTCATTGTCAATTTTACCTTTGTGTCGCCCACTTCGAGGGTGGCTGTGGTGCCTTCCACTATGGGCACGTTACGTTGCACGTGGCCGATGGGGAAGTTGAACGCCACAGGGTAGTCGTAGGGAGCCACCATGTCGTGAATCATGTCGAGCATCGCCGAGGTGTCGTCGCCACGGTGCTTAGTGAACTGCCCCACGATGAGTCCTGCCAACCGTGGAAGGATGTCGGCGAGCCGCAGGTGGTATAACAACCGTTGTACTTGATATACCTGCTCCGCCACGTCCTCTATGAAAAGTATGTTGCCAGGCTTGATGATGTTATAGGGCGTTGCCAGCAGCCCCATCAGCACCGCCAGATTGCCGCCAGTAATGGTGGCAGTGGCGCGGCCGTTGCGGTTGTGGCGGTGAGGCGGCTCGTTGTAGGTGGGCAATCCCTTTCCTGTGAGGATGTTATAGTTGATGCGGTTGGTCTCATTGTCGCTGCCATAGAGCGTGAGGTGCTTCGCCATAGGCGAATGGATGCTCACCACGCCGGCACGGTGCCAAGCAGCGTGCAACGCCGAAATGTCGCTGAAGCCTATCAGCCACTTGGGATCGCGGGAGATGTGGTCAAGGTCAATGTCCTCAAGCAGATGCACCGCGCCATAACCTCCGCGGCTGCACAGAATAGCCCTCACCTGCGGGTCGTTGAGTGCCCACTGAAGGTCGGCAAGACGATGCTCGGGCGAGGCACTATGGGTAATAACACTATAGGCGTGATATTCCTCCTTGCAATGCTCGCCAACAACAGGAACAAATCCCCATTTCTCAATAGCGCACACCGCACCGTCCACCCTCTCGGGCAACACAGTTCCCGATGGTGAGATGATGGCAAACTTATCGCCCGGCTTTAGGAATGGAGGGATTATCATATTCGTGGAAGGTGGAAGGTGGAATGGGGAAGGTTCTTGTTCCTCTTTCCACTTTCCTCGTTTTTCTTTTCACCAAAGATTATCCCGTCACTTGCACTTTAATGCCGGTCTCTGCCTCGATGTGGCGGGCGATGCGTTTGAGGTCTTCAACAGGCACTTTCACGAGCTTCTCCTCGGGAGTCTTGCGGTCGATGGTGTAGAGCATGATTTCACGCGGATTAATGGCAAGGTAGGCGTTGATAAGGGCGTCGATTTCGGCATCGGTGGTGTTGTCGATAATCTGTCCGTCGTGCTCGCCACGAACCATCATGGTCTGCACGATACACTTGCCGCCATAAGCTTTTAAGTCCTCGATGATGCCTGCCGGTAGCACGTTGGGAGAAGTGGGGCGATTAATCATGCGCATGGTGCGTGCTACTGCACTGTCGAGTTTGAGGATATTGTTGTCAACCTGCTTCAGCGCGGCAATCACATTGGGACGACCCGCCATAGTGGCGTTGCTAAGCACGCTCACCTTTGCCTCGGGAAAATACTGGTTGCGCAGGTTTATCACGTCATTTACTATCTCCTTGAAGTTAGGATGAAGAGTGGGTTCGCCGTTGCCCGAGAAAGTTATCACGTCTAGCGTTTCGCCCGCCTCGTGCATTGCTTTGAGTTTGGCTCGGAGCTGCTTTTTCAGCGTCTCACGCTTTGCCACGCCAGTGGTGCCAGGACCTTGGGCATTGTAGCCCGCCTCGCAGTAAAGGCAGTCGAACGAGCATATCTTGCCGTCGTTAGGCATCAGATTAATGCCCAGTGAAGTCCCAAGTCTGCGACTGTGGATAGGACCGAATATCGTGCTTGTAAAAAGAACGGTTTGCATTGTATATTGTTTTTTTGAAGTTAACGAGAGAACAAGAGGACAAGACAATGCGCTTTGCGCAATTTAGAGTTTAGAGGACTAAGGACAAAAATTATGAACTTATGTTCTTATGTCTAAAAATGAAAACAAGAGGACAAGAGATTTTATCTAATCACCTTAGTGAATACTGGTTTCTCGCCATTTGCCACTGTCACAAATACTGTCATCTCGCCTGGAGGCGGCAGTTTGAGGTCTTTGTCGCCAGGTTTGTCGCCACCAGGAGGAGGTGTCATGGGGGCGTTGTCGCGTGGCTTGTCAACGGCGATGAACTTATATTCTATGCCGTAAGGAATAGGACGGGTGGCAACCGATATGGCTTTGGCGTTCATCATGGGATAATCACCCACTGCGCCGTCAAAAATCTTGGTATCGGTATCGGTAACGGCACGTTGTGGAGAGAAATCCTGGAGTTTGACGTAAGCACCCTCTAGGAATCCGTTGGCTTTGAGGAACTGGTCAACCTCAGCGGGCATAGCGGCCATTCGTGCGGCGCGCACACCATAGCCCTCAAGAATCTCGGCTTTGGGCTGTTTGGCGGCAAGGTCTTTCACACTTGACTCCAGTCCTCCGCTGCCGAAGGTACAGAACGGCACCACTTTCTTGCCGCTCAGGTCCACCTTGCCCAACCAAGTAGCGATGGGAGGTGCGTAAGTGCCGAACCAAATGGGATAGCCGAGGAATATCACGTCATATTTAGCGATATTAGCTTTTACTGGTTTAATCTTAGGTGTAGTGCCTTTTTCACGCTCCTTCATGCAACGGTCGATAGTTGCCTTGAAGTCACCGTCGTAGGGGGTCACCGCCACCACTTCCTCAATGTCGGCATTTAGCTTGGTTGCTATTTCCTCAGCAACTGCCTTGGTGTTTGAGGTCTGAGAATAATAGAGCACCAGCACCTTTTGTGCGTTAAGGCTGGCAGTGCTGGTCATCACCATTACTGTTGCAGCACCGATAATTTTTTTCAATGTTTTCATAATCTATTGTGTTTTAAGTTGTTTGAATAGTTCGATGTATTGTCGCGCAATTTTCGAGGCGGCAAACTTGCGTTCCACCTCGCTGTGAAGGAATTCGCGCGAGACATTGGCGTTTATCGCCCATTCGATGCCCGCCGCCACGCTGGCAGGGTCTTTATATTCGGCGATATAGCCCGTCTCGAGATGATCCACGATGTCGGCTTGACCGCCCTTGCCGAAGGTCACCGGCAGACATCCGCTCGCCTGGCCCTCAATGAGAGTTCCGGGCAGATTTTCGTAGAGCGCCGTTGATAGCACTATGTCGCTGTGGCGGTAGAGCTGGCTAAGCTGCTCAGTTGAGCCAATAGACCCTAAGTAAGTGCATGGCACTTCTATCTTGTCGAGTAGCGACTTGTCGTGAATATCACCGTAGAGCACAAGGTGAATCTTGCCTGCCAACTCAGGCTTGTTTTGCGCTATGTATTGCGTGGTCTCAATAAGCTCCTTGAAACCTTTTACCTCCACATCGAGGCGCCGCGCGCCCATGACGATGATTTTCTTGTCGGAGGGAATATTCGTGATTTCACCGCTAAGCCTGTGATAGTCGAAGTCGTGAATAGGAAATGCGTTATAGATGACACTCAAATGGCTGTTTTCCATTATTTTGCTCTGCTTGCAGCACTCGGCGAGCCAGTGACTTACTGCCACGAAATGGATGGGTACTTGCTCATAGAGTTTTCGTTTTTTCTCTTGGATGGTGGTGGAAAGGTCATTGCCTTTTATCAGTTCTTTTGATGAAGTGCGAGACGAAACATCATGTGTGGTCATACTCCCCCCCCCACCTCTATCTTAGATGGGGAGCTATTCTTGCTCTCAAGCAGCGGGCAGCTATTGCAGCGGTCTTTATATCGCTCACACTCAAAAGAGTAGTGACACACTCCCGTGCAGTTCCACATGTCGTGCATGGTCCACACAATGGGTTTGCCGCTCTGCGCCAGTTGATTTATGCCTTTGAGTGACATCGTTCCCTGATTCACCCAGTTGAGGCACACCACATCGGCATCTTTCACCCAGGGGTGGGTGGATATGTTGATGCCATGCGAGCCGGTGTCAATCTTAAATAAAGTGTCGCGCCTGAAGCCGTTGCGCACGAACACGCCCAGCCGCTCGGCAAGGAAGTTCCATTTATTGCGCCACTTGCCGCCCATCACGCCCACCAGTGGGTCATCGCTCTGACGGTCGATGACAAGCATACGCGCGTCAACGCCAGCCTCCTGCAGCGCATGGACAAGTCTGAGCGACACTATCGCCGCCCCGCCCTGCATATCGCTATGGTTGATGAGAACAACCTTCATTCTTGCA
>JAFZSO010000014.1 GCA_017619355.1 Muribaculaceae bacterium
GGGTACTTCCAGGTGATGGCGCTGCCCGTCTCGACTTGCGTCCACGAGAGTTTCGAGTGGTCGCCACGGCACAGTCCGCGCTTGGTCACCAGGTTGTAGATGCCGCCGCGGCCATCCTTGTCGCCGGGATACCAGTTCTGCACGGTGCTGTATTTCACCTCGGCACGATCCTCGACCACAATCTCCACAATGGCGGCATGGAGCTGGTTCTCGTCGCGCATGGGCGCGGTGCAGCCCTCGAGATACGACACATAAGCGTCGTCATCGGCCACGAGGAGGGTGCGCTCAAACTGACCCGTCTCGGCAGCATTGATGCGGAAGTAGGTGGAGAGTTCCATGGGGCAACGCACGCCCTTGGGGATATAGACGAACGAGCCGTCGCTGAACACCGCCGAGTTGAGGGCGGCAAAGAAGTTATCGGTATAGGGTACCACACTGCCCAGGTATTTCTTCACCAGATCGGGGTAGTCCTTCACTGCCTCGCTGATGGAGCAGAAGATGACGCCCAGTTCGGCGAGTTTCTCGCGATAGGTGGTGCGCACGCTCACGCTGTCCATCACGGCATCTACCGCCATGCCGCTCAACCGCATCTGCTCCTCGAGGGGAATGCCCAGCTTGTCGAAGGTCTTCTTCACCTCGGGGTCAATCTCCTTGGGTGCATCTTCCTTCTTCTTAGGAGCAGCATAGTAGCTGATGGCCTGGTAGTCGATTTCGGGTAGGGTCACATGGCCCCATGTGGGCATCTTGAGGGTGAGCCAGTAGCGATAGGCCTTGAGACGGAACTCAAGCAGCCACTCGGGCTCGCCTTTGAGCTTCGAGATGAGCCGTACTACATTCTCGTTCAGCCCCTTGGGGATGACATGGGTGTCGACATCGGTCACGAAGCCATATTTATACTCCTCCTGGGCAGCCGACTGCAGAATCTGCTCGCTGTCGGGCTGCTGAGGGATGGGAGTCTTATCTTCAATATTGTTGTTCATAAGTGTTTTCAGTTGTTGTCAAGGATTCAGGTTGCCAGCATTGTAGAGGCTATGAATCGAGTCGGTGTAGGCTGGCAGTGCATCGGCCACATCGGTTTTGGAACCCAGTAGCCATGGCACGGTGTTCAGGGTGATGAACAAGGGCTTGTCGCTCTCGAGCCGCTCGGGCTTGAACAGCTCGGCGTCGGGCTTGCTCACAAAGTAGATGTTGAGCACGAAGCTCATGGCGAGCAGCATCACGAGGGCACCCACAATAGCCCCCAGCAAGCGGTCGATAGGCCCCAGAAGCAGGGTGTGGGTGATGCCCTTGATGAATTTGCCCACGATGCGGCACGCCAGGAAAACCACGATGAAAAGCACACCCAGCGCTATGGCGCTAGAGGTCTCGGCTGCCATGGGCCACTTCTCCCAGCCGCTGCACATGCCACGCAATGCCTCCACGGCCTTGTCACCCATGATCAGGCACACCAGTATGCCCAGCACCACGCCCACAATGGTGGAGATTTCGCCTATGATTCCTTTTTTTAAACCATAGATGATGCCACCTGCCAGCAGCACTAATATCACGATGTCGATTACAGTCATATTCTATATATATTGTTTGAAAGTGCAAAATTAGTGTAAGGCGAGCGAAATGCCAAATTTATTTGGGCATTTCCGAGCCGCAACCTGATTTCACCGAATGCAGTGAGGTATCAGTTATTTCTGTCGAAATAAAGAAATTTTAGGGGTAAACACACATTCTGAGCCCAAATAGATGGATTTTTCGTGTTAAAAAATGTATATCTGCTTGTTATGTAGTAAAGTGGCATTAACTTTGCTTTCAGAGAACTCGAAATTATTCATTTTATAACAATTTTATGCTATTAGTGAAATGACCTATTATTTTGTATCGAACAACGAACGCAAGGGCCCTTACGAATTAGAAGAGCTCAAGGCGATGGGTGTCATAACCCCTGACACTCTTGTATGGACCAATGGCATGCCCGATTGGGTGAAGGCCAGTGAAGTAGCTGACATGCATGGAATTTTGTATGCACCCGATCCCACTGTGGCCGCCAACGACTATGCGGCCTATCAGCCACAGCCGGAACCTGTGCAGCCCGAAGCCACCATGGCTCAGCCTCAGTATCAGGAACCTGTTCAGCCTCAGTATCAGGAGCCTGTTCAACCGCAATATCAGGAACCCGTGCAGCCTCAGTATCAGGAACCGGTGCAGCCTCAGTATCAGCAGCCTGCACAACCTCAGTACCAGCAGCCTGCGCAGCCTCAGTACCAGCAGCCTGCACAGCCTCAGTATCAGCAACCTGCTCAACCTCAGTATCAGCAACCCTACCAACAGCCTTACCAGCAGCCTTATGAAGCACCCAAGAAAAAGAAATCAAAAGCTTGGTTGTGGATTATCTTGGGCCTCCTGGTGGCAGCGCTGGCAGTGATGGCTATCACGAACCCGAGCAAGAGTGACCATGTGAAGGCTATCAGTAAGGAGATGTCGAAGATGTTTGACAAGGTTGGTGGCGAGATGGGTGCCGTGATGGGCATGATGGGCGACAAGCTCACCCCTATGCTCGAGAAGGAGCTCGATTATCACAACTATGTGTTCTTCTCGACCGTGACCGACAAGAAGGGTGATCGTCTGAGTTGGGGTCTGTTTGGCAATGTTTGGGCCACTGTAGATGAAGATGGCAAACAGCTCAAGGAACTGCAGGAGAGTATTGACTCACTGAAGAATCTCGGCGGCTCGACCGGCCTGGACACTCCATCGGACAATGAGAGTGACAATGCCACCACCGGCGATGATGAAAATGCAGTGGCTACGACGCCCAGCGATGACGACATTCCCGACCTGAACCTCGACGATCTTGGCAGAGAACTCGACAAGGCGGGTGATGAACTCAACGATGCACTGAACGACCTGCAGAAGGAACTTGAAAACCTCTAAGGTTTTAATGTAACGCAAAAGGCTGCAACCATTTAGGCTGCAGCCTTTTTTTATGTCAGTTGCTTAGGCGCGGTGCAGGATGTCGTAGTTGGCATCGCGCACAAAGGCGAGCATGAGCTGTGCCGAGTGCTTGCGCCAAGCGGTGGCGTGGTAGTCGTCGAGGTCGCCATAGCAGCGCATGAGGGCATAGGCTGCAAAGGCGTTTTCAAGAATCTGCTTGAGGTGGCCTGGCAGTGACTCGGCATAGGGGTGACGGAAGCAGAAGGTGAGCCTGATGTTGGCGTGCTCAATGTTGGGATTGAAGTTGGCAAAGGCGATGTAGGCCGCGGCCTTGGTGATGAGGTCGTCGTAGGCCTCTTTCACTTTGAGCGTGAGCAATCGGCTGTTGTCGGGCGTGAGTCGGTAGAGGTGCTTGTTGTGGGCACAATGCCAGGCACTTTGCGCATAGATGCTCTCAAGCACATCGTCGAGGTCAATAACGACCTCCAGCGAGTAAATGTTTTGTGTTTCCATAGTAAAAGTAGTGAATAGTAGAATAGTAAAATTAGGTAATAGTAATGAGGGTGAGGGGAGGTTGCTCATGCTACGCGGAGTTGGCGCAGACGCTTCTCGCGTCGCTCGCGGCTGGCTCGATAGGTGTTCCAGTAGGCATAGTTAGGGTCGATGTAATAGCCTGAGGCTCTGCCATGCAGCAGTACAAAGTCGAGCGCAGCTGCTATCGAGATGTTGCGGTTCATTCTCACGTCGCTCACCTGTTGCGCCAGTTCAATCCAAAAGGCGCGCTTGATGGGCGTTTTCACGGGCACAATGCCCTGATTGATGATTTTGCACACCACAGGGTAGGCGCGTTCAAAGCTCACATTGTATCGAGGCTTTCCCTGCTTGAGGGCGCACTCGATGGCGGCTCTGCGGGCATTCTTCACGCCAGCAGCAAGCATGAGTTGCAGGGCGTCGTGATAAAGGTCGAGAAACTCGCTGTCGCGAGTCATTCGGTTTTGTGTTTTTCCGTTGATATTCATTTTTTTACTGTTTTAAAAAGGTTGTAGAAATGATTTATTCCCTGCAAAGATAATGCAAGAAATGGTAAAATGCAAACAAAATAAGGTAAAATTACTATTCTTCTGTGATTTTTTCTCAAAATCAGGGTTGGCTCTGCATGGCGTCGAGGGTGATTTGCATCAGTGCCTCGAGGTAGGTACCCACAAACTGGATGTTCTGCCGGTTGCTCACATTGAAGTTGAAGGTGTGGCACAAGGGAATCCCCTTCTTGGCGCTTTGCAGTACATACACGATGGCGAAGTGTTTGCCATGCTTCACGAACCGGTCAACCACAGTCATCTGGTGCTTCTTGTCGTTGAAGATGAAGTTGCGCCACAGTTCGTCGTGTGGCTGGATGTCGCTGTCTACGGGGTTGGCTTCTACCACCATCTGTGAGCCGTCGGCGCGGTGCACGAAATCGGGTAACCAGCGGTTGATGGGATTGGTGGCAAGAATGAGGTACTGGTCGGCGAGAATGACTTCGATGGAGTCGATGCGGAGCGGGATTTGCTTCACCACATCGGCTATGTACTGGGCCAGGGCAGGGTCGTAGTGGTTGAATTCATCACGACTTTTGATGAGATTCAGGTCAAAACTGCCATTGCTTGCATTGGTGAGGGCCGTGGTGCTGTTGCCCCCAAAGTTCACCGTCATGCCGTTGGCCATGCTCGATATGGTGTTGTCCTGCAGTGTCCAGTCACTATGGGTGCCGAAGGTGGGCATCACCTGCTTTGCACAGCTCGCAAGTGTGAGGGCAAGGAGTATGAGCAGTTGTGGGAGTATTCGTTGCATACTTCTCCAGATTATCGTTGGTAATGAGGCATATCGTCGGGGAGGACGATGGAAATCTCCACCATGCCTTGCACCTCGCCATTGTCGTCTTTCCAAGGCGACTGGAAAATCAATTTCTTTTGGCCGTTTTTGCTGATGGTGTAGCAGTTGGTGGTATCGGTCTGCATCATTTGTCGGATCATGTCTTGGGAGCGCTGCTGGTGGCAGGGAAACAGGTTCTTGCCCACCAGGGTTTCGCCATTCTTGCTAAAAGTGTTGCATGAGCGCTCGTTCATATAGATAATGTTGCCCTCGCGGTCGCACACCGTGATGGCGCAGTGCATGTTTTCAGCCCAGTTGTCCATAGTTTTTATTATTTTAATGATACTGCAAATATACCACAAATCAGCCAAAAAGCGGGAGGTTGTGTTGAAATTTTTAGGTTTTGTGCTGAAGTGAGCCAGAAATAGGTTATTTTTGTGGAAAAAAATGACTGATATGTTGAAAGAAGGATTGAAATACACGAGCAGGCTGGTGGTGGACGATGCGCACACCGCCGCGATGATGGGGTCGGGCGATATGGCGGTACTCGCCACGCCCGCCATGCTGGCGCTTATGGAGAACGCTGCTATGCTTGCCGTGGCCGACCATCTGCCCAAGGGGGCCACCACTGTGGGCGGTCACATCGCATCGAGTCACTTGAAACCTTCGGCAGTGGGTGCCGAGGTAAGTGCCACCGCCGAATTGACGAAGGTGGAAGGCCGCAAACTGCACTTCAAGGTCGTGGCTCACGAGGGTGAAACCCTTATTGGCGAGGGCACGCATCTGCGCTTTGTAGTCGATCGCCAGAAGTTCTTGAGCAACCTGTAGCGGAAATGGAAAAACAGTTGTAAAATAGGGTGAAAAAGGTTTTTTTTGAGGGTGGTTTGCTGTGGTTTGGGCAAAAGTATGTATATTTGTAAGTTTTATATATATTTTTAGACTTACGAAACATTAAAGTTTATCATAGATAAGATGAAACGGAAACCGACCTTTTCTTTGCTTTTGGGCGCAGTGACGCTGGCTTTGAGCCTGGTGCTGGGTGCCTGTGGAGGTTCTCCCGTCGAGAAGATGGTGAAGAACGCCTTCCTGCAAGGCGACACCACGCAGGTGCGCTTCGACAGCATTTGCAGCATCATCAAGGCGAGCCCCGACCGCTACAGGGATTTCGTGGACGAGAACGGAGAAATCAACATCGAGAACCTGAGTAAGATGATAGAGAAGGTGGGCGGCAGCTTGCGTCCGCCCATGCACTGGAATGTGAAGGCTTATGGCGTGGAGAGCTATTCACTCACCGTGTATTTTGAGCGAAGCGGTTCCATGGTTCCTTACGACCAGACAAGTGGCGGCGGTCAGTTGAAAAAGGCGGTGAACGACCTGATCAACTACTTCCCCGCCGACGAGGACAAGGTGAGCATCAATATCGTGAACAACGACATTTATCCTTACAACGGCACAACGGCAAGCTTCCTGCAAGACCGCAACATCTACGAGAGCACGCGTGGCACGGGCGATGCCAGCTTCACCGACTTCCAGCTCATCTTCGACAAGATATTCAAAGCGCAGAAGCCCGGCAATGTGAGCGTGCTGGTGACCGACCTTATCTACTCACCCAAGAACACGGCCGATGTGAGCGTGGAGAAGATATTGAACGAGGAGAACAGCCTCGCCACTGCCATCTTCAAGCAGTATAAGGGCAAGTCGATTATCGTGAACCAGCTCATGGGCGACTTCGACGGCAAGTACTATCCTTACAACGGTGAACCCTTTGACTATCGTGGCCGCCGGCCCTTCTATGTGATAGTAATTGCCGATGCCCAGGTGATGGACCGCATGGCGGGTGATGTGCGTTTCGACCGTTTCCTGAACCTGCCCTGCGTGTTGGAGACCTATCGCTTTAATCAGGCCCAGAGCCAGTTGAAGTACAGGATACTGCCCAGCTGGAAAGACGATGTGGGCCGGTTCCGCATCAGCCGCGACAAGCAGGGGGCACTCACCCAGTGCGAGGGCGACCGCGAGACGGGCGTGCTGTGCTTCACGGTGGCGGCAGCGCTCAACGGCCTGCGCAAGAGCGATGCCTTCTTGACCGATGTGAACAACTATACCATTCAGTCGCACGACGGCTATGCCATCAAGGTGCGCAAAGTGGAACCAGCCGATATCAACGGCAATAACAAGGATTATTTGGAAGGCATGACGCACCTGATGACCTTTACCGGCAAGCTCCAGTCGCCGCGCGACGAGGTGATGGTGACTCTGCGCAACGACTTCCCAGAGTGGATCAGCAGGAGCACCAGTCGCGACGACAGTCATGCCGGCGGCAACTTTGCCGGCACCACATTCGGACTCGAACAGTTCCTGCGTGGCATCTACGATGCCTTCACGGCAGGCGACAGCAACTATGCGACTCTGACAATAGAAATTGAGAAATAACAAAAACGACAATAACGATGGAGAAAAAAGTGACATATCTTGTAGTGGGCATTGCAATCACGGTGCTCTACTGGATATTCAAGGTGGAAATTCTTGAGAAACTCTATTTTGCCCAAGGCTTTAGCGATGAGATGTATAACAACAGCATCTACGGCATCGTGACCGCCATCAGCATAGGCATGGCGTGGGGCGTGGCTGCCATCTACTATTATGTGATTAACTCGGTGCGTTTTGCCCGCTGGTGGCACTGGTTGAGCATGCTGGTGATCGTGACCCTCATCACGCCCATCATCTGTTACTTTGTGACCACGGGCATTTTCAACAGTGCTGGCAAGGACTTCACGCACGAGGCCATGGCATTCGAGTTGAGCAACATGATAGCCGTGGCGGCCTTGTTTGTGGTAGCGTCGTTCTCCATCAGGTGGTGGAGCAGTAACTGCAGGCATACGCCTATACCGCAATAGTTTAGGGTTTAGAGTTTTGAGAATATTGATAACAATGTAGACTCATTATATGAAATTATTTGTATTTGCAATAGGCGGAACAGGTTCGCGGGTGCTCAAGTCGCTCGTGATGCTTGCCGCTGCAGGTGTGCGGCCTCTTGACCAGGACGGCAAGCCACTGGAGAACTTCGAGCTGGTGCCGCTCATCATCGACCCGCACAAGAGCAACGAAGACCTGAAGCGCACCGATGCGCTGCTCAACTCCTACCGCATGATTCGCGAGAAGTTGCATGGTGGCCGAATCAACGCCGAGGGTTTCTTTGCCATGAAGATTTCCACGCTGCAGGAAATCATGGGCATGACCACCGCTCAAATCAACGATACCTTCGTGTTTAATATGGAGGCAGTGGGGCAGTGCAAGTTCCGCGACTTCATAGGCTACGACACGATGAACGAGCCCAACCAGGCACTGTCGTCGCTACTCTTTGCCGACTACCAGCTCGAGAACAAGATGAACATTGGCTTTGTGGGTTCGCCCAACATAGGCAGTGTGGCGCTCAACATGGTGAAGGACAGTGAGGAGTTCAAGGCGTTCTCCAATGTGTTTGGCGAGGGCGACCGCATCTTCTTCATCAGCAGCATCTTTGGCGGCACGGGTGCGGCCGGATTCCCCATTCTGGTGAAAAACATCCGTCAGGCCCAGAACATTGATGTGAGCAACAAGAGTTTCTTGCAGAAGGCTCCCATTGGCGGGCTCACGGTGCTACCTTACTTTAACCTGAACAACAGTCAGGGCAAGAGCATCGACAAGGCCGACTTTGTGGTGAAGACGCAGTCGGCACTGCAATACTACAACGAGACGCTCACAGGCATGAACGACCGCAATGTGAATGTCATCTACTATCTGGGCGACCAGACATCGTCGGTGCCCTATGACTACGATCCGGGCAATGTGCGTGACCAGCACGACCCTGCTCATCTGGTAGAAATGGTGGGAGCGATGGCACCGCTGAAGTTTGCCGGAATTCCCGACAACCAGATATATGACACCCTCGGTGGCTTCCAGCCCACCAAGGCGTTTGAGTATGGACTGGAACGCGACCTGCTCGACCTGGATTTCGCCACCTTCGGGCTGGAGACTCGCCAGCTCATCTATAGGCCCATGGTCAAGTTCCACATGCTCTTTGTGTATCTGCGCACGGGTTTCAAGAGCATCATTGGTCAGGGCTTCACGCAAGATGAGCCCAAGATCAAGAGCGACTTCATCACCTCGCAGTTCTACCGCCAGCTCACCGAGCACTTCTTTGATTACTACACCGAGTGGCTCACTGAACTGCACCGCAACATCAGGCATGTGCAACTGTTCAATGTGGGTGAGGAGAACCTGGCCAACATCATCAAGAATGTGACCACCCGCAAGACCTTCTTTGGCCGCAAGAGCGTGGACAATAACACCTTCCATGCCGAGCTGAACAAACTGAGCCGCGATGCCAAGCAGTACAGTGATCGCACGGTTGAGTTCAAGCTGCTCGACCTCTTCAACCATGCTGCCGATAAGGTGCTTGACGAAAAATATGAAAACATCAACTGACAATGAGCAACATACTATCTTATAACAACAAGACCGCCAAGAGCGGAGCCGACGACTGGATTGCGGTAGAGCCATATAGCGACGACGACATCCGACAAATCAAAGACCCCAACGGAGGCCTGTCGCAGAACCCGCGCACTGCCATACCCAGTCCCTTTGCGCAGCTCGACCTCGTGAAGAACGCTTTCGACCACCTGACCAATGGCGGCACGCGCATGACAGGCATCGTGAGCGAGCTGAAAATGGTGAGCGACGCCCTCGATGTGGCGCAACTCTTCTTTGAGTATGAGAACCACCGCGATGTGCTCCACGTGGTGCGCTGGAACAAGGCCACCGAGATAGAGCGTCTCAAGGCCGACCCGCGTCATCGACTCTATGGCGAGACCCTTCAGCTCTTCATGCAGAGCGACAGCGTGTATAACTTTGCCGACCTCAACGACTGGTACATCATCATGCTGGGCAACCAGGTGCTGGGTGCCACATCGCCCGCCTCGTTCACCCTGGCAGCCCCCTTTGCCAAGGTTGAAGAATCGGTGAATGTGGAGCCTAACATCAAGCTCTTCGGCACCGTGCGCGACCTGTGGGAACGCGACGAAGAGTTTGTGTTCCACTTGTTCCTGCTTTTCAATGCCTACACGCAGTTGCGCTACAAGCTGGGCAATGTGTATGCCTATATGGTGAAGAACCTGCCACTCATCGAGCGCAACAAACCACAACTCTATCAACGAATTCTGCAGGCGTTGCCTAACCCCACCGCCCTGCAAACTGACCGCGAGCCGCTGGTGCGCCAGATGCTCGACCAGCAGTACAGCCCCTTTGTAGGCGAGGACGAAATCACCATTCTCTCGGCACCGCTTTATCACAAGCGCAGCATGGACATCCGCCATATGGCCGCCGAGAGCGACTTTGTGATTGCACCCACCCGCACTATGCCAGCAGGCACGGTGCTGCCTCTTGTGTTGCGCAACAACTTCAACGGAAGCATCGACCACTACCGCTATGTGAACCGCGAGTGGGAGAGTGCTACCCAGGTATATGCCTCGGGGGTGGCGATGAGAGAGCGCAAATTGCCAGGCACTAATATTCAGTATCCCTTTCTCACGACGGCCGATTTCCTGGCCGAGTCGATTGTGAAACTGAGTGGCGCCATCGACAGCGACCACTACTTCGACGGCAACATCGTGCGCGCCAACTATGGTTCCACCTCCAGCTACCTGCTGCCGGTGAAACCGCTCTTCTTCGACTACTTCACGGCAGCCGACCTGCAAGGCTCCATTCAGGGTCAGCCCATGCTGAGCGTGGTGGAGAACAGCGACGGCAGCGTGACTGTGACACTGCGCATTCCCGTGCGCAAGCGGTTCATGGAACTCACGCGCACCTATCTCACGGTGACCGACCCCAACTGGCAGTTCAGCGAGCAGATGGGCACTGGCCGCATCGTGAGCGGTGTTCAGTTGAGCACCGCCATCTTCCCCTTCGTGCGCACTTCTGGGGCCAATGCCTACAAGGTGCAGCTGTTCTCTTACCTGCGTAACGGCAATGCCAGCCTCAAGTTCTTCGCTCATGAGGGCGGCAATGTGGCCGTGACAGGCAAGGAACGCACCAAGACTTCGTTCAGCACCAGTTACTACGATGTGCAGGGAAGTTTTGACTATATGGAGGCAACGGTACAGACCGAGATGGGTTCGTTCACGGGCATGATTGTGCCGCTGTGGCCGCCCTATAACGAAGCGGCCAAGGAACTGGTGTTTGCGGTCGACTTCGGTACAACCAACAGCCACATTGAGTGGGCCGAACGCGGGCACGAGTCGCAGCCGCTCACTTTCACGCACAATCAGTCGGCTACGCTTATCGCTTCGCTGCTCAAGAAGGACTCGCTCCTCATTGCCGACCAGCTGCAGCGCATCGAGTTCCTGCCTCGCGACATTGATGCCGTGTATGGTTTCCCGCTGCGCAGTGCGCTGGCGAGCAATGTGAATGGCAGTGGCGACACCACGCTGTTCAGCGACATCAATGTGCCTTTCCTTTATGAGCGTCAGTACTTCGACGGCTACCAGGTGACCACCAACCTGAAGTGGATGGGCAACAATGTGCTGTCGAAGGAATTCCTGCGCGAGATGGTGCTGCTCATCCGTGCCAAGGCCCTGCTGGAGCATGCTCCGCTCGACAAGGTGCGGGTCATTTACTTCTATCCCGTGAGCATGGGCGGCAGCGACCGCGGCAAACTGGAGCAGACTTGGCAAGACCTGTACCGCACCTACTTTGGCGGCGATGCCGATGTGAACCTGCATGCCTATCCCGAGTCGATCGCGCCCTCGTTCTACTACAAGAGCGCCGATGTGGCTGGCAGCAACTTCGTGAGTGTTGACATTGGTGGTGGCACCAGCGATGTGGTGGTGTATCAGACCACAGCCGACCAGAACAAGACCATTCCGGTAGCCATCTCGTCGTTCCGTTTTGCTGGCGATGCCATCTTTGGCGATGCCTTCAGCGAGCGTGACGCCGACAACAATCCGCTCATCCGTCATTATAGCGAGTACTTCAAGAAACTGGTAGAGCGCAACAGCGATGTGACCTACCTGAACAGCATCCTGAATGTGATTATGGCCCAGAAGCGGTCGGAGGATGTGAATGCCTTCCTGTTCTCGATTGAGAATGTGGAGCAGTTGCGCAACCTGCCGCCTATGGACCGCAACCTCTATAGCTACAATGCGCTGCTCAAGAACGACGACCAGCGCAAACTGGTGTTCATGTATTTCTACTCGGCCATTGTCTATTACATCGCCTGTGCGATGAAGCACCGTGGCTATGTGAAGCCCAAGCAGATGTACTTCAGCGGAACAGGCTCGAAGATACTGAACATTGTGGGTTCGAAGACGCAAATCAACGAACTCACGCAGGAGATTCTGGAACGCGTCTTCGGCGAGAAGTACGACGAGCAGTTCACCATCAAGATCGAGAGCGAGTGTCCCAAGCAGATTACCTGCCGTGGCGGCGTGCGCATCGAGAACCTGCGCACCGACCCGCATCCCACTCCCGAGACGGTGGCAACCATCGACCTCATGCGTCCGCGCAACATCAATGCCATGAAGTATTGCTTCTCGATGGTGGGTGACGAGTCGCTCACGATGGCCAAGGTGAACGACCTTGAGGTGCGAGAGCGGCTGGTGGAGAAGGTGAAGGAGTTCAACCAGTTCTTCATTGACCTTTGCGACAATGTGACGCGCGACGAGTTCGGCATCGACAACAAGGTGATGAACCTCTTCAAGCAAGTGCTCAACGACAATGTGGCCAATTACCTGATTGCCGGCATCAACACCTTCCTGCAGGGCCGTTACGACGACGATGTGCCCATCGAGGATGTGCCCTTCTTCTATCCCATCATTGGCATTATCAGGCACAATCTGCTCAAGAACCTGTGCAATGAAGTGATTTCGAAACTATAATTTTTCAGAGAGAATGAAAACCAGAATAATGATAGGGCTATTGACGGCCGTTTCAGCCCTCCCTGCTATGGCACAAGGCAGTGCCGCAGGTGGAGGAAACAGTTTCCAGACATTTGCCGACATTGTGATCTTTCTAGTTGCTGCCTGTGCGGCTGTCTTCTGCTATTTTCTTCGAAAGGATTTCAAGGCCGAGCAGGTGCGTGCCGCTGCCGAGGTGAATGCGCTCAAGGTGGCCATCAAGAATCAGCAGGAGGAGGCAAGGCAGGAGGTTGGCCGCCTTTCCCGTGAGGTGGAAGATCTGAAGGAGCAGTTGCGGCAAAAGCATGTGGAACCTGCCGTGAAAATGGCACCCAAGCCTCAGGTTGAGCGTGAGAAATTCCCCAAGCGGCTGTTTTTGACCCGTCCTGATGAGCGGGGTGTGTTCATGGGTGTTTCGCGTGACTTTGAGCCAGGCAATTCCATTTTTGAACTCACCACGCCCGACGGCCGCACGGGAAGTTTCAAGGTGATTGACGATGCCGAGGTGCATCACCTGGCACTCATGATGCCTACCGAGAATCTCACACGTGCCTGCACTGGCGACAACATTCAGGTTTCGGGCGGCAAGCGCCGCATCGTTACCGAGGCTCCGGGCAAGGCTGTGTGCGAGAATGGCGCATGGCGTGTGACCGAGATGGCAAGAATCAGCTATCACAATTGATTTTGAACGAGTGGGGGAGCAGTCATGGTGTATTATTGCAACAAGTGCGGTCGCAAGATTGAGATGACCAAGGGTGAGCTGAATGCTCAGCACGGCCAGATTGTGTGCCCGCAGTGCCTGGCGGTGTTCAAGATGCCGCGTACCGATGCTCCGCCGCCACCCATCCCGGCAAAATCGACTAAGAAGAAACCGGCCGACGAGGTGCCACCCGTTCCTCAGCGTCGAGCCAAGGCGGCCCCTGTGCAGCGTGCTCGTCCTGTGACGAGAGTCGCACCGGCAACCACGGCTCGTGCTGCTCAAATGAAATCGGCCTCATCACATCGCAAGGCCGCTGCTCCTCGCAAGAAAGCGTCGGGCAAGAATACCAAGAAGCCGCTGTTTGGCATTGGTTTTGATAATATGACCCCGCTGGGGTGCCTGACGCTGAGTGTGGTGATAGCGCTCGTTTTCTTTGCGTTCTATTATATCTTTGGCGAAGTAATGAAATAAAAATGGTGATTGAGCTATGATTTTTAAGTGTCCTAAATGTGGTCAAGAGATAGAACTGAGTCAGGAACTGCTCGAGGCAACTGGCTATCAGGCAGTGTGTCCGCAATGTGCCTCGCCCCTGAAGATTGAAGGCGAGTTTGCCTATATTCCGCTCGCTGAGCAGCCCACCGACGATGTGGAGCCCGACGAGTTGCAGCAGGCTCAGCCTGTGGAGGCGGTAGAGATTGGCGATGACGAGACACCACCACCGTTTCATGGCGATGTGGCGGGCAAGCATCCGCTCTTCGACGATGCCGTGGCTTACATCAAGACATGCAACGCCATCTCGGTGCCGCGACTCAAGGACTACTTCGGCATCACGCAGGAAGAGGCGGCCGAACTCATGCGCCAACTCGAGGAGAACGGCATAGTGGGACCGTACCAGGGAGGGGCACCGCGCAAGATTCTCATTGAGCACAACACGGGACTGCCCAGTGCTTTTGAGAGCCGCCGCACCTTTGAACAAGACAAGCAGCTCGACTTCATGAGGCGCGAGATGGAGCGTCTGCAGCAGGGTAGCCATCCGCAGGTCAAGACCTACGGTTGCAGCTGTTTCACGGTGCTGATGGTAGCCATGCTTGTCTATCTTCTTTTCCAGCTATTTCGCTAAGATAGCAAGAATCGAAAAAAGTATTTCTTAGAAATAAAGCACGGCTGATGGAAACATCAGCCGTGACTTTTTTGCCCATGGGGCGTTGTTTATATAGATAATTAGGCTTGTTATCTCATTTTTTATCTCATTCCTAAGGTGTCGATGTTTCCGCTTCCAGTCACATGCTTGGTGTGGCTTCCCACCTTGCCGCGCAGGTTGATGTTACCCGAACCGGTTATCTCGCTCACGGCATCTTTCACATCAAGGTTGTTGAAATTCACTTCACCTGAACCTGTGATGCTGGTGATGAGTTTCTTGGCTTTCAGTTTGTTGACAGAGATATTGCCCGAACCAGTGGTCGTGACGGCCATTTGCTGGCAAGTGAACGGATTGCTCAAAATGATGTTGCCCGAACCTGTCACTTCCATGTGCGCCTTCTGGGTTGTGAAATCGCTCAGTGTCGACAGGTTGCCCGATCCTGCCATCTCCAACCCTTCGATTGTGGGAGCAGTAATATTTATCCTCAGTTGCTCCATATTCACATTGTTTGTCTTACCCTTGGTGGTTACAATCAAGGTGTTGTCCTTCACATAAATAACCAGGTTGTTGAGCGCTTCCTGGCTGTTGCCTTCAACGGTTACGCTACAGCGTTTGTCTTTGGTCAGAACCACATTTAACGGGCCTGCCACTTGAATGTTGCGGAACTCATCCACCTTGGTTTTCTTGTTGATTGTGTTCACTTGGGTCTCGTGTGTGCTCATAGCGTTTGAACTGACACTGGAATTCATGCATGTTGCATTCAGCAATGCGATGACTAATAAAAGAATTGTTTTCATTTTGCTTTTGTTTTTAGTTGTTTTACTTATTTACTTATTTACTTATTCTCTTGTTTACTTGTCAACTCGTCTACTAGTTTACTCGTCTACTAGTTTGCTCGTTTACTAGTTTACTCGTTTGCTAGTTTACTCGTTTTTTGTTTGCTTTCACTCATTAGACGCACGAGGGAGTCATTTTGTTTCACACAAAACGATTTTTTTTCAAAAATTATGAAAAATAGCAGATTAAACCCGAATCGTGTTAAAAAAGGTGTGTCATCCAACTGAATAACACACCTGCGTTTCTTTCCCTTTGGGGTTGCCTGATCTTATTCGGTTTCTTCGGCGTCTTCTATCTGCTCGATGATGTCGCGATAGTGCTGCTGAGTCCTGAAGTGCACTCTCAAGCCAATCAAGGCGCCTGCCACAAGGCCCACGATGCAGCACGGCACCAGGTAATCAGATTCGATGCCTGTCTTCTGTGCCATTTCCCAAATGGCCCACGCGCCCCAGCACAGTGCCATGGGAATGCCAATGTACAGCCAGTTGTTGTCGCGCTTTTTGGCTTTGGCCACCTTGCGCATGGTTTCCTGCAGGTTGCCTTCTACCAGTTTTGAGTCGCGCAGGTCGCGTCCGTTAAAGAAGCAGAAACCAACTACTGCCAGCATCATCACACATGTGGCGAGCCACAGCCAAATCGAGAGTCCGTTCAGTTTCACGAAGGCCCAGTAGCCATAGGGAATCATTGCCAGAGCAATGAGTGAGATCACAAGATAGCGTTTGTTGATGGTGCTCACGCTGTTCTTGATGGAGCGACGGATGAAGCGATCGTTGACAATCATCTGATTGTCGAGCTTATTTTTCAATTTCGCCATTTGCTGGCGCATTTCGTCAAGTTCAAAGTCCATAGTCGTGAAGTTTTTTAGTCGTTCATTTTTTTGAGTTGTTCTTTGATGCGGAAGAGGCGGCTGCTCACATTGGTTGTGGATATGCCCACAATCTGTCCAATCTCCTCGTAGGGAATGTTTTCGAGCCACAGTAGCACGATGGCACGGTCGAAGGGCCTGAGCCGATTGATGCGCTTGTGCAGCATGTCGATCTGCTTGGTGTCTTCGTCATGATCCTCAAAGAGGTTGATGTTCATCGACAGGGGTTCGGTGTTGGTGCGGCGTTTCTTGCGTTCGAGCGAGATGCAGGTGTTCAGTGTCACGCGGTAAATCCATGTTTTCACATCGCTGCGGTTCTCGAAACCCTCAAAGCCTCGCCACATGTTGATGACCGACTCCTGGAAGAGGTCGTTCACCTCGTCGGCATCTTTCGAGAACATGTAGCACACGGTGTAGATGGTGCTCTTGTTCTTCTTGATGGTTTGCGCAAACTTTGTTTCTAAATCGTTCATTGTTTTTAACTCGTCGTTTTTTAAAAATCGATGTTTTGCCCGTTAGACGCACATCACTCAAAAAAAATCACACAAAAATACGAAAAATCGCGAAAAGGGACGATTTTTTGGTTTTCCTTTGGCGTTTTTTGGTAAAGGAATACCTAATTATATTATTGTGTGCTTTGAGACCGAATGTAATGTGGGAAAAAAGTGAAGTAAAGTGGAAGAAATGAAAATAAATTGCTAAATTTGTGGTCTAAAACACCGAAATATGGACTTTATTACACAATTGAAGGAAAATGGCTATTACCTTGGCGATGTTGATGGTAGACAGGTTTCTACGATGCCTGAAATAACGAGTTTTGATGCTGTGTTGCTGTGTCATAGTGGTTATGCCGAGTTAGAGGTCAACATGGGCCGCATGTCGCTTTCTCCCCACACATGTTTGGTGTGCAGTGGTGTTGTTTATGGCAAGACGCTTAGTGTTTCGTCTGATTTCTCGCTAACGGTGCTGTTAGTTGATTCCTCATTCTCGCTCGATGCCACCGTGGGTGTGCCCACCGAGGTGAAAAGCATGGTGATGTCGCAGCCTGTGCGTACCATCGATAATGAGCAGGACTGGGCCTTGATTAATGGAATCATTGATGTGATGAGACTCTATGAGCGACGTCCGCGATCGGTTTATTTCATGGAGATGGTTTCGCTGCAGATACGCAGTCTGGTGATGGTCCTGTCAGAAATGTTCCTGTCGAGCGGCAACATGGTGGAGAAGGCCGATTTCACGATGAGCGATACCTATTTTAGGAATTTCCTCAGACTGATAGATACCCATGTGAAGGAGCATCATGAAGTGGCGTTCTATGCCAAGCAGCTGAACATCACTCCGAAATATCTGAGCGAGGTGTGCAAGAATAAAGCGGGTTATAAGGCCAAGGAGGTGCTCTCGGCGGTGCTGGTGGCTAACCTGAAGAAAGACATTATGATGAGCGGCAAGTCGATGAAGGTGATAGCCTATGAATATGGCTTTGCCGATCAGTCGAGTTTGGGCAAGTTCTTCCGCAAGATGACGGGCAAATCGCCAATTTCCTACCGTAAAGGCAGGTCATAGCGTGTGTCAAGATGTGCAGCAAATGCATGCCTGGGGTCACGCCTGTTGCTGTTGTTTTTGTTTCTTCTTTTTCCAGTCGTTGGTCATCTTGATGGCAAAGATGATGGCGCTCATGGTGGTTGTGCACAGGTTGCAAAGGAACAGAGGCCAGTTCTCCAGCAGCAGACCCTGAATCATGAAGAAGAAACCGCCGATGCCCATAAGCAGGAATGTGCCCACGGCAATGTCGTCGGTCTTGCGGGTGCGCAAGGTGTGAATGAGTTGCGGCAGATAGCCCAGCACCATGCAGATGGATGCGGCATAACCCACAATATTGGGCAGCAGTTGGGAAAAAGTGAGTAGTGTCATATACGATGGTTTTTAGTGATGCTTTATAATAAAGGCTGTACCCGCAGGTTCGCGTTGGGCACAGCCTTGTGCTTGCAGTGTGTTACTTGCCGTCGATTTCGCGCAGCAATTCCTTGACTGCGGCCTTGAGTTGGTCGTCGACACCATTGACTACGGTCTCGGGATTGTTGGCGACCTTGATGTCGGGCTCGAGTTGCGTGTTCTCGAGATAGTTGCCGTTCTCGGTCAGATAACCGATGATGGGGATGCCGAAGTACATGGTCTCGTCCTGCAGCGTTTCCCACGACACACTGGTCATGGTGCCGGGCACGGGCATGCCCACGAGCTTACCCATGTGCTTGTAGTTATAGACCCATGGCGTGCCGTGTGCATTGCTGTAGTTGGCCTCGCACTGTAGCATGATGCTGGGCTTGTTCCAGCGGCGGCTTGGCATGTCGCAAGCCTCGCGTCCGCGAATCACTTGGGTGAGATACTTCTTGCCGCTGAACAGGGTCTCGATATCTTCGTGCAGTCGGCCACCGCCGTTCCAGCGGGTGTCGATGACGATGCCTTCACGCATGTTGTACTTGCCGAGCACCTGGCTATAGATGTCGCGATAACTGTCGTCGTTCATCGAGCGCAAATGCACATAGCCGAGTCGTCCGTTCGACAAGCTGTCGACTAGGAAGGCGCAGCGTTTCACCCAGCGACGATAGAGCAGGTCGTTCAGTTTGCTGGAGTTGATGGGTACTACCACCTCGTCCCACGATTTGCCGCCATTGCTCAGGGTGACAAGCGTCTTCTTGCCGGTGAGCCCGTTGAGCAGCAGGGTATAGTCGTTCTCTTCGGTGATTTCGGTGCCGTTGATTTTTTCGACGATAGTGCCTGGCGTGACTTTCGACTTCGACTTGTTGAAAGGCCCGTTTTCTATCACTTCAGCCACCTTGAGCCCCTTGCCGGTGTAGTTCCAGTCGAAGATGAGGCCGAGGTTGGCAGTGCGTTCGCCCGTGCCGCCAGGACGGTATCCGCTGCCGGTATGTGACACATTGAGTTCGCCCAGATACTCGCTGAGCATCTCCGAGAAGTCATAGTTGTTGTTGATGTGGGGCAGGAACTTGCGGTAGGTCTCGGTGAGCGCATCCCAGTTGATGCCATGATAGTTGAGGTTGTAGAAGCGTTTCTTGATTTGCTTGTGCACATGGTTGAACATGGCTTCGCGTTCGGCAATGCGGTCAAGATTCATCTCGGCGCTGAAGGCGATGTTCGTGAGTTTGTCGCCCGCCACGGTGAGTTTCTTCATGGTGTTGCTGCCCAGGATGAACATGTTCTTGCCCTCCTTGTCCATTTCGATGTTGGCCCAGCGCGAGTCCATCTTGTTGATGAGCTGGGTGCTGTGCTTGCGCAGGTCGAGTTTCCACAGGTCATAGCCTTTTTCAAAAGCCGAGAGGTAGTAGAGATTGCTGCCATCCTTGTTGATCATGGCCGAAGCAATGTCGCTGGAGTTGGGTGTGACTCTGACGATGCGATGCTCGATGCCGTCGAGTTCCATTACGATGTCTTTGGGCTTCTCGTCCTTTTTGGCATCTTTCTTATCGTCTTTCTTGGCATCTTTTTTGTCACCGTCCTTCTTCTTGTCTTCTTCTTTTTTCTGTTCTTTTTCAAGTTCCTGCAGCAATTCGTAGTCTTCGTTATTGAGGAGATATTTATCGTAGCCCTCCTGGTTGACGAAGGCGAGAATCACGTCGTTGAGCGAGCCCCACGATGCGTGGCTGCGCATGCCATAGCGGTTGCTGATGAACATGATGGCATTGCCGTCGAGCACCCACTTGGGCGATTCGCTGATATAGGCACTACCGGTAACATTGGTGATGGGGCCTCCCTTGGAACTCACAATGCCAATGTCGGAGTAGGGGTCGCGCTGGTTGCCAATAAACTCGAGAGCAAACCATTTGCCGTCAGGGGACCAGCTGTAGCCGAATCCGCCGTTGGTCTCATACCACTGGCTGCCGTCGGTCACTTGACGCACATCCTTGGTCTTGAGATCCATCACCTTGAGTTTGAAGCGGTCTTCGATGAAGGCGAGTTCCTTGCCGTCGGGCGACACGTCGGGGTAGGCGCGCTCCACGGTAGATGAAGGCAGCAGTATCTCTTCTTTAACGATGGTGGCGTTAGGGAAGTTCAGATCTTCCTTGCGTTCAATGCTGGCCTTGACGAGTTGCCAGTTGCCGTTGCGTTCGCTGGCATAGTAAAGGCTGCGGTTATCTTTGCCCCAACTCAAGCCTCTTTCCATCTGCGGGGTGTTGGAGATTTGCTTGGTGGTATTGTATTCGACCGAGGTCACGAACACATCGCCGCGGGCAATGAAAGCCACCTGCTTGCCGTCGGGCGAGACGGTGGCGCTTGTTGCACCACGCGTGAGGTTGAGTTTCGAAATCTGGTCAGAGTCGTCATGTATGAGGTTGATAACAACCTTCTTAGGCTTGTTCCCCTGAGTCATGGTGTAGATTTCGCCATCGTAGGCAAAGCACAGTGTGCCGTTGTTGGCGATGGAGAGGAAGCGCACGGGGTTTCCTTTGAAAGTGGTCACCTGTTTGGCGTCGGCAGGATTGTTGACGGGGAACTGCCACACATTAAAGGAACCGCCATTGCGCTCACTCAATATGTAGGCCGTGTTGCCATCGGGACTGAGCACGGGGTTGCGGTCCTCGCCGGCGCGGTTGGTAAGATTGGTGTGCTTGCCGGTTGCTATGTCGTAGCGCCACACGTCGCGCGTCACCGACGATGTGTGGTGTTTGCGCCAGGCATTTTCGTTGCCCTTGGCATCGTGATAGAGGAAGAACTTGCCGTTAGGAGCAAAGTGCAGCATCTCGGCAGGTGTGGCGAGCACGCGTGTGGAGCGTCCGCCCTGCACCGGCACTTTGTAGAGTTCGGTGAGACGTGCCGATGGGAAGAGTGCACTGCTGGCAGGATCTTGAATGGATGCTGAAAAGTAGATGTATTTACCGTCGGGCGAGAAGGCCGAGGGTGTTTCGTTGGCAGAGTTAAAGGTGAGTTGTTTAGGTGTGCCGCCATTGGAAGGCATTACAAAAATGTCGAAATTGCCCTTGCGATCGCTGGCGAAGGCGATGTATTTGCCGTCAGGCGACCATACGCCACCCACTTCATACGACGGCTGAGTGGTTAGTTGAATGGCTTGTCCGCCAATGGCGGGCACCTTGTAGATGTCGCCTTTGTAGTTAAACACGATTTCATTGCCGTTAGGCGAGATTTCCACATAGCGGAGCCACAGAGGGGTCTCGGCCCATGCTGTGGTGGCTAAAAGTGCTGCGAATGTGCAGCATAAAAGAAGTTTTCTCATAAATCTATAGTTGGTTATTAATGGTTTTGCTAATCGTATCTTTTTTGAGATGGCTGAAAATCGCTTACAAACTTACGCAAAAAAAATGAGAAAAGCGAGGCAAATAATAAAAAATGAGATTTTGTTTCGTATAGTCAAGAGAAAATTGTAACTTTGTTGGTTAATACATAATACTATTAAAATATAATCTATTGATGCAAAACACGCAACATAATGGAATGCGATGGTTGCTTGCCGTGATGGTGTGCATGATGCTGGGCGGAGCAGGCCTGTTCTCGCATGCCAACAACTGTGCTGAGGGTTCTCCTTCACGCACCGACACCACCGATACCTCAATAGTGAATCCACCTGATACCACTGACACTACGATTGTGAATCCGCCTGACACGACCGACACCACAATAGTGAATCCTCCTGATACGACCGATACAACGGTTGTGATTCCGCCTGACACCATTACCCCTCCGTTGCCTGATTTTAAGATCGACTCGCTGTTGCTTTATATCCCCGATAGCGGCACGTTCAAGATACCGGCCGTCTTCAAGGAGATTGATCCCAAGAGACATTATGTGCAAGTGGGTGATGGTCTTGAGGCAGCCATCGACACTGCGACGGTGGGCTGGGTGACGATACCTGACACCGTGATTCTGGACAGTGTGAAATGCGCTGTCAAGTGCATAGGTGTGAATGCTTTCAGAGAATGTAAGGGTATCATGAAACTGGAGTTGCCCAGTATTGTGGAGAGTGTGGGTGATTATGCTTTCTATGGCGACACATCGCTCGGGCACATGATTTGGGATAAGGATAGCAGTTTGTTGCTTAACATAGGGACTGCTGCTTTTGCTGGCAGTGGCTTGAGAGAAGTGGACCTCCCGCACAAGGTTGTTGAACTGTATCCCTCGTCCTTTGCTGCCTGCGATTCGCTGCTCAGTGTGACGTTTGGTGACAGCTTGCTGATGATAGGGCGGTCGAGCTTTAGGGATTGCCGCTCCCTTGCCACGATATCCTTCTCTGAGAGTGTGTACAGGATGGGTACCAATGTTTTTCAGGGTTGTGAGTCGCTCACTGAAGTGCAGTTGCCCCCGTTGTTGAAATCTCTTGCCGATTCGGCCTTTGCCCAGTGCACGGGATTGACCTCGGTGACGTTTGGCGACAGCTTGCTGACAATAGGGCGGTCGAGCTTTAGGGATTGCCGCTCCCTTGCCACAATATCCTTCCCTGAGGGTTTGCGTGGGATGGGAACAAGTGCTTTTCAAGGTTGTGAGTCGCTCACTGAGGTGCAGTTGCCCTCGTCGCTAACCACTCTTGCCGACTCGGCCTTTGCGCAATGCACGGCTTTGACGACAGCGACCCTTAACCCCGAATTGCGGACGATAGGACGGTCGAGTTTTAAGGATTGCATCTCACTGGCGTTGATGTCTTTCCCCGACAGTTTATGGCAGATAGGGGCTAAAGCCTTTGTCGGATGCGAGTCGATGGCTTATGTGGTGTTTCCCGATAGCTTGTTGGCTGTGGGTGACTCGGCCTTCTCAGGTTGTGAGCAACTGGCAAGCCTGCAGTTTAACATGAAATTGCGAGAACTGGGTGACGGGGCGTTTCAAGATTGCCCTCAGCTTGATTCGGTGGTTTTGCCTGATGGCCTCACATCGTTAGGAGCGCATGCTTTTCAGCGTTGTATGGGGCTTCGCTTCTTTGTTTCCAACGACTCTTTGAGAGCGATGGGCGACAATGTGCTGGAAGGAGACACAAACCTTTACTATGTTGACATGCGTCGGTCGCGTCAATTGCCTATCCAGAGTGCGAGCCGCGAAGATGGAATGTTGGGCGGTATCATGGAGCGAGTGCTCGTCTATACCCCTAATGGAAGCGACAAGGCGTTGGGGGTCAATATAATTAACACGGTTGCCAATATGGTGACTTATACCGATGGCCTGAATGTTGATGGCGAGGAGTTGCCTTTTGAGCGCAGCCGTGAAGGCGAGGGCACCTACTTGCTGAACAAATACTATGGCAGTGACATCTTTGGCCAAATGCTGGGCGAACCGCGTCACGACAACTGCCCGTTGCCCTATGAAGAGCGACCCATGCCAGTGTTCCGACTACGGTTTAGTGTGAACGGAGCATTGCGTTTCACCAAATATGTGAACTACGGGAAAACCCAGAGTCTCCCCAGTGCGAGCGATCTGGGCTATGTTGCCGGGGCACAGACGTGCGTCTACACCGATGCCGATGGTGTGGAGCAAGAATTCACTGATTCAACTGCGGTCTATAGCGATATGGACATTGATGTGACTCTGGCTTATGCGCCTGGTGATGCCAATTATGACGGGAAGATTGATGTGCTCGATGTTACCACCATTATCAATTACATTCTGGGATTGAGCACCGAGTCATTCGTTTTTGAGAGTGCCGATATGAATGGTGACGGATCGGTAGATGTGATGGATGTCACTTCAGTGATCAACAGGATTCTGACAGGTGATACCGACGAGGCCACACGGCCCAAGACCCTCAAAGTGTTGTGCATAGGCAACAGCTACACCTGCGATGCTTTCTCCTATGTGCCTTTTGTGATGCGCAACATTGCTCCGCAGGTGCAATTCACACTGGGAATGCTCCACAAGAGCGCATCAACCTTGCAGACTCACTATGAAGAGTGCTTTGATTCTTGTGGTGTTTATCCTTTCTTCTATAAATATAATGTTTCCGGAAACTGGAAATGTTATCGTCTCTACACGCTCGAACAGGCTCTGAAAAGTGATAAATGGGATGTTGTGATAATGCAGCAGGGAAGCACCGATTCGCGCGACTACTCACTATACCAGCCCTATCTCGATTACATGATGGCGTATTTAGATAGCGCGTTAAATACCACATATAAGACAGGCTGGATGCTGATACCGGCTTATCCTGATGGACAGGAGTTGCTTGAGAACTCAACGAGCAACGACATGTTCTACGACATTGCGGCCTGTACTGATAGCGTAATGACGCTAACAGGCATGGATTTCTTGATTCCTTGTGGAACCGCTATTCAAAATGCCCGCACTACAGAACTCGACAGACTCGGATACTGGGGTCATCTCAGCTATGAGGGCCGCCATCTGCAAGACGGAATACCATGCCTTATTGAATCTTATACTGTGGCTCAGGTACTGCTCGACCAGCTGGGGGTGCGGGCGTCGATCGACGATGATTTCCTGAATGTGACCGATACTTGGCTTGTGGAAAAGGATATACCTCAGGTAGCAGGATCATCGGCAGGCATGACACCCACGAATCGCGAACTTGCCAAGTACTGTGCCAAGATGGCCATTCAGAACCCTTATGTGATTACCGATTGTTCGAACTTCATAAACTGGGTAAATGATGCAAAACTAAAAGACAACAGAAAAAAACTTCAAATCGATGAATAACATAAAACATAGAATGACTATGCTGGCTGTGCTGCTTGTGGGCTTGTTTTTTCAGCCCATGCAGTTGGCGGCTGACTCCAATTTACCTGAAGATGGTAAAGATATCGTAAAGATGAAAGTACCCATACAGGTGACTTCAGGAAGTTCCGATTCGGTTGAGATGACATTCAAGATCAGACGCGACATAGCCTCTGCTGTGCAACTTGGCGATGGAAGAAAACCATGTGTGCCGCCTGCCACAGTGGGTACATTGACAATTCCCGCTGAAATTTCGGTAAAAGGAAAGGTATTACAGGTGGTGTGTGTGGGCGATAATGCCTTTGCTGGTTGTGAAGGCCTGAAGTCGGTGACGTTTGGCACAAACATCAGCAGTTATGGTTCGTATGTGTTTTATGAGTGCTCGGTCTTGAAATCGATTTATTTTCAGGGGGATATTAGGTTTCTACCATCAGATTTGATAGTGGACTGCCCGAAACTGGAGCAGGTGAAATTCGCTGGCGGTTTGTTTTTGGCGAAGATCCCACCTCGCTTTTTATCTGGAAGCCACAGTATTCGTTATGTTTATTTCCCGGCCAGTCTGCAGGAGATAGGTGAAGAGGCATTTAAGGATTGCAATTTGTTGTCTCAGGTCTCGTTGCCGTCGAAACTTAAGGTGATAGGTGATAAGGCGTTTTATGGTTGTTCCACTCTGCAGTCGTTCACCATGCCCGACTCACTGAAGAGCATGGGCGACAGTGCTGTTGCCAAAATCCCTGGTTTGCGATTCATCGATTTTCGCAAATCGGGCTCATTTATGTTTGATGGAGTGCCTCGCCAAAGTCCTGCTTTAGCCGATGTGCCTGACCACACTGTCGTGTATCTGCCCGTAGATGTGTCATGTGAAGGCGGTGTGAATGTGATTGAGACCGACTCGGCGGGAGTGATGACTTGTGCTCAATTTGTGGTAGATAGTGTGGAAATGACACCTGAACAATGCATGAGCGGTGAGGCGACCTACAAACTCAACAAGTTTTTTGGAGGTTACACATTCCGCCAGTTGTTAGGTGTAGATAATTATCCCATCCCTTCCAGTGAATACACGAAACGCGTGTTCAGGGTGTCGTTCTCGTATGAAGACTCGGTTCGTGCTTACAGGTATGTGAACGCTAACAAGACCGTGCAGCTTCCAGATCATGAGGAGTTGGACATACCCTATTGCACGCTGGCTTATTACTATACTAATGCAGGAAAGCAAAAGGCATTCACCAATAAGGTGACGGTGAGTCAAGACCTCACAGTCATCGTCCAGCTCAAGCGTGTGAGGTGTGATGCTAATGGCGATGGGTTTATCAATGTTCAAGACATCACAACGGTGATTAACGCCATATTAGGCAATGAATCAGATTCTTATTATGAATTCAATGCCGATGTTGACAATAGCGGTACTGTGGATGTGCTTGACGTGACCTTGATTATCAATAAGATTCTGTCAGGTGATTTTAGGCCCCTTATCAACGATGGCCTGAACATTCTTGCACTGGGCAACAGCTTCATGTGCGATGCCTTTTCCTATGTTCCTTACATCTTGGAAGAATCAATGCCCGAAGTGAATGTTTACTTCAGTATGTTGAATCATGGAGCAGGCACATTGCGAAATCATTATATTGACCACATGGTGAACAAGGAACCCTATGAGGTGTGTTATACCTTCGACAATGTAGGGTTCTGGCATACTTCTGCCCAGGATGTGGTAACTGTCGACTCTGTGCTTGCGAGCAGGCAGTGGGATATGATCCTGTTACTACAAGTTAGCAACCAATCAGGCAGTTATAATACCTATCAGCCTTATTTGGACAGTCTGCTCGATTCGCTACAGGCAAAAGCACCAGGGGCGGTTTTCGGATGGTTGCTTACGCCTTCGTGGGCCGATGATTATGTGGTGTTTACCGAGGGTGATACGAGCGATTCGATGTATCATCGTATTGCAGATTGCTCTCAAAGAGTGCTCAATGAGACGCTGGTGAAATTTGTTATTCCGGCGGGTACGGCCATTCAGAATGCCCGTCACACATTGCTCGACTCGTTGGGCACATTCGGTCACCTCACGTTTGATGGTCGTCACTTGCAAGATGGACTGCCATGCTTGATCGAGGGACTTACTGCGGCTCAGGTTCTTGCCGACTTCTTGGGGTTGGAAGCTCCTATCGATGATGTCAATCTGCCTGTGACTGAGAGTTGGGCGGTCAGTAACAACATTCCCCAGTTTGCCGATCCGGTAGTGGGCATGACTGAAAGCGAGATTCAGTTAGGCAAGGAATGCGTGAAAGCTGCTATTCAAAATCCGTTTGAGATTACTCAGATAGGTGGCGATGATGGTGGCGGCGGTGAAGACCCCGGCGGTGGTGGAGATCCCGGCGGTGGTGGTGACCCAGGTGGCGGTGGAACTCCCGATGGCGGTGGCCACGAATAATACCTGAAATCGGGTTGAGTTTTGAAAGATTCACGTTTAATAAACACGATAAAAGCATAAACAACGAAGGTTATGGAAGATGCAGGACAGAGATTGACTACAACACAAAAGCTGGGTCAGCGCATAGTGCCGTGGCAAATGCAACTTGTGCCGCTGCTTGTGATGAACGGTCTGGAAATACATGACCAGATTGCGCGCGAACTTGCAGGGAATCCGGCACTTGAGGTGAAATCAGATCCCGAGGAGCAGAATCTGGACAAGACGGAGGATGGTGAGACCTATCGTGAAAGTCCCGATGAAATGCAGCGAAAAGACTATGGTGACGACGACGATATGCCCGTGTATCATGCCAATAACCGAAGTCGGGATGATGAGTATTTTGAACCTTTGGCTGTTGCTGAAGAAAGCTTGAGCGACTACCTGATGGCTCAGATTCGCGAGCGCAACATCAATGAAAAAGAGGAGCTGATAGCTGAACATATCATAGGCAACCTGGATGATGACGGCTACTTGCGTCGCAGTCCTCATGCAATCGCCGACGAGATTACATATTATGGGACAATGGAGGTGGATACTGCCGAGGTGAAGAAGGTGCTCGCCATGGTGCGGGAACTGGACCCCCCTGGTATTGGTGCCACCGACTTGCGCGACTGCATCCTGCTGCAGTTGCACCAGAAGGAAAGCGATGCGACCACCGAACTTGCCTGCACAATAGTGGAGAACTTTTTTAATGAGTTTAGTCACAAGCATTATGACAAGATATGCGCGGCGCTGAACATCACTGATTCACAGCTCAAGTCGGCCATCGATGTGATAACGAGTGTGAACCCAAAGCCAGGCAGTGCCTTTGCCGGTTCAGAGAATGAGCGTCGCAGCCAGCAGTTGACCCCTGATTTCCTGATTGAGATAGACGATACCGACCCTGAACATCCCGACTTGCAGATGACGCTGCTGAACAATATTCCAGAGTTGGAGATTTCGGAGAGTTACACGTCGATTTACCGCAAGATGATGCAGAGTGCCGACAAGAAATCGCTCCAGAAAGGAGATGTGGCCATTGTGAAGGACGGCTATGAACGAGCCAAAGACTTCATTGGCGTGTTGCGTCGCCGTCAGGAGAAATTGCAGTTGACGATGGAGGCCATCATGCATCGTCAGCGTGACTTTATGCTCACGGGAGATGAGCGAAAACTCAAGCCGATGGTGCTGAATGATATAGCAGAGATTACCGGTCTTGATACATCGGTGATATCCCGCGTGACATCGGGCAAGTATGTGACCACTCCATGGGGTGTGTTCAGTCTGAAGTATTTCTTCTCCGAGGGTCTGATGCATGAGGCAGGCGAAGAGGTATCGACGCGAGAAATCTGTTCGGTGCTCAAAGAACTGGTCGATGGCGAGGACAAGCGTCATCCGCTGAGCGACGAGAAACTGTGTTCCGAACTGCAGGCTCGTGGCTATCGAATAGCGCGTCGCACCATTGCCAAGTATCGTGAGCAGCAGAAGATACCTGTGGCTCGATTAAGAAAGGAGATGTGATGAATCAGGAACCCGATATGGAAGCAACACAATCCTCAAAATCAATTGATAAGTTGGTGACCTTTGGTGCCCACTTCTTCTCGGCGGTGCTGAGTCCTATGCTCATGCCCACTTATGGCGTGTTTCTGGTGCTTTGGTGCTCCTTCCTCAATGCCAATCCTATAGGCGACAGGGTGGGGGCGCTGATCGTGGTGTTCGGCATCACATGCATCTTGCCCATCGTGTTCATTGCATTGTTGCACAACTTCAAGGTAATCAAAGACAAGCGCCTTGACGAACGCGCCGAGCGGAGCATCCCCTATGTATTTGCCATCTTGTGCTATGTGGCGGCTTATTTTTATCTGAATCACATTCATGCGCCGCAGTGGTTCTCGGCTTTTATGGCAGGCGGAGCACTGGCATGTGCCGTGTCGTTCCTCGTGAACCTGAAGTGGAAAATCAGTGCGCACATGGCGGGCATAGCCGGTGTGGTTGTGCTGCTCTTTGAGTTGCATAGCCCGTCGAACCGCCTCGAAGCCTTCGACCTCTCGTGGATACTCTGGGTTGCCATATTGCTGGCGGGCCTTCTGGGGTCGGCACGCATGGTGCTGAACCGTCACACCCTTGCCCAGGTGCTTGCAGGCACACTCAACGGTCTGGTTTGCGTTAAGTTGGCCATGATGATTTGGGGTTGATGTAAAAAAACAGTTAATCGTGATATAACACTATTTATGAAACCATTAGTGAGCATTATTATGGGTAGCACGAGCGACCTTCCAGTGATGGAGAAAGCGTGCAAGTGGCTCAATGAAGCCCAAATTCCCTTTGAGGTGAATGCCCTCTCGGCGCATCGCACACCCGAGCAGGTGCAGCAGTTTGCCGAGCAGGCTGCGGGTCGCGGTGTGAAGGTAATCATTGCAGGTGCCGGCATGGCTGCGGCCTTGCCCGGTGTAATAGCCGCCTCGACCACATTGCCCGTGATAGGCGTGCCCATTTCGGGCATGCTCGATGGCCTTGATGCCCTGTTGAGTATGGTGCAGATGCCTCCGGGCATACCTGTGGCTACAGTGGCAGTGAACGGAGCGCAGAATGCCGCGGTGCTTGCCGCGCAGATGCTTGCTCTGGGCGATGCCGAGATAGCTGCTCGCGTCAAGGCGCAGAAACAGGGCCTTGCCGGCAAGATTGTGAAAGCCAATGCACAGCTTGCCGACATCAAATATGAGTACAAGACCAATTGAACACTGACATCAGCGAGAACTCAATAAAACCATGCAGTCATGATGAACTACAGGCGTCGCAAAACCATTGCGGTGAACATAGGAGGCGTACCCTTGGGGTCAGATTATCCCATCAGGGTGCAGTCGATGACCAACACCTCGACCGACGACGTCGAGGCGAGTGTGGAGCAGTGCCAGCGCATTTCTCAGGCTGGAGGCCAGTATGTGCGTCTCACGGCACAAGGCGTGAAGGAGGCCCAGAACATAGGCATCATACGCCAGCAGCTGCGTGAGCGCGGCTGCGATGTGCCGCTTGTGGCCGACATCCATTTCAATCCCAAAGCCGCCTTTGCCGCCGCACAGGTTACCGACAAGGTGCGCATCAATCCCGGCAATTTCGTCGATCCCGCACGCACTTTCAAGAGCCTGGAGTACAGTGACGAGGAGTATGCCGCCGAACTGCAACGCATTCGTGAGGCACTTATTCCTTTCATTGCCTTGTGCCGTGAGCATGGCACTGCGGTGCGACTGGGTGTGAATCATGGTTCGCTGAGCGACCGCATCATGAGCCGTTATGGTAACACCGCCGCCGGCATGGTTCAGAGTGTGATGGAGTTCCTGCGCGTGTTTGTGGAGCAAGGGTTTACTGATGTGGTCATCTCCATGAAGGCCTCGAATGTGGTGGTCATGGTGGAGTCAGTGCGGCTCCTTGTCGCCACTATGGATGCCGAGGATATGCACTTCCCGCTGCATCTGGGCGTGACCGAGGCGGGGTTTGGCGAGGATGGCCGCATCAAGAGCGCTGTGGGCATAGGCACCTTGCTTGCCGAGGGACTTGGCGACACCATCCGTGTGTCGTTGAGTGAGGAACCCGAGGCCGAGATTCCGGTGGCGCAGAAGTTGGTAGCCTATGTGGCCTCACGCGAGGGGTTGCCGCCCATTGAGGGTGAGGTAAGCCGTCATTTCAATGCCCTTGCGCCCGAGCGCCGTGTCACGGAGCCTGTGGCCGATGTGGCAGGAGGCCGATTGCAGCCCGTGGTGGTGGCTTCGTGTGCCCCTTCACAAGCCATGCCACAACCTGATTTCTATTATAGCGAAGCTGGTGCTGCCGACAATGAGCACCGTTTCATTGTGCCGCTTTTGGCATATTCGGGCAAGACCAACGAATCTCCGCTCTGCACTTTGCACGAGTTGTCGCAATGCGTCGATGCGGCAGTGAAATGGGTTCAGGTGCCTGCCGACACACCCGTGGCTCAACTCGAGGCGTTGCGAGGCCGCACCGATGTGGTGCTGGTAGTGACACCGACACATGCCAATGTGAGTGCGAGCATCGAGGCATTGCTGCACAGGTTGGTCGATGCTGACCTGAAGTTGCCTGTGGTGTCGCGCATTGCTTATGCCGATGCCGACCGCGAATGGCTGCAGGTGAAGGCAGGAACCGACTTTGGCTCTCTGCTGTTGCACGGCTTTGCCGACGGCGTGTGGCTCGAGACTCCGAATGCCGAGAACCCGCAAGAGGTGGTGGCATGCGAGTTTGCCTTGTTGCAGGCGGCTCGCCTCAGAATGAGCAAGACCGAGTTCATCTCGTGCCCAGGTTGTGGACGCACCATGTTCGACCTGCAGACCACGGTGCGACGTGTGCAGGCCGCTACTCAGCATCTCACGCACCTCAAGATTGGGGTGATGGGCTGCATTGTGAACGGACCTGGCGAGATGGCCGATGCCGACTATGGCTATGTGGGAGCGGGCCGCAACCGCATTAGCCTGTACAAGAACAAGACCTGCATCGAGAAGAATATACCTGAAGAAGAAGCCATTGAGCACCTGATAGCACTCATCAAGGCACATGGCGATTGGCGCGACCCGTGACCCTGAAAGGTGCATGGCACGCCGATGCCTGTTGCAACCGGGTTGCAGAGTTGTGGCAGTTGTGGTCCATTTTCTTGCTCCATTGGTGACGCGTGTGTTACTTTGCATCAAAAATCATCACAAGTCATGGAAGAAGTATTGCATTTGATCAACGAGATGTCGCCTTTCCTGCTGCTGGGATTCCTGTTTGCAGGTCTGCTGCATGCCTTCGTGCCGCAAGGTTTCTATAGGCGTTACCTCTCTGGTAAAGGTGTTGGACCGGTAGCGCGTGCCGCCCTGATTGGGGTGCCGCTGCCACTGTGTTCGTGTGGGGTGATACCCACTGCCATGTCGCTGCGCAAGCAAGGTGCTTCACGCGGTGCGGTAGCATCGTTTCTCATCGCCACTCCGCAGACGGGCGTCGATTCCATCCTTGCCACGGCCGCTATGCTGGGCATCCCCTTTGCCGTGATGCGGCCTCTGGTGGCCCTGGTCACAGCGCTCTTTGGCGGTGTGCTTGTCGATAAGGTGGCAGATGACGAAGAAGAGTACAATGATAGTGGTGAGGAGCATTGCTGCTGTCACCATCAGGAGGAAAAGCCAAGTGTCGAGGAGCATTGCTGTTGCCATCATCAGGAGGAAAAGCCTAGTGTCGAGGAGCATTGTTGCTGTCATCATCAGGAAGAGAAATCGAGTGAAGAGGAGCATTGTTGCTGCCATCAGCAAGAGAAGGAACCTGCCACAACCTTCGTGGCGAAGATGCGCAAGGCTCTCAATTTCGCTTTCGTAGAAATGGTGGAGGATATCGGCAAGTGGCTCGTGGTGGGCCTTGTGGTTGCAGCTGCCATAACGATTGCGGTACCCGATGAGTGGTTTGTTGCCTTTAAGGACAATACATTGCTCTCGATGCTGCTCGTGCTGGTCATCAGCATCCCCATGTATGTGTGTGCCACGGGATCCATTCCCATTGCGGTGGCACTCATGGCAAAAGGATTGACACCTGGTGCAGCGTTGGTATTGCTCATGGCAGGTCCAGCGGCTAATTTCGCCTCTATCTTGGTGTTGCGTGCCAAATTAGGCACACGCTCGCTCATAGCCTATCTGGCTGCGATAGTGACTGGCGCCATAGCATTCGGTTGTATCATTGACTGGCTGTTGCCTCGCGAATGGTTTATGAGCAATGTGATGGCCATTACTCAGCACGAGGGCTCCGGAACACCCATCGAGTGGGCATGCACCGCCTTGCTGGCTATTCTGCTCATATACAGTTTAGTCATACAACGATTTAAAGGACATAGTCATGAACACAAGCACTGATAAACCGTTACCCCATGTGGCAGTGAACGACCAGCAGGCCCTTGAGAATGCCGGGTTGCGCGTGAGCGCGGTGCGGCTGCTGGTGTGGCGCACCGTGCGTCATGAGATGCAGGGGCCCTTCTCGCTTGCCGATGTGCAGGACCGCCTGCCCACTGTCGACCGCTCTACCGTGTTCCGTTCGCTGGTAGCCTTTACCGAGGCGCATCTGCTGCATGAGATTGACGATGGCTCGGGCACGCACCGCTACTGCGTGTGTCACCTCGACGACACGCGTCAATGCCAGGGTCATGTGCACCTCACTTGCCGCAAGTGCCATCGCACCTGGTGTCTGCAGCGGGTGGCTATTCCCGCAGTGCCGTTGCCAGAGGGATTTGTTATCAATTCCACTGAATATGTGGTGAAAGGTCTTTGCCCCGAGTGTGCGCAGCAGGAGGCATAACGGTTGTCAGTCCTCGTCGGTGATGGGGAGGGCCTTTAGCGAGCCCAGTTGACGCAGTTTGATGCTCGATGGAGTACCTTTGTAATGCACTTTCCCTGAACCAGTTCCCTTGAGCACAAGCGGTCCGCCTGTGCTGTTGCAGTAGATGTGCCCTGTGCCCACAATGGAGCAGTTGATGCTGTGCGCCTCGAGGTTGCGTGCCTCAATCACCCCCTTGCCCACATTCTTGCACTCAAGTTTCTCGCAAGTGCCGCTTACGGTGATATTGCCCTTGCCGGTGAGTATGTTCAGGCTTGCCTCTTCGGCATCAAGTCCGTTGACGGTGATTGAGCCGTTGTCGAAGGTCTTGGCGGTGAACTTGCTCACGGGGCGCAGTTGCCTGATGTTCACATCCCCTTTTCCTTCGTTAGTCACCTGCAGCAGTTCGGTGGAGTAGAGTGTGATGACCGGCAACTTGCTGTTCTTGAGGTTATCGTCGCTCAATCGCAGGGTGAGTTTCCCTTTTGTGCTATTGGAGAGGACGATGGCATGTGCCAGGTCGGGGTTTGTCGTGAACACGGCATAGCCTGCCGAGTCGGTCGAGAAGAGGTATTCCACGCTCAGGTTGTCGGTTACGCTCAGTTCGCAGAAGTTGCCCACTTCTATCTTGTATTCCTTTTCTTGCGCCTGCGCAGCTGAGGTGATGCACAGGGCGGCGATGATGGCGAGTGTAGTGTTGAGGCGGTTCATAATGCTTTGGGTGTTAGGCTTGTTGTGGAAGATATTTTTGTTCAATGAGGTTGAGGATTTCGTTGAGTTCGTCGAAGGTCTTGGCGCGCAGCATGGCGATGCGGGTCTCCCTGAAGTTGTAGATGCCTTTGAACAGCGGCGTGGCGGCGAGGTGGCGGCGAATGTGCAGAATGCCGCGGTACTCGTCGATGCGGTTGATGCTCTCGTTGATCTGGCGGCGGATGAGTGCCATTTTCTCCTGAGGGGTGATGACGGGCATTTCGCCAGTGGTGAGATAGTGCTTCATTTCCCTGAAAATCCAGGGCGCACCGATGGAGGCCCGACCCACCATGATGCCGTCAACGCCATAGCGGTCGTAGTACTCGGCAAGTTTCTGTGCCGAGGTGATGTCGCCGTTGCCAATGATGGGGATGGTCATGCGCGGGTTGTTCTTCACCTCGCCAATCAGGGTCCAGTCGGCCTCGCCTGTATAGAGTTGGGAGCGGGTACGGCCGTGAATGGTGAGTGCCTGTATGCCGCAGTCCTGCAGTTGCTCGGCGAGTTCCACAATGTGCTTGCTGTTGTGGTCCCAGCCCAGCCGTGTCTTGGCGGTGACGGGCACTTTCACGGCATTGACCACGGCCCGGGTGATGTTGAGCATGAGCGGAACATTGCGCAACAGTCCGGCACCGGCGCCTTTCGAGGCCACCTTTTTCACGGGGCAGCCAAAGTTCAGGTCAATCACATCGGGTTGAGCGGCTTCGGCCATCTTGGCGGCCTCCACCATAGGGTCGATTTCCTTGCCGTAAATCTGGATGGCGGCGGGGCGTTCGGCGGGCGAGATGGTGAGTTTGCGCACGGTCGACTGGATGTTGCGTATGAGCGCATCGGCCGAGACAAACTCAGTATAGACCATATCGGCCCCCTGTTCACGGCAAATCTGCCTGAACGAGAGGTCGGTGACGTCCTCCATGGGAGCGAGCATCACAGGCCGGTCACCTAAATCAATATTCCCTATCTTCATAATGGTTTGTGTTGCGAAATTAATGAAAAACTCCGAATTAACAATGAACAAGGGGCAAAAAGGAGTAAAATGAGGTGTGGATATGGCTAATATGTAGTAACTTTGTGGGGTGAGCATGAATCGTGAGATACTGAGGATAGCATTGCCGGCGATTATCGCCAATGTGACGGTGCCGCTGCTGGGCCTCGCCGACACGGCGATTGCGGGTCACCTGAGCAGCACTCAGGGGGCGGCCTACATTGGCGCCATCTCGGTGGGCGCGATGATGTTCAACCTCATTTACTGGAACTTCGGATTCCTGCGCATGGGTACTTCGGGCATGACAGCCCAGGCCTACGGGGCGGGCGATGTGAATGAACAGGCTCGGCTGTTGCGCAGTTCGTGCGGACTGGCGTTACTCATCAGTATGGGTATCATTGCGTTGCAATGGCCGTTGCAATGGCTGGCACTGTGGGCGATAGGCCCGTCGGAGGGTGTGCGCGACCTGGCGCTGAGCTATTTCTACATAGGTGTTTGGGGTGCTCCGCCCATCTTCATCATGATGTCACTGAAGGGGTGGCTGCTGGGTATGCAGAATTCCACCTATCCCATGGCTATCTCGATAGGGGTGAATGTGCTCAACATTGTGGTTAGCGTGATTGCCGTGTATGTGCTGCACGTGGGGTTCAAGGGCATTGCCATCGGCACTGTGGTGGCCGAGTATGTGGGCCTGCTGATATCGGTGTGGGTGGTGTGGCGCAAGTATGGCGACATAGTGCGGCGCATCAAGTGGCGACGACTCTTCGACTTCACGGGCGCAGGCAAGTTTATGCGTGTGAATGCCGACATTTTTGTGCGCAGTTTTGTGCTGATGCTGGTCACGCTGTTCTTCATCTCGGCAGGAGCACGTAGCGGCGACATGATACTGGCGGTGAACGCCCTGATGATGCAGTTGTTCACGCTCTACTCGCACTTCATCGACGGAGTGGCGTTTGCTGGCGAGGCACTGGTAGGCAAGTACTATGGTGCAGGCAATGTGCGACGCATGAACCTGTGTGTGCGGCGGTTGTTTGTGTGGGGCGGCGTGGTGATGCTGGTGTTTGCGGTAGCCTATGCGTTGTTTCCCGAGGGCATCTACTCGCTGCTCACGAGTGATGGCGGCGTGGTGCAAGCCGCCATGGACTATCGCTGGTGGTGCGTGGCTATACCGGTGGCAGGCATGGCCGCCTTTGTGTGGGATGGGGTGTATATAGGCCTGACAGCCTCGCGCGCTATGATGGTGGCTGTGCTGGTGGCGGGGGGCATCTTCTGGCTATCTTACTTTGTGTTGCCTGCCGATTGGGGCAATGACCGCCTGTGGCTAGCGTTCATACTATACTTGACCGTGCGTGGGGTGATACTCACCATGCGTTACCGCCGTTATGGGAAAGAAAAGTTGAAAAACTTGCAGTAAAAGTTTCAAAATTGTGCATTAATCGTTAAATTTGCAAAGTAAAACAATATGACTATGATACAGCGCATTTGGATAAACCAGAATGGAGTGCAGAGCGGTCCGTTCATGATGGAGGAATTGGCAGCCAAGGGTCCGTTGAGCCGCAACACCTATGTGTGGTTCAAGGGTATGGCCGACTGGCAAAGAATCGATGCGGTGCCCGAACTTGCCGCGATGATGCAGCCCCTCGAAGTCACCGAAGCAGAAGCTGCCACCGAAGCCACAGTTGCCGAGGCAGCCGCGTTGCCTCCCGATATGCCCCCTGTGCCTGAACTTGGCCCGCAGCCCCAATATGCTCAGCCACCGCAATACGCACACATGCCCCAGTATGCTCAGCAGCCTGCCATGGTGCCAAAGCGTCCGCCTCACAACCTGTTCTGGTCGGTGGTGGCAGTCATCTTCTGCTGTTCCATTCCGGCAATAGTGGCGATAGTGTATGGTGCGCTGGTGACATCGAAATACAATCAGGGTGACTATGCCAAGGCGCAGAAGTATAGCGACATCAGTGCCTGGTGGTGCATTGCCGCCATTGTGCTGGGTGTGATATCGCTGCCCATCAGCATTCTCATGACCATGATGCAATGAACAAGCGTCGTGCTCTAATCATTATTACGGCGGTGGTGGCAATAGTTGCCGCCATCGTTTATTTCTATTTCGACCCCTCGTCGTCGCGGCTGTTTCCTCGCTGCCTGTTTTTAGAAACCACGGGAGTGAAATGCCCGGGATGCGGCAGTCAGCGTGCGGTGCATGCCCTGCTCCATGGGCAAGTGGGTGCGGCGTGGCACTACAATGCCATGCTGGTGGTAGGCATTCCGTTGATAGTCTTTTACCTGTTGGTGAGCGTGATGCAAGAGCGGTGGCAGCGGCTCTACCGTGTGCTGTTCTCACGCGTGGTGCTCCTGTCGCTGGTGGGCTTGATTTTGCTTTGGTGGGTGCTGCGCAATGTGATTGATATGTGAATGGTTATGGCATCGTGCGGTTAATAGATGACGAATCTTTGAAGGAAAGGAAAAATTTATTTCTCTTTTTTGAATGAAATTCAAAACTAATTCCCTATCTTTGTAAATTGAATGAAAAGCATCTTTTTCGAATGACTTTTTATATTTATTTTATTAACCAACATAAACTATTAACAACATGAGAAAATTTTTATCTCTTTTCACAATGTGTCTTATGGCAGTGGCTGCGCTTCATGCCGAGACCTACGTGATGGCCGATCAAAGTGGTTTGCCCGATGGATCTAGTGAATCATGCACTATGACATTAGGCACTATCACAATGACCCTTGATAAGGCTGGCGCCTCGAATAATCCTACCTACAATGCCACAGGTAAGGACGTGCGCGTTTATGCTAAGGGTACTGTTACAATCACAAGCACTGGAAGTGCGTTAACCCAGATTGTGTTCAATCTTTCGGCTCAAGGCAAGAAGCGCCTTGCTCCCATTACGGCCAACACTGGCAATGTTGCAACTCAAGCACTTGGCGACGAGACAGTGACCTGGACAGGTAGCGCCAACAGTGTTACCTTCACGGTGGGCGAAAAGGCCAACTATGGTTCTGACGGTGAAACCAAAGCAGGCCAGTTGTGCTTCCTGTCGCTCGACATCACGGGTGGCTCTGGCGGCGAAGTTACCGTGAGCGCCCCCACATTCACCCCTGCAGCTGGTACCTACTACACTCCCATTGATGTGACCATCAAGAGTGGCACAAGTGGCGCCAGCATTTATTACACGCTCGACGGCAGCGAACCCACTACCAGTTCTACTGCTTATAGCAATCCCGTCCACATCACCGCTACCACCACTATCAAGGCTATTGCCGCAGCCGATGGTAAGGTGAGCTCGGTGTCAACTGCCGAGTATGTGATGAGCAATGCCACCAGCGTGGCAAACATCGCCGCCTATCAGGATGTGGCCGATGGCACAATGGTGAGCTTTGCCAATCCTGTGATGGTTGAAGGTCACAATGGCAAGAGCCTCTATGTGAAGGATGACAGCGGCTATGCGCTGTTCTACGGAACTATCACTCAGAAGTATAAAACTGGCGACGTGATTCCCGCTGGTTTTGTGGGCAACAAGACTACCTATGCAGGCGAACCTGAACTGGAAATCAACGACAACGGCAACTTCCAGGCTCCTACCAGCACAGCTACTGTGAATCCTGAAACCATTCAGGTGAGTGACATTGATGATGCCGCCATGTTTGCACACTATGTGTATATTGCTGGAGCACAACTGAATCCCAAGACCTATGTTATCAAGGACAACAGCGGTGAAGCTACCTATTACACAGGCATGGGCGCATCGACTGCCGACTCTACCAAGACTTACAATGTGTGGGGCGTGATTGGCTCGCGTGTGGTTAACAACGAAACCATCTATCGCCTGCTTCCCATGAAGATTGAGGATGTGAATAGTGGCGGCGGTGGCGAAGGCATCCAGAACATTGCCGAGATGGTGGCTCTTGATAAAGGAACATCGTTCACCTTTGGTGGTGAAGTGGTAGTTACTTACCGCGACGCTAATGACAAGCGCTACCTCTACATCAAGGACGCTACAGGTTCTGCCCTTATCTACGGCAGCGACTTTGAGTTCAACCAGGGTGATGTGCTTGCCAGCGGATGGCAAGGCACCATGGACAACTACAATGGCCTTATCGAGGTGAAAAATGTTACCGGTCTTACGGCTACTGGCCAAACTCAGACTGTGACCCCCGTAGAGAAGACTGTAGCCGACATCGTTGCTGCTAACCAGAACATCTACTGCGTCATCAAAGGTGTGAAGATTACCGGTGTGAATGGCCGTAACTTCAGCATTGGTGGTGCAGCTGGTTACAATACCTTCTATAATACTGTGATTCTACCTACCGATGAGACAGTGGACTTTGATGTTGAAGGTATCATTTCGGTGAACAAGAACAACCCGCAGTTCATTCCCACTCGTTTCATTGGCGACATCTCGTTGCCTGAGGTGGGAACCATTAACGAACTCTATGCGCTGAACAGTGGTGTGACTGCCAAGATTACTGGTGACCTCATTGCTCTGTATCAGAATGGTAACAACCTCTATGTGAAGGATACAGAAGACACTTACTCGCTTGTTTATGGTTATCTTGAGAACACCTTCGAGAATGGTAACATCATTCGCGATGCTGAAGCTTACTGGACTACTTATCAGGATGCTAAGCAGCTTATTCCGGTGGGCAGCACCTTCGTGAAGGCTGAAGATGGCACTACGGTTGATCCCGAAGAGATTGCTCTGGAAGAGATTTCTCAGGAGAATGTACACATGTATGTCTGGATCAAGGGCGCTACCTTGGTAGAAGACTCGACCAACTACTACACCATCAACGACGGAACGCTCGACATGACACTGTTCAACAAGTTCAACAAGACTGTGACCATGCCCGAGACACTTGAAGGCAAGACCTTCGACGTGAAAGCATTCGTGTCGCTCTATAAGGGTGCTTTGCAGCTCTATCCTGTGGAAGTGAAGGATCCTAACGCTCTGCTGAAGGGTGACGTGAACCGCGATGGCAAGGTGAACGTGTCTGATGTGACGGCTCTCATTAACATGATTTTGGGCGTCATAGAGAAGGATGAAGAATCGGCCGATGTGAACAAAGATGGCAAGATTAATGTATCTGATGTGACGGCCCTCATCAATATCATCCTGGGCGTCATCAGTTAAAACCAGAGACCTGACAACGACTCGAGTAGTAACCTCGAATTGTTGAAATTTGCAAAGGTGGCACTATCATTGGCCATAATGAGGTGCCACCTTTTTTTAATAATCCAAGTCATCAAACAATAGACTGTAGTTTTTTATGAAATCAATGTCGCTTCTTACCCGGTCTCAGGGTGAGGCCATGAAAGGTTTTGCTATCTTATGCATTATGATGCATAATTTCAGTCATTTCCTTACTCGTAATGTTCAGGAAAATGAATATTGGTTTAATGAGGAAAATGGGCGCAATATGTGGGAGTTTCTGTCTAATCTTACACTCTCTTCGTCTGTTGTTTTACCCATTTATCTGTTCACCTTCATGGGAATAGGGGTGCATGTGTTCACCTTTATGAGTGGTTATGGCTTGGTCAAGAAATATGAGTCGCCCGAAATGCCGCAGATAAGCGCATGGCGTTTTGTGCGTTATCGTTACCTGAAGTTGCTTAGGCTCATGCTTGGAGGTTACTTGTTGTGCATGCTTGTTTGGTGGTTGATTCATAATGAATTATTGACCAATCCTTTGAGTATAGTGGCACAGTTGACGATGACCATTAATTTGTTGCCAAATCCTAATATTAACATTGTGCCTGGCCCTTATTGGTTCCTGGGCATGATCATGGAGATGTATGTGATATACAGGTTGTTGCTTTATCGAAAGCCTGGTGGCACAATGTGGCAACGCAACTGGCCAACAGTGGCGATGATAGTGTTGGCGCTCCTTGTTGAAGCGCTGTGTAATCCCACGAGCGATCTGCTGGTATATTTGCGTTACAATTGCGTCTATGGAGCATTGCCCTTCGGGCTCGGTGTGATGGCAGCGCGTGCCGATTGGAGCCGGTTGCATGTTTCCCGTTGGCTCTACTGGTTGTTGCTGCCTGTGCTGTTGGTGCTGATGTTTGTAGCAAACTACAGCTTCTGGTTGTGGATGTTTATACCGGTCTTTGCTATCATGTTTGTGTTGATAATCGTGCGCCTCTCATCGTTGCGGCTGGAGAAGGTCTTGGCATGGGTGGGCGCATTGTCTGCTATGCTCTTCATCGTGCATCCTGCAGTTCGAGAGTGCTTCCTGGGGCTTGCTCGCAATAGCGGAACATCAATCTGGTTGCGCTATGCTTACATAGCGGTTTACTTCCTGTTGTCCTTTATTTTGGCGATGGGTTACAGGCGTTTCCTGAAGCTGTTGCCATCTCCGAAATTGTGATAAGTTTCCCTCAACCCAATTAGTGGAGTGAGAGGGTGGTGTTGAGGTCGCGTACCACAGCTTCGCGGCTCGTGCCGCAGTTGTTGCGGTCTTCAATCACACTCTTGAGCATGGGTTCCAGTTTGGGGAAAAGTTCTTCGATGAGGAACTCGGTCACGCGTCCGCCTTCGCCGTGCAGCATGTCGTTGAGGGCTACTTTGAATTGTTCTTTGAAGGCCTCGGCAATGTACGTGTTGTCACGTGTGCTTTCGTCAGCTTCCACAAATTCCATCACAGCCTGCTGCATGGGCTCCTTGAAATATCGCAGGGCAATCTGCTGAACTTCCTCGGCCGATTCGGGCAGTTTGATGGGGGCTTCCATCATTGTCAGCACTCCTGCCACCTTGCCGAGTTTGCCGTCGAGTTTCGACCACAGTTTGTTGGCTGCCATGGCCGCCATCGACTCGGCTGCGTGAGCCAGTTTGCCGCGTCCTGCTTCTCTCAGATCAGGGCACGACGGCACTGAGGTGATGTACTCGGTAGTTACATCCACTTTGTCCCACTTCATCGAGGGGGTGAGCAGGCGGTAGGCGAAGGGGTAGGTGATGGCAGAGCCGGTGGCAATCTCGTAGATGGAATCGGTTTTCTCGCGGTTATAGTCGAGAGCGATGTCGTTCACATGCAGGTGGCCGGTGAGGATGAGGTGGATGCCTGCATCCATCAGTTGTTCACGCACTTGCGTTGCATTGGCAACGATATAGTTGCTGAGCAGGGTCTGTTCCTTGTCGAAGTGCTGCACGGCATGGTGGTGCATCATGGCAATCACCTGCTTGCCCTCGGCACGAGCCTGGGCGGCCTGTGCAGTAATCCACTCCATGGTTTCGGGCTTGATGCGTCCGGCATTGTGATAGGAGTCAATAGAGTCGCCACGGCTCTTGAGTAGGTTTTCTTCGTCGCGGTTGCTGTCGATGGCGATGAGCATGATGCCGGGTAATATTTCAGTGATATAACTCAAAGAATTGGGGTCATAGTTTGAATCATAAGCATAGCCGAAGTCGGCATAAAGTTGCGTGAAGGTATCGCGGTCGATAGTGGCGGCAGCACTGGTTTTCTTTCCGTTGAATGATTTAGCGTTGGGGTTGCTGATGTCGTGATTGCCGGGAATGACCAGCACCTTGATGCCCAGTTTGCGCAGGCGTTGCAGTTTCGATATCACATACTCGTGACTCAGCAGTTCCCCGTCTTTGGTGAGGTCGCCAGTGATGAGAACGGCGCAAGGCAGCAGCTTCTCGGCACGGCTGACGATGGCTTCGAGTATCTCGCCACTTTGTCCTATCATGCGCATGTCATTTTTAGCGTAGTTGTCGAAGGCACTGCCGGCTTTCGTCACCAGTGCAGGTGCCATGGTGTGTATGTCGCTCATCACAAGCACTTGATTAGTGAGCACCGGTTTGACGAAATGCGTGCGAATCTTGTCGTCGGCACTGCTTGCCATCGCTGTGAGCAGTGCAAGCATTATGATGCAAAGGGTCTTTTTCATTTTTCTTCAGTTGATAGTTGATAAATACGATGCAAAAGTAATAAACTTTGGAAAAATCTCCTATAAGGGAGAAAAAATAACTATCTTTGCCTATATGAAACCCACTTTCACCATAGTTACTGTCACATGGAATGCGGCCAGCGTGATTCAACCCACGCTCGACAGCATCAAAATGCAGTCTTGCACCGACTTTGAGTATCTGCTGGTCGACGGCCAGTCGACCGACGACACGCTCGAAAGGGTGCGTGCCGCGGCTATCGGCAACACGCGCATCGTGTCGGAGCCTGACCGGGGTTTGTATGATGCCATGAACAAGGCCATGGGGCTGGCGCAGGGTGAATACATCATCTGGCTCAATGCCGGCGATGCCTTTGCCGCACCCGACTCGCTGGCACGCATGGCAGTGTTGGCACAAGACCGCCCCGATGTAATTTATGGGCAAACTCAACTGGTTAACAGTGAGCGACAGGTGGTGGGCAAGCGGCATCTCACCGCTCCCGAGCACCTTACTGCCGACTCGTTCAAGCGCGGCATGCTGGTGTGCCATCAGGCCTTTGTGGCAAGGCGTGAAATCATGCCGCAGTATGACCTGCAATATCGCTTCAGTGCCGACTATGACTGGTGCATCAAGGTGCTCAAGGTCTCACAGAGCAATGCCTATGCAGGCCCAGAACCCCTCATCAACTTCCTTGACGAGGGCACTACCAGTCGCAACCACAAGGCATCGCTCAAGGAGCGCTACCGCATCATGTGCAAGAACTACGGCACTTTGCCCACCATGTGGCGGCATCTGGGTTTTGCCATTCGGCACCTGATGCGCAAGTGGCGTTAAAATGATTTTGATGCGAAATTTGCGTTTTTTCGCAAATGTGTGCAAATTAGTGGCACGAATATGGGTGTAAATTTGCAGTGTGAGATTTGTGAAATTGGCTTTGATTTGCTAAATTTGTAACATGAAAGCAAGCGCATCTTGCCACACAACAAGAAACTTAATAACTAAAAACGATAAATAAAATTATGGAAGAAAAAATGAACATGGAGCAGCAGGCTCAAAGTGGCCGCCAGCCGGTATCGCCCGAGAAACTCAAGGCGCTGCAGGTGGCAATGGACAAGATCGACAAGACCTACGGTCGTGGTTCAATCATGAAACTGGGTGACGAGAGCATCGAGAATGTGGAGGTGATTCCCTCGGGATCTATCGGTCTGAACTATGCGTTGGGTGTGGGAGGTTACCCGCGCGGACGCATCATTGAGATTTATGGTCCCGAAGCAAGTGGTAAGACCACACTGGCCATTCATGCCATTGCCGAAGCGCAGAAGATGGGCGGCATTGCAGCCATCATCGATGCCGAGCATGCCTTTGACCGCTTCTATGCCGAGCAGCTGGGTGTGGATGTGAACAGCCTTCTCATCTCGCAGCCCGACAATGGCGAACAGGCTCTGGAGATTGCCGATCAGCTCATTCGCTCCAGCGCCATCGACATCATCGTGATCGACTCGGTAGCAGCACTCACCCCCAAGGCCGAAATCGAGGGCGAGATGGGCGAGAGCAAGATGGGGCTGCAGGCAAGGCTCATGAGCCAGGCATTGCGCAAGCTCACCGCCACTATCAGCAAGACCAACACCACTTGCATCTTCATCAACCAGTTGCGCGAGAAACTGGGCGTGCTCTTCGGCAATCCCGAGACCACTACGGGTGGTAACGCGCTCAAGTTCTACTCTTCGGTGCGCATCGACATTCGCCGACTGGGCCAGATTAAGGACGGCGAACAGGTGCTGGGCAACCTCACTCGCGTGAAGGTGGTGAAGAACAAGGTGGCGCCTCCGTTCCGCAAGGCCGAATTCGAGATTCTCTTTGGCAAGGGCATTAGCCGCATTGGCGAGATTCTTGACCTGGGCGTGCAGTTCGGCATTGTGAAGAAGAGCGGTTCGTGGTTCTCCTACGAGGGCACCAAGCTGGGTCAGGGCCGTGATGCCGTGAAGCAGCTGCTTGCCGACAATGTGGAACTGTGCGACGAACTCGAAGAGAAGATTTTTGCCGCCATGCATGGCGAGAAGCCAGCTGAGGCTGCCGAGTGATGTGCTCAGTTCACCACTGAAAATTGAACTCTAACCAATACCTGAAAAACACCTAATTTTTTGAATTCTCATCATGATGTAAAAGGGCGGAGCCGATTTCGGCTCCGCCTTGTTTCTGTTACTAGATGTTCTAGATAATCTAGAGTTGCTAGAGGGTCTAGGATTTGTGTGATGGGGTGTGTTGGTTAGCGCAGCTTGTGGCGGTTGTAATGGCTGCGGGCGAAGGCGAAGAAGGTGGCGACGCTCGCCACATTCACGATGACCATGGTCCAGAAGGCCGACAGATAGCCAAAAGCATTGGCAAGAATGCCGCCTATAAGCACACCCAACCCCATGCCTATGTCCCACGAGATGAGCACGCTGGAGTTGGCAGTGCCACGCTGGTCATTGCGTGCCAGGTTGATGAACATGTTCTGGAAAGCGGGCCACATGTGACCGTTGCCCAGGCCGATGAGGATGGCCGAGCCAAAGTATCCAATATCGTTGGGACACACCACAAACAGCGTATAGCCCACCACCGAGATGCACATGCCTCCGCTGGCATTCTGCACAATCTTTCCATGGCGCAGTGCCTTGGCACCTTGCAGGCGAGATAGCATGAGGCCGATGGAAATGAGCATGAACCATGTGCCTGTGCCACCGGTGCGATGCAATATCTCTTTGCTGTAGATGGCGAGATAATTGCTGAGCACACCAAAGCAGAAACCGAAACCCGTCATGCAGATGGCGAGAATCCAGCCAGGCGTGAGGAAGAAGCGGTCGAGCGACACCTTCTGCTTGTTCTTGACGATAGCGCGAGGATTGAGTTTCACGGTAGCGTCCACCACCAGACCTATGCCGGCTATCACGAGCGACATGACGAACAGCAGGTCGAAGTTCTGCACATAGTGATAGATGTAGAGTGCCACCGAAGGGGCGAGGGCCATGGCGAGATTGTTGCTCAGTCCGTAGTAGCCTATGCCCTCGGTGCGTCGGCTTGAGGGAAGCACATCGATGGCCACGGTGCTGTTGGCCACGGTAACGGCCCCATAAGGTGCACCATGCAGTGTGCGCACAATGGCGAACAGCAGCAGGGTGCCGGCGGCAAGATAACCCGCAAAGAAGATGAAGAAGACGAAAAAGCACACCATGAGCACCTGCTTGCGCGGGAAACTGTCAACCACATAACCGCTGAAGGGCCGCATGAGCATGGTGGTCACCGTGTAACCCGAGAGCACCAGCCCTATGACATCCTTAGTGGCGCTGAAGCGCTCGCTCAGGTAGAGTGGCAGCAGGGGAGTGAGCAAATAAAAAGCAAAAAAGAGAAGAAAATTGGCAGTCATTACCTTCAGGTAATTGCTGTTCCATAACTTCTCTTTTGGCTCGTTCATAAATGGTTGCGTTTTTACGCTATATGTACTTTGATAAAAATGCGACTTTGATTATCAGTATTTTAACTGCCAATCTTATGGCCTATGAGGGTGGCGCTGGTGTATTTCTCTACTTTGCAGTGAATAAAATCGCCAATGTGTGTGTCGCCTGCGGGGAACACAATCACCTTGTTCTGCTGGGTGCGGCCGAACATGTCGTCGCGCGAGCGCTTGCTGTAGCCTTCCACCAGAACCTCAAATGTCTTGCCCACATCGTTGCGGTTACTGCACTGCGAGAGTTCATTCTGCAGGGCAATCATGCGGTTCAGGCGGTCGATTTTCACCTCTTCGGGCACATTGTCGGGCAGATTCTTGGCGGCAAAGGTGCCGGGCCGTTCGCTGTACTTGAACATGAAGGCCGAGTCAAAGCCCACCTCGCGCATGAGCGAGAGGGTTTCCTCAAAGTCTTCCTCGGTTTCGTCATGAAATCCGGTGAACATATCGGTTGAGATGCCGCAGTCGGGCATGGCCTCGCGAATCTTGGCAATGCGGTCCAGATACCACTCGCGGGTATATTTGCGGTTCATGAGTTTGAGCACCTTGTTGCTGCCGCTTTGCACGGGCAGGTGAATGTGGCGACAAATGTTGTCATGACTTGCCATGGTGGCGATAATCTCGTCGGTGAGGTCCTCGGGATTGCTGGTAGTGAAACGCACACGCATCTCGGGAGCCGCCTCGGCCACAATCGCGAGCAGGCGTGCGAAGTCGATGGGCGCAGAGCCGTCGGCGGGTTTGAAGAGGTAGGAGTTCACATTCTGGCCCAGCAAGGTAACTTCCTTGAAACCTTTCTGCTGCAGGTCGGCGAGTTCGTTGAGAATGCTTTGTGGCTCACGGCTGCGTTCTCGCCCGCGGGTGTAGGGCACAATGCAGTAGGTGCAGAAGTTGTTGCACCCGCGCATGATGCTGATGAAGCCACCTACCTTGCTGCCCGCTACACGCTGCGGAATCACATCGCGATAGGTCTCGGTGGTCGAGAGCTGAGTGTTGATGGCCTTCTCGCCGTTCTCGGCCAGGGCAATGAGGCTGGGCAGTTCCAGATAGGCATCAGGGCCTGCCACCACATCCACATCGTAGTCGGTGATGAGCGTGTCCTTGAGTCGCTCTGCCATACAGCCAATGATGCCCACGATGAGTCGGCGGTTGCGCTGGCGGCGCAGGGCGTTGAGCTGGTTGAGTCGGGCAAAAATGCGCTGCTCGGCATTGTCGCGCACCGAGCAGGTGTTGATGAAAATGGCGTCGGCATGGTCGAGCGTGTCGGTAGTCTCGTAGCCAGCCATCTGCATGACTGAAGCCACCACCTCGCTGTCGGCCACATTCATTTGGCAGCCGTAGGTCTCGAGGTAGAGCCGCTTGCCGCTTTCCTGAGCGTTATAGGTGAGTTTCAAATCCATTGCGTTTTCGCTATGGGGCGATTAGTCGATGATGTCGAAGCCAGTGTAGGGCTGGAGTGCCTTGGGAATGCGAATGCCCTCGGGTGTCTGGTTGTTCTCGAGCAGGGCAGCCACGATGCGCGGCAGGGCCAGTGCCGAGCCGTTCAGGGTGTGGCATAGGTGAGTCTTCTTGTCATCGCCACGATAGCGGCACTTCAGGCGGTTGGCCTGATAGGTCTCGAAGTTCGATACCGAACTCACCTCAAGCCAGCGCTGCTGAGCGGCCGACCACACCTCGAAATCGAAGGTGATGGCGCTGGTGAAGCTCATGTCGCCGCCACACAGGCGCAAGATGTGCCAGGGCAGTTCGAGTTTCTCGAGCAACGATTGCACATGGTCCTTCATCTCCTCGAGAGCCTCATAGGAGTTCTCTGGTTTCTCGATGCGCACGATTTCCACCTTGTCGAACTGGTGCAGGCGGTTCAGACCGCGCACGTCCTTGCCATAGGAACCGGCCTCACGACGGAAGCAAGCCGAGAATGCACAATTCTTCTTGGGCAGTTCTTCCTGTGGGATGATGACATCGCGGTAGATGTTGGTCACGGGCACCTCGGCGGTGGGAATGAGGTAGAAGTTATCGACTTGGCAGTGATACATCTGGCCCTCCTTGTCGGGCAATTGGCCAGTACCCAGACCCGAATCCTCGTTCACCACCAGAGGTGGTTCAATCTCGGTGTAGCCAGCCTTCGAGGCTTCGTCGAGGAAGAACTGTACCAGGGCGCGCTGCAGTTTGGCACCCTTGCCAATGTAGACGGGGAAGCCTGCTCCAGTGATTTTCACACCCAGGTCAAAGTCGATGAGGTTATATTTCTTGGCGAGGTCCCAGTGGGGCAGGGCATCGGCGGGTAATTCAGGTATTTCGCCGCCGGTCTTCTCCACAATGTTGTCCTCGGCCGTCTTGCCTTCGGGCACGCCCTCGTAGGGCACATTGGGAATGGAGAGCAGAATGTTGGTGATATCGTTCTCGATGGCTTTGAGATTGTCGTCAATCTCCTTGTTGGTGGTCTTGAGTTGAGCCACCTGCGCCTTGACCTGCTCGGCCTCGTCGCGGTTACCCTGCTTCATGAGCGCGCCAATCTGTGCGGCCATCTTATTGAGTTGTGCGGCATTGTCGTCACGGTTCTTCTGTGCAGCGCGGCGCTGCTTGTCGAGTTCGACAATTCGCATAATGGGTTCTTGAGCATCGAAGTGCTTGACAGCAAGACGCTTGATTACTTGCTGCGGGTCGTTGTTGATAAGTTGTAGCGTGAGCATAATATTGATAAAAACTTAAGTTTCAGTAATAATGAATAACTGCCGCACCACGTCATCACGGTGCGGCAGTGCAAAATTACACAATTAATTTGTAATAATTGAGTGTATCGTCGAGAAAATGCTCAACTGCCAAACTCAATGGTGGTGGCTGTGCCTTTCTTGGGTTGCTGTGGCTCGGGCTTGCGCACAGGCGTTGCGGGCACATTTTCCTGCATTTCTTTGAGTCGAGCCTTGATTTTCTGGTCGCGTTTAACCACGGGAACCTTCTCAAGCAGATCAATGATCTCATCGTTGTCAATGTCGTTAGGCTTGAGCACAAAGTAACGGGCCTCAGCCATCTCAATGTTCTGCTGGATGAGTTTCTCCTTGCCATACTCGATGCCGATGCGTTCCATGGCTTCCTTTTCGGTCGAGGTCTTCACGGGAGCGGCTTTTTCCAGGCTGGGTGTTTCGCCTTCAAGCGTAACATCGAAACCAGCAGCGAGAATGGTGATCTTGATCTTGTTGTCGAGCGATTCGTCGAAGGTTGCACCCCAAATCACGTCGACCTCTTCGCCGAAGTTGGTCATGAACTGTCGCATCTCGTCGACCTCTGCCATGCGGAAGGGATTTTCGGAGTTGGGGTTGAAATAGAAGTTCATGAGAATGCGCTTGGAACCGTACACATCGCGGTTGCGCAGCAGCGGTGATTCAAGTGCGTCCTCGATGGCCTTGGTTACGCGGTGTTCGCCCTCGCCGTAACCTGAACTGATGATAGCCACACCACCATCGCGCAGGGTAGTGTTCACATCGTTGAAGTCGAGGTTGATTTTACCCTCGGCAGTGATCAGTTCAGAGATGCTGCGAGCGGCAATCGAGAGGGTGTCGTCGGCCTTGCCGAAGGCGTTCACGAAGTCAAGGTCGGGATAAATCTCGGTGAGTCGCTCGTTGTTGATGATGAGCAGAGCATCTACGTAGTTCTGCATCTCATCGGCACCACTGAGAGCCTTGAGAATCTTCTTGGTGCCCTCGAACAGGAAGGGGATAGTGACAATACCAATGGTGAGGATGCCCTTGTCACGGGCTATGCGAGCCACCACGGGAGCGGCACCGGTACCGGTACCACCACCCATACCGGCGGTGATGAACACCATCTTGGTTTCGTCGTCAAAGAGCGAGGCGATGTCGTCGGCACTCTCTTCGGCGGCAGCCTTGGCTTTCTCGGGGTCGTTGCCAGCGCCGAGGCCAAAGGTGGTGTTAGGCCCTATAAGCAGGCGGTTAGGCACGGGTGAGTTCTGGAGTGCCTGGCGGTCGGTGTTGATGACCACGAACGACACACCGCTGATATTTTGAGCATACATGTGGTTGATGGCGTTGTTACCGCCGCCACCCACACCCACAACCTTAATGATGGTGGGCATTTTTTCGTCGATTTTGAAACCCGAGCCTTGTTCGAGTGTTTTGAAAATATCGTTGTCCGTAGACTCTTGCATATTTGGCAAATCTTTTAAGTTCGGCATGATTCTTTGATTTTAAAGTAAAACATTAATGAATACACTCGGGTTATGATTACATGTCTTCGCTATCAGTTTCCTGAAGCAGGCTACCTAACTTGTCGCTGATAAATTTCCACTTCGACTTTTTGGGTTTTTCGGGCTTCTTCTCAGGTTTGACTTCAGGAACCGGTTCGGTCTTAGGTGCAGTGTTCACATGCAGTCCAGTGCCACCATCGTCGTAAGTGATGATTTCAATGCACGATTCGCCGTCGGTCAATATCTCAGCACCCTTGGCCAGGAGCGAGAGTATTTGAATATACTCGGGCCTGTTGATGGTTTGGTCGAGGATGTTGAGAGTGTGAGGAACGGTACCGGTCCTGACGTTGATTTTGGCGGCTTCTTCCAGTTTCTTGTTGAATCCCTGCAATTGAGCACCACCGCCAATGAGCACAATGTTCTTGATGTCCTCGTTGTTAAGGTTGGCATAGGGTATCTGCCTGATGATGTTGGCGATGATTTCACCAGCACGTGCCGAGATGTATTGTGCAGCATCGGCCGAGTTCACGCCCTCAATGTTGATGGACTCGTTAGAGAGCTCAAGCGGGTTGTGGATGTTCTTCTTTACACGTTCAGCATCGGCCTCAATGATGGTGAGTCCGTTTTCAATGTCCTTGGTAATGTTGCGTCCGCCCAGTGGCAGCGTGGTGAAATAGAGGAGAGAACCATTTTTGTAGATGGCAACTTCGGTGGTTTCGGCACCCATATCCACAAACATGCAGCCCAGCGATTTCTCTTCGGGTGAGAGAATTTCGTCGGCAGCCGCCAGTGGGGTGACAATGTAACGCCGCACCTCAATGGTGGGTTCCATGACACGCTTGAGGCTGATTTTGATGGCTGGTTTAGCCACGATGCGATTGAGCTTGATGCTTATTTTTGAACCAAACTGTCCGCTGGGACTGTCGGTTTCCTTGTTGTCGACATAGAATGCGCGTGGCACCACGTCGATGGTATCATAGTTATTGCTGGTGGTGCGCATCGATTCCTGAATGATGCGGTCGATAATCTGGTCGGTGATGGCATTGGATGAGTCGAGGTCTCGGTTTGCCTCGGTGATTTCTGAGTGCAACGAGCGGCCGCTGATGCCCACAAACACCTCTGTGATGCGACCGTTAATGCGGTTTTCAAGCCGCCTGAGAATGCGGTTGATGGCACCTTTAATATTCTCTACATTCTTCACTTCGCCGTGGCGCACACTATTGATGAGCCGCTCTTCTTCGAGCATGCGCACAGTAACATAGCCCGACGAAGATTTGTCGGCAATGGCTCCAACTATCTTGGAACTGCCAATTTCAAAGGCTACGATATATTGGTTCTTCTCCATAACGTGTAAATGATTAATTATTGTTATTATTGTTTTTTTCTTTATTGGTGTTGTTGTTATCGTCGTTTTTGGGCTTTTCGCTGTTGGTGGCCTTCTTCTCTGCGGTGACTGGTTTATGGTCGTCAGAGATGGTCATGGTCTCGATGTCGTCAGCGGGATCCTCGTCTTCATTGTCGTACTGGAAGGTGGGAACCACCTTTTTCTTAGCAAGCGTGGCCACTACCTGGTGGTCCCACTTGACCGAGATGGTATCGTAGGTGTTCCATCCTTTCTCGGGCATGACCTTGCGGTAGAACAGGAGCAGTTTGCGGAACTTTGCCTGATAGTTGTCGACGCTGCCCATGTTCACGATGTGACCGTTGAAGCAAGGCACCACGTAGATGTTCTGCGGGTCGCGATACTTATACATGGTGACGATGCTTGCCAGCGTGGAATCGGCACTCACATAGTCGACCATGGGCAGGAGTTTCTCGGGACCGAAGCCCTTGCTGAAGTGCCCCTCCACAATGGGAACATCGGTGAAGAAGTTAGTGGAGGCGGGTATCACTTTGCCCTCTCGGTTCACATAGTAGGAGTTGTCGCCATCAAACACGCGCAGCACAGGGATGAGTTGCTTGACTCTGATCTGGAACACGCCGCTTTGCCCCTTGATGCACTGTGCCGACTCGAGGAAGCGCGACTTGGAGAGCGCCTTCTCGATGCTGTCGCTATTGATTTGCCACATAGGCAGTCCCACAATCTTGAAGTTCATCGTCTTCAGGTCGCTGATGATGCCTTCAGGTGTGACAAACGAGGTTTGCTCGGTGTTCTCCACCACCACCTCAATGGATTTGCACACCTGGGCTTTAGCCTTGTTACGGGCCCAGTAAACACCCCACACAAGCAGTGCGGTGAGCAGCAGGAGCAATATGTATCTGACTATCTTCAATGTTTCTGTTTTTTCACTTCCTGGCAGATTTGGGGCAACAGATTGATGATGTCACCGGCCCCAACCGTCAATAAAATATCAAAGTTACACAATTGCAGCGAATTAATCAAATTTTCTTTGGTATAAATCGTTTTTTTCTCGCAAGAAAGGTCTTTGAGTATGATTTCGCTGGTCACACCAGGTATTGGCTCCTCTCTCGCAGGGTAGATGGGCAGCAGAATCACCTCGTCGGCGAGCGACAGGGCGCGGGCAAAATCGGGGGCTAAATCACGCGTGCGCGTGTAGAGGTGCGGCTGGAAAATGACCGAGATTTTGCGGTCGGGATAGAGGTCGCGCACCGACTTGATGCTGGCTTCGATTTCGCTGGGGTGATGGGCATAGTCGTCGATGACCACTTTGCCATGCGGGCCGTCTTCCTTGAGCCAGAATTCGAAGCGGCGTTTGGGACCCTGGAACGAGTCCATGGCCTGTTTCATGGCCTCGGCAGGCACATGAATGAGCCATGCCACCGCCATGGCGGCGATGGCGTTCTCGATGTTGATGCTCACGGGAACTCCCAGGTTCACATCGGTGATGACCGTGCCGTTAGGTGTTACGAAGTCGAACACGATCTGGCCATTGCCCTTGCGAATGTTCTGGGCGTGGAAATCGCCGTGTTCCAGTCCATAGGTGTAGCAGTGTACCCCCTCTTGCAGTCGTGGTTTCAAGGCAAGTCCCTCATGCACAACAAGTGAGCCACTGGGTTTGATAAGGCTGGTGAAGTGTGCAAAACTTTCGAGATAGGCCTCATAGGTGCCATAGATGTCGAGGTGGTCGGGGTCGGTCGAGGTCACCACGGCAATATAGGGCCTCAGGTGATGGAACGAGCGGTCGAACTCGTCGGCTTCAATCACTGAGAAGGGGCTGCTATCTGATAGCAGGAAGTTGCTTCCGTAGTTGCGCAGCACACCGCCCAGAAAAGCGTTGCTGCCTATGCCCGACACTTGCAGGATGTGTGCCATCATGCTCGAAGTGGTGGTCTTGCCATGTGTGCCTGCAAAGCATAGGCCCAGAGTGTCATCGGTAACGATGCCCAGCACCTTGGCGCGTTTCACCACCTCGAAACCGTTGTTCCTGAAGTATTGCAGGCCTGCGTGCGAGTCGGGCACAGCAGGGGTGTACACCACCAGTGTGCTTTTGGGGTCGCGGCAGTAGTCGGGAATGAGGTCAGGGTTCTCGTCAAAGACGATTTCCACGCCTTCGTCTTGCAAGGCCTGGGTGAGTTCAGAGGGTGTGCGGTCATATCCTGCCACCTTCTTGCCTTTTGCAAGGAAGTAGCGTTCGAGGGCGGCCATACCAATGCCGCCTGCACCCACAAAGTATAATGAACTGAAATCTTTCATGACAGCAAAATTTTAATCGGTAAGAATCTTTTCTATCTCGTCAACAATGCGCTCGGCGGCGTTGTTCAGCGCCATCTTCTTCACGTTGGCGGCAAGCGAGTCGAGGGCAGGCTGGTCGGTGACCAGTTGCAGCATCTCGTCGACGAGCCGCTCCTGTGCCTCGGCATCGGGAATCATGCGTGCCGCATCCTTGTTGACCAGCGCCATGGCATTCTTGGTCTGATGGTCCTCGGCCACGTTGGGCGAGGGTATCAGGATGGAGGGCTTGCCCAGCAGCTGCAGCTCAGATATGGAGCTGGCGCCGGCACGCGAAATGACGAGGTCGGCAGCGCGGTAGGCAAGGTCCATAGAGCTGATGAACGGTACCTGCTTCACATTGCCGGCACCCGATGTGGCCCTGGCTGCGGCGCATTGCTCATTGTAGAATTTGCCAGTCTGCCACAGCACCTGCACTTCTTCAGTCTCGGCAATGCGCTTGAGGCCGTCGATGATGCTGTTGTTGATGGTGCGTGCGCCCAGGCTGCCGCCAATGATGAGAATGGTCTTCTTGTCGGGGTCGAGTTGCAAGGCTTCACGTGCCTCTTGGGGCGAGGAAGTGCACTCGAGCAGATTGCGACGCACGGGGTTGCCGGTGAGCACAATCTTCTCGGCGGGGAAAAACCGCTCCATGCCTTCGTAGGCCACGCAAATGCTTTTTGCCTTCTTGGCCAGCAACTTGTTAGTGACGCCGGCATAGGAATTCTGCTCTTGCAGCAGGGTGGGAATGCCCTTTTTCTGAGCCATCTTGAGCATGGGGCCGCTGGCATAACCGCCCACACCTATTGCAATGTCGGGCTTGAAGTTGTTCAGGATGCCCTTGGCAATGCTCATGCTCTTGCGCAACTTGAAGAGCACCTTGAAGTTGCGCCAGATGCGCTTGCGGTCAAAGCCTATCACGGGCAGGCCCTTGATGGGGTAGCCCGCAGCGGGAACTCGTTCCATTTCCATGCGCCCCTCAGCCCCCACAAACAGGATTTTGGCATCGGGGTATCGCCGCTTGATTTCGTTGGCGATGGAGAGGGCGGGGAAGATGTGACCTCCGGTGCCGCCACCACTCACGAGATAGTTCTTGTTATTTCCATTCATTTTTGCGTAACAGTTGTGTTGGATTTTCAGCGCCGAGTCCTTCGGGCAGCTGATTCTCCTCCGATTTATTGTTCTTGATATTGCCGTTAGCAATGGTGCGGCTCACGCTGAGCATGATGCCAAACGCTATGCTGGTGACGATGATCGACGTACCACCCTTGGAGATGAGCGGCAGTGGCTGCCCCGAGACGGGGAACACGCCCGAGTTGATGGCCATGTGGAAGAGTGCCTGGAAGGCAATCATTGAGGCCATACCAATGATGAGCAGTGCCGGCAGCACACGCCGGCAGCGCCGCGCAATCATGGCCGCTCGAGCCAGAAGCCACAGGTAGAGGATGAGCACGAAAATGCCTCCTATGAGACCCGTCTCCTCGATGATGATGGAATAGATGTAGTCGCTGAAGGCCAGCGGCAGACGGCTGCACTCGCGCGAATTGCCAATGCCCACACCGGTGATGCCGCCATGTGCCTGCGCCATGCGCGAGAACATTTCCTGCTGGTTCTTGTCGGTCAAGGGCCTATACACGAGCGAGTCCTTGTTCCACCATTCCTTCACACGGCTCTTCCAGGTGCCGCTACGGTCCACCTTGTTCTTGCTGTCGGGGCTCATGTTGTCGGCAATGGTGTCGCCCTCCATCACCACATTCTCGGCGGCGAGCAGGTTGGCCTCTTTGCTGTCGTTGTTCTTCTTAATGAGCATGAAGCACCCGAACACTATGCCGTAGATGACGAGCACCGAGACGAGTTTTTTCATCCGCGTACCGCCAATCAGCAGCATCGACAGACTGATGCACATGAGCAGCAGCGTGTTGGTCAAACCGCTCTGCAACAGCAGTCCACCGAATAGCCCCACTATCACAGCCGCTCCAATGATGCCCGTCAGGCTCACATCCTTGTTTTTTTGCGAGCGCGCAAGAATATAGGCCAGCAGGGTGACGATAGATAGCTTGGCAAGTTCGGCTGGCTGCAGTGTGAAGCCTCCCGGCAGTGTGATGGCTCGCTGTGCCCCGTTGATGACCTCGCCAAAGAGCATCACATACACGAGGCTGATGATGGTGAACACACCCAGTCCCGGAATCATGAGCGCCAGCAGATTCTTGTTGTTATAATTGGTCCTGTAGAGGAAAAAGATGCATGCAAAGCCTATGGTCAGGAAAATGCAGTGCTTGATGATGGGCATATACACGCCCGCCGTGGCCACCTCTCGACTCGATGCGCTATACGACTCGATGATGGAGATGATGATGAGCGTGAAATAGATGCCCCAAATCCAGGGGTCACCATATTTGCGGGTCACCTCTTCATATTTGTTCACTTTTTCGTGTTTTGCTTCAGCCATGGTGTGCGGGATTTAAGAGATTTTGTTCACATTTTCTTTAAATTGCTCTCCACGGTCTTCCATGTTCTTGAACAGGTCGAAGCTGGCGCAGCAGGGCGAGAGGAGCACGGTGTTGCCGCTCTCGGCCAGCGCATGGCATTTCTCCACGCACTCGGCCATGCTGCGGGCATCGGTCACCACAGGCACCTTGCCGTCGAAGAAGTTGTGCAGCTTGGCATTGTCCACGCCCAGGCACACAATGGCCTTCACCTTTTCCCTCACGAGCGGTTCAATCTCGCTATAGTCGTTGCCTTTGTCCACACCGCCCAGAATGAGCACCACGGGTTCGGTCATGCTCTCCAGGGCATACCAGGTGGCATTCACGTTGGTGGCCTTCGAGTCGTTGATATAGGTGACACCGCCCACTTTCCTGATGAACTGGAGTCTGTGCTCCACGGCTTCAAAGTCGGCCAGTGCGGCGCGAATCACCTCATTCTTGATGTCGAGCACCGATGCCGAGAGACCGGCAGCCATCGAGTTGTAGATGTTGTGCAGTCCCTTGAGCGATAGTTCGTTGCGACCCACTTGCCAAGCGTTTTCGGGCAAGTTGAAGTGCAGTACATCGTCGGCCATATAGGCGGCACAATTTTCATCGTTGCGTGCGGTGAAAGGCAATAGTCGTGCCTCGGTGTCCACCTGCTTGAGCTGTGCGGCGATGATGGGGTCGTCGTACCAGAAGATGAAGGTGTCGTCGCTCGTCTGGTTCTGCATGATGCGGAATTTAGCGGCGGCATAGTTCTCCATCTTGTAGTCGTAGCGGTCGAGATGGTCGGGAGTGATGTTGAGCAGCACAGCCACATTGGCCTTGAATTCATACATGTTGTCGAGTTGGAAACTGCTCAATTCAATCACATACACGTCGTGGTGCGTGGTAGCTACCTGATAGGCAAGGCTGTTACCCACGTTGCCGGCCAGGCCCACATTGAGGCCAGCCTTCTGCAGGATGTGATAGGTGAGCAGGGTGGTGGTAGTCTTGCCGTTGCTGCCGGTGATGCACACCATCTTGGCATCGGTGTAACGGCCGGCAAACTCTATCTCGCTGATGATGGGAATGCTCTTGGCAATGGCCTTCTTCACAATGGGGGCCGTGTCGGGGATGCCCGGGCTCTTGATGATCTCGTGCGCGGCGAGCACTTTGGCTTCGGTGTGACCGCCCTCTTCCCACTCGATGTGGTATTCTTCAAGTTTTTCCTTGAATTTAGGCTTGATGGTGCCCATGTCCGACAGCCACACGTTGAAACCTTTCACCTTGGCAAGCACAGCGGCTCCCACACCGCTTTCGGCGCCTCCCAGAACTACAATGTTTTTAGTTAAATTGTTCTCCATTTTATTGTATCTATTTTTGTCTGTAAAATTAACGTATTTTTAGGGTGACGAAAGTAATTACTGCAAGGAAGATGGCGACGAGGAAGAAGCGCATCACAATCTTCGATTCGGGAATGGCTCCCTTGGGGTTCTGCCACTTGGCCTCGACCTGACCTGCCGGCACTTGGAAGTGGTGGTGCAGAGGGGTCATCTTGAAGATGCGTTTGCCCACGCCGCTCCTGCGCTTGGTGATCTTGAAATACAGCACCTGAATCATCACCGAGAGGTCTTCGATGAAGAAGATGGCACACAAGATGGGGATGAGCAGCTCCTTGCGGATGAGGATGGCAAACACCGCAATAATGCCACCCAGGCACAGGCTGCCCGTGTCGCCCATGAACACCTGGGCAGGATAGGAGTTATACCACAGGAAGCCGATGGTGGCACCGATGAATGCGGCTGCATACACCACCAGCTCGGAACTGTCTGGGATATACATGATGTTGAGGTAAGTGGAGTAGATGACGTTGCCCCCCAGGTAACACATGATGGCGAGGGCAACGCCTATAATGGCCGAGGTGCCCGTCGCGAGTCCGTCAAGTCCGTCGGTCAGGTTGGCACCGTTGCTCACAGCTGTGATCACGAAGATGGTGACGAGGATGAACACAATCCATCCACCCGTCTGTGCGCTGTCGCCCATCCACTTGGTCAGGTAGGCATAGTCGAAGTTGTGATTCTTCACAAAGGGGATGGTGGTCTGTGTCGACTTGATGTTCTGTGCCTTATGCTCAATGACGAGTTCATGCGTCTCGGGGTCGACCGTTTCCACATTCTCGCTCATGACCACAGCGGGGCTCAGATACATGGTCAGACCCACAATGAGTCCCAGGCCCACTTGTCCCACAATCTTGAATTTACCCTTCATGCCCTCCTTGTTGTGATGAGCCACCTTGATGTAGTCGTCGGCAAAGCCCAGCGCACCGCACCAAATGGTGGACACAATCATGAGAATCATGTACACATTGTTGAGCTTGCCCAGCAACAGACACGGAATGAGGATGGCGATGATGATGATGATGCCTCCCATGGTAGGGGTGCCTTTCTTTTCGAGCTGCCCCTGCAGTCCCAGGTTGCGCACCAGTTCGCCCACCTGCATGATTTGCAGTCGGTCGATAATGCGGCGGCCTATCACGATAGCGATGAACAACGAGAGCAGCAGCGCGAATCCGGCTCTGAAGGTAATGTAGTCGAAGAGTCGTGCTCCCGGCACATTGTATTCCTGAAGAAAGTGAAATAAGTGGTAAAACATATAGCGATGGAATTAAAGTTTTTCGGTTTTGAAAATGTCCTGAAGCACTTCGCGGTCATCGAAGTGGTGCTTCACGCCGTTAATCTCCTGGTAATCTTCATGTCCCTTGCCTGCCACAAGCACCACATCGCCGGGCTTGGCGAGCATGCATGCGGTGGTAATGGCCTGGCGACGGTCGGTGATGGTGAGCACTTTGCTGCTCAGTTCGGGGTCAACGCCTGCCTGCATGTCGTGCAGAATGGCGTCGGGGTCTTCGGTGCGGGGGTTGTCGCTGGTGAGAATCACCTTGTGGCTGCGGGTCACGGCCTCATGTGCCATGATGGGACGCTTGCCCTTGTCGCGGTCACCGCCGCATCCGCACACGGTGATGACCTCGGCCTTGCCGTTAATGACTTCGTTGATGGCGTTGAGCACGTTCACCAGCGCGTCGGGGGTGTGGGCATAGTCCACGATGGCGGTATAGCCACGGGGCGAGCGCATCGTCTGGAAGCGCCCTGCCACCGGTTTGAGCATGGTCATCTTCACCAGCAGTTCGTCTTCGGGGAAACCGAGCAGGGTGGCGGCACCATAGACTGAGAGCAGGTTGTAGGCATTGAAGCGGCCGGTAAAGAGCACTTCGAGTTGCTTGCCGTTGATGTCGAGCAGGGTGCCGTCGATGCGGTCTTCCAGCACCTTGGCCTTGAAGTCGGCAATGGAGCGCAGCGAGTAGGTGTGCTTGCTGGCCTTGGTGTTTTGCACCATCACTTGTCCCACCTTGTCGTCGATGTTCACCAGCGCAAAAGCAGTGGCGGGCAGTGCGTCGAAGAACATCTTCTTGGCCTCGATGTAGTTCTCGACGGTCTTGTGATAGTCAAGGTGGTCGCGTGTGAGATTGGTGAAAATGCCGCCCTTGAAAGTGAGCCCGTCGATGCGGTGTTGCGAGCACGCGTGTGAACTCACTTCCATGAAGGCATAGTCGCAACCTGCCACCACCATGTCGTGCAGCAAGCTGTTGAGGGCGATGTGGTCGGGCGTAGTCTGCTTGGCGGGAATCACTTTGCGGTCAATGATGTTCTGCACGGTCGAGAGCAAGCCGGCCTTGTAGCCCATCATCTGGGTGAGTTCGTAGAGCAGGGTGGCAGTGGTGGTCTTGCCGTTGGTACCGGTAACGCCCACGAGTTTCAACTTCTCAGAGGGGCGGTCGAACCACTCCGAGGCGATGACGGCGAGTGCCACATGCGAGTCTTCGACCTGCACAAAGGTCACGTTCTCAGGCATCTCGGCAGGCAGGTCTTCACACACGATGGCTGCAGCACCTTGGCTCACCACGTCGGGGATGAAACGGTGTGCGTCGACTGCCACGCCCTTCACGGCGATGAACAGGGCACCTTGTGCGGCCTGACGTGAGTCGCAGGTGATGCTTGTGATTTCTACTTGTGTGTTGCCCACCACACTTTTTGTGGCAATGGCCGATATGAGTTGTTGAAGCGTCTTGCTCATGATGATGTTTCTTTTTTTTGTGTTGATGGTGTTATTTGAGGGTTAGCAATATCTGGTCGCCACGGCGGTAGGCACTGCCGGCTGGCAGGCTTTGGCTCATCACACAGCCGTTGCCGTTGAGCCGCACATTGATGCCGCGCCGCTCGAGCAGGGCTACAGCATCACGCACATTGAGCCCTAACACGTTAGGCACACTGTTGCCGCTGGTGTTCTTGGCTTTGGCATACACCTTCAGACCGCCCAGCCCCAAACCGCTACGCAGGTTCTTGTTGCGTGCGGGATTGAGTGTGGCAAAGAGTTGCGGTTGCTTCTCGGCACCTTCGTTGTTGGCCTTGAAGTCGGTTTCATCGCCCAGCATGCCGCGGGCATACATGCGCAGGGCTATGTTCTTGAGCACGGTGCCGCTGCTGGCGCCTGCCGAGGCAATCTGTCCGCCGCGAATGAGCACCATGCACGAGTATTTGGGCTTGTCGTAGGGGAAGAATCCGCAGAAGGCGTAACGCTTCTGGCTGCCGTAATGGCCATCTTCCAGCGTGTAGGCGGTACCGGTCTTGCCGGCGATCACCACCTTGTCGTTCTGCACCCACTTGCGTGCGGTGCCTCGGCTGCCCCACACCACCTCGCGCAGGCACTGTTTCAGTTTCTCGGCATTCTCGGCCGAGCAGATGTGGTCACGAATGTAGGATACGGGCACGATCGAGTCGGGTTCGCCCTCACGTGAGTATTTCTTGACCAGGTGGGGACGCACAAACCGGCCCTCGTTGGCAATGGCGTTGTAGATGGCGAGGGTGCGCAGTGGCGGAATCTCGGTGGTGTAGCCGAATGCCATGCGCGAGAGCGAGATGCGTCCGCCATTGTCATTTTTCAGTTTCGGGAAATTGGGCACCATTTCACCGCCAATACCCGAGTGGAACTCGTCGAAGAAGCCCATCTCCTTGAGTCGCTGGCGGAATCCGTCGGGATTGCTGCCATACTTGCTGATGATGATTTTCGACATGCCAATGTTTGACGACCGCTCAATGATTTCCTTGGGCGAGAGGGTGGCGCTGCCGTAGTGGTCCTTGATGGGGCGGTTACAGTAGTTCCACACCGAGCCGGTTGCCCATTGCTCGTCGATGCTTTTCACAATGCCGTCTTCCAGTGCCACGAGCATGGAGATGGGTTTCATCACCGAGCCGGGCTCATAACCTGTCACAGCATTGTTGCGACCCTCCACATAGTCGGTGCCTTCCTCATTCTTCTCCAGGTTTGAGATAGCCTTGATTTCTCCGGTTGCCACCTCCATGAGCACGGCTGTGCCCCATTGTGCCTCGCTCTGCACAAGCATGTTGTAGAGTTCGTTCTCTACGATGTCCTGCAGCTGAATGTTGATGGTGGTGGTGATGTCATAGCCCTTCACGGCAGGCACATTTTCCCAGTCAACGATGCTGTTGGTGAGCTGGATGCGTTTGGCTTGCCCAGGAATGCCATAGAGGGGCGTGTCGAGTGCCATTTCCAGACCCGACCTGCCATGAATGCTCTTGCTGGTTTGGTCCTCGCCTGTGCTGCCAATGCTGCGTGATGCCATTTTCCCGTATGGCTTGCAGCGCGACATCTTCAGCTCGGCATAGAGTCCCGTCTTGCCGGGCTTCATGTTGAAGAAGGGGAACGATTTAATTCGCTTGTACTCCGAGTGCGAAAGTTTGGAGAACAGGCGGTAGGCTCGTTTGCCCTTGGCCTTGGCGGCGAGCAGTTCGTTACGCCACTGGTCGGTGGTCTTGGAGGGGTCAAAGGTGTGCAGACTGTCGCACAGGGCGGGCAGTGAGTCGTTGAACGCCTTCTGGTCAAAACCCGACGTCTTCCAGTCGACGCGGGCAGTGAAGAAGCGCAGGTTGGCGGCAAGTACCGAGCCGTCGTCGGCCAGAATCATACCTCGCTCGGGTTCAATGAGCGTTGTGTCAGAAAGAATCTCGGCAGCCTTCTTGTTCCAGAGCGAACCGTAGACGACGGTTGTCTTGAACACCTCATAAACGATGAATGCCGAGAAAAGCAGCATGAAACCCACTATCAGTGAGTAGCGCATCAAGATGTGTTTTTTGTTAGACTGTTTCATATTATTCAAATAATTTATAGGGTGGCTGGTCGGGTGATGTTAAGCCAAGGTGCATGGTGTCGACAAGATTCTTCATTTGGCTTTCACGTATCATGGAGTTATATTTGGCGCTGGCGGTCACACAGTCGGTGCGTGCGTTGTCGAGGTCAAGGCGCAGTTGCATCACCTGCTGCAGGTGGTTCTGGCACATATATTTGTTGCTGATATACATGAGCATGAGCACAATGAAGGCGAGGGCATAGATCCAGTGCTTCTTGAAGAAGTTGAGAGTGAGGAAAATGCGTCCTTGCACTACGTTGCGCACTATCTTGGTACTGTTATTCGTCTGAGTTGCCATGTGTTCTTGATGCTATGATATGTTTTTTTATAATTTCTCGGCCACACGCAGTTTGGCGCTTCTCGACCGCGGGTTGTTTTCAATCTCTGTCTCGTCGGGCACAATCACCTTGTTGTTGACCAGCTTCCAGGGGGTGTTGACCTTGCCGAAGAAGTCTTTCTCTACCTTGCCCTCTATGTTGCCGCTGCGCATGAAGTTCTTCACCAGGCGGTCTTCGAGCGAGTGATAGGTGATGATGGCAAGGCGGCCGCCGGGCTTGAGCACCTGCAGGGCCTGAGTGAGCATTTGCTTGAGCACGTCGATTTCGTGGTTCACCTCAATGCGCAGTGCTTGAAACACCTGAGCCATCTCCTTTTTTTCCTGCGAGATGCGTATGTGAGGCTTTACTGTCTCCAGCAGTTGTGCGGTAGTGCGCAAGGGGTTGTCGGCGCGGCGGGTCACGATGGAGTGTGCCATGCGTCGGGCTTGCTTCAGTTCACCGTAGAGGTAGAGCACGTCGGCAAGCTGCTCCTCGCTGTAGTTCATCAGCACCCAGGCGGCATCGTGCTGGGCACGCGTGTTCATGCGCATGTCGAGCGGGCTGTCGTCGAACCTGAACGAGAAACCTCGCTGGGCGTCGTCGAAGTGGTGGAACGAGACACCCAGGTCGGCCAGTATGCCGTCCACCTGTTCCACCTGGTAGTAACGCAGGAAATTCTTCAGAAATGCAAAGTTTGCGTGTACAAATGTAAACCGTTCGTCCTCGATGCGATTCCGGTAGGCATCTATGTCTTGGTCAAAACTGAACAGACGGCCCTCAGCACCAAGGTGTTGCATAATGGCGCGACTATGGCCGCCACCCCCAAAGGTGACATCCACATAGGTGCCATCGGGCTTGATGTCAAGCCCTGCAATGCACTGGTCGAGAAGTGCTGGAATGTGGTAGGTGTCGCTGTTCATGAATCAGCCGTTAATTATATTGATTTAGAAAGAAAAAGGTGCTGTCAGGCAACCTTGAGTGAAATTGCTTGTAAAGTTAGCGATAATTTATCAAAATTTACAAATCTAAATAGCAAAAAATTTTCATTTACACACAAAAAGTTATTAACAACCCCTCGAGAATGCCGATGAATACTACGTTTTACTTAAATGCAAAAATTTGTAAAATATTTGGTTTTGTAAATTTTTGCCGTCCTCACTACTCCAAACCATATATTGCCGCAACCTTACCCCAGTAAAGCCAAGCAGAGCCCGACGTCACCGTGTCAAATACAAAGAGGGCTGCCCGCACTGCGACAGCCCTCCCTATTTTCCCATTTCCAATGACCGATCTCGGTCGTTAGGCTTCAGCCCACTCCCAAGATGATATTGACGAGGGCAGTGACATCGCTCACATTCACCTTGCCGTCGCCATTCACGTCGCCTTTCAGTCCAGTACCGCCACCTTGGCCGGCACCCTCGTCAATCACATAGAAGTCTTTCCACACATCCATGGCGCGGTAACGGCCCACGCTGCCCTTGGGCACATGCAGGTCGCAGTAGCCGTTTACCTGAACTCCGCTGAACACGCTTGCATCGATGCCGATGGGCTTCTCTCGCAGGCTAGTGACATCGCCTAGCAAGGTGCAGCCGGCGAATGCCGAGTTGCCAATGCTGCTGAAGTTGTTAGGCAGGGTCACCGACTCCAGTGCGGGGCAATCCTTGAAAGCGTTCTCGGGAATAACAGTAACCGAGTTGCCCAGCGTCAATGTCTTGAGTGCGCTCTTGGTATAATACTTGATATCTACTGCCACATTGCTGTCGATGTTCAGTGTCTCAAGGGCATCGCAACTAGTAAACGAATGAACACCTATAGTTCTGACACTGCTGGGAATAGCCACGCTTCTCAATCCCTTGCATTGATTGAAAGCATAGATGCCAATTGAGTCAACGCTATTAGGGATGGTCATGCTTGATAACTTTGTACAACTCTGGAATGCATTAGAGCCTATAGTTCTAACGCTATTTGGAATGGAAACCCTTTCTAAGGCATCACATGCGTGAAAAGCATATGTTTTAATTAAAGTCACCCAATTAGGGATATCAAAACTTTTTAGCGATGTGCAGCCTGAGAACATGGACCAACCTATATAAGTGAGACTGGTGGGAATATTGACTGATTGTAGTTTTTTGCAATTATTAAAAATACCATCACCAACGGTGCTTACCGTATTGGGCAGCGTTATCGAGACCAGACAGGTATCATAGTTAAATGCATGATTTTGAATTTCGGTGAGCTCACTACCCTCGGCGAAGGTGACGCTGCTTAACGACGTGCAGTAGGAAAAGGCAGCAGACCCGATGGTTTTGACCGTCTTGGGGATTGAAATACCTGTAATGACTGCACATTTATAAAAAGTATTAGAGCCAATGGCGGTAACGGTATAGGCTTTGTTGCTGTTATACACGGTTTCGGGAATGGTCACGGTGCCACCCAAATTGTTGTAAGCCGATGGGTTCATGTCGGGAAACACTTCCCAGGTCACTGACACCGTGTTATCGCCCGTGATGTTGTAGCACAGGCCGTTGTACATAAAGTCGTAAGCGCTGGCGCTTAGCGAAGCGAGCAGCAAGAGTGCTGCAGTTAATAAATTCTTTTTCATAGCTCTATCAATTTTTTTAGTTACTCTTTTCGGGTTATATATCAGTTATAGTTTTTCTAAGTAGAGTATTAAGCTTTACACTACTACTCTTCACCATTTTACTGCAAGCACGCGCTGTTAGGCGCCGAGTATGATGTTGACCAGAGCGGTGACGTCAGAGACGTTCACCTTGCCGTCACCATTCACGTCGGCCCGGGTTTCATCCTTGGTGATAACCCCCAGAATCATGTTGACGAGTGCGGTCACATCGGTCACATTCACCTTGCCATCGCCATTCACATCGCCATCGATAATGCTTGGAGTGATGCCCGTCAATGCCAGCTCGGCGAGCTGGAACACATAATGATTGTTCATATAGCCGCCCTTGCCGCGCACTTCGCTCACCTCGAAACGGAAGTATTGATACTCAGTGTTGACGCCATTGATGGGGAAATTGTAGTCGGTAGTGTTATTTGTGCCCAGTCCTGCCGCATCGCCGTCAGCGACATCCACAATGGTGGTCCAGGAGTCGTTTTCATTGACCTTGGCATAGATTTTCCACTTCTTGGGGTTGCGGCCCGTAAAACGCTCGGTGTCGTTGCCCGTGGTCATGGTGTAACCTGTGGGAATGAATTCCACATTGCTCTTGAAATCTACCCAGATGGTTTCCCACTCATCTGTGCCGTTGTCGACACACCACTTGGTAGTCTTGATTTTGTCGAACAGCTTGTGATAGTCTTCATTTTGATTGCCATTGACATTGTTAGGGGTGTTTACGGCATAAGGTGTGAATATGAGCACAAATTGATCTGGGTCGGACCCTTCCAGTTTGGGAAC
>JAFZSO010000015.1 GCA_017619355.1 Muribaculaceae bacterium
GGTAGGTGTCTTCGGCGAAGTCTTGGTGGCCAGGGGTGTCGAGGATGTTGATTTTGTAATCCTCATAGTTGAATCCCATCACCGAAGTAGCCACCGAAATACCACGCTGTTTCTCAATCTCCATCCAGTCGCTTGTGGCGGTCTTCTTGATTTTGGTCGATTTTACTGCTCCCGCCACGTGGATTGCTCCACCAAAGAGCAGCAGCTTCTCGGTGAGAGTCGTTTTGCCTGCGTCGGGGTGCGAGATGATGGCGAATGTGCGCCGCTTAAGTATTTCGTTATGTAGATTGGCCATGAATTGGGGTTATTGTTGTTTCAAAATATCGATACATTTTACGAGGCTGTCGCGCCAATATGGCACCGCGCAGCCAAAGGTGGTTTTAATCTTTGTCTTGTCGAGCACACTGTAGTGTGGCCGTTGCGCAGCGGTGGGGTATTCGTTGGTGTGGCATGGCATGACGTTGCAAGTGATGATGCCTGCTATTGCGTGGATTGCCTTAGTGAAGTCGTACCACGAAGTGACGCCCTCGTTGCTATAATGATAGATGCCCGGTTTCCACTCATCGGCAAGGATAATCTTCACGATGGTCTGGGCCAGGTCGAGTGCATAGGTGGGAGTGCCCACTTGGTCATAAACCACGTTCAGGTTAGAGCGTGTGCGTCCCAGTTCCAGCATAGTCTTCACAAAGTTCTTGCCGTAGGGTGAGTAGAGCCATGCGGTGCGTAGGATAATACTATCGTTGGGCAGCACAGCCTGCAGCCGCTTTTCGCCATCGAGCTTGGTGTTGCCATAGACCGAGGCTGGGCAAGTTGGGTGATTTTCGCTATAAGGCCGATGTGCGGTGCCGTCAAACACATAGTCGGTAGAGATATGGATGAGTTTGGCGTGGTGTGCCTTGGCAGCCATTGCCAGATTCTCTATGGCCTCTACATTGAGTTTGTGGCACAGGTCGGCTTCCTGCTCGGCACGGTCCACAGCGGTATAGGCAGCGCAGTTCACAATCACGTCGGCAGGATGCGAGTCGAGAAAGGCGTTGATTGCCTCCAGCGAGGTGATGTCGAGCTCTTCCACATCGGTATAGATGCCGTTGAGTGTGAAGTGCCCTTGCATCACGTTGCGCATTTCGCGTCCCAGTTGTCCATTGGCTCCAGTGATGAGTATGTTCAGCGTATTCATGTTGTCAAGCATTGATGTCGTCGTTTTCGTCAAAGAGTTCGCCTGCTTCATCCTTCTTGTAGTAGGCAGCCAGCAGGCCAATGAAATAGGAGATATGACCTATGGCCTTTTCGGTCTCTTTCGAGATGTCTTTTCCTTGCAGTTTGAGTAACAGCACACCATAGAGTGCCTGAAAACAGGTCTCCAGTTCGTCCACCTGCTTGCCTTGGGGGGCCTTGGCACGCAGTTCCACAATGAAGGGCAGAGCCTGATAGTATTGGGCGCCGTACTCGGGGAATTTGGGCGACTGGAGCAGCAGGCGGTGCAAGTCGTTGAGGCGTATGAGCACATTCTTGTTGATTTGCAGGTGGCCGCTCTCTTTCACATGCTCCAGTTCCATCATTTTGATGAGCGAGTCGTACCATTCACGGATTTCGTGGCTGGTGGCATCGTCGGCCTTAAAGCGGTCGATCACGTTGCGTTGCAGTTCGTCGATGTCGCAGTGATTGGCGCGGATAAGATCTTCGACCTGCCACATATAGAGCAGGTATTCAGCAATGTTTTCTTTTCGTTTCAGTTGAGCGATAAGCATGATTTATCCGAATTTACTGATGTGACGCAGAGCGTTCTGATTTACAATCTTGATGCGGCGTCCATCCACGGTGATGATGCGCTCCTGCACAAAAGTCGAGAGGGTACGAATGGCATTGGATGTGGTCATGTTCGAGAGGTTGGCGATGTCTTCTCGTGCCATGTAGATCTTGAGTGTGGCACCATCGTCTTCAAAGCCATAGTTGTCGATGAGCAGGATGAGGGCCTCAGCGAGACGGCCGCGAATGCGCTTTTGGGTGAGGTTCACAATCTTGGTGTCGGAGCCGCCCAGATTCTTCGAGAGCTCGTGGATGAAGAACCAGGCAAGATGCCTGTTCTCGTCAATCATGTCCTTGACCAGCTGCATGGGTAGAGCACCCAGGGTAGAAGCCTCAAAAGCCGCTGCACTCGACACATAGGGTTCGTTGGCGAAGTAGGCACGATAGCCGAAGTATTGAATGGGTCGGTAGAGTCTGAGAATCTGCTGACGGCCACCTATGCCGTCTTTGAAGAGTTTCACCTTGCCTTTGAGCAGACACCAGAGATACTCGGGACTGTCGTTCTCGGCATAAATGATTTGATTCTTCTTGAAATTGTGAATCATGAAGTTGTCAGTAATTCGGCGTTTCTCTTCCGGAGTCAGTATCGACCAGATAGCTGCCAGGTCTTCGCTGATTACATTCTTAAGTGTACTTTTTTTAATCATGTGTTGAACAACATTGCTTTAAAACATACAAAATTACACATTTTGCTCCAAACTGGCAACAATAAAAAGAATAATCGGCAGCTTTCAGGAGAAAAGCCGCCGATTATTGGGATGATTGGGAATGTGAAGGTTATTTCACTATCACTTTCTGACCGTTCACGATATACACACCGGGAGCCATGCCGTCGATGACCATTTCACCGCCATTGGCAGTGATTTGCTGCACGAGTCGGCCAGCCATGTCGAAGATACCAACGATAGTGCCATCGGGAGCCTGGATGGTAATAGCACCGATGCCGCCGGTGACGCTTGGTTTGTTGTCGACTTCAATGTCGGTAACGGCAGTTACAACACCTGGAGCGCTCCAGTCGAGATAATATGTGCTGGTGTGCTCTGATACTCCAGTATTGTAAGTGTATTCGGTATGTTTGTTATGCTCGTCGAGAACCACGATGGAACCAATTACTTCGTCGGGATCTACAATTCCGTTTAAATTGTGAGGATCGACATAGTTGTTGGGAGATTTGCTTCCACCTGTCAGGGGAACAGCATTAGCGGTCCATGCGGTGATTTTGTTTGCTTGCATGCCTTCAATGCTCAGCGCATCGCGCGGCAGTCCTTTCAGCACATCCATGCTCGCCTTGTCGCCGATGAAGGTTCCACCGCCAGTAACAGTATTGTCGAGCTGGAAGAAAAATAAGTCATATTTAGTGGTGGTAGAGCCATTCTTTATTGTTATAATTGAATAGTCTCCCTCGATGGTACGGCCGTTGTCGGCGTCCTTGAGCGTAGTGGCGGTGAGACCTGTATTGCTCAAGTCAATGCCGTTGATATGGTTGTGCTCAAACTCAAGACGGGTAAGCGATGCTTTGTTCACACCCTTGATGCTGTGCAAATCGTTGCAGTTGGCAATCACTGTAGCAATCACGTTGCTGTTCACTTCGAGGTCGCTCAATTTGTTCTTGCCTGTCTCGCCTGTGCTGGTGGCTACTGACGGGCTACTGCAGTCAATGTAGGTGAGAGCCGTGTTTTTGCTGAGGTCGATGCTGTTGAGCATGCAGTTGTGGAAGTCAAGATAGCTCAACAAGGTGTTCTCGCTTAAGTTGAGAGATGGCAGAATGGCGTTGTCATAGCACTTGAGCGTTGTGAGATTTTTGTTGTTCCACACTTCGAGTTCGGGCAGATTGTCGTTTGAGACCCACAGTTCCTCGAGATTCGAGCATTCAGAGAGACCTGTGATAAAGTCGGTGTTTGCATTGTAGAGCACGGGGTCATTGTAGGCGCGCAGGGTCTTGAGGTTCGTGTCGCCGCTCACATCAAGAATGGCAAGGCTGTTCAAGTCATGTGCCTCGATGGTTTGCAGGTCGGTACACAGATCGGCCTGGAGTTGTTGAAGCTTGGAGTTGTTCGTCACATCAAGTACATAGTTGGGGTAATGGCCACCACCCAGGGGATTGCCTGTTACAATAAGTTTCTCGACATTAGCGAGGTGCTGTGGATCGATACTGTAGAAGTAGCCATAACTCAGGTCGATATAACGAGCATTGGCGCAGTTGGTGCCATTGAATCCTTTAGTGCCATAACCGATGTAATCATCGATAGTTTTGTCGGTCATAAAGAGGCAGTCGCCATACATGTGAGTAGCGCTTAATGTGTCAAGGTTTTCATAATAAGGAATGCCATTATGTGCTGTTCCGAGTGACTGCATATTGTTGTGATCGGCTTTGAACACTTTTAGATGTGCACCGGCAGGCTGCATCCAGATGAAGTGGTGTTTTACGGGTCCGTATTCTGGATTTGGACTTCCGCTTCTGATATCGTCATTCCAATTATTGCTTCTATCCCAGCCGGGATTCATATATTCTCGCCCCATTGCTGTATTATGGATATTGGTGTAACTGATATCAATGTACTCGAGTTGCGTGTTGTAATGAAGGTCGAGGTGATAGAGTCCTGTGGTGTCACGCAAGTCGCAGGGACGGAAGTCGGCATAACGATCTTCGTTGCGATAGGGGTCATGTTTTTTTACCAAATTAAGAAAGTTGGGGTCCCATTCTACTGAAATGCCAACTGTGCCATTATTGCCAGCTCCTCCATTAATGGTCAAACCATACTTTATAGAGCAAGAGACTTTCTTTTTAATCATTTCCATGCGGTCGTTTTCGTTGGTGGGAAGATCGCCGAGAATTTGATTGTGGCTCACATCGAGGTGCTTGAGTGCGGTGTTGCGATAGAGGTGTACTGAGTCTTTGAGCAGGTTGTTGCTCAAATCGAGGTAAACAAGTCCGGTGAGGTCTTCGAGACTGGGCTTGCCAACGATGGTTGCAAGCGTGTGGTCGCGTGCATCGTGGTTGGGTGCGTCATAGTTGCTGTTGGTAAAGGTCTCAAACTCGTTGTGAGCCGCACGCAAAGTCGTTACTGCTGTAAGTCCTTCGAGCGACTTGTTTGCACCTATGTTATTGAACTTGCTATTCTCGATGTTGATGGTAGCGAGGGCTGTGTTGCCCAGCAGATAGAGGCCACTTCCTTCACTCATAGTGGTTTCGGCCGTGGTGCAGGTGAGGTTGTTGTTGCCGTGCAGTTCAAGGGTGGTGAGACTGGTATTATTGCCAATCATCAGGGCAGAGAGGGCAGTTCCTTCAGCCTTGAACGAGGTGAATCTGTTGTTGCCCAGGTCAAGGCCCTTGAGCTGACCTGCTGCAGTAGCAGTGAGCTCATAATTGCCTGTGAAACTCGAGTTGTTTTCAGCATAGAGGAACTGGATGGGTGAGCCTTCAGGCATAGTAAGCGATGCCAAATTGTTGTTGTTGAGTTTTAGCGACTGAATAGTGCTGGGCACATTGGGCAATTCGGGCACGCTGGTGAATGCATTATCGCTCAAATTCAGTATGTGAAGTGCATCACAACCAGTAGCCGTAATGGTGGGCAGGGTGAAATTAGAGTTGTTGTATCCTTGATTCACCAATCCTATTTCAGACATCTTCGTGTTGCCAGATATGTCAATTGTTTCGATGGCAGGGCAGTTGCTAAGCGTGATTCTGTTAATGCCAGTATCATTGTCGGCTATATAATTTCCACCCATTTTTAATGTTTTAAGCACAGCAAAGTCACTTAGAGTTTTTTCTAGATAGATTAAGTTGTTGCTAAAATCAATATAATTGAGCCTTGGAAAATTTGATCCAGTGAATGTGGGCATGGAACCAAGAAGAAGATCTCCATCACTCATGTCAAGATAGCGCAGATTAGTTGCATAGTTAAGAGAGCTCAGATAATGCATATTTGGATTCCCGGAGACGATAAGAGTGTCGAGGTTGGGCCTCTCTTCTTGCCATACTAGACCATTCTGTTTGATGGCAGCATTGTGAGCTTTGAATACTTTGAGAGCAGGGCTATAGCTTAAGTGGAAATTTTTAGGCGTAGCACTGTTGTTGCTGATGTCGATATATTCAAGTGCAAGATTGTATCTGAAACTGATGTCGTTGGTGAGTCCACAATTCTGTAGGCTGAGATAACGCAGATTAGAGGCGCTGCTTAAAGTGGAGATGTTTCCTAGATTGGGGTTGTTGTCGGCTATGAGAGTATCGAGTTCCGTGAGGTTGGTCAACTTTAAAGCATCGCTTCCGTAAGCATTGTTTGTGACATTTAAGTATTTCAATCCTGTTTGTGCTGCAATACCTGTTGACCAACCGCCCATATTAGTGTTGTTTGAGAGATCCAGTCGTTCAAGTGACGACACGCCATAATGATTGTTGATGGCTTGGAAATATCCGATACTACAGTTGCTGAGATAAAGTTCTTTAAGATTGGAATTATTTGCAGCTAGATTAATGTAGTTTGAATTGGTTGAGTAATTGCTACTGAAACCTCTTAAAGCGGAATTGTATGATAGGTTTAAGATTTCCAGATTGGAATTGCTGCCTAAATCGGCTGTAGTGAGAGCATTTTTGCTGGCGTTGAGTTCGATAAGACTAGTGAACTTTTCAATACCGGCAAGAGATGTGATGCCTTTGTTGCTCACATCAAGACGGGTGATAGTTGAGGGGGCAAAAGTGGCGCCCTCATTAACACCATACTGCGATGTAATACCAGCACGGAAGTTTTCATCAGAAAAACCGTTGTCTGATGATAAATTCACGATTTGTGTTGCTAAACCACCAGTATTGTAATACCCGCCAAGAACATAGTCAAACATGGGAGTGTCTTTACCGGCGTTGTCATAAAAGTGAATTTGTTGTGGTGTGTCACCCCAGTTGGTAAAACTTAAGTCGGCATACACATTGTGACCGGCTCCGTCTGTTCCTACGAAAGAAACACTGTGCTCTTCGTAGTAATCGTTATGTTTAATTTGACTTTTGAGATTGCTGGTGTCCCATGTGGTAGGGCAGGCGAAATAAGCCACTTTACCTGATTGATAAGTGCCCTGTGGCATTGGGGCTATGGCTTTGTTGTTGCCATCGTAGATAAATGTAGCTGTTCCATTAACACCAACCACATCGTTGATATTGCCAGTTTGAGGTTCTCCGTCGCCCATGTTGAAGATAAGGTTGACGGTGGTCTGGTTGGGGATGTCCATGGTCCAGAAGCCATTGTCATCTTTATTAGTGAATTGGGTTCCTGGCCAGTCGCCGGTGAGTTTGGTGGCATTATCGCCACTGCCAAGGTAAGCATAGAGGTAGGGGGCAGTGCCGCCTTTTTGCACCTTGATTGTGATGGCGTGCACTTGGGCGACCGAGCCGATGCAGAGGGCTATCACAAGTAATCGTAAAGTAGAATAGAACGAATTTTTCATAGATGAATAATATAAAGTGTTTTATTGTAATTAGTGCATATAAAGGAAAAAAGTGCGTAAAATTACTAATATCAATAGTTTTAGGCAAATATTTAAGGTTAAAATATAATATCAAAAAAAATAAGAGGGTGAATGGTGTCACCCTCTTAATGGTAAATGATTGTTGTCAATGCCAATGGAAATCAGTCCATATTGGTCATTGACTCAATGGTTTAGCGGAGTACCTTGGCGGTAGATTGAGTGCCATCGGTGTAAGTGGTAACCACGATATTCCAGCCGTCGAAGGGCTTGCTGCTCTCGATACCGGCGAGGTTCACATACTTAACACTTGAAACGGTCTTGCCCTTCACATCGGTTACTGCGGTAGGAGTCTGGTTGTTCTTCTTCACAACAATCTTCACACCTTCCACGGGAGCCTTGTCGCCTGTGGTGGCTGCTTCCTTAGCCAGAGTAATGGTGTAGTTGCCAGAACCAGGCAGACGGAAGTTGGCACCAGCGTCGTCGAGTGTGATTTCAGTGCCAGCGGTCATCATGCCATCGGTCACTTCAAAGTAGCCAACGCCGTTGGCGTCTTCACCACCGAGCCACAGCCAGTCGTTCACGCCATTGGTGAGAATCTTGAATTCTTTGCTCTCAACATCGTCGGGATCTTCAACCACATCGAAGGTTGCACCGTCTTCAGTGATTTCGAGAGGTTCGTTAGCATTCCAGTCGTTGAAGCCACCCACCACATAGTAAGCAGACTCTAATTCCTTGTAAACCAGAAGTGCTTTCTTGGCAGGAGTGGTAGTCTGGTTGTCTTCAGTGGGCATCGAGAGGATGACAAGTTTGTTACCCGAAACGACGAGGTTGCCAGCGTAATCATAGTTGATTTGGGTGACGAGGTTGCCAGCCCCAGCTTTGTACTGATGCTTGTAAGCGAGTACGGGAACACCGTCTTCGTCATAGTCGACGGAGAAGAACTTGAGCGTTCCGTCGGGCTCATTCACCACGAGTTCAGTGCCATCATTAGACATGGCGCCAGCAGCATATTGTGTGCCGTTGATGTCGTAGTGGACAGGATTGTCTTCGAGACCACTGTTGAACTGGATATGGCCTTCGCTATCGAAGTACATCAGAGATGGCACACCGGGAGTGTTGTTGCCTGCACCACGGTTCTGTACAATCCAGAGGCCGCCGTCTTCAGTTTCATTGAAGACCGATGCATGTTCACTTGCAAGGTAACCGCCAATGCCCCACAGACGAGTAGGCATAGTAGCCCAGCTGGTCATGATTGAACCATCGGGGTTGCCAATATTGTACTGAGCAATGTCGGCGTTGTAGTCCTCAAGGTGGCAATACATGCGTGTGTCGGCACCAGAACCAGTGATGTAAACTGAACAGATGGAACTTGCGACAACATCGCCGTTTGCATCAGTGATAAGACCGGTTGAAGCATGTGTGCCTTCAAAGAAGGTACCCATATTGCTTTCAAGGTTGGCGGGATCGAGTGTGTAAACACCTGAGTGACCATCGGCCCAGTCGGCCACATAAATGGTACCATTCTCGTCGGTAGCGAGACGGAAGGGATTGCCCAGTGTCATGCCTCCGTGGAGTGCACTGTCGTTGATACGGGTCCAGTCGGCATTGTAGGCATAGATGCCATTGGTTGCTTGAGCTGAACCGGTGCGGTTGACAACATAGATGCGTCCGAAGAAGTCGCTCTCAGTGCTCTTGTCGACGATGTTGCCGATGCGAGCATAAGAGTAGGTGTCGTTCGTGTTCAGGCGAGTAATGGTCGGGATGGTCTTGCCCACGAGGTTGACAGCCCAGTTCATCTTCTGAGTGTTGTCGCCAGGAATCTGGTCAAATGTGAGCGTAACAGTGTTTTCGCCTTCAACAACATTAGGAATCTCGACTGTGCCTACAGTCTCGCCGGTGGTAGCATCGGAGAAGATGATATAGGCAGCCTCGGCATTGTCGTTGGCTGTGAAGGTGAAGACATACTTGTCTTCGCCTCTCTCGCTGTTCAGTCCATAAGCATAAATGCCTTTTACAATGTCTTGCTCAACATCCTTGGTGGTGATGAGTGTGACACCGTTGGCACCCACGAGGGTGGCATTGATGTCTACACCATCAACAACAGCGGTAGCAAGGTGCTCGGTAAGTCCGTTAAGGATGGGGTCGTGATGAGCTTTAGCGCTTATGATATCGGTGTTAGTGGTCTTGACGAGTTTAGCGTTCTGAACGCCGCCTGTGATGTCGATAATCTTGACACCCTTGACCTCGCCTTCAACGGCATAAGGAGTAACTAGCAAGCTGTGGCCGGCATATTTGAAGCACTGGAAGCCAACGCCTGTTGCGCCAAACTCGCTGCTCAGTTGCTCGATGTCGGTGGCTGATCCGGCATTTTTGTCGGGAGCCGTGAATTCTGTAATGGTTCCCATACCGCCAAGGAGAATCTTGGCATCGTCGTTGGGTGATACAGCTATGTGGAGTTCTTCGCCATAGGCTGTCTGCGTGCCGACAAATCCACCAGTGTAGAGGTTGTCATAGAATACAGTGCCCTGTTCGCCTTCATTCATCAGGATGTGAACGAGGCGTATGTTGCATGTCGAACCTACAGTCATGGCAGTAAGAACGATTTCACAATCTTTGCTGGCGGCACCATTGACCAGAATTGAATGACCTACATTGGCATTATAGTAGTTGCCTGAGTTTTGAGTTTCAGCAAAGATCGATGGGGCTTCGTCGATGTTGTTCCAGATATAGACACGAGCAGTGCCGCGTGTATAACCGTCAGTGACATTCGAAGAGTTATACTGATTCTCGGTGAGAGAAACACCCACGAGCTTGTTGTCGGCAGTGCGGGAGATGGCATTGAGTGCGCTGAAGAAACCGGGGCTGTCCTCAGTATAAATGCCCTCAGTGCTCAATTCCTTGATGAACTCGTTAGTGCTGGTCTTGATCAGATAGAGGTGAGGCATAATGCCCTCGTTAGTGAGCACAACGGTGGAGTCACCCAGTTGAACAGCATCCTTCAAAACACCAACAAACTCGGTATTTCCAGGAACTTGTGTGAAGTTGTAGTTGTCAGCAAGTTTCAGGTAACCGGGCTGTGCGGGGTCGGGATAGTTCTCATAGTGAGTTTCATCGGGAACATAGTTCTCGCTCTCAAGATAGATGAGTGGCCATGAGGTTTCGTTGGCTGTTACAGTAATGGGAACCTTGTATTCATCGAAGAGTGCCTTGTATCCTTCGCAAGAAGCATCAAGCGTGTATTCGCCGGGCTCGAGGTTAAAGAAGGCGAACATGCCGTTGTATTTGTTATCGACATTGTAGGTGGCAACTTCCTCGCCGTTCTTGAGCAGGCGCACGGTGGCACCATTACAGGGCAGCCACTGGTCGTTAGTGTTGGGGCTATACTTGAACAGATTGTGAACAATCTTCTCGTGGAGGTCCTTGACGGTACCCACAATCTCACCAGTACCCTTCATGGGGAAGTTGAAGTATGCGGCCACACCACGCGAAATGCGAACACCCTCGAGGTAGTCATAGTCGGGGTTCAGTGCACGATGGCGTGCCGGCTGATAGGTGTGGAAGTAGCCTTCAATCAGGAAGCCGGGAGCACCATGTTTGAGCACGCCCAGATAGCCATAATAGGTAATTCCAGAGTTGGGGTCGGTGCGGCCACTGTAGCTGCCATAAAAGTTGATGTCGCCACGCACATTGGTCGAGTTCTGGTAGTAGTTCTGTGGCTCGAAGTCAATGTCGAAGTGATGATAGGGCCAGTTGGTCAGAGCCATCTGGTCGCTACCTTCAACAGCAGCTCCAGTGTAACCGGCATTGCCAGTCTGCCCTTGGTCGTAACCTCGATAGAGATATAGCGGGTAGTTGGTGGCGGTACCATCGGTGGCGGCATTAGAGTGGACGGAGATAAACATGTCGTTATTGCCTGCCTCTACCTCCTCGCATATTTCAGAAAGAGGGCGGTTGTAGATTTCAGCATCGGCTGCGCCAGAAACATAGGGATAGGGGCCATTCTTGACGCGCGACATGGTGATATTGCTGGCCTGAACACCCATGGCAATGAGTTCTTCGCGAAGTCGGAGACATTTCCACAGGTTGGTGTTCGATTCATAGAAACCGCAGGTGTCGGGTCGTCCTGTTTCCGAAGTCATTGGATAAGGAATGGTAGCCATAGGACGGTCGTTGGGTCCCCAGCTGCCATGACCAGGATTGATGTAAATGCGCAGTTCATCAACTGATTTTGCCTGAAGCGCAAATGCTGCCATGATTGCAGCTGCTGCAAGTAATAATATCTTCTTCATAGCTGTAATCATTTAACAAGGTTAATAATATAAGCCTCGCCGGTGGGAGTGGAGAAGGCAATCTTTCCGCTCTGTGCCGAGGGCAGAGGATACATCGCAATCACATCGCTGCCGGTGAGCACCTGACGGTTGCCCTTCAGGTCAACAGCAACGATTTCGCTGGAAGTGAACACTTCACCATTGTCTTGGTCATTCATGCCGACGATGATGTTGTTGTCATACCATTTAGGAGCTCTGACAATGCCCAGCGACTGGACACCAGAACCGTCGGTGTTGCACACATAAGCACCCATTCCTGAAACGAAGAAGAGCACTTTGGTGCCGTCGGGCGACATAGAAGGCCAGATGTAGCGATGCTGGGTGCCCAGCGGCGACAGCTGACTGGTCTTGCCATTCATGGTAATCATGAGCTGATACTTGTCGAGAGAGAGAACGGGCATGGTTTGCTGAGCTTTCTCAGCGCTCAAGGCCTTCTTCTCGGTCTTGCTCTTGTTGACGGCAATAGCCGTGTTACCTTCAATAGCCACACCGTTCAAATCACGGGTGGGCTTCACAAGCTGCTTGGTCTCGCCGCTTGCAATGTTCTTGCTGAGCACGGCAGTTTTGATCAAGTGCTTGTCGTTCATCGATTTCTCGCGATAGACCACATTCTGGCCATCCTGAGAAACCTTTGCATCATAGCCTGCGCCATTGGCATCGGTAATCACCTGTGTCTGGCCCGAGGCAAGGTCGAACTTTGTGAGTCCCTTGTTATAGTCAGTCGTGATGAGCACATAATCGCCCTGCGGACTGATTGCGGCAATCTTATTGGCTGCATTCTCGGGGATGTTGACTTTGTCGATGGAGCCAACATTCAGGAGCTGAGCCATGCCACTGAAGGAAACGCACAATGCTAATGTTAAGAAAACATTCTTCATAAATGCACGGTTTTTAGTTAAACAAAAGATTAATAATTAGTTTGTAGATAGTTGTCGTAAATTTGCAGTAAATATATAATTTATTTCTATAATATGCAATAATTTTAAATATGTTTTAATAAAATTAAAATAAGAAATAAAATAAAAAACCGCCACTTGTGCGAGTGGCGGCTGTGTATGGTTACTGAATGACCGAGGACGGTCAAATCAGGTATTGCGAACTGATAGCCTCGTTGTTGTGCACACGCATCATAGTGTCGGCAAAGAGTTGTGCGATGCTCACGATGGTGGCCTTGGGGCAGCGGGCCGTGTCGAACGGGATGGAGTTGGTGAAGATGACCTCGGCGAGGGCGCTGTCGTTCACTCGGTCGCAGGCCGGTCCACTCATGAGAGCGTGTGAGGCTACGGCCCAGACGGTGCGTGCTCCTGCTTCCTTCATCACATTAGCGGCTTTGCAGATTGTGCCGGCGGTGTCGATCATGTCGTCGACGAGCACCACATCCTTGCCTTCCACATCGCCAATAATGGTCATTTTTTCTACCACATTGGCTTTAGCTCTTTGCTTGTGGCAGAGAACGAGGGGCGAATTGAAATACTTGGAATAGGTGTTGGCTCGTTTGGCGCCGCCCACATCGGGCGAAGCGATCACCATGTCGTTGAGTTTCATCTTCTTGATGAAGGGGATGAAGACCGAAGAGGCATAGAGGTGGTCGACGGGCACATTGAAAAAGCCTTGAATCTGATCGGCATGCAGGTCCATGGTGATCAGTCGGTCGATGCCAGCCTTGCTCAGCAGGTCGGCCACCAGCTTGGCGGCGATAGAAACGCGAGGTTTGTCCTTGCGGTCCTGACGAGCCCAACCGAAGTAGGGCACCACGGCTATCACGGTCTTGGCCGATGCACGCTTGGCGGCGTCAATCATCAGCAGCAGTTCCATGAGGTTGTCGCTATTGGGGAAGGTCGACTGGATGAGATAGACCTCGTCGCCGCGAATCGACTCCTCAAACGAGACTTCAAACTCGCCGTCGGCAAAGCGCTGAATGTTCATCTTGCCCAAAGGAATCCCCAGGCATTTAGAGATTTCTTCAGACAGGTACATAGAATTAGTTCCCGAGAAAATTTTGAAAGGAAGATCAGTGTTGCTCATAATTTTTAGGCTTTTTTATGGCTATGTGAATTGTATTGCAAATTTAAGAAGTTTCGGTGACTTTATGAGAATAATTTTCACTAAAATTATTAACAATGCTTGAAAAAAATTATTTCAATTTCCAGAACACAGCACTAAATGGCTGAATGGAAATGGTTAATGGCTTCTCGTGGGTGAGTGACATTGGGGATCTTTGACGAGAAATGAGCTCCACGGCCTTCTTTTCGCCGGCAGTAATGCCTAGATGCTCGAAGGCGTGCAGTGGCACATTCACATTGCACACGGCATCGTGGTCGTCAAAGTTTGCCACCACCAGAATTGTTTCCTTGTTGATGTGACGCAAGAAGGCATATTGCTTGGCGGGGTTCAGCGAGTGCATGTTCACATACATCAGGTCATAGAACTCGCCCTCGGCAATGGCTCGCTCGGTGCGGCAAATCTTCAGGATATCGGCATAGGCTTTGCGCAACGCTTTCTCGTCGGTAGTGAGCAAGGTGCTGTTGCAACGCCCGTGATTGAACCAGCGACGCACGGTATCGACCGAGATGTAGTCGAAAATCGAGGTTCGGCCGTCATCTCCGCTAAATCCTGTAGCCCCCTCGGCTTTCTCGCCCAGTTCCTGACCGGCATAGAGCATAAATGGGCAGCGCGACATGGCGGCGCTCACAGCCAGTGCGGGAATGGCTCGGAAAGCATATCCAGCGAACTGTGGCGAAGCGATGCGTTGCTCGTCGTGGTTCTCAAGGAAGTTGAGCATGTGGTCCTGCAGTCCTTCAATGGTCTGCCAACAGCCCGTAATGGCGCTTGCGGGAGCCTGTCCGCAAACCACGGCACGCAGTGTGTCGTAGAGTGTCACTTTGTCATACAGGTAGTCGAAGCCGCCACGGTGAATGTAGTCGTGATACAGGCCCGTGTCATAAATCTCGGCTATGAATACGATGTGCGGGTGCTTTTCCTTCACCTGAGCGATGGCCCAGCGCCAGAATTCCACGGGCACCATGTGTGCCATGTCGCAGCGGAAGGCATCCACACCCTTGCTGGCCCAGAACATCAGGATGTGCAACATCTTTTGCCAGGTCGAGGGGATGGGGTAGAAGTAGCAGCAATTGCACCCGGGATCAATGCCGTAGTTGAGCTTTACGGTCTCATACCAGTCGTTGATGTCGGGATTCTCGCGATAGCAGTCATTGCCGGTAGCTTTGGCGGGGTGCTCGGTATAGGGCTTCCCGTCGTCACAAGGCACTGGCGGAACGAAGTCGTACCCCGTGATGTAGTAGAAATTGTTGTCGGGTGCAAAGAATCGCTTTGTGTTGTCGTCTTCGCCCAAATCAGCAACTCCTGAGGGTTTGGCATCGCTGTGATACTCCCTTGCCACATGGTTGGGGACAAAGTCAATCACCACCTTCAACCCAGCCTCATGAGTCCTCTCCACAAGCATCTCAAACTCTTGCATGCGATGGGGCACATCTACTGCCAGATCGGGGTCAATGTCATAGTAGTCCCGAATGGCGTATGGCGAACCTGCGTTGCCTTTAACCACCTGATCATTACTTGATTTGATGCCGAAACTTGAATAATCACTTTTAGTGGCATGCTCAATTACACCTGTGTACCACACATGGCTGATTCCAAGCCCTTTTATCGAGCGCAGCACATGTGGCGTGATGTGATTCAGTTTGCCCACACCGTTTTCTTCGAGGGTGCCGTTAAAGGTGTTTTCGCTGTTCATATTAGTGAACCAGCGCGGCATGAGTTGATAGATGATAATCTTGTCGTTAGCCATTGTTCAAGGTTGTTTTTAAAAAATATAGGCGAACCAGATTGTCCGCCTATATATAATTAATGTGTTCACATTTCAGTAGGATTAACCCAAGAAACCGAGAAGCACACCGGCGGCAACAGCCGAGCCAATCACGCCAGCCACATTCGGGCCCATAGCGTGCATGAGCAGATAGTTGCTCGGGTCGGCCTTGAGGCCCTGGTCGTTACTGATGCGTGCTGCCATAGGCACTGCGCTCACACCGGCATTACCGATAAGCGGATTCAGTTTCTTGTGCTTGGGCAGGAGTAGGTTGAATATCTTCACGAAGAGCACACCTGAGGTGGTGGCGATGATAAACGCCATGAAACCAAGTGCGAAAATCTTCACGGTGTCGCTTGTGAGGAACTCTGAAGCCTGGGTCGAGGCACCCACGCACACGCCGAGCAGAATCGTTACGATATCGGTCATCGCATTGCTTGCCGTCTTGGCCAGGCGGGTGGTTACGCCGCTCTCACGCAGCAGGTTGCCGAAGAACAGCATACCCAGCAGCGGCAGGCCGCTTGGCACGAAGAAGCAGGTGAGAATCAAGCCCACGATGGGGAAGATGATTTTCTCGGTCTGCGACACTTTGCGAGCGGGTTTCATCTTGATCACGCGCTCCTTCTTGGTGGTGAGCAGTCGCATGATTGGCGGCTGAATCACCGGCACGAGCGCCATGTAGCTGTAGGCACTCACGGCGATTGCGCCCATCAGGTTGGGAGCGAGTTTCGACGACAGGAAGATGGCGGTAGGACCGTCGGCACCACCAATGATGGCGATGGCACCGGCCTGGTCGGGCATGAAGCCAATGGCGAGAGCCACCATGTAGGCTCCAAAGATACCAAACTGCGCAGCGGCACCCACGAGCATCAGCTTGGGGTTGGCGAGCAGCGACGAGAAGTCGGTCATGGCGCCAATTCCCAAGAAGATGAGTGGCGGATACCAACCTTGCCGCACACCCTGATACAGGATGTTGAGCACTGACCCTTCCTCGTAGATACCAATCTCGTTACCTGCCTGGAAGGGAATGTTACCAATGAGGATACCAAACCCGATTGGTACTAGCAACATGGGTTCAAAGTCATGCTTGATGGCGAGGTAGATGAAAAACAGACCCACGCACAGCATGATGAGGCTCTCAGGCGATAATGTCACGTTATAAAAGCCTGTGAACTCCCAAAATTGCTTCAGATTTTCAGCAATATTTAATAGTACCATAGTGTTAAGCAATAATCATGATAGTGGTACCTTCTTGTACCGACTCTTCAATTGAAACATTAATAGACTTGACCACGCCGTCTTTGCCTGCATGAATCTCGTTGCCCATTTTCATGGCTTCGAGTATGCACACCACATCACTGGCCTTCACTTGCTGGCCTTCCTTCACATGGAGTTCCTTGATCACGCCAGGCAGTGGCGAAGCGATAACATATTCACCGGCAGCAGCAGCGGCGGGTTTGGCGGCAGCAGGTTTGGCTGCAACGGGAGCGTCATTGCTCACGGCCACTTTCTTCACAACCGGTTTCACGGCCTTCTCTTCCTCGAGTTCAACATCATAAGCCACTCCGTTGACCTCGATGTGAGCGATATTGTTCTCAATGTCACCAACATTTACTTTGTATTCGTGACCATTGATTTTATACTTGTATTCTTTCATTGATTTAGTAATGCAAATAAAATGTTAGTGATTAAAGTTTATTGTCGCGATGCTCAGGCAAGTGGCGCAGCAGGTTGCCTTTTGAGCCCCATGCGCTCGACTGCTGCAGTGAGCGGTCGAAGGTGAGAATGCCACTTTCCTCATCGTGAGCATTGAAGTGCTGATAGAGTGCCATACAGATGGCTGCTATAGCCTCATCGTCGCCTTCGGGCTGAACTACTGTATCCACATTGTCAACGGCTTTGTCAACAATGGCTTCCTCTTTCTTCTTTTCTTTGGCGGTAAAGATTTTGCCAAAGAGCTTGAAGAGTAGATAAAGCATCAGCAGGGCGCTGAACACCACACCCATCGACATGAGTGTGAGCAGAATGCCCGAGGGGTCTTCGTCCTTGAACTTCTGGATGTTCTCGTTAATGGGGCGGGCGTTGAACTTGCCGGGGGTGATAGCTTTCGCTATACAAGACTCGTCACGCACTTCCCAGTCCTTGGCAATGAACTTGTGTTCACCATGAAGGTCAATGCAGTCCTCGCTGCAACGAGCATAAGACTGGTTGGGTTGCAGGTCGCTGGGGATTGTCACTTCGTCAACAAGGTCGCCGTTCACATCATAGAGGGCAACATATTGTCCTGGAGTCAGAGCGAATGGCAGGTGGAATGTTCCGGCCACGGTATCAACATCGGCGCAGAACAACACATGAGTGCGTGGTTTGACCTTGGTGGCCACATCGCCACGCGGAATCTCATAGATTTCACCAGTGTGAGTGTCGCGGAGCTCCTGAAGCAGCTGATTGCGCTTCTTGTTGCTCTTTTGCTCTTCAGTCTTGAAATAGTTCTGGATGAAATCGGGTTTGAGCGTGGTGATGAACATCTTTTCGATGCCATTGGTGCTGTAGGATGCATTGAAAATCTCAATCCATCCCGAGTGCATGCCATTCTGGTCAACAGCGTTGCTGTCGGTCTGCACTGCAACCTCATTGATACGCAGGTCCATGCGACCTTGAGCACTGGCGGTAATGGCAGCGACAACAGCAATCAGTGTCAATATTATTTTCTTATTCATTTTATCGAATGGTTGAATAGGAATTACAAAGGAATGTTACCGTGCTTCTTGGCGGGATTCACATACTTCTTGGTGCGCAGCTGCTCCAGGGCGCGAATCACGCGGAAGCGAGTGTTGCGAGGTTCAATCACATCATCAATGTAGCCATATTTGGCGGCATTGAACGGAGTGCAGAACAGGTCGTTGTATTCTTGCTCCTTCTCGGCGATGAACTTCTTGTTCTCTTCCATGATCTCTTTGGCCTTGGCCTCGTCGCCGGCTTCTTTAGCTTCGGCGGCAGCGGTCTTGGCGGCCTTCATCTCCTTGGCATAGAGGATGCCGGCAGCACCGGCAGCACCCATCACGGCGATTTCGGCGCTGGGCCATGCATAGTTCATGTCACCACGCAGCTGCTTGCAGCTCATCACAATGTGGCTGCCGCCATAGCTCTTGCGCAGTGTCACGGTAACCTTGGGCACTGTAGCTTCTCCGTAAGCATAGAGCAGCTTGGCGCCGTTCAGAATCACGGCATTGTACTCTTGTCCGGTACCGGGCAAGAATCCGGGCACATCTACGAGAGTCACCAGGGGAATGTTGAAGGCGTCGCAGAAGCGCACAAAGCGACCGCCCTTCTTCGAGGCGTTCACATCGAGCACGCCTGCCATGTGCTGAGGCTGGTTGGCTACCACACCCACACTCTGGCCGTTGAAGCGGGCAAAGCCCACGATGATGTTCTTGGCAAAGTCTTTGTGTACTTCAAGAAACTCGCCGTTGTCGACGATAGCGCCAATCACGTCATACATGTTGTAGGGATCGTTGGGGCTCTCGGGGATGATGTTGTTCAGGGCGTCCTCCACGCGGTCGATGGGGTCGTTGCACTCAATGCGCGGAGCCACTTCCATGTTGTTGCTGGGCATGTAGCTCAACAGCTTCTTGATGGTTTCAATCACTTCTTCTTCGGTGTCGCAGGCAAAGTGGGTAACACCACTCTTCTGGGCATGAACGGTTGCACCGCCCAGCTGCTCTTGAGTCACATTCTCACCCAGTACGGTCTTGACCACGGCAGGACCGGTGAGGAACATGAACGAGGTGCCTTTTGCCATCAGTGTGAAGTCGGTGAGGGCAGGAGAGTACACAGCACCACCTGCACACGGGCCCAGGATGGCCGAAATCTGAGGCACCACGCCACTGGCGTCGATGTTGCGCTGGAAAATCTCGGCATAGCCTGCCAGCGAGTTGATGCCTTCGGGAATGCGGGCACCACCCGAGTCGTTAAGGCCAATCACAGGGGCTCCCTGCTTCATGGCAAGATCCATCACCTTGCACATCTTCCATGCCATGGCTTCGCCCAGCGAACCGCCAATCACGGTGAAGTCTTGTGCGAAGACATATACTAAGCGACCGTCAACGGTGCCATAGCCTGTTACCACACCGTCGCCCAGGTAGGATTTCTTTTCCTGGCCGAAGTTTGTGCAGCGATGGCGCACAAACATGTCGAGCTCTTCAAAACTGCCTGGATCAAGGAGCATGTTAATTCTCTCGCGGGCTGTGTATTTGCCCTTCTCATGCTGTTTCTCGATGGCTTTTTCGCCACCGCCCACGCGTGCCTGGGCACGCATGTCGATGAGTTGTTGGATTTTTTCGAGTTGTTTACCCATTATCGTTATTTGTTAGGATTTTCACAAAGTTCTACGAGTGCTCCGCAAGTGGTCTTGGGGTGCAGGAAGGCAATGTTCAGGCCCTCGGCACCTTTGCGGGGTTCTTTGTCCACTACTCGGCCACCTTTCTCCTGCACCTCGGCAAGAGCGTTGGCTACGCCGTCTTCAACAGCGAAGGCGATGTGCTGGATGCCACCACGGCCACCATTCTTCTCGATGAATTTTGCAATGGCGCTGTCGGGGCTTGTTGCTTCGAGCAATTCAATCTTAGTCTGTCCCACTTGGAAGAAAGCGGTTTTCACGTGCTGGTCTTCAACTTCTTCAATGGCGAAGCATTTGAAACCAAGTAAATTCTCATAGAAAGGGATAGCTTCTTCAAGCGAAGTAACTGCTATTCCAACATGTTCGATGTGTGAAATTTGCATAATGAGTTGTTTTTAAAAATTTGTTATTGAGTGAATTGATATTTTCGCTGTAACTTGAGGTGGCTGCATTTCACAGCAACCCTTATAAAATAATGTGCAAATTTACTAAAAAAATCTCGGAATTGTGGTGCGGTTTTGCACAAAACTGCGACTAAAGTTTCATAAAATAACATTAAGAAGTGCAAAATCTTGCCGCTTTAGTGCTCTACCGGTACAAATGCGATTTCGTGCGACTGACATAGTGGCAGATTTGTGGCATGTTTCCACTCCCATATATGCGTTTGGCACGGGCTTTGCTATTAAATAAATGTCCGCAAGTGGGACAACAACATTGTAAAAACATTAAAACAACACAATATTATGGGAAAGATCATTGGAATCGATTTAGGAACGACCAACTCTTGTGTGGCTGTTCTCGAAGGAAAAAATCCGGTAGTGATACCGAATAGTGAAGGCCGCAATACCACACCTTCAGTTGTGGCATTTGTGGATGGTGGCGAACGCAAAGTGGGTGATCCCGCCAAGCGTCAGGCCATCACGAACCCCACGCGCACCGTCTATTCCATCAAGCGCTTCATGGGCGAGAGTTTCGACCATGTGGGTGTGGAAGTGGGTCGCGTGCCTTACAAGGTGGTAAACAACGGCAGCAATCAGCCTCGTGTGGAGATTGACGGCCGCCAGTACACACCACAAGAAATCTCAGCCATGGTGCTGCAGAAGATGAAAAAGACCGCCGAGGATTACCTTGGCCAGACGGTAACTGACGCCGTCATTACTGTACCTGCCTACTTCAACGACTCTCAGCGCAAGGCTACCAAGGAGGCTGGCGAGATTGCCGGACTCAATGTGCAGCGCATCGTGAATGAACCAACTGCAGCCGCTTTGGCTTATGGTCTCGACAAGAGCGCCGACGACAAGAACATTGCCGTGTTTGACTTGGGTGGCGGTACATTCGATATCTCCATTCTGAATCTGGGCGATGGCGTGTTTGAAGTGAAGTCGACCAATGGTGACACCCACCTTGGCGGTGATGACTTCGACCAGCGCATTATCAACTGGCTTGCCGAGGAATTCCAGAAAGAGGAAGGCCTTGACCTGCGCAAGGATCCTATGGCGCTGCAACGCCTGAAAGAGGCTGCCGAGAAGGCAAAGATTGAACTTTCAAGCTCCATGAGCACTGAAATCAACCTGCCTTACATCATGCCCGTGAACGGTATTCCCAAACACTTGGTAAAGACCCTTACCCGTGCTAAATTCGAACAGTTGTGCGACGACCTGATTCAGTCGACTCTCGAACCTTGCCGCAAGGCACTTAACGATGCAGGTCTGTCGACCAGCGACATCGACGATGTGATTCTGGTGGGTGGTTCAACCCGTATTCCTGCCGTGCAGGAAATCGTGCAGAAGTTCTTCGGCAAAGCTCCTTCGAAGGGTGTGAACCCCGACGAGGTTGTGGCTGTGGGTGCCGCTATTCAGGGCGGTGTGCTCAGCGGTGATGTGAAGGATGTGCTGCTGCTCGATGTGGTGCCCCTGTCAGTGGGTATCGAGACGCTGGGTGGCGTCATGACCAAGCTCATTGATGCTAACACTACGATCCCCATCCGCAAGAGCCAAGTGTTCTCAACGGCTGTCGATAATCAGCCCTCAGTTGAGATTCATGTGCTTCAGGGTGAGCGCCCCATGGCACGCGACTGCAAGACGCTGGGCAAGTTCCATCTCGATGGCATCACTCCCGCTCCGCGTGGCGTGCCTCAGATTGAGGTGTCGTTTGAAGTAGATGCCAATGGTATCATGAATGTGAAGGCTGTTGACAAGGCAACCGGTAAGGAACAGAGCATCCGCATTGAGTCGTCGAGCGGCTTGACCGACGCTGAGATCCAGCGCATGAAGGACGAGGCTGCTGCCAATGCCGCTGCTGACCAGAAGGAGAAGGAGCGCATCGACAAGATTAACCAGGCCGACGCTATGATTTTCCAGACCGAGAAGAGTCTGAAGGATCTGGGTGACAAGCTGCCCGCCGACAAGAAGGCCGGTATCGAAGAGTCGCTCAATAAACTGAAAGAGGCTCACAAAAACCAGGATGTTGCTGCTATCGACACTGCCATGAATGAGCTGAACGAACGCTTCCATGCTATCTCGCAGGAGATGTATGGTCAGGCTGGCGGTGCTCAGCAGGGTGGTCCTCAACCCGGTGCTGGTTTCCAGGGTGGCAATCCCTTCCAGCAGGGTGGTGGCAATAATGGACCTCAAGGCGGTGGCAATGGTGCCGAAGATGTTCCCTACGAAGAAGTATAATTTGAAATTCTATAGAGATTTGTCAGGCGAGGAATTCACACCTCGCCTGACTTTTTTTGTGGTCACATTTGGTTTGTGGCAATCTATGCACTTGCAATCATCAAGAATTTTGACGATATTTGCATGAATGTTGTTTGAGACATCACTTGGTCTTGCGAACAAGTGTTTGATAATTAATAGTGTACAAATCCATTCTTCAAAAATAAATTGTTTCATGGTTTCAACCATCAGTTTGCTCATGCAATATATTTTTTTTGATTTATACTAAAAAATTCTAAATATTATTTAACGATTATGAAAAAGCATTTTGTTTTAGGGGCATTGACTCTCATTTGCTGTATGATGGCACAGGCGTTGCCTTTTGTGCCTACTACCGACCCCAGTTCGTCGAGTACCAAGTGGTATTATCTCAAGACTGAGGGCCTCTATGTTGTGGGAGGCGAGAATGTGGCCTCTGTATCCTCTACATCTTCCAATTCCAACGCACAATTGTGGTGCTTTGTTGGCACTCCCAGTGGTTATAAATTATATAACAAGCAGTATGGTAAATATTTGGGTGATGAGGGTTACATGATCATCAGCGGTTCTGAAGAAGATTACATGATTGTGTATTACAAAGAATACACCTCCAATACATTTTTGCTGTGGCACACCATCAACGATAACGGTGTTATTTTAAAATACTATTTGTATTATGATTCTGAATGGAATGAGTTGGCTACCTATGGTACTGGGGGTAGTGAGACAAGAGGTTGTTTTTCTGTCGAGGAAGCAGGAAATGACCCTGGCCCTCAACCCGGTGAATGGACTCGTTATGACAACGAAGGTGTTGGCTACAAATATATCGATGGGGGAACAAGCGAATTTGCCAATGAGTCGGCAAATAATCTGAGTGACAACAATGCCAGCACTAAATTCTGTGGTAACCCCTCTTCATTATGGGTCATTATTGAGGCCAGTAAAAGAGTACCTGTGTTCCAGTATTCGATAGTTACTGCCAACGACACTCGAGATTATTCTGAGCGTAACTTGCGTAGCTGGAAGCTCCAAGGCTCTAACGACAATGCCATCTGGGATGATATTGATGTGCGTACCGACTATCCCTCCATGCCATTTGCCAATCAGGAGGAAACAATGTTTTATCTGGGTGGAGGAACCACCTACCGCTACTTCAAGTTCACATGCTTGCAAGGATCCTCTTCCCTCTCTCAAATCAGTGAGGTTTGGATTAACGAACAGGTGCATAACTGGGGTTCGCCAACCGTCACTGAACCCACTTGCGGGGTGCATGGCAAAAAGGTTTACTATTGCGACGACTGCCATGTTTACAAGACCGAGTTAATTGACCCCACGGGCAACCATAACTATGTGAATGGTGTGTGCAGCGTGTGCGGCAAGCTGGAAGATGAAACAGTTTTACTTGCTAATGGACAAGCTAACCCTTATAAGGTCAAATGTCTGCATCAGTATCGTAACAACGATCAGACTTGGCCCTCGCTTCCTGAGGGTTGGAACACAGAGAACTTTGATGACAGCGAATGGCAAGAGTTGACAATGCCTATTGCCAGCGTGAAGCACACTAATGGCCCGTTTTCCAATCTCAAGTACAATACTCACTGGTTTGGTGAATACAACAGCTATCTGTTTCGCCGTACATTCAACATCGACAAGATCGATGCCAATACAAAATTCACCTTCCGTTGCGTGCACGACGACAATATGGTGGTTTGTGTGAATGGACAGACGGTAATTAATGAGGAAGGTTGGACCGAAACACCCAACAACTGCACATGGGATAACTCAAGAGAAGAGTTCACAATCTCCTCGTCGGCTTTCCACACTGGCAAGAATGTGCTGGCTGTTTATATTCAGCAAAACTGGGGAGGTGCTTACTTTGACTGTGAGCTTGTGACAACAGCTGATTCTATTGTAGGTGATGTGAATGCCGACGGCAAGGTCAATGTGTCAGATGTGACTGCGCTAATCAACATGATTCTCGGTGTTGTGCCTATGGATCAGTCTCTTGGAGATGTGAATGGCGATGGCAAGGTGAATGTCTCAGATGTCACTGCCCTCATCAACATCATCCTCGGCATCATCTAATGATTCAAGTTGCCGGAGCAACTTGAGGTTTAGGGTTTAGAGTTTATAGAGATCTTAACCCGCCAAAAGTAGGGACAAGGCGGCCTTGTCCGTCAGCATTAGAGCAGTAGGGACAAGGCGTGCCTTGTCCGCAAGTAGTAGAGCAGGTGCTTCAACGGCGCCTGCTCTGTATGTTCTATAAAGACAAAATGTGAGATGTTGGTTGATGTTTTTTTACTTTTTTTAAGTGATAAATCCTTTGAACCATAGGATCTATGTATTATATTTGCAAACGAAATTGTGTTGTTTGCATTGTGATGGGGTACGGATTGAACTGCCCCTGTGCTTGCAGACAGCGCAATTTCTTCTGATGAATACATATAAGCCTCATTTTCCCACTCTTTCTTTGCTCTTTTATAAAAGCCTATTTGTGTTTCACATTGGCAGTGTTCCCATTATCCCTTATCTTCGCCCACACAAGCGCTCTTTGATTTAATTTTATTTTATTAATCTATCCAAGTACAATCAGCCGGAAGGTAGGCTGTAGGGACAGGGCGTGCCCTGTCCGCCCACTCCGAGCTCTCTGAGATCTCTGAGTCCTCCGAGCTTTCCGACGGTAGTACTATGAACTTTAACGATAGTACACAATCTAGAACGAATGCAGTATGATGTCCAATTCACCAATCTACTTAAAATCAATCAATTCTGATATATGTTCACAATTTCCCGCTTTTCCCACCGTTCCCGCCTTTCCACAATTTCTCTCCTTTCCCCAAAGTAAAAATCCGCGCGTCAGCCGGCTTTTTGACGCCGATAGGCGCCACTTTTTGAAATTAAACAATTTCGTCGTCATTTTAAACGCGAATTACGCAAATTTCACTAAAATCAAATTGGCGAAATTGGCTAAATTCGAATCATTCGCGTTGAAAGGTTTCGCCGCCAAAGAAAAAAAACGCGTCAGCGAGAGGAATAATTGTCATCAATCAAAAGCATCGTCATCAATTGTCATCAATTGTCTGTTAAACCCCCCGCGTCTTCAACCTCCCCATCTCCTCAACTCCTTAGAATTCCACGCAGTCCAAGCAACCTATTCTACTTTATGTGAGGAATTATTAATGAAAACGATTGCATTTCAGTCAAACGGCTGTGAATAAGCATTCTAAGCATGATTTTCAGATGAAGTGATTAAAATTTTATATTGTTGTAAATTCTTGTGGTTCAGTGCCTTTGAAAATATTTTAGTCTTTATTTTATAAATGTGTATTGTTCCAGCAGTGTGGATAGCGATTTTTTTTGTAAATTTGCATTTTCATTTTAAGGTAATAAAAGAGAAGCACAATGCTTGATTTGTTGTTTGAAACAAGTTGGGAGGTCTGTAACAAAGTAGGCGGCATCTATGCGGTGCTGTCAACCAAAGCCAAGACACTCCAGAAGCTTTTCAAAGATAAAGTGGTTTTTGTTGGTCCCGATATCTGGTCGGCCGACAAGCCATCGCCATTCTTCAAGGAGATGAAAACTCCTCTCGATGCGTGGAAGAGTTCGGGGTTGGTGCCGCAGAATGTGGAGGTGCGCACAGGTCGCTGGGATGTGCCCGGCAAGCCCCTTGTGGTGCTGGTGAAATTCGATCAGCTCTATGCTACCAAAAACTACCTCTATGCTACCATGTGGGAGCATTATGGAGTGGATTCGCTGCATGGTTATGGCGACTATGACGAGTCGTGCATGTTTGCCCAAGCTGCTGCACTGGTCATTGAGAGCCTTGTGCAGTGGAAGGGGGTCGACCCCAAGCGTGTGGTGGCGCACTTCGACGAGTGGACCGTGGGCATGGGCCTGCTGCATGTGAAGTTGCATTTGCCTGATGCTACTACCGTCTTCACCACACATGCTACTACTGTAGGCCGCAGCATTAGCGGCAATGGCAAGCAGCTTTATGCCTACCTGCCTGGCTACTTTGGCGACCAGATGGCGCACGAACTGAATGTGGAGGCGAAACATTCGGTCGAAAAGACTGCTGCTCAGCAAGCCACGGCTTTTACCACGGTGAGCGAGGTGACGGCACGCGAGTGTGAACAGTTGCTGGAACGCAAACCTCTTGTGACGCCCAACGGCTTTGAGCAGAACTTTGTGCCTAAAGTAGCCGACTTCGATGTCCGCCGTCGCGAGGCACGGGCAAAATTGCTGCAAGTGGCGACTATGCTCACGGGCAAGCGCTATGGCAAGAACACGCTTCTTGTAGGCACATCGGGCCGTCAGGAGTTCCGCAACAAGGGGCTTGACATGTTCCTTGACACGATGAACGAGTTGCGGACTGATGCCTCTACTCAGGCATTGGCCTTTGTGCTGGTGCCTGGTTGGACCAAGGCCCCACGCACAGACTTGGCCGAGTCATTGAACAAAGGCAAACACACCGCCCTGCAAGAGCCCTGCATCACTCACGATCTGAATAATCCCGACGGCGATCCCATTCTGAGTACCATGCGTCGCATGGGATTCAACAACGATGCCGCCGACAATGTGCATGTGATTTATGTGCCCTGTTACCTGAATGGCGATGACGGCATCTTCGGCATGACCTACTATGAACTGCTCATAGGGCTTGACCTCACGGTGTTTGCCTCATACTATGAACCCTGGGGTTACACTCCACTCGAGAGCATTGCATTCGGGGTTCCTACAGTTACTACAAATCTCTCGGGATTCGGTCAGTGGGTTCTGAGTGATGTGACCGACAGGTTTGAGGATTGCGGCGTGAAGGTGATAGACCGCACCGACCATAACTACCATCACTGTGTGGTTGAGATTCAGGACTTTATCAGTGCGTTTGCCGCACTCGAAAAGAAGGCGGTGGCTAAGATTGCTCAGCAGGCCAAGCGCACTGCACGCATGGCGTCGTGGAGCAACTTCATCAAGTATTACCTTGAAGCCTACGATTTGAAAGAGATTGAAACTAAATAATTTTTTAGATATATATGAAAATTAAGACTAACATTTCGAATGCTCCCGTCTGGCGGAGCATAACAGTGAAAACAGAACTTCCTGAACCCTTGAGGAAACTGGAAGAGCTCTCACGCAACCTGTGGTGGGTGTGGAACAGCGAGGGTAAGACCTTGTTCCATGACATCGACAGGGAACTGTGGCGCAAGACTGGTCAGAACCCCGTGATGTTGCTCCACCGTCTGCCTTCGTCACGACTCGAAGAGATGGCAAAAGACACTGCTCTGGTCGACCGCATCAACCGAGTGTATGACCAGTTCAAGAAGTATATGGATGAGCCCATGCGCGAAGATTTGCCATCAATTTCTTACTTCAGCATGGAATATGGCCTTTGCAATGCTCTGAAGATTTATTCCGGTGGCTTGGGTATACTTGCTGGTGACTACATCAAGGAAGCCAGTGACCGCCGTGTGAGGATGACCGCTGTGGGCTTCCTCTATCGTTATGGCTATTTCACCCAGTCGCTCTCCATCGATGGTCAGCAGATTGCCAACTATGAAGCTCAGAACTTCGACCAGCTCCCCATCGACCCCGTCATCGACGAGCATGGACAGCAGCTGGTGCTTGAGGTTCCTTATCCCGGCCGCATGGTGTATGCCAAGGTGTGGCGTGTGAATGTGGGCCGCATGAGCCTGTATCTGCTCGATACCGACATCGACATTAATGGCGACTTCGACCGTCCCATCACTCATCAGCTCTATGGTGGCGATTGGGAAAACCGCATCAAGCAGGAGTATCTGCTGGGTATTGGTGGTGTGATGATGCTCAAGAAACTGGGTATCAAGACCGACCTCTATCACTGCAACGAGGGTCATGCCGCACTGCTCAACCTGCAGCGTCTGGTTGATTATGTGAACGAGGAAGGCTTGAACTTCAACGAAGCTCTTGAGGTGGTGCGTGCCTCTTCGCTCTACACGGTTCACACTCCTGTTCCTGCTGGTCATGACTACTTCGATGAAGACCTCTTTGGCCGCTACATGGGTGAATTCCCCGCCAAGTTGGGCATCTCCTGGCAGGATCTGATGAATATGGGTCGCGAGAACCCCGACGCCAACGAGAAGTTCTCGATGAGCGTGTTTGCTCTCAATACCACTCAGGAATCGAACGGCGTGAGCTGGCTGCATGGCCAGGTTTCGCGCAAGATGTTCCAGGGAGTGTGGAAAGGATATGCACCCGAGGAGTCTCATGTGGGATATGTCACCAATGGTGTACACATGCCCACGTGGGCTGCTTCGGAGTGGAAGGAGTATTATGCCAAGGTGTTAGGCGAAGACTACATGAGCCGTCAAGAGGAAGAAAAGACCTGGGCTCCCATCCTGAAAGTGCCCGATGAAGAAATCTGGAACATGCGCATGCGTCTGAAGAACAAGTTCATCGATTTCGTGAAGCGCGATTTCAGCAAGACTTGGCTTAAGAATCAGGGCGATCCTACCCGCATCATGTCGATTGTAGACAAGATCAACCCCAATGCGCTGCTCATTGGCTTTGCTCGCCGCTTTGCTACCTACAAGCGTGCACATCTGCTCTTCACCGATCTTGAACGTCTCGAGAAGATTGTCAACAACGAGAAATTCCCCGTTCAGTTCATCTATGCCGGCAAGGCTCACCCAGCCGATGGCGCTGGCAAGGACCTGATCCGCCGCATTGTGGAAATCTCTAAGATGCCACAGTTCCTGGGCAAGATCATCTTCCTTGAGAACTACGATATGATGGTGTCGAAGCGACTCATCACGGGTGTCGACATTTGGCTGAATACGCCTACGCGTCCGCTGGAGGCTTCGGGTACTTCGGGCGAGAAGGCCGAGATGAACGGTCTTCTCAACTTCTCGGTGCTCGACGGTTGGTGGTACGAAGGTTATCGCGAGGGTGCTGGTTGGGCACTTACCAATGTGCGCAACTACACCGATCAGGTTCAGCAGGATAAGCTCGATGCCGCTACCATCTACTCGATGCTTGAGAACGAGATTATTCCTCTCTACTTCGCCAAGAACTCGAAGGGCTACTCTCCCGAGTGGATTCAGTATATCAAGAACTCGATTGCCTATATCGCTCCTAACTACACGATGTCGCGCATGATGCTTGATTACTTCGACCGCTTCTACAACAAAGAGGCTGAGCGTAGCCGTAAACTCAAGGCCAACAACTATGCGCTCGCCAAGGAAATCGTGTCGTGGAAAGATCGCGTAGCCAGCAAGTGGGACAAGGTAGAGGCCGTTGAGGTGAACTTGTCAGATGCACTGCGGGCTGCCACAAACAATGGCGACTCGGTAGAAGCCACGATTCGACTGAACACTGCTGGTCTTGGCACCGATCTGGGTGTAGAGCTGGTAGTGCACCAGGAGGTGGATGGTGAAGTGAAATTCTTCAAGACCTATCCTTTCGAAGTGGAGTCGCAGAACGGTGATATCGTTACCTATCACTTGAAGATTAAGCTGAAGAGTTCGGGTGTGTTCCGATATGCATTCAGGGTCTTCCCGTGGAATGTGAATCTGCCACACCGTCAGGACTTCGCTTATGTAAAGTGGATCTAATTCACTCTGTAACAAATAAATAACTAACAAGATAGCCCGCTTTTGCGGGCTATCTTGTTGATTTATATGGGTTTATCCCGATTCGGGATTATTCGCCCTTCATGATGGTGGTGAGGTCGCTCACTGGCGATAGCGACTGGATGAAGCGGTTGAGCGATTCGTGCGTCATGTCGTTCAGTGCTTCGATGTACTCTTGAGCGTACTGGCAGCCATACTTCATCATGTGAAGGTGATACTGCCAGAAACTGTTGTTATTCAGAGCGAAATTGATGATCTTGATCTGCTGATTGTAGATGTCGCAGAACACCTCAAAACTCACACCATCGCGCAAAGTGTTGGCTATCACTTCCCGGCAAATTCTGTACACCTCGTCGGCATCATCGTTGTTGGTGTCGAATTGGCACTTGAATTCGATCTGGTTGGAATTCTCCTCGAATTCGCACAGCACCTGGGCACCGTAGCTGCTGTTCTTCTTTTCGCGTATCTCATTGTTGATGAGATAGTCAAATATGTAGGTCAGCATGTCGGCATGCAGTTTGTTCTTCACGCTGAACGAGCATGGGGCGTAGAGTTCAATCTCCACCGATGTCTTAGGGGTGAGCATGGGCATCGTGAAACTGTTCAGGTAAGTGCCCCTCCTAACGATCGACTTGATGGGGTTTTGCTCACGCTTGCCGTTGTCGGGGATTGAGGCGATATAGGTTTCGATGAGGGGCAAGATACCATCGATGGTGAAGTTGCCCACCACTGTGAAGGTGTAGTCACCAGGATTGGCCACCCGCTCCCGGTAGAGCGTGAGAATCTCGTCGTAGTCGAGTGCGTTCAACTCTTCTTCAGTGAGTCGTTGTGCATAAGGGAATGAGGGATAGACTGTGGCAATGATGGAGTCGGAGAACACTTGTTCTGGATTGGTGCTCGATTGCCTGTACTCCGATATCTTGCTGCTCCTGTAGGCCTCAAAGGTCTGCTCGTCTTTCCTGATGTCGGTGAAATAGAGGTATAGAATCTGGAAGAGCGCTTCAATGTCTTTCTTCCCTGTGTTGCCCGAGAACTCGTCGTGATAGGGCGATTCCTGAAACACGAGGCTCAGATTGGTGTTTACCAGACGCTTCTTGAGCTCATTATAAGGAATGCCGCCCAAAGCGCTGTATTCAATCACATCGTTCATGGCACGCAAAGCCGTGCTGTGCTGGTTGTTGAAAACGATGAATCCACCGTCGCTCACGCCACTGAACAGTATCTCGTCGTTCTTGCAGTTGGTGGGCATCAGCAGCACTTTGGCCCCGTTGCTCAGGGTGAGGCTGTAGATGATGGAATCGGCAGTCTCGCAGCTTGTGATGGTACCCGGAGTGGGGATCTCTTTCAAGATGGGGGCATCGGAGATGGTGTCGGTGTAGACATCGGGAACGGAATTGAACACCTCATGGAAGGTGGCGACTACCGTATGTTCGTCGGGGTAGCTCAACTGTTCGTTGTTGGGGCCTGCTATCAGCACGCCCACATTGTCGGGCTTGATGATGCGGGCCATGTACTGGTTCACATCGTCGGTTGTGCAGTGTTCCTCAATGATTTCACGGAGCATTTCATAGGATTCTTCGAAACTGCATAGATCGCCGCCGTTGATGTAGTTGTCGATAAACGACTGGATGTAGTCCTTGCGATGCTGCCGGTCTTTCTCCTCCAGTTGATTGTCGATGAGTCCGTTGAAGTAGGCTTTGGCTCGCTCCAGTTCGCTTGGGCTGAAACCATGCACCATGGCTCTTCTGGCCTCGGTGAGCAGGCTGGTGTAAGCTTCAAGCGACTTGCCCTGTTTGGCTTCGGCCATCAGCTCAAAGGCATCGGCCGTAGTCGCTACCAGAAATTCCTGATCCACACATTCGGCTCCGGTAAAGGGCGATTCTGCACTCAGACTCACATCGTCGAAGCGCATATTGAGCATGGCGGTTGCAAGGTATTGAATGGCGAGGTCCTTGATGTGTCCTTTGGTCAACAGCCTCTCTCGTGGGGTCTTGTCGTGCTGGAAAAACACGCCTACCAGTGTGCTGGAGGCTTCGGGGTCGACGAAGTTGCAATACTGAATACCTTTGTGATATGGGATGGGGTAGTCGAGCCGTGGCTGAGGATTCTGGCGGGCTGGAATGGTGTCGAACAGCTCCTTGATCAGTTCCACTGTCACATCGGCATCGCAGTCGCCCACAACCATGAGTGCTTGCAGGTCGGGGCGATACCACTTATGATAGAAGTCCTGCAGCTTGGCCTGGTTGAGATTCTGAATCACCTCCATCGAGCCGATGGGAGTGCGGTCTTCATACTGGCTCCCCTTGAGCAGCGTCTTGCACATTTGAGTGGCCATGCGTTCGCCGAAATCACTGCCGGTGCGCCACTCTTCCCTCACAATGCCTTTCTGCTTGGTGATGGCCGAGTCGGTCAGGGTGAGGTTGCACGACCAGTCGTGGATGATCGACAAGGCATAGAGGAATTCTGTGGTATCGCTCGCTGAGATGTTCTTGATGTCGAACTGTGTGTCGTTAAAACCGGTTGTGGCATTGACGTCTTCGCCCATGTGCAGGCCATAGCCTTGTAAGAGCCTACTGGCCAGGTCACCCGGGTAATTCTTGGTGCCCTCGAATGTCATGTGTTCGAGGAAATGGGCGAGACCCCGTTCATCGTCATTCTCTACAATCGAACCGATGCGGGTCACCAGTTTCATGTCGATGCTGCCGAAACCAGGCTGTGGATAGACATAGTAGGTGAAACCATTGGAGAGCATGCCGTGCCTTAGGTTGCTATCGACAGGCAGGGGTTGGTTCCAGTCGATGTCAGAAGCCAGAACATGGCACGACAGCAGAACGCTAAGTAGAAGGGAAAACCAGTATTTCATGCGTGTAGGGGATGATTAGGGTTTGATGAAGCCGTTCATGATGGCATAAAAGCTCAGTCCAGAAGTGCTCTTGATGCCCAGTTTGGCCGTCATGTTCTTGCGGTGGGTGAGCACGGTGTTGATGCTGATGTTGAGTTCGCTGGCTATTTCTTTGTTGAGTTTCCCGGCTGCGACGAGTTTCAGCACTTCAATCTCACGAGAAGATAGGGCATTGCTCTTTTGGGTAGGTTGCTGAGAGGATTTGAGTATCTTGCCCAGGGCTGAAACGATAGACTCGGCTGAATCGATTGTCGTTATGGTGTTGAGGCTGTGGTCGCTCTCGATTTTCTTTGAGGAAGAAGCCAGAATCACCTTGTTGCGACAGGGCAGGAAAAAGTTCAGGTTCTGAATCAGCGTGTTCTCGTCGACGATAAAGAAGTCAAAATCGCTCGACATGGCCATATCGGTCAGCAGTTGATGCTGCTCGTGTGAAATGATGCTGGCATCAAGGCTGAAGTGGTCTTTCAGGAGGGTCTTCAATCCCAGGGCTGAAAGCGTGTCGGAACAGAGGATGGCTACTTTCAGATTCATCATCACTTATTTAGAGGCTAATGCCTGATAGAGAGGCATCAGTATGCGTTGGCGAATGCGGTTGTTTTGCGAGATATCCTTCTTGAGGCTGTCGAGTGCCAGCAGTACGGCTTGCCCGAGATTCACATCGTAGTCACCGCTCAAGTGAATGACAAACATGCTCACGAGGTCGTTGATCTTGTCTTCGATTGTGTCATGCCCCTCGTCGAACTGTGTCACAGGGCTCTCGTGGGTGCTGCCATGCTCGCTCTCAAGCGCCAATATTTCAGGGAACCAGCGTTTCTTGTCGTCGTCGATGCGTCGCATGAGTTCAGTCTTGACCTCGGTGAAGAACTTCATGATGATGAGCAGGTTGCTGTTCTGTGCATCAGACTTGCTGATGAGCAGGTTGAAGTGCCTCTCGATGTTGGGCAGTTGAAATTGAAGATAGGATTGATTGGTTTTGTTGAGATAATCGATGATGAAGTGAGCCTGAAAGGAGTTGAGAATCTTCTCGGGGAAGAAATTGGGGTCGCGAAAGGTGTTAAGAATGGTGGTGAAGAAAGCCACATTCATGTGCTTGTCGGCACATACCTGTTCTATGGTGGTGTCGCCCACACCCAGTGAGATGCCAAAGCGGTTGAGCACGGTGATGATGGTGGGATCATCGATGATAATTTGCGAAAGTTTGGTGTTTGGGGAAATAATGGGAAGCATGGGAAATGTGGGAAAAACGGGAAAATCAGGGAATCACTCTATTATTTGGGGTAATCACAGCGGTCAGTCGCTTGTCATGCGGCTCGCAGGGAATGGAGTCGAAGAACTGGCAGTCGAAGCCCACGCCTATGGTGTAGACTTGGCTGAGCGGGTTGAGTAGTCGGTCGTAGAAACCTTTGCCGCGGCCCATGCGGTTGCAGTGGGCATCGAGGGCTATGGCGGGCACGATGATGAGATCGAGTTGGTCGGGTGGCAAGAGTTCATCACCAGTGGGCTCGAAGATGTGGAACATGTTGTCGTCGGTCAGGTCGGCATTGAAAGGGAGAATATCGAGATCGTCGCCGTTGACGCGAGGCAGATACACCTGTTTCACTCGGGCCCATGCGCGAATCACATCGTGGGTGGGCAGTTCGTCGGGCAGGGAATGGTAGAGCAGCACCTTTTGCGCCTGCTGGAAAACGGGCAGCTGCTCGATGAAGCCGAACACCTGGCGCGACTGCTCGAGTTTCATTTCGTCGGTCAGGTCTTTTTTCAACCGCCTGACGATGGCACGAAGTTCCTTCTTCTCCATAGCTTAAAACGAGTCGGGGGTTATGGGGAAGGCGGCCTGATGCTTGCTGAAGGCCTTCAGGGCGGCATCAATCGTCTTGTCGTTGCGGTTGTAGATGGGATAGAAGGCACTTTGTCCAAACAGGTCGCGTGCAATCAAGGCCTTGATGTTCTTGATTATCAGGTCTTTCGACTGGTTGATGTAATACCAGCGTGCCGGAATGCCTTGTTGCGAGGCAAAGTCGACGAAGTCGTTGAGCAGCTGTTCGTTGTTGGTGAGCAGCCTGAGCAGTTGCTTGTGGTCCTTGGCTTCGATGAGGGCCTTGCGGTTGCTCTGGACATATTTGAGCACAAACTGCGGAATGATGCCGGCATTGCTCACAGCTATGTAATAGGAGTTGATGCCCGTAGTGTCTTGCGGCACAAAGATGTCGGGGATGATGCCGCCACCGCCATACACGGTGCGTCCGTGCAGGGTCTTGAACTGCTGCTTCTCGTCGGTCTTGATGCTGTCGCGACTGTAGAGCTCGCCTTTGGTGTATCGGTCGAGCAGTTCTTTCTCGTAGGAGAGCAGGCCGTGAGCCTTGTAGTCCTTCTGAATGCATCGGCCGCTTGGGGTGTAGTAGCGAGCAACGGTGAGCCTGATGGCACTCTTGTCGCCCAGGTCGAACTGCTTCTGCACAAGACCTTTGCCAAATGAGCGGCAGCCCACCACCAGACCGCGGTCGTTGTCCTGAATGGCGCCTGCAAAGATTTCGCTGGCGCTTGCCGAGAACTCGTCGATGAGCACGATAATCTCATCTTCCTTGAACGAGCCGTTGCCGTCGCTCCACACCTTGGTGTCGTTGTTCTTGTAGCGGCCCTTGGTAGAAACAATCAGCTGATTGGCTGGCAGGAACTCGTTGGCCATGTAGATGGCCATCTCCATGTAGCCGCCACCATTGCCTCGCAGGTCGACGATGTAGCGTCGGGCACCTTCAGACTTGAGGCTGGTGAGAGCAAGCATGAACTCGTCGTAGGTGGTGCGGCCAAACTGGTTCACCCTCACATAGCCTATGTTCTTGTCAATCATGTAGGCGGCATCAACGGCCTTGACGGGCACATCGTCGCGCTCCACCACAAAGGTTATGGGCTTGCTCGAGGTCATGCGCTTGATTTCGAGTTTCACCTTGGAGTTCTTCTTGCCGCGCAGCGTTTCCTTGATCTCGTTCTGGTCGAGGCCTACGAGCGATTTGCCATTGGCCGAGATGATTCTGTCGCCCGCCACAATACCGGCTTTCTCGGAGGGACCGCCCGGAATCACCTCAATCACATAGAGGGTGTCGCCGTCCATCTGGAATGAGATGCCAATGCCGCTAAAGCTGCCGTTCAGGTCTTCTTCGGCGAGCTGCAATTCCTTGGCCGAGAGATAGTAGGAGTGGGGGTCGAGGTTGCCGAGCAACTCAGGGATGGTGAGTTCGATGAGGCTGTCGACCTCGATGTTATCGACATATTCGTTGGAGACGAGATTCAGGATGTTGTTGAGTTTGCGGTCATATTCGCCCGCTTTCTTGCCCGAGAACAGCAGACCGAGCCAGATGCCCACCACCAGCGAGGCTGCAATGGCAATGGGAACCCAGGAAAACGGCTGACGATCGTTGGCGTTGGTGTTCATAGTGTGGGCTAAATTAAATCTTCAACAATCCCGTCTTTATTGTCTGAGAGACACACACATTCGATGCCTGCACGCTTGAGCAGGTCTACGCCGTCGGTGAGCCGGTAAATCTCGCCGAAGACCACCCGCTTGATGCCTGCCTGGATAATGAGCTTGGCGCACTCGATGCAGGGCGAGGTGGTCACATACAGGGTGGCTCCCTTGCTGCTGTTGTTGCTCTGCGCCACTTTGGTGATGGCGTTGGCCTCGGCATGGAGCACATAGGCCTTGGTGTTGTCGTTCTCGTCCTCACAAATGTTCTCAAAGCCGACAGGTGTGCCGTTATAGCCGTCGGAGATGATCATCTTGTCCTTGACGAGAAGGGCGCCCACTTGCCGGCGCTTGCAATAGGAGTTCTCGGCCCAGATTCGCGCCATGCGCAGATAACGGGCATCGAGTAGTGCTGTTTTTTGCTGAATATCAGTCATTTCGGCATCTAAACAAACAGGGTGACAATAAAGCTTTCAATCAATAGTACAAAAGTAGTGAAAAAAACAAATACAAAACAAAGTTTTGTCCACAATTTTTCAAACTACAATATTAAACAAGTAGACGAGTAGAATAGTAGAGTAGTAGAATAGGTTGTTTTGACGACGTGGGGCTCTAAGGAGTTGAGGAGTTTGGGAGAAGGGAACTACGGATTAATCTCTAAGTTTGCAGCGGCTAAGAAAAGATAAGATAAATCTTGCTTAGTAAGGTTTGGTTCCCTACCTTTGTTGTAAGAAGGAGGAACCGGCCTGCTGGAGAGGGAAACTTTGGATTTATCAGGGATAA
>JAFZSO010000002.1 GCA_017619355.1 Muribaculaceae bacterium
AGAGCTTTCCGGTGCAGCAATGCACACAAGAAGAAACAAGAAGTGATGGAAACGGAGACGGAAACATTCAGAAACAGGAACGGAAACGGAAGTCAGTCAGTCACGAGCAGGCGCACAGCCGCCGGCCTTGCCGGTCTGTTGCGAAGTATTGCTTGAAGGCTTTGATAAGGCGGAGAAGTCCGCGTGTAGCGTTCCCTTGTCATCGTGTCTCGAGGCATCACCGGCGGCCGCCCTCCGTGGAGGGGACAGGCTCAGGCCGGATTCAGAGAGACTAAGGTGGTCATAGCGTGAGGGTCCCACCTCTTCCCATTCCGAACAGAGAAGTTAAGCCTCACCACGCCGATGGTACTGCGAAAGTGGGAGAGTAGGTAACCGCCCCCTAAGAGAGGAGTCAGCAATGGCTCCTCTTTTTTTGTGATTCTAGATTTTCTAGCCTTTCTAGCCTAACTAGTTTTACAGGTTTATGATTTTATAGACAGCGTGCATTGTGTGCTCTGAGTAGTTGGGGTTGAGTTGAAGAATGTGCTGTTAACTATTTTTTGGATAATTGGGAAAAAAGTGATATATTTGCAGATTAACTATACCTGTAATTATAAAAATAAATAACATGAAAAAGATAATATTGTTGCTGACGAGTGTTGTGGTTGCAATGTCGTTGCAAGCCGAAACATTTACTGTGGGCGACTTGAAGTATATGACTGAAGGTGGCAACACGGTGCGTTGCACTGGATTTGCCAACGAGAACTCAACAGCAACATCGGTATATGTTCCTGGCTATATTGTATACAATGGCACTACTTATCATGTGGAAACCATTGGAAACTATGCTTTCAGGCACAATCAGTATTTGAAGACGGCACGCATTGGCTATGGTGTGAAGTCACTGCTTGCCGAGGTGTTCTATGACACGCCTAATCTTAAAGAGGTGTATCTGTCAAGTTCTGTCAATGCTTTGTATCGCGGTTGTTTCGGTATGCCCACTTCGTCGAAATACTTCACTACGGTAGCTTGGGCCATTCAGGAGTATCCTGGCGATGGCGTGAACTATGACTCCAATACGGGAGAATGGAAAGGCGTGGATGCGTCGGCATTTGGAAATGCACTTGGCAATACAACGCTCTACCTGTCGACCTATGCGGCCCGCAACAATTCGTTCATAAAGACAACATGGGCAACAAGTAATTTCTATAATGTTTTGCAGGATGGCTCGAAGGCCTATGACTTTGCCGACAGCTCCTGGGGAGTCACCTATATCGTGAGCACACCCAAGACGGGCGATGTTCAATCAAGTACCACCGATTATACTGGAAAAGTAACTATTGTGGGATTACTGCCAGACAAGACCGAGTTGCTTTTGCAGAACAATGTGCAAGATGCACTCAATTACCAGTATGGCACAGCTGTTTTGCGTTATATTGTGGCGGAGGTTGCCGATTATGCTTTTAATGCCAACCCCCGCATTACAAAAGTGAGTGTGAACAATGTGAGCACTTGCATTGAGCGCATTGGCAGGAGTGCCTTCGACGGTTGCATCAATATGACTTTACTCTCAGTGGGCGCTTCAACTATTGAGGAGCGCGCCTTCTATAATACGGGAATCATGGTGGCTTCGATGAACGAAGGAACTGTGACTGTGGGCAAGGATGCATTTGGGTCTTGCTCAAAACTGTATCAGCTGAACATCCCATCGACAGTGACAGAACTGAATCAGGATTACTTTTGGACGCTGCCCAGCATGCGGTACTATAAAGTAGGAACCGGCAATGCCAAGTACAGCAGTGACAGTAATGGCATTCTCTATGACGGGGACAAGTTGACGCTTTATCACTGTCCGCCCAAAATCTCAAGTTCTTCCACATTGCTCAGCAACCTGCCTTCAACTCTCATTCGCGTCGAGAAGCACGCCTTCCATCAGTACAATGGAGTGGGCGTTATCATACCTTATGGCACTATAATACTTGGTGACTCGGCTTTCTGTGGATCCGTTATCGAGTATGTGAAAATCCCCAGTACAATAACAATTGAGGGTTCACGACATTTCAGGGACTGTAACAATCTGCAAGAGATGAATATGGCGATGTTAACGCCTTATCGTCAGACCCTTGGTAATTTCTTTACATACCCCTTCCCGTCGGGTTTCCATGCTCGTGTCCCGACCTATGCACTTGGCGACTATCAGAATACAATTCCCTGGATGCAGATGGACGAAGGTATGCTGACCGATGGCGGTTATGATGTGGTGTGGAATTTGGGAGGTAATAATGGGCTCACTGTGGGGTCTATCCTTAATATCAAAACCAAGGAGGCCATGATTACACGCGTTAACGAGGATTATCGAGATCGCCACACCGAGACGCTTGTGAAGGGCAATGTGGTCATCACTCCCGAACTCACTTATAACAGCAACACCTTTACTGTAAAAAGGATTTGCGACCAGGCCTTTATGAATGCGTCAGAGCTCACCGGCATAACCATTCCAGAGTCGGTGACTGAGATAGGTTCACAGGCTTTCTATAATTGCACCGGACTGGGTGAGATTCACACACAAATCACCAATCCCGCTCATGCTCCACTGGGCAACAATGTATTTTATGGCGTGCCCAAAACCATCTGCAAGCTGTTTGTGCCCCGAGGCACGCTCCAGCTCTACAAGAATGCCGCTCAGTGGAAGGACTTCCTGAACATTGAGGAAGAGGGTGGTCTGAAGGGTGATGTGAACGGCGACGGCAAGGTGAACGTGAGCGATGTGACCGCGCTGGTGAACATGATTCTGGGCGTTATTCCCAAGGACTTCACCCGTGGCGATGTGAACGGCGATGGCAACATTAACGTGAGCGACGTGACCGCCTTAATTAACCTGATATTAGGAACAAATTAATAAAAACATATTTTTATGAAAAATCTTCTTTACATCATTACTGCAATCATTGCCCTCCTGCCTCAGGTGGCTTTTGGCTATGATTTTGAAAAGGACAATGTGTGCTACCGTGTGACGGGCACGAACACTGTCAAAGTAACTTGGAAAAACAATTCCGCGCCACGCTACAGCTACAGTTCGGCAACTGCCATCACCATTCCCAAAACGGTCACTTACAACGGCACAACCTATAATGTGACGGGCATCGACAACAATGCCTTTGAGGGTACTGCCAACCTGACCAAAGTGACCATGGTTACTAACGATTACATGAAAAAAATAGGTAATGAAGCTTTCAAGAACTGTACTGGACTGAATTCGGTTGATCTCTATGTCGACTCTATTGGCGACAGGGCCTTTTACGGTTGCACGAATCTGTTAACGGTTGACATGGAAGATTACGCTCGCATTGTGGGTGTTAGTGCTTTTAATGGCTGCACTGCACTCACACGCGTCATCATGCCTCGAAACAACAACCTCACCATAGGTAATGGCGCCTTTTATGGCTGCAATTTCCTGAGCCGTGTCGATGTCGCCAGCATACACCGGTGGCTCTACGGCTACTATGGCAATGGAACGAGCAACCCGCTTTACAGTGGTGCTCACCTTTATATCAACAACCAGGAAGTGACCAGCGTAACCATTCCCGACGAAATCACCAGCATCCATGCGTATACTTTCTCCAATTTCAAGCACCTGAAGAGCGTGCAGATGCACAATGCAATGACTCAAATCGAGACCAGAGCTTTCAACGGATGCACCGGACTGACAACTGTGAATTTGGGAACTTCGATCAACAAAATTGGAGAGTATGCTTTTTATGGCTGCACAGGCCTTACCGGCATTACCATCCCCAACTCGGTCAACATCATTGACGAGTATGCCTTTGGGAATTGTACCGGTCTCACTGGCATCAGCATCAATGCTGCTACAATTGGAAATCATGTTTTTGATCAATGCCCTTCACTAAAAACCGTCACGCTGGGTAACGGTGTGAAGAATATCAAGGATTACGCCTTCTGGAAGTGCGGCAACCTTCAGAACATAACCATTCCCAATTCGGTCACTGAAATAGGCGCCCAGGCCTTTGCATACTGCAGCAAGATGACATCGGTGACAATGGGTAACTCGGTGACAAAAATCGGCAATGCCGCATTTCTTGCCGACAGTGCCCTGACGCAGGTCAAAATCACCGATGTTGCCGCATGGTGCAATATTGAGTATGGAGGTTATAATACCACCGCCAACCCGCTCTTTTATGCCAAACGCCTCTATGTAAACAACGTGTCGGCCGACAATCTTGTGGTGCCTGAAGGTGTGGTGAAAATCAAGGAAGGCACCTTTGTGAACTGCACCAACCTGCGCAACATCACCTTCCCCAGCACGCTCACTGAGATAGGCGTGCAGGCATTCATGGGATGCGTTAACCTGACCGATTTCACCTTGCCTGAATCTATGAAAGCAATTCACATTGATGCCTTTAGTGACTGTGCAAGTCTCACATGCGTGAGCATTCCTGCTGCTGTGAATCATGTGGGCGATCGCGCATTTATCAATTGTACGGGTCTAAAAAGATTGGGAATAGGAAGCGGTGTGACTCTGATGGGTGGCACGGCATTCAAAAACTGCAGTGCGCTCGAATACATCTGCACCGACATACAGAACTTGTCCAACCTCACCATGCGCGGCGGCGTGTTCACTGGAGTCAACACATCCACATGCAAGCTCAAAGTTCCCCGTGGCATGGTCGAAGCCTACACGCAGGCCGACCAGTGGAATGACTTCCTCAACATCGGGGAGAATCTGACGAAACTCAACGGACTCTACTACAGTGTGAATGGCAGCAATATTAACACCGCCTCGCTCGTGCCCGAGAACACGACAGGCACCGGCTACTCCTCGCTCAAGGGAAACATCATTGTGCCCGAGACGGTGACCATTGACGGTTATCAGCTGTCGGTGAATAGCATCAGTTCCAAGGCATTCTACATGTGCCCCAATATCACCTCGGTCACTCTGCCCACATCGCTCACACGCATTTATACCTATGCGTTCTATAAATGCCAGGCATTGAAGACGGTGAACATTCCAGCCAATGTTAAAAACATGGGATCTTATAGCTTTGCCGATTGCACCGCACTGGGAGCCATCTATAGCCAGATTGCTGATCCCACTGCAGTCACGCTCGGGACCAAGGTGTTCAGAAACCTGCCAACCGGCACCACCGTGCTCCATGTCCCCGCTGGTTCGCTTAGCGCTTATAACGCCGCCGACCAATGGAAAGATATACAGAACAAGGTGGAGGGCTACACCTTTGTGGAAGGCGGTCTGTACTATAACGTGAATCTCGATAACATCAGCACCCTGGAAGTGACTTATCAGAACCAGTTCGGTGCCCACTACGACAACTTGACTGGTGACTTGGATATTCCCGAGAAAGTGAATCATTACGGCTTGGAACACACCTTGACTGTAATAGGTCAGGCCTTTGCTCAGTGCACGGGCATCACCTCGGTGACCATTCCTGCCACCATCAAACTGTTCAAGCGTTCGGCCTTCGACGGCTGCACAGGACTCAGAGCCATCCATTCCAGAATTCAAGACCCCACGGCTGTGGAATACAGGAGCCCAAGCCTTACATTCAGTGGCGTGCCTAAAGACTTGTGCACGCTCTATGTGCCCATTGGAACCAAGAATGTGTATCAGGTAACAGTTCCGTGGAAAGACTTCCAGAACATTGTTGAGGAAGCAGGAAACCTGAAGGGCGATGTGAACGGTGACGGCAAAGTGAATGTAAGCGATGTGACCGCTCTTGTGAATATGATTCTGGGCGTTATTCCCAAAGATGAGGCCCGCGCCGATGTGAACGGCGACGGCAAAGTGAATGTTTCCGATGTCACCGCCCTCATTAACATCATCCTTGGCGTCAGTTAAGCAACAATAGAATAACTACACCTATATGAGAAAGAAACTTTTACTGTCATTCGTTTGTGCCCTTGTGAGCGTACTCAGCGCCACAGCGCAGGAGACTTATGCCGTATATACTTCGAGCAGCCAGACGCTCACCTTCTACTACGACACGCAGCGTGCCACACGACCGGGAACAACTTATGACCTTAATGTCACTGGAACTCTTCCTGCATGGTATGAGCTAAGAAATGATATCGTCGATGTTGAATTTGACCCCAGTTTTGCCGGTGCTCGCCCCATTACCACCTATCACTGGTTCGGAAGTATGAAAAACCTCACGACCATTACTGGCATGAACTACCTCAACACCAGTGAAGTGACAAAAATGGGAAGCATGTTCTCAGATTGCTCCCGCCTCACGACCCTGGACCTGTCGAGTTTCAACACCAGCAAGGTGACCGATATGAGCTTCATGTTCTATAAATGCGCGAGACTGAAAACCATTTATGTCAGTAGCGCTTGGAATACCGATGCCGTGACGGAATCGACCGATATACTGAAGGGATGTTTCGATCTCAGGGGCGGGAAGAACACAGCCTATAATGACAGCCACACCGACATAAGTTATGCGCATATCGACGAAGGTCCCAGCAACCCCGGTTATTTCACTGAGGCCCTGCATGCGCCCTATGTTGTGTTCACAACTGGGAATTCCACGCTCACCTACTACTGCGATGGTGACCGGTGGATCCGCACAGGATTGATCTTTGACTTGAACGAGGACGACGCAACTCCCGAATGGATCCTTACCCGTGTGCCGATAGGCGGCAGTAATGTAAGTCTCTATAATCTCGTCATAAATGTGGTTTTCGACGCCTCGTTTTCCGAAGCACGACCGACGAACACTTACCGGTGGTTCAAGAGCATGGGCAGCTTGACGACTGTCAAGGGCCTCTATAACCTGAACACAAGCAAGACAACCAGCATGAGAGAGATGTTTTACTCTTGCACCAACCTGACGACGCTTGACCTCAGCGGGTTCAGCACCCCCACGGTGACTGACATGCAAATGATGTTCTACAACTGCAACAAACTGGTTACCATCTATGCGGGCGACAGCTGGAATACCGAAGCCGTAACGCGCTCTACCGATATGTTCAAGGCCTGTCAGGCACTGGTGGGAGGCCAAGGCACCACCTACGACAGCAACCATGTCGACAAGGCTTATGCCCATATCGACGGTGGCCCCGGCAATCCGGGCTACTTCACCGTTGCACAGGCGCAGCCCTACTGCATATATAACGAGACCAACAAGCAGCTCACATTCTACTACGACAACCTGCGTGCTTCTCGCCCAGGAATCACCTACGACCTGAACACATGGGAGAATGAGCCCTTGTGGTTAGAGAAAAAAGAGAGTATCACCGGTGTGGTCATTCATCCATCGTTTCATGATGCGAGGCCCACAAGCACTTATGGCTGGTTTGCAGTCATGCCCAGGCTCACAGCAATTTTCGGACTGGAGAACCTCAACACCAGCGAAGTGACTAACATGGGTGCCATGTTCATGAACAGTGTGGGTTTAACAACGCTTGACCTCAGCTGCTTCAATACTGCAAAGGTGAGGAGCACCATGGCGATGTTCATGGGATGCAGCAACCTGACAACCATTTATGTGGGAGAAGGTTGGAACACCGATGCGGTGACCAATTCGTCGGCGATGTTCAATGGGTGCAATAGTCTTACAGGTGGCCAGGGCACGACCTACGATGCCAGCCATACCGACAAGGCTTATGCCCATATCGACGGTGGCCCCGGCAACCCAGGCTACTTCACTGCAGCCACTAAAAAAGCCTATGCCAAATACACCGAGGAGAACACGACGCTCACATTCTACTGCGACGACCAGTATGCGACACGCCCGGGCGGTTACTACAATATGCCTACACTTATCCCCGAGTGGATGGAGTTGGGAGGCAAAATTACCCATGTGGTCTTTGATCCATCGTTTGCCCAGGCCCGTCCCACGATGGTCTTTGGCTGGTTTGCATTGATGGAAAACCTTAAAAAAATTACCGGCTTGGAGCATTTCAACACCAGTGAAGTGACTGTTATGGCCGGCGTGTTTGCAGGCTGCACCAGTCTGACCACCCTTGACCTGAGCAGTTTCAACACTGTAAAGGTGCAGGCCATGAACGAGATGTTCTCAGGCTGCACCAGCCTGAAGACTGTGTATGTGGGTGAGGGCTGGACCACTGATGGCGTGGTACAGTCTGATAATATGTTCAACGCCTGCACACAAATCAAGGGTAGCCAAGGCACCACCTACGACGCCAACCACATCGACAAGACCTATGCCCATATCGACGGCGGCCCCGGCAATCCTGGCTATTTTACCGAGAAACCAGCCTTCCTGCGCGGCGATGTGAATGGCGACGGTAAGGTGAACGTGAGCGATGTGACTGCGTTGATTAACATGATTCTGGGCGTTATTCTCAAAGATGAGGCCCGTGCCGACATAAATGGTGACGGCAAAGTGAATGTTTCCGATGTCACCGCCTTAATCAATATAATTCTTTCGTAAATATCTATTTTCTAACATAATAAGTAAAATATGTGATGATGAAAAAGTCGTTGATACTTTTTGCAACAATGCTGACGGCACTTGCTGCCAGCGCTCTCGATTTTGAGGATGGTTATTATAAGTTTACCACCATCAGTTCCACAGCAGTGGAGTGCAAGGGCTTCACGCCATCGGCAAGCGGTAGTGTTACTTCCATAAATGTGCCCGGGCAGGTGTGGAATGCCAGCGAGCAGAAACGCTATCAGGTGAAGCGCATTGCGGCTAGTGCATTTGCGAACCAGACACAGGTCACTTCGGCCTATGTGTGCTATGGTGTGGAATCGATTGACAACTATGCGTTCCAGAACTGTACAAATCTTGGATCGGTATGGTTGCACAGTTCTGTGTCAACCCTTGGCATTGCTGTGTTTTCGGGTGATACCAAAATGGTGAAACTGTGTTTTGCAGGGGAGAAGCCTTTCTATTGCTCCTCATACAGTTTCGAGGGAATGAGCCGTAGCACGCAACTGGTTGTAGCGACACAGCGAGGCGTGAATGCATGCAAGAATAATTCTGTGATTTCGTCGCAGTTTCCGTCAATTGTGTGGAATTTAGATGCAGCCGACATTGTGATGCCCGATGGTTATTTCTATAATGTAACAAAGGCCCCACCACTCGATGGATTCTATGGCGAGGCAAAACTCATTGGTTTCCGTTTGCCTTCCTCCAACACCACGGGAACAGATACAGTATATGAATATAATGTGACTGCGATTGATGACAGTTGCGCCGCGTCTAATACCCAGGTGAAGATTCTTGACTTGAGCGAAGTTTCTCATCTGACGAAAGTGGGAAAAAGTGCATTTGAAGAATGTACCAATCTTACTACAGTGAAGATGGGTGGCAATGCCTTGATAGGCATGTGGGCCTTTAACGGCTGTACTGCGCTGACCAGTGTCGACCTTAAGGGTGTGTACAAAATCCAGAACTACGCATTTATGAATAATACTGCTCTGACTACAGTTGAAATCCCCTCAAGTTTGACTGAATTCAATGTGTTGTCATTTAAAGGAGCAAGCAGTCTTGCAAGTTACACAGTGAACAGCAACAGCACACTCTTTTCGGCCTATCAAGGTGTTCTCTACAACAAAGATAAGACCAGACTGATTGCCTGCCCTCCGCGCTGCTCGATGGGTGGGGCAGAAGTGGTGATACTTCCCGCAACGGTGAGGGTTGTGGGAGCCAATGCGTTTGACAGCAACACAGTGTTGAAATCCATAGAAATCAATGATGGCGTGACCGAAATTCAGGATCAGGCATTTGCTACTATGCCAGCCCTGCATACCATTAGAATCCCCGAGTCGGTGACTGAAATAGGCTCAGAGGCTTTCTGTGATTGCACAGGACTGAGTGAGATCCACACCCAAATCACTAATCCCGCTAATGTTACGCTGGGTGACTATGTGTTCTATGGTGTGCCCAAGAATACCTGCAAGCTGTATGTGCCCAGTGGCTCGCTTCAGCTCTACAAGAAGGCCGCTCAATGGAAGGACTTCCTGAACATTGTAGAGGAAGGCGGTCTCCAAGGCGATGTGAATGGCGACGGCAAGGTGAATGTGAGCGATGTGACGGCGCTGGTGAACATGATTCTGGGTGTCATTCCCAAAGATGAGGCCCGCGCCGATGTGAACGGCGACGGCAAGATCAATGTGAGTGATGTCACCGCCCTCATCAACATCATCCTGAGTTAGTGTTATTGAAAGAAAACATCACTTTTTTGTGAAATAAGAAAAACTTTACTATTTTTGCATGATTTCTTAAAATACTAATATGATTATGAAAAAGGTAATGATGCTGCTCATGGCAGTGGTGCTGGGTACAGGCTTGCTTGCCGCCCAGAAAGTGAAAGAGATAGAACCCAAGAAGTTGCCCGACATGGCACATCGCACGATGGCCTCTTATTTCCAGGGACTGAATGTGACGCAGGCAGTGTATGTTGATGAGAAGATGGACCGCCATTATGAGGTGAGTCTCGACGATGGCACCATTATTCACTTCGACAAGCATGGTGTGTGGAAGATGGTCAAGTCAGGTGTCGGCGAGATTCCCAAGCGCATGGTTCCTGGCATGATTATCATGTATATGCAGAAAAATGGCATCGAGGCATCGGTAGTGGGGATGAGGAAAGATGAAGACAAGAACTTCATTATTGACTTTAGCGACGGTACTACTCTCACATTTACCGAGACCTTTAAACTGGTAGAATAACATCACAAAATGTGATCTTGAAACAAGGGCCAAAGAAATTTGGCTCTTTTTTTGTTATATAGGATTAAAAAACTGGCGAAATTACGGTTCGTTTCAGTCATTTTACTTAACTTTGTAAGTTAAATATATTGTTACAACGTCATGACAACAAAAGAAACAAAGAGCAAACCCGACTACGGCATGATGCGTGTGGCCGCAGCAGTGCCCGAGGTGAATGTGGCCGATGTGGATTTCAACATCGAGAAAATAGGCAAGTGCATTGAAACTGCCCTTCACGAAGGTGCGCAATTGCTGGTCTTGCCCGAACTGTGTGTCACAGCATATACTTGTGCCGACCTCTTTGGCAACGAACTGCTCCTGGATGCAGCCGAGCAGGGGGTGCGTGCTCTTTGCGAGCAGACTCGCGGAAACGAGATGATGGTGATAGTGGGCGCTCCCTTGCGCAATGGAGCATCGCTCTATAATTGTGCTGTCGTTCTCCAGAACGGACGCGTAAAAGGTGCGGTGCCCAAAACCTATATCCCCAACTACAAGGAGTTCTACGAGAAGCGCTGGTTTGCCAGTGCACACCATGCATTAGGACAGCCTATGATCAGGATTGCTGGCGAAGAAGTTCCTTTTGGTACCGATCTCCTCTTCGATGCTGGCAAGGCGAAGATTGCCATCGATGTGTGTGAAGACCTGTGGACACCCATTCCGCCCAGCACCATGGCCGCTTTGCGAGGCGCTAATGTGCTGGTAAACCTCTCGGCATCTGACGAGCTGGTGGGCAAGCACGAGAACCTCATCGACCTCATCAAGCATCAGTCGCGGCAATGCATTGCAGCCTATGTATATTCTTCGGCAGGCTATGGCGAGTCGTCGACCGACCTGGTGTTTGCCGGCAATGCAGTGATTGCTGAAAATGGCGAATTGCTGAAGGAAGGGGAGCGGTTCAGTCTGAAAGCTCAGATTCAGGCAGCCGATATCGACATCGAAGCTCTTAACAACGAGCGCCGCATGAACGGCAGCTTTGCCGACAACGCCTTGAGGAGCATGCGGCCCTTCAGAATGGTGCCTGTCGAGCTTCGTCAGGCTCCTGACTACGAAACGGCCGACCTATTGCGCCCGGTGCGCCGCCTGCCCTTCGTGCCTCAGGAAAAATCGCGCCTGATGAGCCGTTGTCATGAAATCGTGAATATCCAGACGCAAGGCCTCATGCGCCGCATGGAGCACACACACATCGGCAAGCTGGTGATAGGCGTGTCGGGTGGCATTGACTCTACACTTGCGCTCATGGTGGCCGCACGTGCCTATGACCGACTGGGCTATGACCGCAAGAACATTTATGGCATCACCATGCCGGGATTCGGCACTACCGACCGAACCTATAACAATGCGCTGGAGCTGATGAAGGCACTGGGCATCACGGTGAAGGAAATTTCAATAGCCGCGGCTGTCACGCAGCATTTCAAAGATATTGAGCATGACATCAACAACCACGATGTGACCTACGAGAACAGTCAGGCCCGTGAGCGCACCCAGATTCTCATGGACTTTGCCAATAAGATTAACGCGCTGGTGCTGGGCACTGGCGACCTCTCGGAATTGGCACTGGGCTGGGCTACCTACAATGGCGACCACATGTCGATGTATAATGTGAACGGTAGCATTCCCAAGACGCTGGCACGCCACCTGGTGATGTGGTTTGCTACCGAGAAGGAAGCATCGAACCCGTCAGACCTGACAATACACGAGACATTGCTCGATGTGCTTCAGACTCCCATTAGTCCTGAACTGACGCCAGCCAATGAAAAAGGCGAGATTCAGCAGAAGACCGAAGATCTTGTGGGACCATACGAACTGCACGACTTCTTCCTCTATAATATGCTGCGCCATGGCTATGGCCCCCGCAAAATATTCTTGCTTGCCAATGTGGCATTCAAAGGCAGTTATGACAGGGCCACCATCAAGAAGTGGCTCACCAAGTTCATGTGGCGTTTCTTCACGCAGCAGTTCAAGCGCTCGTGTCTGCCCGATGGCCCCAAGGTGGGTTGTGTGAGCCTGTCGCCCCGTGGCGACTGGCGCATGCCCAGCGACGCTGCTGCCGCCTTGTGGGTAAAAGAATGTGAAACCCTATGAAATGACCGTTTCAGCGATTGCAGCCCATGAAACCAGCAGCCAAGAAAATATATAAGGTAATAAGAACCATACTGGTGACGACCATCATCACGGCTGTCGTCCTGTATGGTCTTGCCTATATTCTGTTGTCGATACCTGCAATCCAGAACAAGATCAAGGCCTATGGTGAGAAGGAGCTGAGTGAGTATCTGAAGACCGATGTCACCATTGGCGACATTTCCATCAAGCCCTTCAATCAGCTGATACTCTATGATGTGAAGATTCCCGATCAGCAAGGCGGGAAGATGATAGATGTTGAAAAAATAGGGGCGGGTGTGAGCATCTACAACCTGATTTTGAAGCGGAAACTGGTGCTCACCTATGCCGAGGTGATAGGGTTGAACGGTCATGTGACGCGGCCCGACCCGCAGTCGCCCATGAACATTCAGTTCCTGATCGACGCGCTATCGCCCAAGGACAACAAGCCCAAGAAACCCACCGATGTGACAATACATAACATTGTGATACGCAAGAGTGCGTTGACCTATGATGTGCTGTCGGAACCCGAACTGGCGGGTCGATTTGATATGAATCATGTGAAGGTGAGTGACTTGCGAGCCGATGTCGACTTTGAAAAGCTCAAGAACCATCCGCTCGACCTGTCGCTCGATGTGAAGCGTCTGTCGTTTAAGGAGAAGAGTGGCTTGAACCTGAAGAATATTTCTTGCCATTTTGATATGGACGAGAAGCAGATGCGTGTGAAGGACTTGAGTGTGGAGTTTCCAGGTACCAAGATTTCACCCTCGCACGAGATTGTGCTGAATTACAACTCGCCCAAGACCATCGCGACCGACCTTATGGGGCAGACCCATCACCTTGAACTGCGTGACAATTACATTACCTTGAGCGATTTCAAGGGTTTTGCGCCGCAACTCAAGGATTTCACCAAGCCGTTGCGACTCACTGCCCAGGTGAGTGGCAATACCGACGAAGTGCATATAGGCAATTTCCATTTGGCCAGCGATGACAAGAGCACTGAGATAGACATCAAGGCCGATGTCTATAACCTGAGCAATTTGAATGCGCTCTCGTTCCAGGTGCCCGCCTACGATTTGAAGACTTCACCTGGCAAACTGATGGATCTGCTGGGAGAGAATGTGCTGAATGTTTCGCCTATTGTGAAGTCGATCATACGCAACTGCAAGTCCCTTCATCTGAAAGGGAATGTTAAAGGAACACCCGATGACATTCAGAGTAAAAGCGACATATCAACCCCGCTCGGAAATGTGACAATTGATGGCGCATTCAGGAAAAATGCGGCAGGGGAGATGAAGTTTGACGGGCATGTTGAAACACCGCGCCTGAATGTTGGCGGGCTTATCGACAAGCTCGACATCTTTGGCGAAGTGGGCATGAACACCGATGTGTCGGTGTCATTGCTCAAGAATCAGCTGCAATCGGCCCAGCTGAAGGGTAACATAGCCTTTGTTGACTTCAAAGGTACCCGTTATCACAACATCAATGCCGATTTTACAGGAAAAAAAAATGAGTTTCACGGCCTGCTCTCGATGAACGATCCTGATGGCGAGATTGAACTCAATGGTGATGCGGTGCTCAATGGCAAGGATACAAAAATAGATGTTGACCTGTATGCCAATCGTTTGGCGCTCTCCAAGTTCAAGTCGCTGAGCCCAGGCTTGCCCGACAATACCTTGTCGCTCAAGATGAATGCCTCTTTTACGGGAAACGACATCAACAATGCCACTGGTGTGATTGACATCAGCGACCTGACGATAGCCAAGTCGAAAGGTGCCCCCATTCACCTGAACCACATAGAACTGATGGCACAGAGCGATTCTCGCCCGAAACTCATCAGCATCACTTCAGACTTTGTGAATGGCAGAATTGAGGGCCAATATGACTTCAAGACCATAGTGCCTGCTGTGAAAGGGATGTTTGCCCAGGCTTTTCCTGACATGTTTGGGAAATATGCCGGTTACACGGGTCGCCAGTCGGACAATAATTTCACCTTTCACTTTGTGGTGGACCCCAACGAGAAGTTCAATGCCTTGGTGCAAACTCCTGTGAAACTGGTTTACAAGGCTACTGTGACGGGAAATCTGAATGCGGTTGACAAGGACTTCAACCTGAATGTGAGTGCACCTTACTTGCTGCAAGGCAAGAATCTGATTGAGGGCACCATGCTCACGGCATCGATTAACAAGGCCGAGAATGTGACTCTGAATGCACACACCTTGTTGCCCTCGAAAAACGGCAAGATTACCGTGGCGCTTGATGCCAATGGTGTGAATGACAGGCTGGACTCAGACTTGAGCTGGAAATATGACCGTGAGCGTGACTATCATGGCAACATCAGATTGAGCACGCTGTTGAAGCGTGGCTTAGACAATGCACTGCTTGCCAATGTGGAGGTGGAACCTTCAGAGATAGTTGCTAACGACACGGTGTGGAATGTGGAAAGTGGCAACATCTTTGTGATGAACAGCGAAGTGCTCGTCGACAGCATCGTGGCTCATCGCGACAATCAGCTCATTGGCATCGACGGCAAGGTGTCGAAGAACCCGGAAGATGTGTTGACGCTCACCTTGCAGGATATTGACCTTGACTATGTGTTTGAGACGCTTCACATTAACCATGTGAGCTTTGGCGGTAGGGCCACGGGAGTGTTTTATGCCAGCAACTTGCTGTCGAAGACCCCGCGTTTATCGACTCCCGGCTTGAATGTGTCGAATTTAAAGTATAACAATGCAGTGATGGGCGACGCCATTATCGAGAGCCACTGGGATGTTGACAAACAGGCTGTGGCCATCAATGCCGACTTGAGTCAGGACAATGGGCATCACTCGCTTATTAACGGGGAAATTTTTCCTGGTCAGGATTCCCTGTATTTCGATTTCAAGGCCAATAGGGCCAATGTGGCATTCATGAAGCCTTTTGTGAGTGCTTTTTCGAGCGACATCAGTGGCGAGGCTACGGGTCAAGCCGTTTTGCTGGGTAATTTCCATAATATAGACTTATATGGCGACATCAAGGCCGATGATTTGACCTTTAAGATTGATTACACCAATGTGGATTACACATGTCACGGCGACTCGGTTCACATGATTCCAGGCCGGATCGCTTTCAATGATGTGACCATCTATGACCGTGACAATCACAAGGCCAAACTTAATGGCTGGATTACCCATCGTTATTTTCACGACCCGTCATTCAATTTCTCGATTACCGATGCTCACGACCTGCTGGCTTACGATATTTCAGAGAAGGCTAATCCTGACTGGTATGGAACCATTTATGGCAATGGTTCGGCATTCGTGACGGGTGAGCCAGGCGTGGTGAATATCAAGGTGGCCATGGAATCGGCTCCCCGTAGCAAGTTTACCTTTGTGATGTCGGATGCCGAGGTTGCCAACGAGTATAATTTTATCACCTATCGAGACCGGGACCAGTTGAACATGCCTCCTGTGGTAATGGTGGAGCCCGAGGACACACTGCCCGAAATTGTGCGCCAGTTGAAGCAACAGATCAACAAGACCAGCACATCGCTTCCCACCAAGTATAAGATTGACCTGCAAGGTGATATTACCCCCGACTTACAGATGATACTGGTGATGGACCCCGTGGGCGGTGACAGAATCAAGGCAACAGGTCGTGGCAACCTGAAGATGACCTATGATAACGACGACGAGCAGTTGGGCATGTTTGGCAAGTATGTGCTCGATAAGGGCTCGTATAACTTCACGCTGCAGGATATCATCATCAAGGATTTCACCATTCGCGACGGCAGTTCTATCTCGTTTCAGGGTGACCCCTATAAGGCATTGCTGGATATAGAAGCTATCTATTCGCTTAATGCCAACATCAGAGACCTCGACCAGTCGTTTGCCTCTGACCGTGACTTGAACCGTACCAATGTGCCCGTTCATGCGCTATTGCGTGTTCAGGGAGCCATCAGCGCGCCCGATATCAGTTTCGACCTGGAGTTCCCCACACTCACATCTGAGGCCCATCGCAAGGTGAAAAGTGTGATCAGCACCGAGGAGATGATGAATCGACAGATTATCTATCTGCTTGCCTTGAACCGCTTCTATACTCCTGAGTACATGAACAACTCCACGAACAATAACGAGCTGGTGTCGGTGGCATCGTCTACGATATCGTCACAGTTGAGCAGTATGCTGGGTCAGATAAGCGAGAATTGGAGCATTTCGCCAAATTTCAGGAGCGACAAGGGTGACTTCTCCGACATGGAGGTAGATGTGATGCTTTCGAGCCAACTGCTCAATAACCGATTGCTGTTTAATGGCAATTTCGGCTATCGTGACAACACCTATAACACCAAGAATTCCAATTTCATAGGTGACTTTGACATTGAGTATCTGCTCAATCCCAAAGGCAGTTTGAGATTGAAGGCCTACAACCACTTCAATGACCAGAACTATTATGTGCGCAATGCGATGACTACTCAAGGTGTGGGCATCGTGTTTAAGCACGATTTTGACCGCTGGTTTGATTTCATGAAGAAGAAAGAACAATCAGCGGCCGTTGCGACCGATACTGTGCCAGGCGTTCAGGAGGTGCTTCCTGTTCAAGAAACTGACACGGTAGCAGGTGATACTAACTGAAGAAAAGAATACACAAATTTATGAGTGTTATAATACTTGGAATCGAGTCGTCGTGCGACGATACATCGGCTGCGGTGGTGAAAGACTGCGTGCTGATGTCGAATGTGATAGCAAGTCAGCAGGTGCACGAGGCCTTTGGTGGCGTGGTGCCTGAGCTGGCATCACGAGCGCATCAGCAGAATATAGTGCCGGTGGTGAGCGAGGCCATCCGCCAGGCCGGCATCAAGAAAGAAAATATCAATGCGATAGCATTCACGCGTGGTCCGGGTTTGCCTGGTTCCCTGCACGTGGGCACATCGTTTGCCAAAGGGCTTGCCCTGGCCCTCGACATCCCTCTTGTGGATGTGAATCACCTGCACGGTCATGTGCTGGCGCATTTCATTAAAGAGGATGAGAACACTGAGGTGCCCACTTTTCCCTATTTGTGCCTGCTTATCTCGGGCGGCAATTCGCAAATTGTGAAGGTGAATGCGCCCAATGACATGGAAATTATGGGGCAGACCATCGACGATGCTGCTGGCGAGGCTTTTGATAAGTGCGCCAAGGTGATGGGCTTGCCTTACCCTGGTGGTCCAGTGATTGATAAGCTTGCCGCCGAGGGCGATGCCACACGATTCAAGTTTGCCAAACCGCACATTCAGGGCTATGACTACAGCTTCAGTGGCTTGAAAACCTCGTTCCTTTACACCTTGCGCGATGCGATAAAAGAAAACCCCAATTTCATTGAGGAAAACAAGGCCGACCTTGCCGCATCACTGCAGAAGACCATCATTGATGTACTGATGGACAAATTCACCAAGGCAATAAAAGATACCGGCATCAAGACGATAGCCATAGGTGGCGGCGTTTCGGCCAACTCGGGCGTGAGGGCTGCGGTAGAGCAGTACTGCCAGCGTCGTCGCATCAAGGCATTCATCCCCAAGCGTACTTTCACTACCGACAATGCCGCCATGATAGCCGTGGCAGGCCATTTCAGGTATCTCGACAAGCAGTTCTGTGACATTGCCGCGCCGCCATTCTCACGTGTAACCATTTAAAGAAGAGCAGATATGAGTGCTCAGTTCATATTATACCTGTTAATAGGTTTCGTATTGCTTGAAGCGCTGGTTTCAGGCATCTTGTCGTGGCTCAATGGCACCTGGATGTCGCATCCCATACCCAAAGTGCTTGAAGGGCTTTATGACGAGGAGAAATATCAGAAACAGCAGGCATATATGAAAGAGAATCGCAGGGTGGGGCGCATCGAGTCGATAGTGTCGACGGTTATCACCGTGGCGCTTCTTGCTAGTGGCGCTTTTGGGTGGCTTGACAACCTGTTCAAGTCGATGACGCCAAGTGTCTATGGCCAGATTTGTCTTTTTGCCCTTTTCTTGCAGCTGTTTTGCACGGTAGTGGAACTGCCGTTTTCCTATTACTCTACATTTGTGATAGAGGAGCGTTATGGCTTCAACAAGACCACGCACCGCACCTTCTGGCTCGACCTCTTAAAAGGCTTTATGCTTTCGTTTGTGCTCACTGCGGGTCTGGTGTGCATCATCTACTGGCTCTATGACAAGATAGGTGATGGCTTTTGGCTATGGGCAACGGGCGTGTGCGTGGTGCTCATCGTGTTCTTCTCATTGTTCTATTCCAATCTGATTGTGCCGCTTTTCAACAAGCAGAAACCGCTGGAACAAGGCGAGTTGCGCACTGCCATTGAGGGCGCACTTCAGGCGATGGGATGCCGTTTCAAAGATATTTATGTGATAGATGGTTCAAAGCATAGCACCAAGGCTAACGCCTACTTTACGGGTTTTGGTCCCAAGAAACGCATCGTGCTCTATGATACACTCATCGAGCAGCTGACCACTGATGAGGTGGTGGCGGTGCTGTCGCATGAGGTGGGGCATTACAAGCATCACGACACATTGAAGACCATGTTCTCGAGTATCGTTACGGTGGGCGTGTATCTGTATGTGTTCTCACTCATGGTGTCGAGTCCGCTCCTGCCCGAGGCGCTGGGTGGCACGGCGCCCTCATTCGTGCTGTCGATGGTGGCGTTCTCGCAGTTGTTGACCCCTATTCAGCTGATTCTTGACCCGCTAATGAATTGTGTGTCACGCAAGGCAGAGTATGCCGCCGACCGTTTTGCTACAAAACATGGTCATGGCGAAGGACTCATTTCAGGCTTGAAAAAACTGAGTGCGCACGCTCTGAGCAATCTCACTCCGCACCCGGCCTTTGTGTGGTTTTCCTATAGCCATCCCACATTGGCCCAACGCATTACAGCAATCCTTGAAAATCAAAAACAACAATGAAATATACAATTATTGCCATAGGTGACGAACTGCTCATAGGGCAGGTAACCGATACCAACTCGGGCTGGATAGCCCGTCATCTCACACCTTACGGCTGGGAGGCCGATTGCGTGCGTGTGATTTCTGATGATGCCCAAGCCATTACCCGCGCCATCGACGAGGCCTTTGAGCGCACCGATGTGGTGCTGATGACCGGCGGGCTGGGGCCCACGAAAGACGACATCACCAAACCCGCGCTGTGCGGCTACTTTGGTGGCGAACTGGTGTATGATGAAACAACGGCTGCCAATGTGCGCACTGTGATGCAAAAGCGCAACTTGCAGGTGAACGAATACACGCGTCTGCAGGCCATGGTGCCCACATCGTGCCGAGTGATTCAGAACCAGGTGGGCACGGCTCCCATCATGTGGTTTGAACGCGATGGCAAGGTGCTGGTGTCGATGCCTGGTGTGCCACATGAGACTGAAACGATGATGGAGCGAGAAGTCATTCCTCAGTTGATCAAGCGTTTTCATCGCGATGAGGTGATCTTGTTCCGCACCTTCATGGTGATGGGCATTATCGAGTCGGAACTGGCTATGATGCTCGATGAGTTTGAGCGGAATCTTCCCCAAACCATGCATCTGGCCTATTTGCCGCAGCCTGGACTGATGCGGTTGCGCTTGACGGGTATTTCGACCGATGGCGAAACACTGAGAACGCACATGGCACAGCGTGAAAGCGAATTACACAAGCTGTTAGGAAAGGCGATTATTGCCGATGAGGATATATCGCTTGCTGAAATCGTGGGGCGAAAGTTGCGGGAAAAAGGGCTCACATTGAGCACTGCCGAGAGTTGCACAGGCGGAAACATTGCCCATGTGATAACCGAGATTGCTGGCAGCAGCGACTATTTTAAAGGTACGGTAGTCTCTTATGCCAACGATGTGAAGACTCGTGTGCTGGGTGTCTCGCAGGAAGCGTTGGATTCGGAAGGTGCCGTGAGTCAGCCCGTTGTGGAACAGATGGTGTGTGGCGTGAGCAAGTTGCTCCAGACCCATTGTGCCGTGGCCACTTCAGGTGTGGCAGGTCCGTCGGGAGGCACTCCTGAGAAACCTGTAGGCACAGTATGGATGGCTGCGAAGTGTGGCGACAGGGTGGTGAGTCAGGTCAAGCGTTTGCCTGGTGACCGCCGTCGCGTGATAGACCGCGCTACGACCGAGGTGCTGCTCATGTTGCTGCGCATGCTCCAGGACATGTAAATTATTTCTTTTATGTTTGTGTGGAAAGCATCTTTTGTATAACTTTGTTGATGAAATCAGAACTAATTTAAATTTTTATAAAGATGAAAAAGACATTATTGATTTTGGTTGCTATTGCAACGATGACCATGCTCTACTCGTGTGGTGGAGGCAACTCTTACAAGAACGAGGCGTTCAAGTATTCAGTAACACTTCCTGAGGGCTTTGTTCCTCAAAATCAAGATGCTGCTATGGAAGCTGAGCGTGGCGGCAAACTGTTTGTGAAGGAGGGTTGCATGATTGACATGACTGCCAAGAAGATGGATTACAAGTACATCACCCCAGAGGAGTCGCTCAAGCAAGGTTTTGAGATGGCAAAAGCCTTGAAAGACGATGTGATTTCGAGCGAACTGAAAGACGATCACTATGTTGTTAAGTATCAGGATCAGTTTGGATATCGTGCTGGTTATGAGATGCAAAAGAACGGTGTGAGTCTTAACATCTTTATCACTTATCCTGTGGAGAAAAAGGCTGAGTTTGACAAGGATGTTGACGCTGTGTTGAGTTCGGCAACGATAGAATAAGAACAAATTACAGGAAATCGAGAGAATTTGTCCTATGGGTCTGTGGGACTCATAGGATAAATTTATTATCATTATTGGTATGGGCAGGGAAAAAGTGTTCAGATTCAAGCAGTTTGAGGTGCTCAACGACCGCACAGCGATGAAAGTGGGCACCGACGGAGTGCTGCTGGGAGCGTGGTGCGATGTGCAAGGCGCTCGGCGAGTGCTGGATGTGGGTACTGGCTGCGGCGTGATTGCCTTGATGGTGGCGCAGCGAAATGCGGCTGCCCAGATTGATGCGATAGAGATTGATGAGGCTTCGGCACTTGAGGCTGGCCTGAATTTTGAGCGTTCGCCATGGGCAGAACGACTGCATCTTGTGCATGGCGACTTCACTGCTGTTGAAACCTGGTGGAGCGGTGAGAAATATGACTTGATAGTGTCGAATCCGCCCTTTTTTACTCATGGCGTTTTGCCGCCCGAAGCATCCCGAATGACGGCCCGGCACACCCAAAATCTGGACTATGGGCAACTGCTCAAGGTGGCAAGTGCGATGCTTGCCGATGAAGGAAAAATAGCATTGATAACTCCCTTTGAAAATATTAAAGGAATTGTTGAAGAAAGTACTTTTAATAGTTTGAATATTAGCAAAAAATTCAATATAATATCAGTAAAAGGATTTCCGCCGAAACGAGTGCTGTGGGAGTTGTGTAAAGAGGCATGTGAGATGAAGGAAAATGAGCTTGTGATAGAAGACCATGCTGGTTGTTTCAGCGATGATTATGTGACACTCTGCAAAGACTTTTATCTGAAGATGTGAGCAGAGCTATAAGGAGTTGAACAATTCGTTGACCGCGTTTTCGTATTTCTCAATTGAAGTGGCTTTTTTGATGGCTTTTCGGCACTTGTGATTAGCGTCAAGGAGAAACCAATCCCAGAATGCATGCATAGTTGAAAGCAACTGATGGTCGCCCCCAGTGAGTGTGGCGGCGTAGTGATTATAGATTTCAAGATAGAACTTGTGATAATTATCGGGGGTGACCTTCTCAGGAACCAGCAGTGCCGGATTGCTCGCCAGGGCTCGCCCGATCATGACTCCATGCAGCGAAGGCCAGCGATGAATGATGCTCATTACGTTGTCGATGCTGTGGATGCAGCCGTTGTAGATGAGCGGGAATGAGGAAGAATCTACAATTTCCTGAAATGCCTCGAGATTGAGGCTGTCCTTATACTGATCTTTACCGATGCAGGGATGGACGATGATGAATTTGGGTTCAATGATGCTGAATAACGGCAATACCTGCTGCCACTCATCGGGGCGCTGCCAGCCGAGCCGCATCTTCACTGAGAACGAGAGTTCTGGGATGGGTTTGAGTGCCCTAAACAGCGCTTCAATCTCGTGGGGATAGGGCAACATGCCGGAACCCTTGTGTCGCAAGGCAATGGGCGGGAATGGGCAACCCAGGTTGATGTTGATATGACTGTAGCCTTCGTCCTTGAGGTGCAGTGCCATAGTAGTAGCATCGTTAGGCTTGCAGGCGAGAATCTGCGGTATTAGATTGATTCCTTGGTTGTTGACTGGGGATACATCGTTGATGTCGCGTTTGAGCAGCTGTTGATGCTCTATGCGCATGAAAGGTGAGAAATAGGCATCTATGCCGCCAAAGATGGTGGCATGAGCCAGTCGCCAAACATGATTGGTCACCCCCTGCAAAGGAGCGCAGAATACAGTATAGGAATCAATCATGGCACAAAAGTAGGAAAAATATGATAAATAGTTGTATCTTTGCAGTACGAAATAGCCATTATGATTTCCATACAGAACCTCAAAGTCGAATTCAGCAGCAAGCCGCTTTTTGATAATATCAGTTATGTTATCAACAAGAAGGACAAGATAGCTCTTGTGGGCAAGAATGGTGCGGGCAAGTCGACGATGCTCAAAATCATCGCCGGCCTGCAGCAACCTACTTCGGGTTTGGTTTCGAAACCTGCCGACCTGACGATAGGCTATCTGCCTCAGCAGATGCGTCTTGCCGATGAAACCACACTGCGAGCCGAGGTGATGAAGGCCTTTGACCATGTGAAGATGCTTGATGAGGAACTGACATGGCTCAACCAGCTGCTTGCAGAGCGCACCGACTATGAGAGTGAGAGCTATCAGAAACTCATTGACGAAATTGGTCACAAGACAGATCAGTTGACCTTGCTGCGCAGCGACAACTGTGAGGCCGAGTTGGAGAAGACGCTCATTGGCCTTGGCTTTGAACGCACCGACTTTGACCGCCCCACGAGTGAATTCAGTGGAGGCTGGCGCATGCGTGTGGAGATAGCCAAGTTGCTGCTGACCAGGCCCGATGTCCTGCTGCTCGATGAGCCGACCAATCACCTTGACATCGATTCAATTCAGTGGCTGGAGACTTTCTTGAAGAACCATAGTGGGGCAGTGGTGCTGGTGTCGCATGACCGCGCATTTATCGACAATGTGACAAGCCGCACCATCGAGATTTCGCTGGGCAAAATCTATGACTACAATGTGAATTACTCTCACTTTGTGGAATTGCGCAAAGAGCGGCTCGAACAGCAGATGCGCGCCTATGAGAATCAGCAGAAACTGATTCATGACACCGAGGACTTCATTGAGCGTTTCCGCTACAAGGCAACGAAGGCGGTGCAGGTGCAGAGCCGCATCAAGCAACTGGAAAAGATAGAGCGCATTGAGGTGGATCAGGTGGATACCTCGCACCTGCGGTTGAAATTCCCGCCGGCACCCCGTTCGGGCGATTATCCTGTGATAGCCGAAGATGTGGCCAAGAACTATGGTGATTTGCAAGTTTTCAAAGGCGTGACTTTCACCATTAAGCGTGGCGAGAAAGTGGCGTTTGTGGGCAAGAATGGCGCTGGTAAGTCGACACTCGTAAAGTGCATCATGAACGAGATCCCTTTTGATGGTTCATTGCAGATAGGCCACAATGTAAAGATTGGTTATTTTGCCCAAAATCAGGCACAACTGCTCGACGAGAGCATCACCGTATATGACACCATTGACTATGTGGCGACGGGCGAAATGCGCACCCGCATCAACGACTTGCTGGGCGCTTTCATGTTTGGTGGCGAGGAGTCGGAGAAGAAGGTGAAGGTGCTGTCGGGCGGCGAAAAGAGCCGTCTGGCCATGATGCGCCTGCTATTGCAGCCAGTGAATCTGCTCATCATGGATGAGCCGACCAACCATCTTGATATGCGAACAAAAGACATTCTGAAAAGCGCCATCAAAGACTTTGATGGAACGGTGATTGTGGTGTCGCATGACCGCGATTTTCTCGATGGTCTTGTCGAGAAGGTGTATGAATTCGGTGGCGGCAGGGTGCGTGAGCACCTGTGCGGCATCTATGAATTCCTTGAACACAAGAAGATTGCCACGCTTGCCGAACTCGAACGCAAGGAGAAACCTCAGTCAGTTGCCAAGGGTGAAGTTCAGGATGTAAAGCAATCGAAACTCGACTATCTGGAGCAGAAAGAGCAAAGTCGCCGGTTGAAACAGGCGCAGAAGCGGGTTGCCACTCTCGAGAGCCGCATCAACGAACTGGAAAGTGAAATCAAGGAGATTGAAGAGAAGTTGTCGGCAGGAGCGGCCGGCGACCCCGACATATATAGCCGTCATGCCCGTTGCTCTGAAGAGCTCGAAGCCACCATGCAGGAGTGGGAGACGGCGAGCGAAGAACTGGAACTTATTAACCAACAACTATAAACATGATGAAAAAAATCTTATTTTTAACATTAGCTGCAATTGCAACAATGACAATGAATGCAGGAAACCTTGAGAAGGGCGTTGACCGCAACAATCTGGATTTGAGCGTGTCGCCCGGCGAGAATTTTTATCAGTATGCCTGCGGTGGCTGGCAAAAAGCCAACCCGCTTGATCCACAGTATGCCCGTTTCGGCACCTTTGACCAGCTTGCTGAGAACAGCCGTGAGCAGGTGAAGGACATCATCACCAATTTGGGGAATAACCTGCCTCAAGGCACCATTGCCCAAAAGGTGAGCGACCTCTACTTGCTGGGTATGGACAGTGTGCGCCTGAATGCAGAGGGTGTCAATCCGCTCAAGGCTGACCTCGCCAAGATTGATGCCGCCAAGCGCAGCGACTTCATGAAACTGATTGCCTGGATGCAGATGGGCATAGGTTCGCCATTCTTTGGCACAGCAGTGATGGCAGATCTGAAAAATTCTAACGCAAACATGTTCTACATGATGCAGGGTGGACTGAGCATGGGCGATCGTGACTACTATCTGGAGAACGATGCCAACACGGTGAAGGTGCGCAATGCCTATGTGAACTACATTGAGCGCCTGTTTGAACTGGCCGGTTACAAGAAAGGTGCTGCCAAGAAGGCCGCCAAGAATGTGATGAAGATTGAGACCGACCTGGCCCGCGTGGCAATGACCCGCGAAGAGACCCGCGACTACAGTAAGCTCTATAATGTGATGAATGTGGCCGATCTGAAGCAGCAGTACAAGAACATCGACTGGGATGTGCTGAATGTGAAGAATGTTGACAAGATTTGCGTGTTCCAGCCCAAATCGATTGCTAAGGTAGATGAGATGCTGAAGACCCTGAAAGACGAGGAAATCAAGGACTATCTGAAGTTCAAGTATATTGATGCTGCTTCGAATTTCTTGAGCGACGACTTTGTGCAGGCCAACTTCGACATGTACAGCCGTGCCATGTCGGGCAAGCAGGTGATGCAGCCCCGTTGGAAACGCGCGCTCAATGTGCCTAACACCATGCTTGGCGAGGCTGTGGGTCAGCTCTATGTGGAGAAATACTTCCCTGAAGATTCCAAGAAGAAGATGCAAAAGCTGGTCGACAACCTGAAAGTGGCTTTGGGCGAACGCATCGCGAACCTGACCTGGATGAGTCCCAAGACCAAAGTAAACGCACTGGTGAAACTCAACAGCTTCACGGTGAAAATTGGCTATCCTGACAAGTGGCGCGACTACAGCGATGTGACCATCGACAAGAATGCCTCTTATTGGGAGAATGTGAAGGGTGTGTTGCAGTTCAGTGCCAACTATGAACTGTCACAGCTGGGCAAACCCGTTGACAAGGACCGCTGGTACATGACCCCTCAGACTGTGAATGCCTACTATGAGCCCTCGAGTAATGAGATTTGTTTCCCTGCCGCCATTCTTCAGGCTCCATACTTCGATCCCAATGCCGACGATGCCAGCAACTACGGCGCAATTGGTGTGGTGATTGGTCATGAGATGACTCACGGTTTCGACGACCAGGGTCGCAACTTTGACCATGTGGGAAACATGGTTGACTGGTGGACGGCTGAGGATGCTGAAAAGTTCAAGGCTCTTGCCGAGAAGCTGGGTGCACAGTACAGTGCCGAGATTGTGGCCGATGATGTACATGCCAACGGCAACTTCACCATGGGCGAGAACATTGCCGACCATGGTGGCCTGCGTGTGGCCTACACTGCCTTCAAGAAGACAGAGCAGGGCAAGGGCAACGAACTGATCGACGGATTCACGCCCGACCAGCGCTTCTGCCTGAGCTATGCCAATGTGTGGGCTGCCAATATCACGAAAGAGGAAATCTTGCGTCGCACCAAGGTAGATCCGCATTCGCTGGGCGTGAACCGTGTGAATGTGGCTCTGCGCAACATGGAGTGGTTCTTCGATGCATTTGGCATCAAAGAAGGTGATAAGATGTACAGAACTCCCGAAGATAGAGTGTCGATTTGGTGAAAAAGATTTAAATATCGCAATATTTTTGGCCGCCGATAAAATTCGGCGGCTATTTTTTTCGTTATTAGCATTAAATATCGTATTTTTGTAGTTTAAATAAAGAGATAAAACGAAAATTAATAACAAATAAAATTTAAATATATGAAATTCAACATCCAAAGTAAGTTGTTGCTCACTCATCTGTCGGCAGTGAGCAAAGTCGTGAACTCAAAGAACAAACTCACAATCCTCGACAATTTCCTGTTTAACCTCGAAGGTAACAAACTCGTCATCACTGGTAGCGACCAGGAGAATACGCTCACTACCTATGTGCAGGTAGAGGAGGCTGAGGGCTCTGGCAAATTTGCTGCCAATGTGAAAAACCTGCTCGACATGCTCAGGACTCTGCCCGACCTGGCACTGACCTTTGACATTAACGACAGCAGCCTCGAAGTGAACATCCAGTACCAGAACGGTCGTTTCAACTTTGTGGCTATCAATGGCAATGAATTCCCCTCAAAGGCTGTGACCGATGAGGAACCCAAAAAGTTCAAACTTCCCATCGACAAGGTGGTAGAAGGCATTCAGCACACCATCTTTGCTGTTGGCGTTGATGACATGCGTCCTGTGATGATGGGTATCTTTTGGGATATCAAACCTGAAGAGATTGTGTTTGTGGCATCAGATACTCACAAGCTGGTTCGCTATCGCAAGTTGAATGTGAAGACAGGTCTGGAGCACTCGTTCATCCTGCCCACTAAGCCTGCCGCCATCTTGAGCAGCATTCTCGAAAAGGCCGAGGGTGAGATTGAGATTACCGTCGACAGCAAGAGCGCCACTTTTGAAACTGCCGAGTACTCGCTTACCTGCCGCTTCGTGAATGGCCGTTATCCCAACTACAATTCGGTGATTCCTACCAACAATCCTTATAGCGTAACAGTCGACCGCCTGTCGCTGCTCAACGCATTGCGTCGCGTGTCGGTGTCGACCAGTTCAAGCGGCCTTGTGAAACTGGAACTGAAGGAGAACGAGATATTCCTGTCGACCCAGGATGTCGACTACTCGACCTCGGCTGAGGAGAAGATTCAGTGCGACTACAATGGCGAGGAGATGGCCATCGGCTTCAACGATGAGAACATCATTGATGTGCTGAACAACATCGACTCTGAAACCGCTGTAATCAAGCTGATGGATGCATCAAAGGCCGGTATCTTCGTGCCCGCTGAACAGGAGGATGATGAGGAACTCCTCATCCTGCTTATGCCCATGATGCTCTAAATTGTTGCAATAATCAGAGAAAAAGATGGAACTGAACCTGAAGAATCCCATCATATTCTTTGACCTCGAGACAACCGGTGTCGACATCATGAGAGACAGGATTGTGGAACTGTCGCTTATTAAGGTCTATCCCAATGGTGCCGAGGAGGTGAAGAGCCGCCGGCTGAACCCTGAGAGGCATATCCCTGAGGAGGCGACCGCGGTGCATGGCATCACCGATGCCGATGTGAAGGACGCACCCACCTTCAAGCAGGTGGCAAAAGACCTTGCCCGCATCTTCGAGGGCTGCGATGTGGCTGGCTTCAACAGCAACCGGTTCGACATTCCGCTGCTTGAAGAGGAATTTTTGCGTGCAGGAGTAGACTTCGACTTCAGCAAGCGCCGTTTCATTGATGTTCAGACGATTTTCCACAAGATGGAGCAGCGCACGCTGATTGCCGCCTACAAGTTCTATTGCGGGAAAAATCTGGAGGATGCCCATTCGGCCGAAGCCGATACGCGAGCCACTTATGAGGTGCTCAAGGCTCAACTCGACCGTTATCCTAATCTTGAGAATGATGTGGCGTTTCTGTCAGAATTCTCGTCGCACAACAAGAATGTGGACCTCGCAGGTCGCATGATTTATAACGACGATAAAGTGGAAGTGTTCAACTTCGGCAAGCACAAAGGGAGACCTGTTGAAGAGGTGCTGAAGAAGGAACCGAGTTACTATGGTTGGATGATGCAGGGCGATTTCCCGTTGAACACCAAGAAGATGTTGACGAGAATCAAGCTGCGCATGAAATAATTATAAAAATGATAGCCGGAAAAAAAATCATATTGGGAATCACTGGCGGAATAGCCGCTTATAAAGCTGCTTCGCTTGTGCGACTGCTGGTGAAAGGCGGAGCCGAGGTGCAGGTGATCATGACCCCCAACGCTAAAGAGTTTATTGCTCCGCTGACGCTCTCGACCTTGAGCGGCAAGCCCGTGATCAGCGAGTTTTTCACCGCCAACACTGGCCAGTGGAACAGCCATGTGGACCTTGGCCTGTGGGCCGATGCGATGGTGATTGCGCCCGCAACAGCCTCGACGATAGGTAAAATGGCGAATGGTGTGGCCGACAACATGCTGGTGACCACCTATCTGTCGGCAAAAGCACCCGTGTTTGTGGCTCCGGCTATGGATCTTGACATGTTCAAGCATCCCACCACCAAGCGCAATCTTGACCTGTTGCGCAGCTACGGGAATCACATCATTGAGCCGGCAGCTGGTGAACTTGCGAGCCACCTGATAGGGAAGGGCCGCATGGAAGAGCCCGAAAACATCTATAAGGTGCTCGACGCTTTCTTCGACCAGCAGCACGACCTGCAAGGGAAGAAAGTGCTCATTACAGCTGGTCCTACCTATGAGAAAATCGACCCTGTGCGATTCATTGGCAACTTCTCGTCGGGCAAGCAGGGCTTTGCACTGGCGCAAGAGTGTGCCGAGCGTGGAGCCGAAGTGACGCTTGTGACGGGACCGGTGAATCTTTCAATAGCACATCCTGGTGTGACCCGTATTGATGTGATGAGCGCCGATGAGATGCACAATGCCGTTGTTTCCCGTTTTCCCGAGCACGACATAGCAATCATGTGTGCCGCTGTGGCCGACTACAAGGTGGAGCATGTGATGGACCATAAAATCAAGCGCGAGAAAGGTGATGCACCTGTGCTCACGCTGGTAAAGAATCCCGACATTGCCAAGGCCGCTGGCGCGATGAAGCGCCCAGACCAGGTGCTTGTGGGTTTTGCCCTTGAAACCGATAACGAGGATGCACATGCACATGAGAAACTGCTGAAGAAAAATCTCGATTTCATTGTCCTGAATTCACTTAAGGATGAGGGCGCAGGTTTCCAGTGCAGCACCAACAAGGTGAAAATCATTGAAAGCGATGGTAGTGAAACCGTGTATCCTTGCAAGGACAAACGCATGGTGGCCAAGGACATTGTGGATGTGCTGAAATCCAAATATTTGAAATGATGAAACCAATAAGATACATCGTAGCTCTGATGTGCATGGTGCTGACGTGCTTTACATCGTTGGTGCATGCCGAGGAGCTGAATTGCGAGGTTGAAATCAATGCCTCTAAGGTGTCAAATGCCAACAAGGAGATTTTCAAGACCTTGCAAGAGGCTATTGCCGAGTATATGAACACCACGAAGTGGACCGATGCCCAGTTTGGCACAAATGAGCGCATTGAGTGCAAGCTGTTTTTCACCATCAGTGAATACAACGACGGTACGGGCCAGATGAAAGGCGATCTGCAAATTCAGTCGAAACGCCCGGTATATAACAGTTCTTACATGACTACAATCATTAATTTCAAGGACTCGAAGATTGATTTCACTTATCAGGAAAACGAACCTCTGGTGTTCTCGGAGATAGAGATGCAAAGCAACTTGACGGCAATTCTGAACTTCTATGCCTACCTGATTATCGCCATGGATTTTGATACCTTCTCTATGAGAGGTGGCGACCCCTATTACGAAAGGGCAGCCAATGTGGTGCGCATGGCTCAGAGTAGTGGTGAGAGTGGTTGGAAGGCATTTGAGGACACGAAGAACCGCAGTGCAGTGCTGAGCGCTTATACCGACAAGGCTACCGAAGGCATTCGTCAGATCTACTACGATTATCATCGCCTGGGTCTTGACCAGATGGTGTTGAGCGTTGATAAGGGCCGTGCAGTGGTAACGGGTACTCTTGACATTCTCAAGAAGATTCATGACGACACGCCCATGTCGGTGTGCCTGTCGATGTTCAAGGATGCCAAACTCGATGAACTCGTGAACATCTACTCGAAGGCTAACATGACCGAGAAGCAGTCGGTCTATGAAACCCTTTATCCCATCTATCCCACCGAGGGGCAGCGATTAGACAAAATAAAACAAGAAGACACGGGCAATTAACCACCAGTAATGCTACGAACCCTTAATATATCGAATTACGCGCTCATCGACGAACTTGAGATCGAGTTCGGTGAGAAGCTGTCGATTATAACGGGTGAGACGGGTGCAGGTAAGTCGATTATTTTAGGCGCCTTGTCACTCCTGTTGGGTGACCGTGCCGATGTGAAGTCGATCAGGGATGTCGAGAAGAAGACGGTGGTAGAGGCATCGTTCGACATCGCTCAAAACCACTTGAAATCATTTTTTGAACAGAATGATATAGACTATGATGATCATTGCATCATCAGAAGGGAGATAGCACCATCGGGTCGTTCCAGGGCTTTTGTCAACGACACGCCGGTGAATGTCTCGACTTTGAAAGAACTTGCCATGCGATTGGTCGACATTCACTCCCAGCACAGCAACATGCTGCTGGCCGATGCTGGTTTCCAGTTGTATGTGCTCGATGAGATAGGGCAAAATGCCTCATTGTTGTCGAGTTATAGCAAGGAATACGGCTCTTATAAATCACTTCAGCGGGAATTGAAACAGTTGAAGGAGAACTTTGAAAAGAGCCGTGATGAAGAAGATTATATCCGTTTTCAGCTGAATCAACTCCAGGAAATGAACCTCAAGGAGAATGAAGATGCTGAACTGGAATTGCTGCAAAGCAAGTTGAGCAATGTGGCTGAACTCAAGGAGGCGACGGGTGGCAGTGAAATGCGACTGAACAGTGCCGACGGGTCGGTCCTGGACCAGTTGCGTGAAGTGGTTCAGAGTCTTGAGAATTGTGGCGACAAAATGCCGGAACTGAAGGAACTGGCTGGCCGCATCAGGACTACAGCCATAGAACTGAAGGATGTTTCGGAGTCGCTATTTGCGATTGATGAAGCCCTTGTTGATGACCCGCAACAGCTTGAAAGGATAGAGTCGAGGTTGAACGACCTGTTTGCACTTGAACGCAAGCACCATGTGACAACGGTGAACGACCTGCTTGAGATTCAGCGAGGCTATGCTGACGCCTTGCAGAAGATAGACGGAAGCGACGAGACCATCAGGCAGCTGGAAACGAAGCTTGCCGAGCAGCATGAGGTTGTGCGGCGTTTGGCCAGCGACCTTTCAGCGTCGCGCAAGAAAGCCGCCACGCGGTTCATGGACCAGTTGTTGCCACTTGCCCAGTCACTGGGTATGAACAATCTGCAATTCGACATCCGTTTCAGTGACAGCGGACTTGGCGAGACTGGAAGCGATAGCGTGGAATTCTGCTTTGCCTTCAACAAGAATCAGTCGCTCATGCCCGTGAAGAACACGGCATCGGGCGGCGAGATATCGCGCTTGATGTTGTGTGTGAAAACCGTGCTGGCACGCACCGTGAAACTGCCCACCATCATTTTTGATGAAGTGGATACGGGCGTGTCGGGCGATATGGCAAGTCGGGTAGGTAACATGATGGGCGAGATTTCTAATCACCTGCAGGTGATATCGATCACGCATCTGCCTCAGGTGGCTGCTTATGCCCACACGCACTTCAAAGTCTATAAGACCGACGAGGCCGACTCGACCGTGACTCATGTTGACTTGCTCGATGAAGCGCAACATGTGCAGGAAGTGGCGCGAATGCTGAGCGGCAAGGATGTGAACAGTGCCGCAATCGAGAATGCAAAATCATTAATCAGTCAAGCAAATGATAGATAAATCACAATATATATTTGGCATCCGTGCTGTGATCGAGGCGATTGAAGCTGGCAAGCAGGTCGACAAACTACTTGTGAAGCGTGACTTGAGCAGTGACCAGTTGAAGGAGCTTCAGGAGGTGGTGCGCCTGCATGGAGTGCCCATGCAGCGTGTGCCTGTGGAGCGCATTAACCGCATAACCCGTGCTAATCATCAGGGTGTGTTGGCCATGATGGCTGCTGTTACCTACTATAAACTCGAGGATGTGGTGCCGATGCTTTATGACGATGGCTTGAACCCGTTCATGGTGGTTCTGGATGGTGTGACCGATGTGCGCAACTTCGGTGCGATTGCCCGCACATGTGAGTGTGCCGGAGTGAATGCGCTGGTCATTCCCGAGCGAAACAGTGTGACCGTCAATGCCGATGCCGTAAAGACCTCGGCCGGCGCATTGAATCACCTGCCTGTGTGCCGTGAACGCAATCTGGTTACGGCGGTGAGTTACTTGCGTGACTGTGGCTTCAAGATTGTAGGTGCCACCGAGAAAGGCTCTATCAATTACACGCAAGCCGATTTCACCTCGCCTGTAGCGCTGGTGATGGGTGGCGAAGACAAGGGCATCTCGACCGATGTGCTGAAGCTGTGCGACACCCTCGTTGCCATACCCGAATTCGGCAATATTCATTCTCTGAATGTATCGGTCGCCGCTGGCATCCTCATGTATGAAGTGGTGCGTCAGCGACTGAACGACGGTCAGACAGCAAATTCACATAATTGACAATAAAAAATACAAGATACAATGATAAATCGCGTTTTAATCAGAATCAAGGTTGTTCAACTCGTTTACTCTTATATGCTATCGAGAGATCCTGAGGCGGCAACCGACGGCAAGAAGAGGTCGAAGTCGGACCCCAAGAAAGCGTTGAAACAAAGTTTCGACAAGTCGCTGGAACTGTATTACTCCCTGTTTAAGTTGATCATTGACCTGACCGACCTGCAGGCGCTGCGACTCGATGAGGCCAAGCACAAGTTCCTGCCTACCGACGAAGACTTGAATCCCAACACCCGCTTCATCGACAACTGGCTTGTTGAGCAGTTGAGAAATTGTGAGGAATTGCAGGACTATATCAATGAGCACAACATCACCTGGCGCGACGATGAACTCTTCCTGCGCCTCATGCTCGACAAGGTGCTCAACAGTAAACTGTATCACGACTATATGACAATGGCTGAGACGAGCGAAGCCCTTGACTGCGAGTTGTGGCACCAGATGCTGAAACGGGTTATGCTGGTAGACGACGACCTGTTTGAATTTGTCGAAAGCAAGTCGATTTACTGGGGCATTGATGACTTGAACATCATTGGTCAGTTTGTGATGAAGACCATCAGGCGATTTGAAGACCAAGTGGAGCATCCCATCCTGCCACAGTTCAAGGACGAGGAAGACCGTGAATACAGCGAGACTCTGTTCTTGACCTCAATCGAGCAACTCGAAGAGAACAATGCTCTCATCGACTCGTTTGTGAAGAGTGAGAATTGGGATGTTGACCGCATCGCTTTGATGGACCGCATCATCATGTGCGTGGCTTTGACCGAAATCAAGACCTTCCCCAACATTCCCGTAAATGTGTCGCTTAACGAGTATATTGAGATGGCCAAGAACTTCAGCACAGCCCGCAGTGGCCAGTTTGTAAACGGCATACTACATGCGGCCGTGCGGCGAATGAAGAGCGAAGGCACACTGATGAAATAATTTTTACTAACCATAAATTTCAATTATTATGCTTAATTTTATTTTATTACAAGCTGCTAATGGCGGAGCTGCTGCTCCTGCTGGCGATGCTGGTGCTGGCGCTATGGGTGGCGGCATGGGTTCACTGATCATGATTGTGGCGCTGATCGCCATTTTCTACTTCTTCATGATTCGTCCCCAGAACAAGAAACAGAAAGAGATTCGCAAATTCCGCGATGCTATGGAAAAAGGCCAGAAGGTGACAACTGCCGGTGGCATTCATGGCACCATTAAGGAAGTGCGTGACAACGGCACTATCATTCTTGAAATAGCCGATGGCGTGAAGATTACCATCGACAAGGCTATGGTCTATCCTTCGGCTCAAGATGTGGTTGCCACTGGTGCCGATGTGAAGCGATAAGTAAACAACAAACAGGTACACCCTGAACGCCACAGGGTTTGGGGTGTTCCAAAAATCTGACAATTAACAATGCGCAAGAAGTATTTTACAACGCGTTCGGTTCTGCTCTACCTGCTGTTTGTGGTGATAGCAGCCTTGTTCTGGTGCTTTATCACGCTTAACAAGGTGATACAGCAGGATTTGACCTTTACTGTAGAGTATGTGGGCGTTCCGGCAGAAGTGACGATGATTGACAAACTGCCGACGACCATCAATGTGACGGTGAAGGACCGAGGCATGTTGTTTGTAAAATACTATCTCACTTCCAGCAACAAGATTCAGATTAAATTCTCAGACTATGCCGATAATGCCTCGGGCTTGTTCAAGATGACCTCGGTGCAGTTGCGCAACATCCTGAAGAAGTCGTTGAACCGCGACGCTACCATCGTGAGCATCTATCCCGAGTCGATGAATCTCAAGTACACGACATCGCCGGGCAAGAAGGTTCCCATTCGCTATGATCTCGACATAGAGCCTGATTTGAAGTATGTGATTAACGGAACCACCGAGACGAGTCTCGACTCGGTGATGGTGTACTCCGACCGTCTCACACTTTCCACAATCGACGAGGTTTATACCTATCATGTGAAAGAAACCGGGCTGACCGACACGCTGCGTCGCAAGGTGGTGCTTTCGCCCATTAACGGTGCACGCATCATTCCGAATGTGGTGGATGTGATGGTTCCCATCGAGCAGGTGATATTGAAACGCAAAATGGTGCCCGTGTCGGTGCGCAACCTACCTCCAGGCATCAATGTGGTGGTGCTGCCATCTACGGTAGAAGTGTCGTATCTTGTGCCCAAGAGCCTTTACAAGGATGAGACGCGTGACAATGATGTTACCGTAGTGGTCGATTACAACACAATCGATGTGACATCAAAGAATAAAAAGGCCGCGATATCGGTGGGCGAGGCGCCAGCCGTATTCAAGAATGTAGAGGTGGGTGTCGACAGTGTTGAATACATCATCGAGAAGCATTAGTCGATTATGCTCATTGCGATAACGGGTGGCATAGGGTCGGGCAAGAGTGTGGTGAGCAAGGTGCTTGCCACTATGGGATATCCCGTATATGACACCGACAGCGAGGCACGGCGGCTTATGGATGCTGATGCTCGCGTTAGGGAAGCATTGATTCAGGCATTCGGCCCTGAAGTGTTTGATGCCGACGGCAAGCTTAATCGTGCCGGCTTGGCATCGAAGGTGTTCAATAATCCTGAAGCCTTGCAACTGCTCAACAGCATAGTTCATCCTGCTGTGCGTGACGATGTGAAACGCTGGTGCCAGAGTCAGGCTACTCCAATCGCATTTGTGGAGACAGCCATCCTGCACCAGAGCAAGATGGATGCCATGGTCGATGCCGTGTGGACGGTTACCGCTCCCATGCAGGTGCGCATAGAGCGGGTGATGCAGCGTAGCGGCCTCACCGTCTCGCAGGTGGCCGACCGCATCAGGTCGCAGCAGGCCGAAGAGGGCAAGGCCGATGTGGTGATTGTGAACGATGGCGAGCAGGCCATTCTGCCTCAGATTGTAGATGCCATGCGGGAACTCAAGCCTTGCAAGTGTTAAAGTTGCTTTCAATCTTTTAAACCTCATCGCCTTTTACCCCGAGAACGAGAAAAAATCGCTATCTTTGTTGCGTGAAATAAAAAACTAAATAAAAGCTATGTTAAAGGAAATTTTGAACATTTCAGGAAAGCCTGGTTTGTATAAACTGCTTTCACACGGTAAGAATACGATTATTGTAGAGAGTCTGGTCGACAAGAAGCGCATGCCCGCGCATGCCCGCGAGAGAATCATTTCGCTGGGCGATGTCGCCATCTACACAACAGGCGAGGATGTGCCCCTGAGCAAGGTGCTTGAGGCCATTTATGCAAAATATGAGGGAAAAACCCTTGATGCAAGCAAGTACACCACTCCCGAGGCTTTGCATGAGTTCTTCATTGGCGTTCTGCCCGACTATGACGAGAACCGCGTTTACAAGACCGACATCAAGAAGGTGATTGCCTGGTATAATGTGCTCGTCAACGCCGGTTTCACTACCTTTGACGACAAGGAAGAGCCTGCCGAGGAAGAGAAGAAAGAAGAAGCCTGATAAAGGAACACATACTTGAGAATGTGCTAAGGGTTTATGAATGAATCGTATGCCTTTAGCACATTTCTCGTTTAAAAACACAATAAAGACTTGTTGCGGTGGAGTTTACATAAGGCGATAATAGTGGTGCTGCTGGCACTGCTGGCTGGCTGTGCGGCCAGTTGTCGCTCCAAAAAGAAGGTGGTGGAGACTACAACCACCAACACCACTTATCGCGTGAGCGACGATTGGCGCACGCTCGACATCAAACTGGACCGCAAGGATAACAAGCACCTTTACCGCGAGGTGAAATCGTGGCTGGGCACACCCTATAAGTATGCTGGCCATGATAGGCAGGGAACTGACTGTTCGGGTTTTGTGATGGAGGTCTACAAGACGGTCTATCATCAGAAAATCGAACGCAACTCACAGAAGATATTTGAGAAGAATTGCCACGAGATCGACAAGAGCGACCTCAAGGAAGGCGACCTGATATTCTTCAACACAGGAAACAAAAACCGGCGCATCAATCATGTGGGACTCTATCTGAAGGAATGCAAGTTTGTGCACGCTTCCTCGTCGCGTGGAGTGATAGTGAGTGATGTGAGAGAGGCCTACTATGAGAAGCACTTTGTGGTGGCCGGTCGGGTCAAGAAGGATTAGTGGTCATGAATGATTAGTGGAATCTGCTCCAGGCTCCATCTTTTTTCACTGAATGATAAGGAATGTGGCAAGAGTCGCACTCGGCGCTGAATGTGTCGTGGTCAGGCTCATACATGTCACCTGAAAGCAGCAGCATGGCGTCAGGGTAGCGTTCCTGCACTTCGCTGGCTGTTGCATGGCATCGTTTGGTGATGAGCGCAAAGTCGGTGGTGGGGAATTGCGTGGCCGAGAAGGCTATGTTGCGTTTGTTGGTGATGGCGGTGAAGCGATTTCCGGCAATGCTGGCAAAAGGTGGTTTTACATAGGCCCAAGGCAGATCAATGCCGCAGCTGTCAACCACCTGAATGGAGTCGATGTGCTGGTGAGCCAGTAGGCCGGCATAGATGTGCTTGAACTTTTTGAGGTCAACTTCATCTTTGTCGGGAACCCACAGGTAACCCTGCGAGTTCTCAAAGAAGAACACAGGGGTGGAGGAGTAGTCGTTGAGCACCACCACGCCATGCTTCGGCAGTTGGTAGCGGTTGATGGCCTGAACAAATATCGCCCCGGCAAGTACTGCTCCGGCGGCAATGGCGGGTTTCCACGACTTGACTTTCAGCGCAATGGCGGCGAGCACGATGATGGCGTAGTAGAGCAGCACATCGAGCCATGTCACATAAATGTTGTCGATGTGTGAAATGCCCGTGCCGTTAATGGCGTTCACGATGTTGTCGATGAGGTGGAAGAGTCCGTCCAAAAGGCTATTGAGCAGCTGCGAATCAATGCCCGCTATGCCCAGGAAGAAGAAGATGACGCCACCTGCCATGAGCACCGTTAGCAAGGGCAAGACAAGCAGGTTGGAGATGATGGATGCCAGCGAGATGGTGTGGAAATAGTGCGCTGTGAGCACTACTGTCGAGAGCATGGCAATGGCCGAGATGATGAGCGTCGACCGGGCATAGGCAATCATGGGATTCCTCTTGCGGTCTTTTGCTGTGGGCGTTGGTGCGAAAATGATGATGGCGGCTACGGTGATGAAACTCAGCTGAAAACCGGCATTCATCCAGGCTGTGGGGTTGATGAGCAGGATGAGAATAGCCGATGCCGCCAGGGCATTGAGTGGCGAGGACTTGCGAAAGAAGATGTAGGCTGTGAACACGAATGCCGTCATGATGGTGGCTCTAACCACCGATGCCGAGAGGCCCGTGAACACGGCAAACGCCAGGAGCGCAATCAGGGTGATGGCGTAGCGCAGTTTCTTGAGCCGCAGGTAGTCGAGAGGGTAGAGCAGCATCCAGATGATCAGGGTGAAGATGCCCATGTGCAGACCGCTCAATGCCAGGATGTGCGCCACACCGGCACATGAGTAGGCATGCCGCGTTTCACTGTCGATGTGTGAGGCATTGCCCAGTAGCAGCGCCATCAGAAATGCCTGAGTGTCGGGGTCGAGCGAGGAGTGGATAATCACATCTTCTACGCGGTTCCTTGCCAATGTCACCTTGTTCATGAAGGTTTCAGTGTGGCCCACCTTGTGCAGCTCGTTCAGGGGGAGATGCTGCGTGTAGAGGAAACCGTTGTTGCGCAGAATCAGGGTGTAGTCGGTCTCGTAGGGGTTGCCACGGTTGGTGATGCGCTTCAGGTGGGCGTCGAAGGCGAGCAGGTCGCCTGGCGCCAGAGTGTAGTCGCATCCGCGGGTAGAGAGCGTCACTTTCACAGGCGCCGTGTTGCTGTCGCCAGCCTGAAGCAGGGTGGCCTGAATGGAGGTGGAGTGGTCGGTGTGCTTCAGGTCGTCGACGCGAGCCACGGTAGTCTTTCCCTCAAGGTCATTCAGGTTGATTTCAGTAGGCACATTGAGCAGGGCATGAGCATTGCCAATGGCAAAAATGATGAGGAAGATGGGGGCATAAGCCCTTTGCCTGAACTTGGCCTTGAGTGCTGTGCTGCGGTTAGAAACAACTGAAAACCAAATATATATACCTATGCCTATTGCCAGAATAAGTGCAGCGGTGACCAGGCTGGTCTGATACCGTGCTGCCACGATGCCCATTGCAAAGGGCAGCAGCACCCTCAGCAGCGGGATTCTTGATAGCACAGAGCTTGACATGGGGCAGGGAATATCAGCAACCCCGTTGCGTTATCGGGTCCAGATCGAATAGGATTCAAAGGCCTGGAGCAGCAGCATTTCAAGTCCGTTTTTGACTTCGGCCCCCATCTTGCGTGCGTTCTTCATGAAGAGCGTTTCCTCGGGGTTGTAGATGAGGTCGTAGCACAAGTGGTCGCGTGTGAGGAACTTGTAAGGGAAGTCGGGGCATTTGTCCACATCGGGGAATTTGCCCAGCGGAGTGGCATTGATGATGATCTTGTGGGCGTGCACCATGGCCTTGGTGATTTCTTCATAGACCACCGTCTGCGCCGTCTTTTGTCTCGAAACCAGGGTAACTTCAACGCCCAGTTGCTTGAGTGCATGTGCCACAGCCTTCGATGCGCCGCCTGTGCCCAGCACCATGGCCTTTTTGCGGTTCTCGTTGAGCAGCGACTCGATGGAGCGATAGAATCCCATCACATCAGAGTTGTAGCCGTGCAGTTCCAGGTGCCCGTCTTTGGGGTCTTTCACAAACTTGATCACATTCACGGCGCCCACCACCTGTGCGCTTTCATCGAGTTTGCTCATGTAGGGGAGCACTTGTTCCTTGTAGGGCGAGGTGACATTCAGTCCGTTGAGTTGCGGCTGCTCGGCAATGATTTCCATCAGGTCGCCTATGTCTTCAATCTCAAAGTTGATATACTCGGCGTTGATGTCCTCGGCGTGGAACTTGTGGTTGAAGTAGTCGATTGAGAACGAGTGTGTTAACGGATATCCGATGAGTCCGTAAACCGTCTTGGGTGTGTCAGTGGTGGCCATAGTTGTGACAGATTAAATAGTGAAATGATATTACAAAAATAGATAAAATTCTTAATAAGGTGAAAAAATGGTGGCATAAATTGTCGGTTTCAAAGGTATTTTTCTTATTTTTGCAGATTAATTCATTTGTGAAAAAGCAACTTCAATGAAAAAGAATTTCCTCATAGGCCTCACCGTGATTGCGGGAATTGCACTGTTATACTGGGGTATACAGTATCTCAAAGGTGTGAATCTGTTCAAGCCCGCCAATTACTACTATGCAGTGTTTGACCGCGTCGATGGCCTTACCATCGCTACCCCTGTAACCGTGAACGGCTTTCAGGTGGGTCAGGTGCGTGACATGGAGTATAACTATGCGACCAATAAGATAGAGGTTGAACTGAATCTTGACAAGGAGTTCAAGGTGCCCGAAGGTTCCTTCGTGAGCAGTGCCAGCGAACTGCTGGGTGGCGGCAAGCTTGAATTGATATTAGGTCACTCCAGGCAGTATCTGAATGTGGGCGACAAGATTCCCACTCAGCTCAAAGTAGGCCTGATGGACAAGGTGGGCGCCGATGTGATGCCTCAGGTCACAGCCATGCTGCCCAAGCTTGATTCCATTCTGGGCAGTATTAATAATGTGGTGGCCAATCCTGCTCTCAACCGCTCGGTATCGCGGCTCGACGACATCACCGCGCAGCTCGATGCCAGCGCTCGGCAGCTGTCGACGCTCATGGCCACCCTGAACAACTCGGTTCCCAGCGTGGTGGGCAATGTGAATGGCGTGGCAGGCGAGCTGAAGAACACCGTGAGCAACCTCTCTGACCTCTCAGGCTCGCTGAAGCAGTTGCCCATGCAGGCCACCGTGGATAATCTTAACCAGACTATCAACAACCTGAAGCAACTTACATCGAAACTGAACGACAACAACTCGTCGCTCGGTTTGCTGCTGAATGACAAACAACTCTATAATAACGCCAATCAGGCTATCGCCAACCTTGAGGCGCTGCTTGCCGACATCAAGCAGAACCCGAAGAAATACATCACCATCAAGGTATTTTGATGTGAGAGTATGACCGGAAATTGGCTATTTAGAACGATTCTAAATAGCCTTTTTTGTAAAAAAAAACTGCACTAAACCCAAACCCACACAATAAGGGTGTTTTAGGGCACCTGAGGGGTAGGGTGAGGTGCTATGGATACCAGTAGTGTGGATATTTAAGGGCTTGATATATAAATGAGTATTAGATTGTAGGTGCAGATTTTGACAGAAACAATAGGCATAAATCATAAGTGATTGTTATTCAATAACGATAGAATATTTTTCAAAAAAACAAATTTTTTCTGCACTTTTTTATATAAAAAAAAACTTGCAATTTTGTATTGCTCAAAGTAGCCCCATAATCGAAAATTAATGTCAGAAAAGCAACACATAACGCAATGGAACAAATGCCTTGAAATCTTCAAGGACAACCTGACGACCGAGCAGTATAATGCTTGGTTTGCTCCCATTGTAGCTGTTGACTTTGTCGACGACAAGCTCACACTGAATGTCCCATCGGAGTTCTTTGTTGAGCAAATCGAGGAGCGCTTCTACAATTTGCTCAAGGCCACGCTTAAGCGTGTGTTTGGCAAGAGCGTGAAGCTATATTATAATTATAATGTGGTGAAGGACGACAATGAGTCGGGGGTGACGGTGCAGGATCAAGCTCCGAGCACAGCCATCAACAACCGGCTCATGCAGCAGCAAGCAGCTTCCTCTAATCCTTTCGACACGGGCGAACTGGCCGACATCGATCCACAGCTCAATCCGCGCTACACCTTTGAGAACTATTGTGGCAGCATGAGCAACAAGCTTGCAGTGAGCATAGGTCAGGCAATAGCCACCGACCCGAAGTGCAAGACCTTCAATCCGCTGTTTGTGTTCGGTTCTACCGGCGTGGGCAAGACTCACTTGATTCAGGCCATCGGCATCAAGATCAAGGAGCGCTATCCACGCACCCGCGTGCTGTATGTCACGGCACGCCTGTTTGAGAACCAGTACACCACAGCGGTGCGCACCAACAAGGTTCCCGATTTCATCAACTTCTACCAGAGCATCGATGTGCTTATCATCGACGACATCCAGGAGTTGGCGGGAAAACATGGTACGCAAAACACCTTCTACCACATCTTCAATCAGCTGCACAACCAGGGCAAGCAGCTCATCATGTCGAGCGATTGCCGCCCGTCGGACCTCGACGGAATGGTACCACGGCTGATTTCGAGATTCAAATGGGGTATGACGGTGGAGCTTGCAAAGCCCGACTATGAACTGCGTCGAGATGTGCTCACCATGAAAGCGTCGCAAGATGGCTTGATGATTGCCGACGAGGTACTTGATTTCATAGCTCAACATGTTACGGAGAGTATCCGTGACCTCGAAGGCATCATCGTGTCGCTCTTGGCTCATGCAACCATGCTCAATCAGGACATTACTGTTGACCTGGCGAAGGCTGTGATAGCCAATGCGGTGCGCATCAATAAGCCTCAAATCACATTTGAGCTTATTGCCGAGCGTGTGGCATCGTTCTACAACATCGACACGGCCGACCTTTATGGTAAGTCGCGCAAACGAGAGATCTCGGATGCACGCCAGCTGCTGATGTATTTTGCGAAAAATGAAGCACAGCTGTCGTCGACTAACATCGGTGTGCGCCTGTCGCGCAACCATGCCACCGTGCTCCATGCTTGCAAACAGATTGAGCAACGCATGTCGGTCGAGAAGAAGTTCCATGAAGAGGTGCTCGCCATCGAATCTGCCATCAGACAGTGAGCGATACCCGTCATCATGGAGCGGCATAGCCTGTGATACACTGGCCATGTGGCTATCGAGAGTAAAAACAGAATTGCAATCATGCAGTTCTGTTTTTTTGTTTCTCCCCGCCCTTCATACTACGGATTATATGATTAATACGGATTGCTTTGACGGCGAGGGATTTTTTAAGTCAGACAATTGATGACAATGCGTTGACAATTATTGATTGATGACAATTATAATCCTCTCACAGAGCGGGTGGCACACAAAGCCGCTAACGCGGTTTTTTTTCAATGACGACGAGGGATGTGGGGTGGCCTAACGGCCAGAAATCTTTCAAATCTCAAACAAATCTTGCAATATTTTTATTGATAAAAATTTGATTTGGCCTCGAAAAATAATATTTGTTCTTGGATTTGTTGAATTTCTGCCCGAAGGGCACTCCAATAACACCGGCGAAAGCCGGCTGGGGAGTGGGATTAAAAAACTGTGAGGCAACATTTTTGGTGCCGCCTCACAGGGAGTATAAGCTATTTTACTCGTTTGCTATTCTACTGCTCTACTATTTTCTATTGGCGGACAGGGCACGCCCTGTCCCTACAATTAGCTGGTGCCGAGGATGATGTTGATGAGGGCGGTGACATCGGAAACATTTACCTTGCCGTCGCCATTGATGTCGGCACGGGCCTCATCTTTGGGAATGACGCCCAGAATCATGTTCACCAGCGCTGTGACATCGCTCACATTCACCTTGCCGTCGCCGTTCACATCGCCTTTCAGGCCCACATCGCCCGACAGGTTGGTGTAGATAGTGGTTGCGCCACCAGTGGCGCTGGTGTTGAGTTTGAGGTAGGCATAGCCACGGGGGAAGTTAGTGGCTGGAGCTACTTTATCAAATACTGGTTGGGTGGGGTTAAGCTTAAAATAGCTTATTGTGTTGCCCGAAGTGACGGTCTGTGAATCATTTGTTACTCCCACCATATACGATGAAGTGCTGCCACTATTGGCATAATTCAGGCGGTAATAGGTGCTTTTGTTGCCATGTACCACGGCGCCAGTACCGGCAGCAAGGTTAGTGACATTGCTTAATGTTGCCTTTTTATCGCTTTGGTTAAAGTTAGTCACGGTGTAGGCAGTCAAACCTAAACCCTCAAAGTTGACAGGCTTGACGCAGGCAAATGACTGCCACTCGCTGTCGAGTTTGAGATGCGGATAAATCTTTGAGGTGTCCCAATCTGTGGTATTCAAGAAATCAGGCAGGCGGCGGTAGTCAACCCAGCACTTAAAGATGCTTGGATTATCTCCAAAGAAATTTTTACCGCAGTCAAGCGGATGCTTGCCATCGATATGATCCATGAAAATCTCAGTCAGATACTGACAACCGTAAAAGGCCTTTTCACCTATATGATAGACAGAGGTGGGAACCTCGAACGTCTTGATGCCTGAATTTAAGAAGGCGTTGAGCATTATCATCTCGAGATGAGGCAAAGCCCCAACAATATAAACTTTAAGATTGGCGCATTCACAGAATGCCCCCGGGCCAATAGTCTCCACATTATCGAAGGGGAAATTAGAAAGTTTTGTTTTCCAGAAAGCATAATCACAGATTGTTGTTATGCTGGGAGCCTCTGTAATAGTCATCGCGTCGGTGGTGTTAGGAGCAGCTAACGGTCCAATCTCGGTGGGCACATATCTCTTGTAAGCATAGACAACTCCTGTAGGAATTGATATAGATCCTTCAGCTGGTATTGGTATTCCGACAACCCTCAGCTCACCATTGCCAGTGTAACCATTTTTGTTATAAGGCGAATTTGAGGTGACCGTATATATCAAATTGCCAACTATGATATCCCAGCAATTGATGTGGTCATAAGTGCCGGTCTTGCGGTTATATTGTTTCCAGATAGAGCTGTTGGCATAGGCCGAATATCCATCTCTTGGTGTGTAAAGTGATACTTTACTTTTATCTGTTACCGAAAGGAATAAGTCAATAGATGGAGGTGTTGCCAAGTTGAGTTCAACCCGGTTGATTGCGTTGCAGCCAGCAAAGGAGCTGGCATCTATTGTAGTGACCGACGATGGAAAATGTACAATCTTCAAGTTTATGCAGTTTAGAAATGCGAATTCGTCAATTATTTTGACATTATAAGGCAGATAGAGCGAAGAGAATTTACATCCTGCAGCCGCATACGGCAGCACTCGTTGCAGCGTCTCGGGGAAAATACCTTCTTGCCAATTGCCAGGCAGCTGATAGAGCATGGTCTTGGACTTATCATACAAAGCATTATTATAACTGCAATAGTTAGGGTTATTGGCATCAACAGTGATACCTGTCATTAATGGGTTACCATAAAAAGGTGCGTCGCCAATATACTTGGTGGTTTGAGGAATTGTCACATCCGAGAGATTACAATTGCCAAAAGCGAAACGACCCAAATATACCAAATTACACAAGTTGCTGGCAAAATTAACAGAGTAAAGATTGCTACAATCACCAAATGCATCATAAGCTATAGTATCTACTGGCACATCCACACTTTGTAGTCCGGTGCAGTTCTTAAACGCTCTAACGCCTATTTTATACGCCATCGTGTTGTTGTTGGTTATCTTGGTGATGGATGTGTTGCCCATAAACGCGCTGTCGGCCACGCCATAGAAAAGATAACTGCCTGGAGCATTGTTGTCAGAATTACCTACTCTTTGCGGCAAACTGATGGTATAGTTTGAGCCGTCGGTAAAGGTGGCTGCCACAAGCAAGCACATTGAGCGAACCGACGGATTGCTGCTGTTGCCGTTATAGGGAACGCCGTTTTTGATAGTATAGTATTGCCAGCAGCCGTTAGTGGAATTGTAAACCTTGAAATCGCCCACCTTGTAGCTATAATGGCGCAGGATGTTGTCGGTACCGAAAGCCGCAACCCACTTGGCGTCGGCCTTCAGGGCGTTCATGCCGCGATAGGTCGCTGTGGAGGCCTTTTTGGTTGTGCTCGACAAGTTGAAGGTGTAGTCATATATCTTTGGCGCCTTCTCTCCTGCAAAGGCCACAACCGTAAGACTCGTGCAGTTCTGGAACACGAACTGCCCGATTTCCTTCACCGAGCTGGGCAGGTTCACATATTTGAGAGCGGTGCAGCCGTCAAAGACATAACTGCTAATATCTTCCACTCCGTAGCCAAAGGTGACACTAGTAATCTTGGTATTGTTGTGGAAAGCATTTTGATTGATTTGCTTGACACGGTAGTTGTTGCCGTTGTAAACCACATAGCCCGGGATGTTGAGCGTGGTGAGCGAAGTGCTTGCTATGCTGGAAAGACCACTCAGAAAAGCATAATTCTCCTCGCTTGACGAAGAGCCCAAGGCAAGATAAGAGTACTTGAAGTTGCCTATCTCAATGTTATTATAGTAAGTATAGGCACTTGCCGTCATGGCGAAGAGCGCCATGAGCAGGAGTAAGGTAAATTTTTTGTTCATAATGGTTCTATATTAGGTTATTGTTAATGTTCAATTTTTAACTACACAAAACAAAAGCAGCGCACTCCAGCCGAGGCTGAAATGAGCCGCACTATTAGTAGAAGCGCTTGGTATAAAGCGCTGGACTATCTATTTGCCTTGTTTGAAATGGGGGGGGGTAAAACATTGATGTCCAATGGTTTGTATAAGCTATTGGGTTTTAAATTCAATATTTTACCTTTTGTAAACATAATTCTATATTGCAAATATAGTGAATATTGTGGGGAAAAACAAGAAAAAAGTAAACAAGCTGACGAGTAAACAAGCTGACGAGTAAACAAGCTGACGAGTAAACGAGCTGACGAGCTGACGAGGGACGAGTAAACGAGACGACGTGAATTTGGCAAAAAAATGAAAGTCTAAACAATCTGTAAAAAGTTGAGGGGCTTCATGGTGGTGAAGTCCCTCAGCAATTATTAGGGTTTTGATTAAATCAAATAGAACAGTCTGCTGTAACCGGTGGATTATTCCTCGTCGAGGAGGATGTTCATGATTTCGATGGCCGATTTCATGACATTGGTGCCGGGACCGAAGATGGCAGCTACGCCAGCCTTGTAGAGGAAGTCGTAGTCCTGAGCGGGAATCACACCACCGGCAATGACGATGATGTCCTCGCGGCCCAGTTTCTTGAGTTCTTCGATAACGGCAGGCACGAGGGTCTTGTGACCGGCAGCGAGCGAGCTCACGCCCATCACATTCACATCGTTCTCAACGGCCTCACGGGCAGCCTCTTCAGGAGTCTGGAAGAGGGGACCCATGTCGACATCGAAACCACAGTCGGCATAACCGGTGGCCACCACTTTAGCGCCACGGTCGTGACCGTCCTGGCCCATTTTAGCCACCATGATGCGTGGCTGGCGACCTTCCTTCTTGGCGAACTTAGCAGTGAGCTCGCGTGCCTTTTCGAGGTCGGAATCGTTTTTAGCTTCAGATGAATACACGCCACTAATAGTTTTAACAACAGCTTTATAACGGCCTACGATTTTCTCGCAGGCATCAGAAATCTCACCCAGCGAAGCACGGTCCTTGGCAGCTTCGACAGCGAGTGCAAGCAGGTTGCCTTCGCCGGTTTCCACACACTTGGTGATGGCTTCGAGGTCGTCTTTCACCTTGTTCTCGTCGCGGTTAGCGCGAAGTTTCTCAAGACCCTCAATCTGCTCCTTGCGCACCTCGGTGTTGTCGATTTCGAGAATGTCGATAGGATCTTCTTTCTCGAGGCGATACTTGTTCACGCCAAGGATGGTCTGACGGCCGCTGTCGATGCGCGCCTGTGTGCGTGCGGCAGCTTCCTCGATGCGCATCTTGGGCACGCCGGTCTCGATGGCCTTGGCCATACCGCCGAGTTTCTCGATTTCCTCGATGTGAGCCCATGCCTTGTGCACGAGTTCGTCGGTGAGTTTCTCCACATAGTAGGAACCAGCCCAGGGGTCGATGACCTTGGTCACATAGGTTTCCTGCTGGATGTAGATCTGGGTGTTACGGGCAATACGAGCCGAGAAGTCGGTGGGCAGTGCGATGGCCTCGTCGAGCGCGTTGGTGTGCAGCGACTGGGTGTGACCTTGAGCGGCTGCCATAGCCTCGATACAGGTGCGGCCCACATTGTTGAAGGGGTCTTGCTCGGTGAGCGACCAGCCTGAAGTCTGGCTGTGGGTGCGCAGCGACATCGACTTGGGATTCTCGGCGCCGAAGCTCTTCACAATCTTGGCCCAGAGCAGACG
>JAFZSO010000016.1 GCA_017619355.1 Muribaculaceae bacterium
CTTGCACTGGCCATAGACGTTGGTCTTCCACTCCTTGTGGTCTTCAAGAATCCACTTGCGCAGGGCGGGTTCCCACTTGTCGAGGGGCATGTACCAGTGCTTGGTGTCCTTCATCACGGGCACATTGCCGGTGATGGCGCTGCGCGGGTTGATGAGGTCGGTGGCGTTGAGGCTGGTGCCGCAGGCCTCGCACTGGTCGCCATAGGCTTTCTCGTTGCCGCAATGGGGGCAGGTGCCGGTCACATAGCGGTCGGCGAGGAACTGGTTGGCCTCCTCGTCGTAGAGGTGTTGCGTGGTCTTCTCGATAAACTCGCCCTTATCGTAGAGCTTCTTGAAAAAGTCGCTTGCCGTGTGGCGGTGCATATCGCTGGTGGTGCGGCTATAGACATCGAACGAGATGCCCAGCCCCGCCATTGAATCCTTAATGATTTTATGATAGCGGTCTACTATGTCTTGTGGGGTAACACCCTCTTTCTGAGCCTTGATTGTGATGGGCACGCCATGCTCGTCGCTACCGCCAATCATGATCACATCATCGCCCTTGAGGCGCAGATAACGGGTGTAGATGTCGGCAGGAACATAGACTCCGGCCAGATGGCCGATGTGAACGGGACCGTTGGCATAAGGGAGTGCCGTGGTCACCAAAGTGCGTTTATAGTTCTTTTCCATAATTAAGTAGTATCTTATTTTTTTGCAAAGGTACTACTTTTTGTCGAATAACTGCTCAGGCTCAATAGAAAAACGCCAAAAGGCCGGGCTGATGATAGACCTAACAAGGGTTCTAAGGAGTTGAGGAGTTTGGGAGAAAGGCGAGGGCTGGGGTCGCCCTGCGGGCGGAAATTTTGCAAATGCGGTGGGTAGTTTTGCCCTGACGGGCACCGCGCCCCGGCCTGCGGCGTTTCTTGTGCTTCAATTAGTGTTCTCTCACCAATTGTCGTTCCATCCAGGGAGTGCCATCGAAGGCATCATCACCTATTTCTGCTTCTGGATTGCCTATGGTGACCGCGGTTAAGCCACTGCAACGACCAAAGGCACCACCGCCAATCTTCGTCACCGAGCTGGGAATGGTGACCGTGGTCAAATCACTGCAACCACAGAAGGCCGAGCCGCCAATCGTTGTTACCGAGTTGGGAATGGTGACCGTGGTCAAGCCGCTGCACCAAGTGAAGGCACAATCGCCAATCGTTGTCACCGAGTTGGGTATGGTCAGCGAGGTCAAGCCACTGCATCCATAGAAAGCAAAGTCGCCAATTTCTTTCACTGAATTAGGGATAATGGTACTCATGCACCCGGCAATTAGCATGCTAGTCTCAGTTTCTATTATCGCGTTACAATTGTTGCGGGAATCATATTTTGTGTTTCCACATTCTACTTTTATTGAGGTCAAACCGCTGCAATAAGCGAAAGCACCACAGCCAATCTTCGTCACCGAGCCGCCTATGGTGACCGAGGTCAAGCTATTGCAACTCTCGAAGACCCAATCGCCAATCGTTGTCACCGAGTTGGGAATGATGACCGAGGTCAAGCCTCTGCAATAAGTGAAGGCACGACCGCCAATCTTCGTCACCGATCTGCCTATGGTCAACGCGGTCAAGCCACTGCAACCAGCAAAGGCACGTTCGCCAATCGTTGTCACCGAATTGGGAATGGAGACTGCGGTCAATCCAGAGCAATTCTGGAAGGCCGATTCGCCAATCGTTGTCACCGAGTTGGGAATGGCGACCGCGGTCAAGCCTCTGCAATTAGCGAAGGCACTACCGCCAATCTTCGTCACCGAGCTGCCTATGGTCAGCGCGGTCAAGTCACTGCAACCAGCAAAGGCGCGTTCGCCAATCGTTGTCACCGAGTTGGGAATGGTGACCGTGGTCAAGCCGCTGCATTCATAGAAAGCACAACCGTCAATCGTTGTCACCGAGTTGGGAATGGCGATTGCGGTCAATCCCGTGCAATTCATGAAGGCGTTCTTTCCGATCTTGGTCACAGAGTAGGTTTTACCTTTAAATTTTACTATTGCAGGAATATTAACAGCGCCCGTGAAGCCTTCCTTTGTGTAAGCCACCGCCACGCTTTTCCCATCATTATTAATGCGGTAGCTGATGCCATTTGCGTTGAAACCTTGTGCAACCGCCGCTTGCGAGACACAAGCGAGCAATACAATGAGGAGAAAATTCATAAAAGTTTTCATAGCGGTCCATTGTTTTTATCACGTTAATGTTTAATGCTATCCGTTGGCGGAATTAAGCGAACGCATATTTGATTCAATCTTGTTGCAAATTTAACTATTAAATGCTTATAATCAAAAAAAACTAGCAATCAAGAAGCGGGAAAGAGGTGATTGGCATTTAATAGCTTTTTCAATTCACCTCTCTCCCACAGCAGTAAAGATTGGAATGGCTTTTTAATGCAAGCTACAATCGAATTGCTTGCGAAATAAATGTTAGAGGAGGTTGAGGGGGTCGGGTTGCCAATGGGGGATGGTGGAGAGGGCGGCGTGGTGGAAGGCGAAGGTGCCGTCGGCGGGTCGCACTACGCAACGGGCTGTTTTCAGGGCGGGTTGTGTACCAGCGGGTACCGAGATGAGCAGCAGGCGGTTGCCATGGTCGATGGCGGCAGGTCGGCAGGGGCCTGCACCGGTGTAGGGGTCGAGGGCGATCTGCGTCTCGTGCGAGTCGGGGGTGAGGAATCGGGTGACGGGACGCAGCCATGCTGTGAGTTGCCATTCCACGGGCCTGACGCACTGGGGTGGCACGGAGGCTGTGACAATGCCATTGTCGCCAGTGGTGAGGGTGACATCGCCTTTCACGTCTTTGACGGGCAGCCACTCGACGGGGGCGGTGGCGAGCAGATGGGCGTACCACTGCTGGATGTGCAGAGTGAGCAGGGCGTCAACGTCGATGCCGTCGTCGCGTTCTACAGAGCAGTCGCGCACAACAGGTTCAAGCCGCAGTTCTTTCTTCCACAGGGTGAGCATCTCGCTGGGCGTGAGATGCATGAATTGATTGGTGTTTTCCATGGTGATGTGTTTTGAGTTAAAGTTATTTATACTGATTGCAAAAATAACCGATGCCTTCATGGCTTTACTATGCCAAATACACATAAAGAAAAGGAGCGCAAGCCATTGCTCACGCTCCTATATCGTAATATTCGGGTTAGAAATTTGATACAATTCTGTCTTGACGGATTGTGGCAATGATGCCACAATGGCGGACAAGGCACGCCTTGTCCCTACGGCAGTCTGCTTAAGTTCTTGACAGTCCTAACGGACTTTTTACTGTCACTAATAGGTTTTTATTTGATGGTGAAGCTCTCGATGATGGCTTTCACATCGGGGTTGTCGAGGTCAAGTTTCTTCGACAGGGTGACATCGATCACGCCTTTGGGGCTCTGCGTCACGAAGGTTATGCCATTGTCAGCATTGTCGTTCCAGATTAACTGCTTGTAGGTCTGTTCGCCAATTTTCAGGTCTTCGGCCTGGCGGCAGTCAGATGCGTTATTGTTAAGTATCTCGTCGATGTACTGCTGAGGTTCTGCGAAGTCTTCAAAAAGGGTGAAAGAAACATTTTCAAAGTCGCCCAGTTCGGTGCCGGGTTTCAGATTGATCACGATGGTCTTCTCCGAGTCAACATTGCCCTTTTCCCAACCGGCAGGGATGTTGGCAATCTTGTAATAGTCGTTCTCGGCTACAGCTTCAGCTGCATCTTGGGCACTTACGCTGGTTTCAGCAGAAGCCGAACCCTCGGCCTTGTTTTCACTCTTGGCACACGCAACTAAGCCAGCGGCCACTACAGCCACAATAGCAAATTGAAACAATTTCTTCATTTTTTTCTTGATTAAGTTAATAGATTATGTTGTTAATTGTATCGCAAAGATAAGTGTTTTTCTTGTATATAGGCAATTTTTGTACCAAAAAAACATTGTGGGCGTGTGGGTTAGAGCAGGCCTTGCTCTACGCGGACGCAGATGCGCTCGATGAGGGCGTCGTTCTTGTCCTTTTGCGGGCGGTACTCCGCCTTGAGGTTCACGCCGAAGAAGCGTCCGAAGGTCTGCCAGAAACCGGCTCTGAAGGTGCCCATGAATGCCTTGACAATGTTGTAGGAGTTCTGATTGGTCTCGCGGTTGACGAGTTTGATCATGATTTTACCCTGGTTCTTGGTGAACTTCTTCATGATGGGCTTGTACTGGGCATAAAGTTGTTTCTCAAACTTTTTGAGATAGGCATCCTTCTCCTTCTTGGTCTCGAAGGTCTGCAGGTACTCATAGGTTTCCTGCAAGGTGCGGTTGATGAGTTTGGCGTAGGGCAAAGTTTTCTTCACATCACGCACGGTTTTCCAGTAGAATTCCTCGTCTTTCTTGTTGCGGAAACGCTCATTGGGGTAAACAATGATGGGGTTCATCACAATCCACATGGTGGTGTCGCCAGTGAGCGGGTCAATGTCGTGATACATGCCGTGGTACACGCTCCTGATGGGCGAGAGCTGGCTCTCGTCGATGGTCAAAGCCTCGTTCTGCGCAGCAACCTGCACAGCCACAAAAGCAAGAAATATGACCACGAGCCAATGTTTCATGATTCAAGTGAATGAATTACGGCGACAAAAGTAGGATAAACTTTTTAAAAAGAGTATTAAATGTGTATTAATTGTGCTTAAAAATACCATTTTGACGCCTATCGTGGGTCAGAAGCCGAGTGACTGGAGCAGACCCAAGTAGCTCACGGTAGCACCCACCAGGCAGCCGCGGGTCGAGGGCACGCTCTTGCTGTGCTTGAGACCAGCCACGAAGGGGGTGATGCGAATCGACGAGGTGAAACGCTTGCTGCCGTTGCCCAGGAAAGGCTTGTCGGTGATGGTGGTGTGGAGCCTGATGTCGAAGTCGATGCTGGCAATCCAGCTGGTGTGGCTGAAGCGCGCCTTATCGACGCCCGTCACGCGGAACTGATCCTGATCGTTATCGTCCTTGCTCCATTCCAGGTTGTTCACGTCCCAGCTATAGCGCGACATGACGAAACCCACATTAGGAGTGACCGAGAGCCTGTGCCCGTGGTAGATGCGGTAGCCAGCCTGCACGCTCCACAGCAGCAGCGAGGCGTCGGCATGGGCGTTGTCTTGTGCAGGAAATCCCGCGTCGTCGTAGGCCGCAAAAATGTTGCGGTTCTTGAACGAGGGTTGGCCATAGGCAACATCGGTCTTGAGCCGGAAATTCTGGTAAGCGCCGGTCAGGCCTATCTGGAACAGGGCGCTGCCCTTGAAGTTGTCGGCCACGCTACCCGTGGGAAAAGCCGCACCCACACCGCCATACACGCCATAGGTGAAGTCGCTGGGGGTTGCATTGCTGTCATAGTCCTGGGCTTGCGTGGGCATAGCCGCCAAGGCAAGGATGCACACGCACATCAGTATTTTGATTGTTTTCATCATCTTTGTAGAACATTTAGGGAGGCAAAGTTACACATTAATTGTGAAATGGTTGTGTGGCGAGGTCAGTTTTCGCAAAAGAGGTTTGTAATTTTTTTTGGAAATTGGTAGATATTTCTTGAAAATGTGTTTTTATTTCTCATTTTTTTTCACTAATTTTGCCACATACTATGCACTTAACTCTTTTTTATATTAACTTAATTTATTAACTTAAAACCAACAGATTTATGAAGAAACTACTATCGTTTTTCATGCTGTTCACGCTCTTTTTCAGTGTTGGAAGGGCTGAAGCGGTGATGTATAGTATGACACCAGATACTGCAAGTACTGGTTTAACGAATACTGCTTATATCACCTCGATGACTGAATTCACCATTAATGGGGTGAGTTGGAAAATGAACCAATGGAATCCAACGACTCTTCAGGTAAAGACTAATCAGAGTTCTGCTGCTTCCGAATTCAGGTTCTATAATACCAGTGCATTCCCTGGGAGAATCGCTAAGGTCGTTATCACATTCAAGACTTTGAATGTAACAGATGCTACTAAACTAATGTTTTTAGGAGGGGAGTCTGAAGTTACAGCAACAACCGGTGGAACAGCGGGAACTTGGGATGCAGACAGTTTGACCTTGACTTGGGAACCTGCGTCAACTACTGATTACACTTTCTTTGCATTCTATCAGAATGGGAAGGCCGCATCAGGGACCAACTACTTAGCCGAAGCAGATGCAATCGTTGTCACTTATGAAACGGAATACACGCCTGCTAAGAAGCTGTATCTGACAGGTACATTTAACAACTGGAACACCACTGCTGACGAGATGACGCTGGGTGCCGACGGCAAGTACACCATCACGATGGCGCTTGCAGCCGAGGCTCGCGTGAAATTCATTGACGACAGCGAGAACTGGTATGGCGCCCCTGCTGCAGCCAATACTTACTACTGGCTGACTCAGGACCAGGTGGGCGAGACCATCACCATAGGTGTTGGCAATGGCTATGAGGACATCTACTTCCCGGTGGCTGGCGAATGGACCTTCAGCGTTGACCTTGAGAATGAAGAGGTGATTATCACAGGCCAATGGCCCGGCACTTATGAGACGGTAACCATTCCTTACACTGAGTCGCTCGTCAGCAACATCGGCAAATTTGTTGTTGAGAATGTGGAAATGGGTGGTCTCGAGACCATCTGGCAGTCGAACAGCTATGGACTGACAGGCAATGGCCATAACTGTACTAGCCATGTCGAGAGCTGGTGCTTAAGCCCGCTGATTGATGCCAGCAGTGTGGGTGGTGTTACGCTCACCTTTGATGAAAATGCACGCTACTTTGCTGAAGAAAACTTTGCTACGGAGGCTACTCTTTGGGTGCGTGAAGGAGCTAATGGCGAATGGGCAGCAGTCACCATCCCCAATCATGTGATTGCAACCAGCAATAGTTTCGCTAATGTGGGTAACATCGACCTCAGCGCATACGCAGGCAAGGTGTTCCAGCTTGGTTTCAAGTATGTGGCCGACACCGCAGCTCAGGGTCGCTGGGAAATCAAGAACCTGAAGGTGACCGAGGCTGCCGCTCAGACCCCCCAAGTTGCTACTGTGGCTGGAATCAAGACTTCTACTGGAACATTTGAGTTCACGGGAACCTCTCTCGTTGCTACTGCACAGAAGGGCAGCTACCTGTATGCACAAGATGCAACGGGTGGTATCCTTATCTACGGCAGTGTGGGCCAGACTTACAAACTAGGCGAAATCATTCCTGCCGGCTTTACAGGTGAAAAATCTGAATTCCATGGAGCACCTCAAGTAGGCAGTCCTGCTGGGTTCACTGCTGCAACCGACAGTGTTGAGGTAACTCCTAAAGAGTTTGCTGTAGCCGACTTCAATCTCGACAACTTTGGCATTTATGGCGTGGTGCGTGGCGCTACTGTGAACGGCAACACCATTACCTTTGCTGACAATACTTTCGCTACCTATACTACATTTGAAAGTGTTCCGACCGATGCTTCGGGTAAGACTTATGATGTGTATGGTATCATGGGTTGGCGCGATGGCGTTCAGTTCCTGCCCATTGAGTATGTGGCAATGACTACTACCAACCATGCTGCTCCCACTATCACACTTAAACCTGAGAAGGATATATACTTTGTAGGTGACGAGGTGACTGTAATCTTCTCGAGCGAAGAGACTGGTGTGAACATTGGTTATGATATTACCGATGCCGAGACCTTCCCCGAGAATTATTGTGTACCCATTACTAATGGCGACAGCATTACTGTAACTGCCAATGAGCCCAAGACTGTGACTGTGCGTGCATATGCTTATGGTTATGAAGAGAATGATCCTCTTGGCAACAGCGAAGTGGTGACTAAGGAAATCGTCTTCAACGAAATTCCTGTACCTGGCGACAAATATGAGCTTGTGACTGATTCAACCCAGATTGCTGCCGACAACGAGTATGTGCTGGTTTACACCAAGGGAGATGTGGTAAAGGCCATGGGTGGTCCTGCTCAAACCACTGGCGCACCATTCCGCAGTGCGGTTGATGCAGGTGTTACCGAATTTACTCTTGAGGATGGAGTTGTGACTCTTATGAGTACAACTACTGTGACTCCGTTCGTTCTGGTAACTGCTAAAGAAAACCGCTTCTACATCAAGATTGATGGCAAAAACTATCTCTACTGGAGTGCTGGTAACAGTGTTGAAAGTGGTAACGATGGCGACGAAATGCTTCTGACACTTGATGCTGATGGTAATATCCAGATTCAAGACTATAGCGCATGGGAAGCACGCTACTTGCAGTATAATGAAAGTTCACCTCGTTACGCATTCTACAAGGGCACTCAGAAGAATGCTAAGCTCTATGTGAAGATGGAAGCTCCCGCTGGCATGCCTGGCGACGCCAACAACGACGGCAAGGTGGATGTGAACGACGTGACCACAGTGATCAACTACATCCTGGGTAAGAATCCCGATCCGTTCAACTTCGACAACGCTAACATAAACGGTGACGATGCTGTGGACGTGATGGATGTGACTCTTATCATCGACATCATTCTGCACCCCAATAGCTAAATGAACAATTGCATCTAGTTGCGGCAACTATTTCTTTGTTACATTCTTTATCTTACTGCTGCAACATGATGAGCTAATAACAAAGGGAGCCAGCCCAAGTGGTTGGCTCCCTTTGTGTTGATATCCTGCTTTGCAGGGGTTTAGGGTTTAGAGTTGAGTGTTGAGTGTTGAGGGTTTAGTGTTTAGAGGTTAGGGTTGAGGGGTGATGGTTTGTTTATTGAAGTAGGATTTCATGAGGCGCTTGACGCGTGGGGCAAGCAAGATAAGGGCAGTCATGGTGCAGCAAGCCATCAGGAAGAAAGCAATGTCCATGAAGCCCACCACCACCTTGAGCGGCACAACGGCAGCCACCAAAATCATGAAGAGGTAATAGTAGTTATAGTACTTGGCATTCTTGGCGCCAAAGAGGAAGTTGGTGCACTTCAGACCGTAGTAGCTGTAGGTGAACATGGTGGAGAAAGCAAAGAAGAACACAATGACCATGAGCAGGTAATGACCAATGTTGGGTATGAGCTGCTGCCATGCTCCGAGGGCTATTGACAGACCCTTTGGGTCATTGCCCACGCCGATGTAGTTGCCGGCAATGATGATGGGGATGGCGGTGAGGGTGCACACCAGACCCGAGTCGATGGCTGGGCCGAGCATGGCGATGAGTCCCTCGCGCATGGGGTCGGTATTCTTGCTGGCGCCGTGCATCATGGAGGCGGTACCCACACCGGCCTCGTTGACATAGGCGGCCCGCCTTGCGCCAATGAGGGCTACATAGGCCAGTCCGCCCAAACCTGCCTCGAGCGAGAAGGCTCCCTGAAAGATTGAAGCGAACACACCAGGAATCTCCTTGTAGTTCAGAGCCATGATCACCAGCACCATGATGAGGTAGAGCGCCACCATGAGGGGCACAATCTTCGAGGCGATCGAGGCTATGCGCTTGATACCTTTAAGAATCACTGCCGCAACAATCACCACCATGATAATACCCATGATAAATCTCAGCATGACAGTGTTCTCGATGCCCATGGGCGTGGTGAATACTGTGGTGACCGACTCCACCAGCTGGTTGGCCTGCCACACGCACAAAGTGCCTACCAGACCAAAGATGGCAAAAGCCTTGGCCAGCGGTTTCCATTTTTTGCCGAGTCCCTGGGTGATGATGTACATGGGGCCGCCCTGCACCTCGCCGGCGGTGTCTTTGCCTTTGTACATGATGCTGAGTGAGCCCTCGAAGAATTTGGTGCTCATACCCACCAGGGCACTCACCCACATCCAGAAGACCACACCGGGATTACCGTTGCCTACGGTCAGGGCCACCGCCACACCGGCAATGTTGCCCATGCCCACGGTAGCGGCAATGGCGCTGAGCAGTGCCTGCACCGAGCTGATTTGTCCCGACTGCTTCCCCTGGTCGCTTGCCTGCTTGTTGCGCAGGGCGCGCATGGCCCAGGGCAGCCGACGGATGGAAACCGCTCCAGAGTAAAGGAAGAGAAACAGACCGCCGCCAATGAGCAGAATGAATTCGGGATAGCCGCAGATGAAGTCGGCTACGGAGATAATAGCGTTAGATATGGTATCGAAAAAGTTCTCCATATTATAATAATGTTTATGTTATCTTGAGATGTTTTGGCCTCCACGTGGTTTTGTCCTGTTGTTTGACTTGGAGTCTTGATAGTCGCGATACTTGTTGCCGCTGTAGGCGCCCGAGCCAAATCCGGTTGAGTTGAACTCATCGTCTTCCTCTTCCTCGTCGCTTGACGATTTCTTCTTCTTTTCGAGCAAATCTTTCTTGCGTTCGGGCTTGTTCTTGATGATGTTCTCAGGTTTCTGGAGGTTGAGCGGTGTTTCGTAGATGTTCCACGTCTCTTCGCTGGTCCAGTTCTTGCGCACGCGCAGTTTGCGTGCGTCGGGGTAGTAATAGACCTCCTCGGGTTGCAGGTGCTGCTCGTAGTTGCCGGGATCCCACACGCCGTTGAGGTTGGTGTCCTTGACGAGGCGTGCATAGTAGGTGTTTGGCAGCAGGTTGTCGAACACAACAGTGCCGTTTTCTACCTTCACTTTGCGCAAGGGTTTGTCGCGGTTGTCGAGTAGTTCCACAAAGGCGCTGTCGCCCGAGTTCACATGGAATTGAATCTTTCCGTACTCCTCAAGCGACTTCACCTTGAGCGAGACGCCTGTGGAGTCGTTGGTGACACCATAGATAGAGGTGAATGCGGCCGAGTCGACCGTGAGTCGGTAGTTGCCTTCGGGCTGCACGGGCATCTGGAAGTAGTAGCGCAAGATGTCGGTGTCGCTCACCTTGGTGAGGGGCACGTTGGTAATGCGCGTCCAGGTGCTGTCGGGCTGCATGAGTTCTAACTTTATCTGATTCATGTCAATCGACTGTATCGGTACCTTGAAGGCGAATCCTATGGAGTCGGTGACATCGAGGGTGCCGGTCTTGAACAGGTCGAACTTGAGCGGGTCGCGCTTGGGGGCGAGTTTCTCTTTGATGGCGTCGATATCGTAGTTCACATCGGTCACATCTTTGCCCTCGGCCAGCAGTTTGTCACGTCGCTCTATGAGTTTCTCAAGGTCTTTTTTCCAGGCTTCGCGCTCCTTCTTCTCCTGTGCGGCTTGCTTGAGCTGTGACGAGGATGTGCGAGCATTGAGCTTGATGGTGTCGGTGGCAGTAACCAGATTGCCCAAATCGTCGGGCTTGAGGTAGCGGAGCTGGGCCATGATGGAGTCGGTCTTGATGAGGGTGGAGTCGGTAATCCAGTAGAAGATGGAGTCGTTGGTCTCGTTTCGCTCCAGGGTGTACCAATCGTCGGCATGACTTGCAGGCTTGATGATGGTGAGTTCTGGCAGCTCGTTGGGAGCCGAGAACTGAACGAACACCTTGTTGCGGCCCTGGCGCTCGGCCTTGATGAGGTAGAGGGTCTTGTACTGCTCATTGAATACGGGCAGATACACGGCATTAGGCAAATACTCCCAGTGGGTGGCGGTAACAATGGTGTCGACGCGGTGGTCGAAGGTGAAGGTGGTGTCTTGCGAGGTGTACTCCTGCACTTCGGGGACAAAGACCTGGTCGATGTAAGCGTAGTCCTCGCTGCGGGCCATCTTGTAGTCGCCGTCCATGTCGTTGAGGGCGAAGATGTGGTAACTGCCAGGTTTCACGCCTCGCAGGGTGAACTCGCCCTTGTCGTTGGTGCGGCTGATGCGCTCGAAGGGCAGGGTGGTGAAAGCCGAGTCGCTGAGGTTGCTGTGAATGCCAATGAGCATGTGCTGCATGGGTTCGAGGTCCTTGGCCTGCAGGGCGATGCCTGAAATCTGCATGGTGTCGATCACATCGCCGGTCGAGAAGGAGAAGGCGTAGTTGTCCATGCGGTTGCCCTCATTGTTGTCTTCGATGGCATCGCTGAAGTCGATGGTGTAGGTGGTGTTGGGCAACAGTTCGTCGCGGAATTCCACCACAATCTTCTTGCCCAGATTCTTGAACACAGGCGGTTCCTTTTGGGCGGGCGAGACCACCACATTCTTCTGCTGGTCGCGAATCTGGATGATTTCGTCGAAGGCTATTTCTACCTTTTTGCCTTTGAAGTTCACTGCGTTGGGTTCGGGTGAGGTCTTGACGATGCGTGGCGGGGTGTAGTCGCGCGGTCCACCTTCGGGCGAACCAATGTTGGCGCAGGCACCGAGCACCAGGCAAACGAACAGCAGATATATGTATTTATGTATAGTCATTAAATGCATTGGGTAGAAAAACAGTGCAAAAATAGTGCAAGTTGAGCGAAAAAGCAAAGCTTGCTTTGATTTTTCCGAAACGCCGCCTAATTTATCCAACATTAGTACAAGCCAAGTGAAATGCCAAATTTATTTGAGCATTTCCACTGCCTGACACCACACACACCTAACCCTACTGCTCTACTATTTTACTCTACTACTCTATTACTCTACTACTCTACTTTCAAATGACTCCCAAGATAATGTTGATAAGAGCGGTGACGTCGGAGACATTGACACGGCCGTCGCCGTTAATGTCGGCAACTTGCTCGTCTTTTTCGACAACGCCCAGAATCATATTCACCAGCGTGGTCACATCGCTCACATTCACGCGGCCGTCACCATTCACATCACCAGCACTGACCGGCCCATCAAGGTCATCAATGATATTGATAAAATCTTTCCACTGGTCAGCATTGCTGTAAGCGTCAAAGTACTGAGACAGCACATGCAATTCACATGTGGATGTGGGCACACCATCAAACACAACAGCGCCCAAAGTGACATCTGACGGATTAGGATATGAGTCAATCCTTGTCAGGCCAGTGCAATAATAGAATGCTTGTTCACCGATTTTAATGACTGATTTAGGAATGGACACTTTCTCCAGACCACTGCAATTATAGAATGCTCGTTCACCGATGGAGGTGATGGAATTGGGGATACTAGTATTCTTACAACCGGCAATTAAAGTATTTGTTGCTGTCTCAATAATGGCATTGCAATTATCGCGCGAATCATAGGTGTTATTCCCAATTTCCACCACAACAGATTCCAAACCCTTGCAATTAGTAAAAGCCCCATCGCCTATCACTAAAACGGAGCTGGGGATGGTGATGCTTATCAGACCCCAGTGACCATGAAAGCAACCTTCAGCAACACCTTTTGTGTCGTCTTTTAAAGTAATACTCGTTCCATCTGGCATAACGCCTTTATATGCGTAAACCACCAAACCAGCATAAACTAATCCATTGGGCTGATTTAAGTACCATTGAGTTCCAGAAAAAGCCCCACCTCCGATACTTATAACGGAATTTGGGATAGTGATGTTTGTTAGATCACTGCAACAATAGAATGCATAACTGCCGATTGCGGTGACAGTATTGGGAATGCTTGTGTTCTTACAACCGGCAATTAGAGTATTCGTTGCAGTTTCAATTATGGCATTGCAATTGTCGCGTGAATCATACTTTGGATTCTCACTCTCCACGACCATGGATTCCAAACCACTGCAACGCCCAAAGATTTCTCCACCTATTTCAACTGTAGAACCGGGAATGGTCACGCTTATCAAACTCCTGCAATCATAGAAGGCATTGCTGCCGATAGATTTGACAGAATTCCCAATAGTAACACTAGTCAAACTTGTGCTCCAACCAAAGGCACAGTCGCCAATTGTGATTATAGAGTTAGGTATTGTAGCACTTATTAAATCTCTACAATTCACAAAGGCATTGTTGCCAATTGCTGTGACAGCGTAATCTGTACCATCATGGGATACTGTCGAAGGGATATCAGCATTAGTCAATCCGCTATAGTTGTCCATCGACAGTGTCGTATATGTTACAGAAACCGACTCTCCATCGCTGTTAACATTATAGGCGATGCCATCGACCATAAAGTCGTAAGCGCGAAGATGGCTGGTGCTCAACATGAGCATCAGCAGCAGGCTTGCCAATTTAAAAATATTCGTTTTCATGATTCCTATTATAATTAATGATTATTCTGGTTGCAAATATAACACTTAATTTGTTGATTATCAAATTTTACCCCCCCCATTTGTTAAATAGTGTTAACACTGTTTTCAGGGAAGAAGTGAAATCAAAATAATGACTGCATTGCTTACAGTGCAAAGTTACGAAACATCTGATAATTACACAAATTTCAGAAGTCCTTTAACACGCTGCAATTTGCTGGCAATCAACGAATAGTAATTTTTAACAATACATCCTGATTTTCCCTGCCAATTCCCACCCCCATTTTCACCCCATTTCAGACCCATTCTCCTCAAAAAAACTATTGATTAATCTGATTTTGACGACGCGGGGGTGTTCCTCTCGCAAAAAGCACAAAAAGGAGCAAAAAGCCTCAAAAAGCCGCGCAAGCGCGGAGTTTTTTAATAGTATATTATGAGAAAGCTACTAATCCAATCTTATCCTCAAAGTCGCTATCAGTTTTAACGACATCATCAAAATTTGAAAGCACCATAGCTTTCATTCCATATTTAGATATGAATGAAATGCCAAAGTTGATGATAAGGCCGTAATGTTTCCGCATCAGTTTCATGTAAGTCAATAATTGTCTCATGTGAGATTTTTCCATACTATGAGTGGCCTTCAATTCAACAACCAATTCATTCTCGATTAATAAATCAGCAAAGAGGTCTAATTCTAATGGTTCTCCCTTGTAGAATGTGGGTATAGCCACTTGACTTTCGACCGACAATCCTAAAGATTTCAGCTCCATTATCAAGGCTTTTTCATAATACTTTTCAACCATATATGGCCCCAAATTCTTTTCAACAGTAATTGCGGCACCTCTTATTCTATAGAACAAGGCAAGTCTTTGTTTTTCGTCAGCAAGATCAATCATGGATTTTCGTTTTTAGGCAAAATTACTACTATGCTTTTGATGAAGCAAATTATTTGAAAAAATAATCCGGCGAAGCCGGCTTTTTGAGACTTTTTGACGAACTTGTTTCGCAACTTTTTGAATAAATACCCCCGCGTTGTCAGTGAAAAATATCCCGTGCGCTTCACCGTGCGGCTTAGCGTGCCACCCGCTTTGCGAGATTAAAACCGTCGTCAATGAAAAATAATCAATTCATGATAATTTGCGATAAATTTACGGTAATTCGTGGAGGAATCCCCGCGCCCTCATTTTAAACGCGAATTGGGCTAATTGCACTAAAATCAAATTGGCTAAATTAGTAAAATTAGCATTAGGCTAAAAAAAATAATCTAATCATAAAAAATGCAAGCAAAATCTACTTTAAGTCGTTTTTTTTACAACTTTTGGTATGTTTTGCTAGACTTTTTTCAACAAATAAGACTCAACCCTGCGGTTTCAACTATCCATATCGGCTCTTACCTCCTTCACTCCTCAACTCCCTAGTGAAAATGGCTAGAAAAGTGGTAAAAGTGGGAGCGGATGTTTGGTAATTAGAAAAAAGAACTTACCTTTGCAGCGAAATTAACACAGTGGAAAAATTTGGCTGCTTGCGACCACTTGAAAAAATGCTAAAACTGCGAAATAATCCCCCATACTTTCACAGCACAGTTAGCGTTCTTTTTCAAAGCAGATAAAGAGCGGAAAATTTTTCATAAGTTATTAATAATCAATTTTTAATGCTTTATGGAAAAAAAGAATTATTTGTTTACATCAGAATCGGTATCGGAGGGGCACCCCGACAAGGTGGCCGACCAGATCAGCGATGCCATTCTCGACCAGTTCCTTGCCTATGACCCTCAATCGAAAGTAGCGTGCGAAACGCTGGTGACCACAGGTCAGGTAATCATAGCCGGTGAAGTGAAATCGAATACCTACATCGACCTGATGGAGGTGACCCGTGAGGTGATTTCAAAGATAGGCTACACGAAGAGCGAGTATAAATTTGACGCCGATGCATGCGGCGTGCTTTCGGCGCTGCATGAGCAGTCGCAGGACATTAACCGTGGCGTGGAGCGCGAAACCGACGAGGAGCAGGGCGCAGGCGACCAGGGCATGATGTTTGGCTATGCGTGCAACGAGACGCCTGACCTGATGCCGCTGTCGCTGAGCCTGTCGCACCTGATCATGCGCGAACTCTCAGAGGTGCGCAAGGGTAAACTGTTGCCCTATCTGCGCCCCGATGCCAAGTGCCAGGTAACAGTGGAGTATGATGGAGAAACGCACAAGCCCGTTCGCATCCACACCATCGTGATCAGTACCCAGCACGATGAGTTTGTGAAGCCCGAGGGCAAGGGTCCCGAGGCTCAGGAGCGTGCCGACAAGGAGATGCTGGAGCGCATACGTCAAGACATCAAGTCGGTGCTGCTGCCGCGCGTGCTGCGCCGCGTGAAGGAAGAGGAGCGTGCACTGTTTGACGACCGCATGATTCTGCATGTGAACCCCACGGGCAAGTTTGTGATAGGCGGCCCGCATGGCGACACGGGCCTGACGGGCCGGAAAATCATCGTCGACACCTACGGAGGTCGTGGCGCCCACGGTGGCGGAGCCTTCTCGGGAAAGGACCCGAGCAAGGTGGACCGCAGCGCTGCCTATGCCGCCCGCCACATCGCCAAGAATGCCGTGGCCGCTGGCATTGCCGACGAGATGCTGGTGCAGATTTCCTATGCCATAGGCAAGGCCGAACCTGTGAGTTTCTATGTGAACACCTTCGGCACGAGCCATGTGCGGCAAGGCGACAGCGAGATAGCCAGCATACTGCAAGGCATCTTCGACATGCGTCCGCACGCCATCGAGGAGCGGCTGCAGTTGCGCAAGCCCATCTATGAGGAAACGGCCGCCTACGGGCACATGGGCCGCACCCCTAAGGTGGTGTCGAAGCACTTCAGCAGCAAGTATGAAGGCGAACGCGTGATGCAGGTGGAACTGTTCACATGGGAGAAGCTCGACCATGTTGAAATCTTGAAAAATGCCTTCGGACTATGAAAAAAAGTCTGATTTTAGAACATTTTTACCAAAAAAAGTACCAAAAACACAAGTAAATGATTACTTTTGCAAAGGTTAACCAACCTTGCATGCAATGGTGAAAAAGAAAGAAGGCTGGCTCAAGCGCACTTGGAGCCGGCTGAAACGCTGGAACCATAGTTTCTGGCAATGGTATAAAGGCATTTTCAAGGGCCGTCCGTGGTACATCAAGATACTGTCGGGGCTGGGAACCTTTGTGGTGTGTGTGCTGCTGTTTGTGATAGCGGTAAGCATCAATTTCCTGTGGTTGTTTGGCAAGTCGCCTTCGATAGGCGAAATCATGCATCCCAAGACCAACAACGCGTCGTACATCTACAGCGCCGACGGCGAATTGCTGGGTAAATACTACAGCGAGAACCGCACTCCAGTGAAATATGAGGAAATAGCGCCCGTCTTTTTCGATGCACTCATCGACACCGAAGACGAGCGCTTCTATTCACACCATGGCATTGACTATGGCGGCGTGGTGGCTGCCGTGAAAGACAATATTGTGCATGGCAAATCGCGTGGCGCCAGCACCATCACGCAACAGCTGGTGAAGAACATGTTCAAGGTGCGCACCAAGTATTCTACGGGCTTGCTGGGCAAGATACCCGGCCTTGGCATTCTTATCTCGAAGACCAAGGAATGGATTCTTGCTACCGAAATCGAAATCTTTTATGACAAGAAGGAGATATTGACGATGTATGCCAACACGGTGGATTTCGGCAACAACTCCTTCGGTATCAAGACGGCAGCCCGCACCTACTTCAACACCTCGCCCGACAGCCTCAACACCGAGCAGTGTGCTGTGCTTGTGGGTCTGCTGAAAGCCACTTCGGCCTATAATCCCAAACAGAATCCGAAAAACAGCCTGAAGCGCCGCAATGTGGTGTTGCACAACATGTACACCCATAACCACCTGACCCGGGCGCAATACGACTCCATCTCGCAAATCCCCATTGAACTGAAATTCAATGTGGAGCGGCCCGACAACGGCAAGGCCCTCTACTTCAAGGATGCTGTGAGAGAGGAGATGAGCGACTGGTGCGAGGCCAATGGCGTGGACTTCGAGACCGACGGCCTGAAAATTTACACCACCATCGACTCGCGCATGCAGCAGCACGCCGAGGAGGCTGTGTTGGAGCAGATGTACATTGTGCAGCAGTCGTTCAATCACCACTGGGGCAATCAGGACTTCTGGATTGACGAGCATTTCCAGGTTATACCCAATTTCCTGGAAGATGTGGCGACCCGCACCGAGGTGTATAAGCAACTGGAGGCCCGTTTCCCCAACAATAACGATTCAATCATCTACTACATGAACCAGCCCCACAAGGTGCAGCTCTTTGAGTACCAGCGTGACCCGCGCACGGGCAAGATTGTGCGCGGCTACAAGGAGGCCGAGATGAGTTCGATGGACTCCATACGCTATGCGCTCAAGTTCATGCACGCCGGTCTGGTGGCAATGGATCCGCGCAATGGCTTTGTAAAGGCGTGGGTGGGCGACATCGACTATAATACCTGGAAATATGACAAAGTGAAGTCGATGCGTCAGCCCGGTTCCACCTTCAAGCTGTTTGTGTATGCAGCCGCCATGGAGGCGGGCATGAATCCCTGCACGCGTTACAAGGACAAATACATCAGTATGCCCGTGTATAACGAGCAGAAGGATGAAATGGAGAACTATACACCCCACAATGCCAATGGCCGCTTCACCAATGCCAACATGACGCTGCGGCAGGCCTTTGTGCAGAGTATCAACAGCGTGTCGGTGCAAGTGGGTACCGACCCCGCCGTGGGCATGAACCGCGTGGAGACCACTGCCTATGAGATGGGCATCAAGTCGCCCCTGCGTCCCGACATGGCCCGGGAGGCGAAGCCCTCGTTGTGCCTGGGTGCCATGGATGTGAATCTGCTGGAACTGGTTGATGCCTATGCTACGGTGGCGGCAGGCGGCTGGCAGCGTTCGCCCGTGCTGGTGACGCGCATTGTGCGTGTGGAACCCGACGGCTCCGAGACTGAAATCTATAACTACAAGGAATATGCCGAGAAGTATCAGGCCATCACTGCCCGCAGTGCCTACCTGATGCAGCGCATGCTCATTGCCGGTACTACCGACCCGGGTGCCACCTCCATGAGCCTGAACCGCTTTGTGGGCCGCTATTCGAGCGCCTATGGTGGCGGCAGCACCGACTTTGGCGGCAAGACTGGCACCAGCAACAATCACAGCGATGCCTGGTTTGTGGGTGTGACACCGCATCTGGTGGCTGGCGTGTGGGTAGGCGGCGAGTACCGCAGCATCCACTTCCGCACCGGCAAGCTCGGACAGGGCAGCCGCACAGCATTGCCCGTGTGTGGTGCCTTCTTCGAAAAGGTGTGGAACGACCCGCAGTTGCGTCCACAGGTCGAGGGGCACTTCAAGAACATAGGCATCAGCGAGACCGAGTATAACTGCGACTATATGCCTGCGCTCGAGGACTTTGAGTTTGAAGACAGTACCTACTATTATGAAGACTATGAAGGCGATTCGCTCGACTTGAGTATGCCTGAAGATGGTGGTGAGTCGCTGCAATATGACGAGCCTGAAACTCCCGCCACTCCCGAACCCGCGGCTCCGGGCAATGCTCCACAAGGCAACAAGCAGGCTGTGCCGCCGCGCCAGTCCACACCCTCGTCACCGCGTCAGTCGGTACCCGAACCCAACAAATCACACGCAACCGAACCCAAAACGATAAACCTTTAGAAAACTACAATATTATGGTATTTAAATATGACTATCTCATTATAGGCTCAGGCGTTGCCGGCATGAGCTTCGCCCTGAAAGTGGCTGACACCGGTCGAGTGGCGCTGATATGCAAGAGTTCGCTCGAAGAAGCCAATACCGACCTGGCTCAAGGCGGTGTGGCGGCAGTGACGAATCTTGAAGTGGACAACTTCGAGAAACACATTCACGACACCATGGTGGCGGGCGACTGGCTCAGCGACCCCGAGGCCGTGAAGCAGGTGGTGACACAAGGTCCTGCGCAGATTCGCGAACTCATCAAGTGGGGTGTGGACTTTGACAAGAACGAGAAAGGCGAGTTTGACCTGCACCGCGAGGGCGGTCACTCCGAATTCCGCATCCTGCACCATGCCGACAACACGGGTCACGAGATTCAGACCTCGCTCATTGAGGCGGTGCGTGCCAACAAGAACATCGACATCTTCGACAACCACTTTGCCGTGGAGATTCTCACCCAGCACCACTTGGGCAAGATAGTGACACGCCGCACCTCGGGAATCGAGTGCTATGGCGCCTATGTGCTCAATCAGGAGACGGGCAAGGTGAACACCTTCCTGTCGCGCGTGACGCTCATGGCTACCGGTGGTGTGGGCTCGGTGTATCAGACCACGACCAATCCGCTCATCGCCACGGGCGACGGCATTGCCATGGTGTATCGCGCCAAGGGTACGGTGAAGGACATGGAATTCATTCAGTTCCATCCCACCGCCCTGTATCACCCCGGCGACCGTCCCGCCTTCCTCATCACCGAGGCGATGCGTGGCTATGGTGCTGTGCTGCGCAACCTGGCGGGCGAGGAATTCATGCAGAAGTATGACCCGCGTCTGTCGCTTGCCCCGCGCGATGTGGTGGCACGAGCCATCGACAGCGAGATGAAGCAGCGCGGCGAGGACCATGTGTTCCTCGATGTGACACATAAAGACCCTGAAGAAACCAAGCATCACTTCCCCAACATCTACAAGCATTGCCTGGAAATTGGCATTGATATCACCAAGGACTACATTCCCGTGGTGCCTGCTGCCCACTATCTGTGTGGCGGCATCAAGGTGGACCTGAAGGCACGCTCGTCGATCAAGCGGCTCTTTGCCGTGGGCGAGTGTTCGTGCACGGGTCTGCACGGCGGCAACCGTCTGGCAAGCAATTCGCTCATCGAGGCGGTAGTCTATGCCGAAGCCGCCGCCGAACACGCCAAGGAGAGCATCAAACACTTCGACTTCCGCGAAGACATTCCCGAGTGGAACGACGAGGGCACCCAGCACCCCGAGGAGATGGTGCTCATCAGCCAGAGTGAGAAGGAGGTGAACGAAATCATGAGTTCGTATGTGGGTATCGTGCGCAGTAACCTGCGCCTGGACCGTGCCTGGAACCGCCTCGACATCCTGTATCAGGAGACCGAGAAGCTGTTCAAGGAGAGCAAGGTGTCGCGCCGCATCTGCGAGTTGCGCAACATCATCAATGTGGGTTACCTGATCATGCGTCAGGCCAAGGAGCGCCATGAGAGTCGCGGTCTGCACTACACTATCGATTACCCGCCCGTACCCAAGAGCGAGGACGACTTGAAACTTTAACTGCATTTCCTATGATAAGACGATTTTTGCTGATGCTGGCGGTGCTTGTGGCATCGTTGGCCCTTGATGCACAAACCTGCCCTCCACCTTATGGCGTGTATTATGTAGGTTCGTGGGTCGGTACTTTGAATGCAGGTGTGGAATTGCGCGTGGTGTTCAACATCGAGATGCTTCAGGGTAAGACTTTGACTTATAGTGCTACGATGGACTCGCCCGACCAGGGTGTAAAAGGCATACCCTGCACCACCGTAGAGGTAAAAGACAGCGTACTGACCATCGACATAAGTGGGCAAATCACCTATCAGGGCCGTTATAATGAAGAAACCGGCAAGATTGAAGGCACCTTTGAGCAGAACGGTATGTCGCTGCCCTTGGAACTGAGCAAAGTGAAGGCAGAGAAAGCGGTCAATGACCGGCCGCAGACTCCACAGCCACCCTTCCCGTATGTCACAGAAGATGTGACTTTCAGTCACGATGGTGTGACTCTTGCTGGCACGCTCACTAAACCCACCGAGGGTGCGAAGCATCCAGCCGTGGTGCTGGTGACGGGCAGCGGTCCGCAAGACCGCAACGAGACCATCATGAGGCACAAACCCTTCCTGGTCATTGCCGACTACCTCACGCGCCAGGGTATAGCAGTGCTGCGCTACGACGACCGCGGTGTAGGCCGTTCGAGCATCGCCACCGGTTTTGAAACCACCCTTGACCTGGCTCAAGATGCCATGGCAGCCGTGCGCTACCTGCGTGGCCGCGATGACATCGATGCTTCGAAAGTGGGCATTATAGGCCATAGTGAGGGCGGGTTGATTGCCATGATCAATGCTGCCGAGTATCCCAAAGAGGTGTCGTTCATCGCGTCGCTTGCCGGTCCTGCTATTAAAGGCAAGGACATGATGATTGCGCAGAATCTGATGATTATGGAGTCGCAGGGAATGGTACCAACTGAACAGATGAAAGAGGAAATCACCAGTATTTTCATCGCTATCGACGAGAGCAAGGATGTCGCCTCGCTGCGTGCTGAACTGCAGTCGATGCTGGGCAGCAATCCCCAATACAGCCGCCAAATTCCTGCACTTACTTCGCCCGCCTATGTGGCGATGATAAAAATGGACCCCACACCTTACCTCAAGAAAATCAAGTGCCCCGTGTTGGCACTGAACGGCGGTTGGGATTCGCAAGTGGCAGCTACTGAAAATCTTGCCGCCATCAAGCAACATGTGAAACGCGCCGAGGTGAAGCAGTATGAGCGGCTCAATCACCTGTTCCAGACATGCGAGAACCGCACCCAAAGCATGGCCTATGGCCAGATAACCGAAACCATGGCTCCGCAGGTGCTTGCCGACCTTGCCGCCTGGGTGCTGCGGGTGACGAAGTGAGCCCGCTTGCCTGTGTGCAGAAGGTCGTGAAATGAAAAAAGTGGCATAAAAGTTGCATATATCCACAAAAGATTTGTATCTTTACAAGTTGAAATGCTGATAAACGCAAACTATTAACATCTTAATAACTCAAAATTATGAACAACGATCCAAATCTCAACCCCAACAACGGGGGAAATCAAGGCATGAACTTTGATATGAAAAACGGCATGAACGGCCTGAATATGGGCAACATTACCGGTAAGCTGGGCAAGGGCTGCAGCGGTCTGGGTTGCTTGTTGGCTGCATTGGCAGCACTCGTGATCTGGGGCATCAGCACCTACAACGGACTGGTTAACGACCAGCAGGAAGTGGAAAAGGCCTGGGCTAATGTGGAAACACAGTATCAGCGCCGTGCCGACCTGATTGACAATCTGGTGAACACCGTGAAGGGCTATGCCAAGCACGAACGCGAAACCTTTGAGGCTGTGACTAACGCCCGTACCAGCGTGGGTTCCATCAAGATTGATGCTGACAACCTCGACGAGGAGACACTGAAGAAATATCAGTCTGCTCAGAACGAACTGAGTGGAGCTCTCAAGAGCCTGATTGCTGTGAGCGAGAACTATCCTGAGCTGAAGGCTAACGAGGAATTCTTGAAACTGCAAGACCAGCTGGAGGGAACCGAGAACCGCATTGCCATGGTGCGTGAGGACTTCAACAAGGTGGCTAAGGAATACAACACCAAGATCAAACAGTTCCCGAAGAACATCTTCGCCGGCATCTTCGGTTTCAAGGAGAAACCCTACTTTGCCGCTCAGGCGGGTGCCGAAAATGCACCTAAGGTGAGTTTTGAATAACCTTTAACCTCAGTTTTACAGAAGCCACATATTTTTATTTGTAATATGCCACTCGTTGATTTTATTCCCGTAGACGGACAGAAGCGCATTGCTCAGGCCATTACCGAGGCCGAGAAACGCACTTCGGGCGAGATATGCGTGCATGTGACGCCGCGTTGCTACTTCAGCCCCATTCACAAGGCGAAGCGCAAGTTCAACAAACTGCATCTGTACAAGACCTTGCGGCGCAATGCTGTGCTCATCTTCATCGCCTACAAGTCGCAAAAGTTCGCCATCATTGGCGATACTGGCATCAACGAGGTGGTTCCCGACGGCTTCTGGGACAAAGAGAAAGAAACACTTGCCGCCAGCCTGGCGAACGGGCGCCAGGTTGAGGGGCTGTGTGAAATCATCGCGCAGATAGGCGAGAGTCTGTCGACCTACTTCCCCGCCGACCGCGAAGACCTTAACGAAATCAGCAACGAAATCACCTATGAAGACTAAACGACTTTCCCTGCTCCTGGTTCTTGCATTGTGTTCGCTCATGGCCATGGCGGAACTCCAGTTGCCCGACCGTCCTAACCCTCCACGGCTGGTGAATGACCTTGCCGGCGTGCTGGGCGACACCAAGGCTCTGGAAGACACGCTCGAACAGTTTGCCATGAAGACGAGCAACCAGATTGCTATTGTCACCGTCAATGACCTGCAGGGCGAAGACGCATGGTATTATGCCACCCAGTTGGGCCGCAAGTGGGGCGTAGGTGGCGCCAAGCATAACAATGGCGTGATCATCCTTATCAAGCCCAAGAACGAGAACGGTGGCGGAAAGGTGACCATTCAGGTGGGTAAGGGCCTTGAGGGCGCTCTGACCGACGGCTTCTGCTCCACCATTATTCAGAATGAACTTATACCTAAGTTCAAGGAAAATGATTACAATGGTGCGGTGTGGAATGCGCTGCATGTGATCATGCCCGTGGCGGCTGGCGAGTATAGCGAGGAAGAATACAGAAAGGCACATGAAGACGACGGCTGGGCCTCGCTGCTGTGCCTGATACTCATTATCTTGTTCATGCTGTGGGCCATGAGCCGCAACAGTGGCGGAACAGGCACTGGTTCGTCGCGCAACAGCGGCACCTGGGGCGGTCCCATCATCTTCCCAGGCAGCTTTGGTGGCGGCAGTTCGGGTGGCGGCTTTGGCGGAGGTAGCTCTGGCGGTGGCTGGGGTGGCTTTGGCGGCGGCTCGTTCGGTGGCGGCGGTGCCAGCGGTTCGTGGTAAAATACATCGACCCATATAAAAACAATCATCAATGAAAAAACTGACATTCTTATTGATAGCTCTGCTGACTGTCCTGACCGTCGATGCACAGCAGAAAGGTTATGTGTGCACTGGTAATCATGTGAATATTCGCACTGGAGCGGGAATCAAATACGCCGTCATGGATGATGGTGCCGGCCACAAGCGACAGTTGTCGAAAGGCGATGTCGTGATGGATTGTGGGCAGAAGAAGAATGGCTTTTGCCTTGTCGTTGGGCCACTGGAATGGGGCGGAGATGAAAGAGAAGGATGGGTATCACAGAAATATCTGCGCCAGGTCACGCTGTGCCCCACATGTGGAGGGACAAAAAACGAAAACATCGCTGAAGTAGATATTGATCTCGCCACCTGCAGCAAGTGCAAGGGCAAAGGCTACTTGAAATAGCTGATGAATCACTAATTCACCGAAATAGCAAGCGAGGCCAAACGGCTTCGCTTTTTTCACCCAAATCGGTCATGACCGAATTGGGTTGTGGGGTCAGTCGAGTTTCTTGAGGTAGTAGCGCAGGGTGAGCGAGTCGGGCAGGTTGGCGTGCGTGAAGGTAATGTGGCTGGCATCGGCCTCCTCGATGAAGAAGGTGTTTTGTCGGTTAATGCCCGTCATGGTGCACTCAAATTGGGCCGAATCGGGGAAGTTGATGCGCAGCAGATGGTTGACCTCGTCGGCTTCCCAAGTGCCGAACGACTGCTCGTAGTTGTGCAGGGAGTCGTTGGTGGTCACTCTGATGATGTTGTTCTGAAACTGCATGAAGTGTCGACCCTTGTAGGTGGCTACAGGCTCCCCATTGTGGACATGGGTGATTTTCTCGACATGCCAGGTGCCGAACCAGATGCCTATGTCGCCATTGTTGTGCGAGCAGGCCGAGAAGGTGATGGCAAGTGTAGTGAGCAGGATCAATATGTGTGTTGCGCGTTTCATTTTCCTAATGTGAAGTTACCGTGATAAGATAGCGAGAACAGGACACCGAAGTTGTTGCCGTAGAGGTTACCGCGGTCAAGTCCGAGTTGGGTGGTGAGTGAGAGCCCCGGCGCTGCTATGGGGCTGTAGATGGCCTCAAGGAAGGCAGAGGTGTCGGTAAGCGGCTCAACACGAGGCAAGAAGGGTGTTCCCCAAGTCTTGCGGAACGAGAGCATAGCCCGATAAGAGAGGGTGGGGATGATGTTGCCGTTGACGGCCAGATGGAAACCGCGCACGAGGTTGTCGGTGTAGCGCATGTAGCCATCGGTGTTGTAGAGCGGTGACTTGACAAATGGGGAACCTACCGACATGCCACGAATGTGGTAGCCATTATAGGTGTAGTTGTTGTAGTAGTCGTCGCTGCCGGTTGCCTTCGAGGTGATGTGGGTGCCCTCGAAATCATCGGGTGCCCAGTGGATGGGGCCGCTCTGGTTGGTGAGGTCGATGAATTCAACTACAACGCCATTGATGAAACCCTTGTGGGGGCTGTGGTACTCGATGCCCCACAGTCCGTCGAAACCGTTGAGCATGCCTATGCCTGAGCCGTCTTCCCAAATTCTCTGATGGTAGCCACGCAGCGTGTGCCCCGATGGGAAGCGATAGCGCAAGGCTATATCCCAGGAACCCAGGTGGTTGCCTTCGACGAATTTGTCGCCTTCGCTCTCGCCGCCACTGCCGGCGATGATGGTGCGGAAGAAAGCCTTGATGTCGGCGGCCAACTTGATGGTGCTGGTGAGTTTGCCATTCGAATAGTTGGCCATGGAACCGGCAAACTGGCAGGCCGATTGGGCACCGATGGAAACCGAGAAAGGCTTGTCGGGGTTGGTGCGCAGGGCAAACTGCTTGTAGTGCAGCCAATAGCTGGCCGAGACAAAGTAGTTGTAGTAATTGTAATGATTGTTGAGCCACTTGCCGTCGGCGGGCTTGTAATAGCCCACTTTGCCCTCAATCTGCAGCCAGCCCTTGGTGAAGGGGATGTCTTGAAAGTTGACGAAGCCCAGTTCGATGCCAAAGGGAGACCGTGCATTGCCGCTCATGATGAGGTCGCCGCTGGAGAGCTGTTTGTCGACCAGTGCCGACGATGGTTCCTTGGCACCGATGGTGGCGAGTACGCCACGGTACTTGCCCTGAGCGTAGGCCTGTTGCACCCAAAAGCGTGCCGGGTGCTGGTTTTGTGGAAATAGATGTTCCATCTCGGGTTCGTAGCGATCGTAGGCAACATTAGAGGCATAGCCTGTCCACAACTCGGCACCGAATGCATAAGAGAAACGCTTGGTGGTGTCGAGTTCGTGCCAAAAAGCGCCATGCGCCATGCCAGAGTTGCCCTGCGTGATGGTGCCGCCACGGTTTGATGCGATATAATAAGGGGCGAATTTACCCGAACTGACGTTGGTCGTCACACCTGTCTCATACTCAATCTCTACTTGTGCCGTCATTGTGAATGACGTCAGGCAGACAAGCAGACACCAGATGTTCAGGCGTTTCATAAGTCAGTGTGTATTTATGATGCGAGAATCGTTAAAAATCGTCGGGATTATAGGTCTCGATATGGCGGCTCTTCTTGTTGTCGGCAATTTCGTCGATTTTGAAGAAGATGCCGGTTTCCTCTACCTCACCAAACTCGTGGTTGACCGCAGTTCCCACCATGCGCATGGTGGGCGAGAGGCTCATATAGGCATTGACCAGCGGCGGGATGTTGATGTCTTGCTGGCGGATGTAGGCGTTGAGTTTGTTGTAATCCTGCTTGAAATCGTTGCCCACGAAGAAGTTGTCGAGCATCTCACGTTCGGTTTTGGACTCAACCGGCTCGATGGGCCAGATGATGCGGTCGGGGTCGGGGAAGTAGATGTTGAGAAAACGCAGCAACAGGTCTCGGCAAGGCAGGGGGTAAGTGGGATACATGGTCATCTTGCCGAAGAGGTACTTGATCTGGGGGTACTTGACGGTGAGCGCACCCAGTCCGTCCCACAGGTTGTCGAGCGCGAAGATGGCCTTGACACCGGCTCTCGTCGACTGATATTCGGGCCTGACAAACGAGCGGCCGAGCTCAATGGAAGCGGGCAGGTACTTGTCAAGGAACTCTTTCGAGAAGTGGAACATGTGCGCCATGGCGATGTGCGGCGTTCCGTCGGGGTTGAAGGTCATGTCGTGCCCCAGCAGGAATCGGTATGCTCCGATGATTTCACGCGTCTCTGGGTTCCACACCAGCAGCTGCTTGCAAGGCGAGGGCATGGTGTCGAATTCGTCGATGTCACAGTCCTTACCGGTTCCGCCACCCGAGGCGCGGAACGAGATTTCGCGCAGTCGGCCTATTTCACGCATGGTATGCGGTGCGCAGTGGGCATCAACTACATAGATTTCGTTGTTGGCCTTATTGGTGCGTCGGAGCCAGCGTTCGGGCGTGAGCTCCTGCTCAATGAGTTCGGTTTTGACGGGGTCGATGATTTGTTGTAGCATACCGTTAGCGTTATTTGTTGTCGGTCGATTTGAGAGCATAGGTGATGTCGCAAATGCGCTGCGCTTCCTGTGCCGGATGAGCAGTGTCGAGAGTCTCCCAACCGATGGGCTTGCCAAAGTGCACGCCAAAGTTGGCGCCCTTGCACTTGAACATCTCGCCCGGGAGGTAGATCATTTCATAGTTGAACTTGACGCCAAGGCGTTTTCTCCACTTGGCCATGCGGTAGAAGAACTTGGAGTTCTGTGCGTCGAAGAACACGGGGATGATGTCGCGCTTTGACTTGACGGCCTGAGTGACAATGAACTTCTTCCACTCCAGATCATGAATGACACCTTTCTTGCCCATGCGCGAACACAGGCCAGCAGGGAAGGTAATCATTTGGTTGTTGCCCTGATATTCTTGTTCAATCAGGCTTGCGTTCTGACGGGCCTGGCGGCCATGCTTGTTCACAGGCAACAGAATGGGTTGCAGCGGTTTCACTGCCATGAGCAGGTCGTTGACGATGAAGCGGATGTTGCCGTCGTAGCGGTGCCCGATGGCCGACATGAGCGCCATGCCGTCGAGTCCTCCCAAGGGGTGGTTGGACACGAAGATGAAGCGGCCGCTATCGGGTATGTTTTCGGTCCCATGCAGAGTGGTCTGCACCTGCAAGTCATGCAAGGCGCTATCGGCGGCCTCAACACCGGTCTTGGTGCCCATGTTCACAAGAATCTGGTTGAGCTCATCTTGATGAATGGTGCGCTCCAACCATCGCACAGCCCACTTGGGAATGTAGCGGGAATGCTTGGGAAGCCTTGAGTGCAACACCTCGTTGAGGTCAATCTGTATGGGTTTGAATTCGTCCATCGTAAAAGTCGCGAAAACACTCTTAGAAATTGAATTGAAAAGCAAAGATAAAAAATATTGGGCATAAAAACATCTATAATAGTGATATTTTTCATAGAAATGGAATAAAAGTATTAATTTTGCAGAAATAACCAGCTAAAATCGATACTATTGCTCAATGTTACGCAAGAACGGAAATAATGGCCTTATGGCAGGCAGCAAATGGCAGCTGCTTGTCGAAATTGTGGCATTGGGTGTGCTGGGAATGGTCACGACGCATTGCTTTGGCTTTACCGACGGACTGGCGATAACGATAGGCATGGCGGTGTCCTATGCCGTGCCGCGACTGATGTTCAGCCGCATGTCGTGCTACAGCCGCAAGGGCAGCTGGTTGCTGCTGGGCGTGGGCGTGATGGTCATCACCTTCGCTGTCATCAATCTGTGGGATTGGACCGTGGGGAGTGGAGGCACGATGCAAAATCCACACCTGCTGTCGGACGACAGTGGCTACTTCCACTGGGCACAGCATCACTACGACGGTAGTTGCGCCGAGCCATCGATGACATTCAAGGGCTTGCCGGTGACCATATTGCTGCTATGGAAAGTGTTGGGCATGAGCCTTGTGTGGCCCGTTGCACTGAATGTGATGATGCTCCTGCTCTCCATCGTGCTCACAGGTGCTACCGCGGTGCGCGTGGTGGACGGCAAAGTTCAGTCCAACAGTGGAGTAATCGCCTTCATAGCCATGCTCATGACATCGTTGCTGGGCTTCTATGTGTCGCAAGCCATTAGGGTGCAGAAGGAGGCCGGCCTCTATTTGGGCGTGGCGCTCATGGCCTATGGGCTTGCCCGTATGGCCGAGACACAGGTGCGCAGCAAACTGTGGAAGGATGTGGTGGCGTTCACCGTGGGTGCCTTTATTCTGGCCTTCTACCGCAGCAATATGCTCTACTTTATCACCGCCGGCGTGGTGGTGATGCTGATTGGCAACTGGCGTCGGCATTGGCGTTTCGGTCTGATGCTGCTGGGCATCTGTGTGGTGTCGTTCACAATAGGTTTCATGTGCTCGAGCTACACGATGTTGCGCCAGATGAACATCTTGACGGGTGGCGGGCGCATGAGTGATGTGTTTGCGATGCACACCCCTTCACAGACTCCATATCAGCACATTATAGGTGATTACTTCTCTTATCCTGTGTGGAAGCGGTTATTGTTGCTGCCAGTAACATCGGCGGTGCAGTATGTGATACCGTTCCCGTGGGTGTATGAATTACAGGCACATATCGATGGCTGGTTGCCACGCGTGCGCGTAATGTGGTATATTGTAGGAGGCATTGTGCTGTATTACTACCTGTTTATCGGTTGGCGCAAGAACCGTGGCATAGGTTCGTGGGGATTGTTGCCGGCAGTGTGCTATCTGGGCGTGTGTTACATCGTGGGCGGTTCGGTGAGCCGTTATGTGCTGCCGTTCCAGCCGCTTTTTGTGGTGATAGCCACCTTTGTGTGCTGCAAGTTGCGTGATGGCTTGTGGCGGCACTCGTTCCGTGGCTGGATGGTGGGCTATGTGCTTGTGCTGGCCGCCGTCCTGGTCCTGTGCTACAACCTGCAGATGGCTTACTTCGACGAGCTTGAGAAAGCCTACGATGCCTACCGCAAGCTCCACGGCCATTAATTTTCAATTTTTGACGATAACAATCAGGGCTGGATTCCAAATCCAGCCCTGATTTTAGTATTTCTGAAAACGGGTGCTTTTGCAGATGCATCCACCAGTTCTATGTTTGATGCGGAGTTATGGTTGAGGGTGTTTCAGTTCCATGAAGCCTACGCGATGGCCTTGGAGGTCGTAGGCGGCGATAAGGCTGTAACGTCCGCCTTCAGGATAGTAACTATATGACTCTACCAGAATGTCGCCATCCTCATCGGTGAAGCCCTTGAAGGCTGAATTGCTGGGCAGATGCGTGATGGTGCGGTTCACGGTGTCGATGATAAAAGTATAGACGTTGCGAGAGTCGGGAATACCTGAAACCACAAGAATCGACTCGTCGTAGGGATGCACCCATACACCATCGACACACTTCACGGCCTGCTCGGTAACCATTTTACCTTGTTCAGGGGTGCTGAAGCTGTAAGATGCCATATCAAGCTGACTATCGGGATGAGTGGTGAGAATGCACCGTGCCTCGCTGTTGTGGTGCGAGCAGGTCCACAAGCTCACTGGTTGCATCTCGGGATTGTCGGTGACGTGCTCCACCACAAACACATCATAGCTGCCGCCCTGGGCAATGATGCGTGCACCCTCGGGCAACGATGCTGCCATGGCCGAGAAAGCTAATGAGGCTATGAAACAAAGCGACAAGATTTTTTTCATAATTCGTCATTTATTAGAGGTTCAGAATTAGTCGAGGATGAGCATGGCGTCGCCGTAGGCACCGAAGCGGTACTTCTCTTCGATGGCCACCTTGTAGGCGTTCATTACCTGGTCGTAGCCGCCAAAGGCCGCCGTGATCATGAGCATGATGGAGTAAGGCATGTGGAAGTCGGTGACCAGTGCGTGTGCGGTTGAGAAGTCGTAGGGCGGGAAGATGAACTTGTTGGTCCATCCCGAGAAGGGCTTGATGTGGCCGTTCATGCCCACGGTGCTCTCCAGGGCGCGCAGCACCGAGGTACCCACGGCACAAATCTTGTGACCGGCATCTTGTGTGGCGTTCACTCGTTCAGCGAGGTCTTCGCTCACCTCCATCTGTTCGCTGTCCATGCGATGCTTGGTGAGGTCTTCCACATCAATGTCGCGATAGCTGCCCAAACCAATGTGCAGTGTGAGGAATTCGGTGTTTATACCTTTGATTTCAAGTCGTTTCATAAGTTCGCGACTAAAGTGCAGACCGGCAGCGGGAGCCACCACGGCACCCTCGTTGCGGGCATAGATGGTCTGATAACGCTCCGCATCCTCTTCCACGGGCTCGCGCTTGATGTAGTAAGGCAGCGGTGTGTGCCCCAGTGCAAACAGGTTCTGCTTGAATTCATCATGAGGCCCGTCATAGAGGAAACGCAGGGTGCGGCCGCGCGAGGTGGTGTTGTCGATGACCTCGGCCACCATCGAGTCGTCGAGACCAAAGTAGAGTTTGTTGCCGATGCGAATCTTGCGGGCGGGTTCGACCAGCACATCCCAGAGCTTGTGCTCCTCGTTGAGTTCGCGCAGCAGGAACACCTCAATCTTGGCACCTGTCTTCTCCTTGTTGCCATAGAGCTTGGCGGGGAACACGCGTGTGTCGTTGAAGATGAACATATCCTGGTCGTCGAAGTAGTTCAGGATTTCCTTGAACATCTTGTGCTCAATCTCACCCGTCTTGCGGTGCAGCACCATCAGGCGCGACTCGTCACGGTTCTCCACTGGCTGGTCCACGATCAGCTCTTGCGGCATGTGGGTATCAAATTCTGAAAGTTTCATGATGTAATCTTTTTATATGTTTATAATGTTTTTAGTCGATTTGTGAGGAGCGCAAGGCGTTCTCCCTTTGTTTGGCCTTCATGGCCTTGGCGCGGGCACGGTTGGCTATGCGCTCGGCCTCGATGCGCTGCTGCTCGGCCATGTCGGGCATCACATATTCTTCTTCGTCGAGTCGGGCAAGCAGGTCGTCGACGCTGCTGCACTGCTCCACACGCACCTCGCCCACACGGGTGCGGCGCAACGAGGTGAGATGCGCTCCACTGCCCAGAGCTTCGCCAATGTCGCGGGCCAGAGCACGGATATAGGTGCCCTTACTGCACACCACCCTGATGGTGAGCGTGGGTTCGGCGGGCAGACCGCACTCGAGCAGTTCAATTTCGTCGATGACCAGCGTCTTGGGGCGGATTTCCACATCTTTGCCTTTGCGGGCCAGTTTGTAGGCGGGCTTGCCGTCCACCTTGCAGGCGCTGAATTTGGGTGGCACCTGCTCAATCTTGCCGGTGAACTGGCGCTGAAGCACCTCCTGCACCTGCTCGCGGGTGATGTGCTCCCACGGATAGGTGGCATCGACCTCGGTCTCCAGGTCATAGGAAGGAGTGGTGGCACCCAACCGCACACCTGCTATATATTCTTTCACGCCTGCCTGTAACTGCTCAATCTGCTTGGTCATGCGGCCCGTGCACACCAGCAGCACGCCGGTAGCTAGAGGGTCAAGCGTGCCGGCATGTCCCACACGCACACTCTTGATGCCGAGGTGCTTGCGCAGGCGCGCACGAATCTTCTTCACCACTTCAAAGGAAGTCCAGCGAAGCGGCTTGTCGATGCAGAATATTTCGCCTTCTATGGGATTAAGCACGGCAGGAAGGATTTATTATTCAGATGAAAAAAAGAGGTCAGTCGACCATCTGCAGATTGCTGCCCAGGGCGAGCATGAGCAATATCACGCCACCCACCACAATGCGGTACCAGCCAAAGGCCTTGAAACCGCGCTTGGTGAGGAAGTTGATGAAGAACTTGATGGCAAGTACCGCCACGATGAAGGCTACCACGCAGCCCACAAGCAGCACCAACCAGTTGTCAGTGAGCAGTCCTCGCGACACGGGGTCCTTGATGAGTTCGAGCATCTCGTAACCCGAAGCGGCTGCCATGGTGGGCACGGCCAGGAAGAAGGAGAACTCGGCTGCGGTCTTGCGGGTGAGGCCCTGCTGCATACCGCCAGCTATGGTGGCGAAAGAGCGCGAGGTGCCAGGAATCATGGCAATACACTGATACAGACCAATGATGAACGAGCGCTTCTCGGTCAAAGGCTTGTCTTGCTTGTTGTCGAACCACTTGTCGACGAAAAGCAGCAGCACACCCACCAGCACCAGCATGATGGCTACCACGAGCACACTGCCCAGCAGCTGGTCGATGATGCCCACCTTCTTGAGCGCAAAGCCTATGATGGCTGCCGGCACAAATGCCACCAGCAGTTTCCAGTAGAAGTCATACTTCTGCTTCACTGCCTTCAGGCCCGTCACACCAGGTTCCACGGGTTGCAGTCGGAAGAACCGCTTCCAGTAGAGCCACACCACCGAGAGGATGGCACCAAACTGAATGATGACCGTGTAAGCGTTGACAAACGGGTCGGCCGTGTTCACGCCCAGCACACTCTCGGCAATAATCATGTGGCCTGTCGACGACACCGGCAGGAATTCGGTCAAGCCTTCAACGATGGCTATGACAATCGATTGAAAAATGTCCATCGCTTATTCTTTTACAACAGTTGCTTCCTCGTCCTGCTCGGGTGCAGGTTTCGCCTCTTTTTTCTTGTACATGATGGCGGGCACCATGAGCACAAAGCCCAGCAACGCCACCAGCGGCCCTATCACCGTGCGGCGGGTGCTGAAGATGTCGTTATTGAAGGTGTCGCCCGTGTTAGCGCTGCCCATCATGAGAATAAAACCAAGCGCAATCAGCACCAGGCAGCAAGCAATCATGATGAAGTTGATTTTGTCGAGCGGGAAAATGCTCAGGGTCTTTTTAGGCTCACTCGCCTTGGCGGGAGCAGCCTGATTTTTCTTTTTCTGTTCTTTTGCCATTTTCAATTAGTCTATGAGGCTCAGTTGCAGTTCATGCGAGAGCGAGCCTCTTTTTTGTGCAAAGATACAACATCGGCACCCCCCTTGTCAACCTTTTTAGCATTTATTTTGATTTCAGAAGGTGCGGTGGCGGCGCAAGTAGTAGTCGATGATGATATTACGGCGGCACTCGGGGATGGATTTGAGGAGGTTTTGTGATGGGTGCGAGGTGTAGTTGCCACGCATCTTGCGGAAGTCGCGGTGCGCACGGATGATGGCCTTGGCATCACCTCCATGCAGTTTTGCCAATGCCATGAAGAATGCCAGCGTGTCGTAGAGCCGGCGCACGATGAGCAGCCGTTTGCCCTCCTTTTGCGGCAGATTCTTGTGGAGCAGCAGCAGATTGTTGCGGAAGTTGAGGTAGGTCTTGCGCGGGTTTCCCTGTGGCAGACTGCCCCCGCCCAGGTGATAGACATGGCTCTCGGGAATCACCCTTATCTTGTTGTTGGTAAGCAAGATGCGCCAACACAGGTCAATCTCCTCCATGTGGGCAAAGAAGTCCTTGTCGAGTCCACCCACCTGCTCGTAGAGAGCGGTGCGTACCATCAGGCACGCTCCCGTAGCCCAAAAGATGTCGGCAGGCTCGGCATCATACTGCCCCTTGTCGTCTTCAATGCTGTTGAAGATGCGTCCACGGCAGTAGGGGTAGCCGTGCTTGTCGATGAAACCGCCCGCCGCCCCAGCATATTCAAACACCTGACGGTCGTCGTCTCGGTCTTGCAGCAGTTTGGGCATCACGGCACCCACCTCGGAATGGGCTTCGCAGTATTGGTAAAGCGGCTCGAGCCAGCCAGCAGGGGTGCGCACATCGCTGTTGAGCAGCACCGTGTAGCGGTAACGTGTCTGGGCGATGGCACGGTTGTAGCCCTCGGCAAACCCATAATTTTTGTCAAAATATAAGGTCTTCACCTGCGGGAATTCCTGCTCGAGCACACGGCGGCTGTCGTCGGTGCTGCCGTTGTCGGCCACTATCACATCGGCCAGGTCGGCACTGGTACTGGCCAGCACCGAGGGCAGGTAGCGACGCAGCAGGCCGGCTCCATTCCAGTTGAGTATGACTACGGCTACAGGTTTCATTGCTCTTGGTAGTTTTCAGGATATTCCACTTTTCGTTTCCAGCGCTTGTGCGTCCAGAGCCAGTAGGCCGGCTCGGCAATGATGCGGTCCTCGAGCAGGCGTGCATAGCGGTTGGTGATGTCGCCTTTCTTCTCCTGGGCGGCATGTTCGCTGAGCAGCACCAGATCCACTTCGTAATGGCCTCGACTCACTTTGCGCATATCAAAGCACAGCGCACGCATATCAAGTTTGCTGGCAATGAGTTCTGTGCCTGTAATCATGGCCGTGGGGTGATTGAGGAACTTGATCACATGCCCCTCGTCGCCCGGCAACGGGTGCTGGTCGCTGATAAAGCCCAGTGCGATGGGTTTGCCCTGCTGCTGACTGCGCAGCATCACCCTGAACACCTGCTTGCCCGGAATGCACATGGTGCCCCAATGCTGGCGTAACTTCAGGAAGTAGCGGTCGAACCACGGATTCTCGAGCGGATGGTAGGTCTGCCCAAGCACACCGCCACGCTCGCGAGTCTTGGGACGCAGCCAGAGCATGACCGAAGTAATCCACTCCCAGTTGCCATAATGCGAGGCATAGAGCATGACCGACTGCCCCCTGTCGAGGGCATCGTCGATGAGTTCGGTGTGCGTGAACTTCACGCGACGCTTGATTTCGTCGTCGCTGATGCGGGGTATCTTGATGGTTTCGAAAAAGTAGTCGGCAAAGTGCTTATAATACTCTTTCTCAATCTTTTTCAGTTCGGTTTCAGTCTTCTCGGGGAAGCACTCGGTCAGGTTCTGCCTGACCACCTTGCGGCGGTAGCGCAGCACATAGTAGGCCAGATAGTACATGCCAGTGGCATGAGCATAGAGCAACCACCAGGGCATCAGGGCGTAGAGCCACAACAGCCATCCCACGGGGGCAAGCAATATGTTCTGTGTCTTTTGCGTCATTGCTGAGCCTCCTCTGTTATGACCTCGGCATCCACGCTCAGGTCGGGGTTCATCGATTTCAATCGCACAGGTACCACCTTATTCACCAGTCGGTCGCAGGGCTGCACATTCACACGGATGTAGTTGTCGGTGAAACCGTGCATCACGGTTGCTCCCGCGCCTGGCTGTTCCATGAGCACGGGTCGCACGGTGCCAAGATAGCGCTCTATGAAGGCGCGCTGCTTGCGGTCGCTCAGTTCCAGCATCTGCGCCACGCGCTCCTGCTTGGTCTTCTGGTCCACGATATAGGGGATGCGCAAGGCGGCGGTGCCTGGCCGCTCGCTATAGGGGAACACATGCAGGTGCTGCACATCGAGGCTGGCGATGAACTGCAACGAGTCGTCGAAGCACTCGGGCGTCTCGCCACGCGTGCCCACCATCACATCTACACCCACAAAGCAGTGCGGAATCAGTTCGCGAATTTTAGCTATCTTGTCGGCAAAGAGCTGGCGGTCATAGTGCCGGCGCATGAGGCGCAGCACCTCGTCGCTGCCGCTCTGCAAGGGGATGTGGAAATGGGGCATGAACGCACGCGACTGCGCGCAGAAAGCGATAAGTTCGTCGGAGAGCAGGTCGGGTTCAAGTGAGGAAATGCGGTAGCGCTCAATGCCCTCCACCTCGTCGAGGGCCTGAATGAGGTCGATGAAACGCTCGCCGGTGTTTTTGCCGTAGTCGCCTATGTTCACGCCCGTTATCACTATCTCTTTTCCGCCTGCCGCCGCTACCTCGCGGGCCTGTGTCACAAGGCTCTGGATGGTGCCGCAGCGGCTACGGCCACGCGCCATGGGAATGGTGCAATAGGAACAGAAGTAGTCGCACCCGTCCTGCACCTTGAGGAAATAGCGCGTGCGGTCGCCACACTCGCACGAGGGCGAGAAGCGGCGTATGTCGTTGTGCGGCGTGACCTCAAGCACTGCCTGACGCTGAGCAAACCACTGGTCGACATATTGTGCGATGTCAAGTTTCTGTTCGTTGCCCAGCACGATGTCCACGCCAGGTATCTCGGCAATCTCGGTGGCTTTGAGCTGGGCATAACAGCCCGTGACCACCATCAGGGCATCGGGGTAACGCTTGATGAGACTGCGGATGTGCTGGCGGCACTTCTTGTCGGCGAGTTCGGTCACGCTGCAGGTGTTCACCACACACACATCGGGCACGGCATCGCCCTGCACGGTGGCATAGCCCCGCTCGGCAAGCAGACTGCCCAGCGTAGCCGTTTCCGAGAAGTTGAGTTTGCAACCCAAGGTCTCGAATTTCACCGTTCCTTTCACGCAAGTGCCCATCAGCAGATTTCAGTTATTATACGTTGAAGCGGAACACCACGATGTCGCCATCCTGGAACACATAGTCCTTGCCCTCCACATGCATCTTGCCGGCCTCTTTCACAGCGGCCTCACTGCCATAGTGGATGTAGTCGGGGTACTTGATGACCTCGGCACGGATGAAACCACGCTCAAAGTCGGTGTGAATCACACCAGCGCACTGCGGAGCCTTGCTGCCCTTCTTGAAAGTCCAGGCACGCACCTCCTTGGGGCCGGCGGTGAGAAAGGTCTCGAGGTTGAGCAATGCATAGGCGGCCTTGATAAGGCGGTTCACGCCACTCTCTTCCAGTCCTATCTCCTGCAGGAACATCTGGCGCTCCTCATAGGTTTCCAGTTCGGCTATCTCGCTCTCGGTCTGCGCTGCCACCACCAGAATCTCGGCATGCTCGTCTTTCACCGCCTCGCGCACGGCATCCACATAGTGGTTGCCGGTGGCTGCGGCCGTGTCGTCGACATTGCACACATAGAGCACGGGCTTGTTGGTGAGCAGGAACAGGTCGTGAGCCACCTTTTCCTCGTCCTTGTTGAGCAGTTCCACGCTGCGGGCGCTCTTGCCCTGCGAGAGGGCCGCCTGATAGCGCTGCAGTACCTCATACTGCACCTTGGCCTCGCGGTCGCCTGCCTGCGCCTGCTTCTGCACACGGCCTATGCGGCTCTCGATGGTCTCGAGGTCGCGCAGCTGCAACTCGGTGTCAATCACCTCTTTGTCGCGCACGGGGTCGACGGTGCCATCGACATGTGTCACATTCTCGTCGTCGAAACAGCGCAACACATGGATGATGGCGTCGGTCTCACGGATGTTGGCCAGGAACTTGTTGCCCAGACCCTCGCCCTTCGACGCGCCCTTCACGAGGCCGGCAATGTCAACAATCTCGACGGTGGTGGGCACGATGCGCGCTGGATGCACCAGTTCGGCGAGTTTGTTGAGTCGCTCATCGGGTACAGTGATGACGCCCACATTAGGCTCGATTGTACAGAAAGGAAAGTTTGCCGACTGCGCCTTGGCGTTCGACAGACAGTTAAACAAGGTCGACTTGCCCACATTGGGCAGTCCCACGATTCCACATTGTAGTGCCATTTTCTTTGTCTTGTTTTAAATTCTGCCACAAATTTAACTATAATTTCTGAACTATATACTTGCAACTCCAAATAAACTACTCACTTCACCGACAAACATGCAACAACTACATGTGTTCCTTGCCATAGGTTTACTTTGGAATGAAGCATTGCGAAATTTTTCGTAATAAGAGAATGCTGACCATAAATTTTGGTTATTCGTACATAAAAGTGTAGCAACAATACAATTATTCGTACATAAAAGTGTATCCAATCGACAATTATTCGTACATAAAAGTGTACTCCAACGACAATTATTCGTACATAAAAATGTCATCAAACTTCATATTGTCTTCTATGTCAGGAACTTGAGGAGCTGGGTATCGGTGGCGGCGGGCAGCACCTGGTGCAGGTGGTTGAGCATCTTCTCTAATGATTCATCGGGGGTGTGGGGGCAGGAACAGGCTTCTCTGCCATAGAGGCGCTCGGGCGTGGTGAGTAGCGACCAGCCCCAGCCGTACTCGCGGTTATGGCGGTCGCGCGGATACACGAAATCCTCGGTCACAATGCGGCACTGCATTTGCATGCGGGTGATGTAGGCATCGAAACGGCTGCGCATCTTCGCCCCAGTGAAGCCGCACGCGGTGCGCAACTCGCGGGTGATGAGGCTGCCGTGAAACTGCAGCGTGGCAAGGATGGATTCCTCGACCGACCCCTCCTCAACAGGCCCACTCATGCTGCGGCGCCAGTTCATGAAATGGGGCCACCACTCAAGTGCAATGAACCCCGCCTTCTTCTCAAAGAACTTGCCATAGGCACAAGCGCCGTCGGTAATCACGCTGCCTTTCCACTTCCACATGGGCCAGTCCCAGCCCCCGTCGGGCAACACCACATAGCCACACTCTTCAGTCACCATTTGCTCGGCACTGAAGCCGGCGAGGCTACTCCTGAGCAGGGGCAGGAAACCCAACTCGTGTATCAGGTCGATCAATTCGGCCGCATTGCTCACTGTTCGTCGTCCTTTCATTGCACAAATAAAACCACTAAATAAGTGAAATGGATTACACCTATTTAATTTATTAAGGAATTACGAAATAATTTGCAATACACTTGGCAGTCAGCAGGTTTAGAGTTCGAGGTCTTCGTTGAAGATTTCGTGCCAGGGGAGTCCTGCTTCGGCCACTTGGTCGAGGAAGGGATCGGGGTCGAATTCCTCCACATTGTGCACACCGGGCTTCACCCACAGCCCCTTGAGGAACATCATGGCACCCGTCATGGCGGGCACACCGGTGGTGTAGCTCACGGCCTGCATGCCAGTTTCTTCGTAGGCCTTGTGGTGGTCGCAGTTGTTGTAGATGTAGTAGGTGAGCGGATTGCCCTGCTTGTCGATACCGCTGATGCGGCAGCCTATGCTCGTCTGGCCTGTGTAGTTCTCACCCAGGTCTTGGGGATTGGGGAGCACGGCTTTGAGGAACTGCAGGGGCACGATCTCCATGCCGTTGTAGTTGATGGGGTCGATGCGTGCCATGCCAATGTCTTGAATCACACGCAGGTGGGTGAGGTATTCCTGTCCGAAGGTCATCCAGAAGCGAGCCCGCTTGATGGTGGGGAAGTTGATGACGAGTGATTCCAACTCCTCGTGATACATCAGATAGCTCTCACGCGGTCCGATTTCGGGGTAGGTGAGCGGTTTGTGGATTTCGAGCGCGCCGGTCTCAATCCATTTGCCGTCCTGATAGTAGCGGCCCTTCTGGGTGATTTCGCGAATGTTGATTTCAGGGTTGAAGTTGGTGGCGAAAGCCTTGCCGTGGTTGCCGGCGTTGCAGTCCACAATGTCGAGGTAGTGCATCTCCTTGAAGTGGTGCTTGGCGGCATAGGCGGTGTAGATGCCGCTCACGCCCGGGTCGAAGCCGCAGCCCAGGATGGCGGTCAGTCCGGCCTTCTCGAAGCGTTCGCGGTAGGCCCATTGCCAGCTGTACTCGAAGTGCGCCTCGTCGCGTGGCTCATAGTTGGCGGTGTCGAGGTAGTTCACGCCGCACTGCAGGCAGGCCTCCATGATGGTGAGGTCTTGATAGGGCAGGGCGAGGTTGATGACCAGATTGGGTTTGTGGCGGTTGAAGAGCGCCACAAGTTCGTCGACACTGTCGGCGTCTACCTGGTCGGTGCTCACATTGGGTTTGCCTATGGCCTTGGCCACTGCATCGCATTTGCTCTTGGTGCGTGAAGCGATGACAATCTCGTTAAACACTTCGGGGTACTGGGCGCATTTGTGCGCACACACGGTGCCAACGCCTCCGCATCCGATGATAATGACTTTGTTCATGATGATGGTATGTTTTAATCAGTTTTCTTTTATGCTAACTCAGGAAAATGTCGATGAGCGAGGAACTCACCACCATGTAGATGATCATGCCCACAATGTCGTTGGTCACCGTGACAAAGGGGCCCGTGGCAATGGCCGGGTCTATCTTCAGTTTCTCCAGCACGATGGGCACAAAGGTGCCGAACACCGAGGCGAAGAGCACCACGCCAAACAGCGATAAGGTGACAGCCATGGTGGTGATTTGCGCCTTCTGCACATTGTCGTCGGCTGGCCAGATGAGGTTATAGAGCAGCACCAGACCGGCAATGATAGTGGCGTTGATGAGTGCCACGCCTATCTCCTTGAGGATGTGCTTGCCGGCATCCTTCAGTTCGAGGCTGCCGTTGGCAAGACCTTGCACTACGATAGCGCTCGACTGCGTGCCCACATTACCGCCTGTGCCGCCAATGAGCGGGATGAACAGTGCCATGCCGGGCAGCACCGTCTGCCACGAGGTGCCGTCGGAGTCTCCGTCAAGAATCAGCGCGTTGGCGATACCGCCCACGATGCCGATGAACAGCCAGGGAATGCGTGCCTTGACCTGCGTCCACACGCTGTCGCCCGTCTCGATGTCGCCTGCGATACCTGATGCCAACTGGTAGTCGCGTTCGCTTTGTTCGCGCACCTCGTCCATGATGTCGTCGACGGTGATGCGTCCCACCAGTCGTCCAATGGAGTCGACCACGGGCATGGCCACAAGGTCGTATTTCTCGAAGTCGAGTGCTACATCCTCGATGGGGGTGTCGGTCTTCACCGAGATGGGGTTAGGCTCCATCACATGCTTGATTTTCGAGGCTGAAGGGTTGGTGATGGTCTTCTTGAGCGGGAAGATGCCTTTCAGGCGGTTGTCATCGTCCACCACATAGATGTTGTAGATTTCGTCCATGTCCTCGGCCTGCTCGCGCATTGCCTTGATGCAGTCGGGCATCGACATGTTTTCCTGCACCACAATCATCTCGGTCGACATGTGACCGCCGGCGGTGTCCTCGCCATATTGCAGCAGGTCCACAATGTCGCCTGCCTGCTCCACATCGTCGATGTGCTTGATCACATCTTCGCGGTCCTCCTCGTCGAGTTCCTGGATCACATCGACGGCGTCGTTGGCGTCCATCAGCTCCAGTTTGCGGGCGATGGACTCGTTGGGCATCTGTTCGAGCAGGTCGTGACGCTGGTCCTCATCGAGTTCAATGAGCACATCGGCAGCCACCTCCTCGTCGACCAGGCGCAACAGGAACAGCGCCTCGTCGGTGTCGAGGTCTTCCACGATTTCAGCGATGTCGGCAGGGTGCAGGTCCTTGATTTCAAGTTTCAGCGCCTCTTCGTTCTGCTGGTCGATGATATCGTTCAGCTTTTCTATGTATTCTTTGTTGATTTCTTTCATGACGATGGGTTGTTTTCGGCAGTTACGAGATTAGTCAATTGAATAAAATCACTCACTGAAAGCTGTTCGGGACGTTGTCGGAAGATGTCGCTCTCAAGCACTGTCGAGTCTTTTGGCAAGAGTCCGCGCAACGAGTTGCGGAGGGTCTTGCGCCGTTGTCCGAATGAGGTCTTGACGATGGTCTTGAACAGGCGTTCGTTGCAGTCGAGCTGCTTCACCTCGTTGCGCACGAGCTTGATGACGCCCGACTTGATCTTGGGCGGAGGGTTGAACACATGCTCATCGACCGTGAACAGGTATTCGATATCGTACCATGCTTGGAGCAGTACCGAGAGAATGCCATAGGTCTTGCTCCCCGGGGGGGCGGCGATGCGCTGGGCCACCTCGCGCTGGAACATGCCGCTGCAGCACACCACCTGGTCCTTGTAGTCGAGCACCTTGAACAGGATTTGCGACGAGATGTTGTAGGGATAGTTGCCTATCACCACAAACTGTGGCTGGCCTGTCACCTCGGCGAGGTCGAGTTTCAGGAAATCGGCCTCGATGATGCGTCCGTCGAGTTGCGGATAGCACTTGTTGAGGTAATTGACGCTCTCGCTGTCGAGCTCCACCACCTTCAGGTCGTGCCCGTTCTGCAGCAGGAACTGCGTGAGCACGCCCATGCCAGGCCCCACCTCGATGAGAGGCAGGTGCTTGTATTCGCTCACCGTGAGCGCGATGCGCTCGGCCACCGAGAGGTCGGTGAGGAAGTGCTGTCCTAAAGCCTTTTTTGCTCTAACTTGCCGCATAACCGTTCAAATATTCAAGCATCTCAACGGGTGATATGCTAAAAAATTGCTTCAATTTAGTGGTGAAACGAAGAAAAACAATTACCTTTGCTACACCCAAAGCAACACCTTGTGGTGCGCTTAGCCTACAAAGTTAGTGTTTTTTTTAATTTTATATCGCTGAAAATAGTGAAAAAAGTACTTTCGATACTGTTGAAATATGGTATTCCCGTAGTGATAAGCTTGGGATTGGCCTATTTTTTCTATGCCAACGTCGACATGGAGGCCATTAAGAAGAGTGTGCGTGAAGACGTGAACTACTGGTGGTTTATTCCCGTGATAGTGGTGAGCATCTTCAGTCACATCTTCAGGGCGCTGCGCTGGCGGCTGCAATTGCGCGCCATTGGCGTTCATGCTCCACTCAGCGCCATTGTCAACTCTATTTTCGGCACTTATTTCGTGAATCTGCTGGTGCCTCGCTTAGGCGAGGTGTGGCGTAGCGGCTACATTGCCAACCGCGAGAAGGCCCCCTTCACCAAGGTACTGGGCTCGATGGTGGGCGACCGCTTGAGCGACACCGTCACGGTGCTGCTGCTCACCATTGTCACCTTTTTCCTGGCTCAAGATGCCTTCATGAAGTTCATGAGTCATCGCAATGCCGCTGGAGAGACGGGTTCGATGTTCACCACCTGGTGGTTCTGGGTGATTGTGGTGCTGGGCGTGCTGGGCGTGGCTGCCCTCGTGTGGCTTTACCGCACCAAGTCGCAGAACAAGGTGGTGCAGAAGCTGCAGGGCATCGTGCGCAACCTGTGGGAAGGCTTCTATTCCATCACCAAAATGAAGGGCAAGTGGTGGTTCCTGCTCTATACCATCCTGATTTGGGGCTGCTACTTCCTGCAACTCTATCTTGCCTCGTTTGCCTTCAACTGCACCAAGGACCTGGGTGTGATTGCCATTCTGGTGCTGTTTGTACTGAGCAGCATAGGCATGGCAGTGCCCTCTAATGGCGGCATGGGTCCGTGGCAATATGCCATCATGTTTGGCCTGGCTATCTATGGCGTGGGTTCGTTGCCGCTCACCAATCCCTATAACCCCGAGGCCTCGGCCTTTGCCTGGGTGGTGTGGGGCATCCAGACGCTGCTGCTCATTGTGCTGGGCATCTACGCCTTCATTTACATGGAGATTGACCGTCGCCGCATAGCCAGCGGCAAGGTGAAAATCGAAACCGAAATCGAAAAAGAAAACCCTCAAGAATAATCAAGCGATATGATGAACGACGAATTTAAAGACTACTTCGAATCCTATAACGAGCCCGAAGAGAAACCTCAGGAAGAAACGCCCGAGCAGCGCGAAGAGCGCGAAATCAAGGAAACCACCATTGAGCGTCGCTACAACAAGAAGCGCCTGTTCGTCATCTCGTTTGTGTCTGCGCTGGCGCTGTTCATCATCATATGGACGTGGTTGCGCTACTTCCACCCTTACGCCACCAGTCAGGAGACGGGCGTGATCATGAAGGTGTCAAACGAGGGCAATCTGTTCAAGACCTATGAGGGCAAGATGATATCGGAGGTGTATATCGTCGACACGGTCACCACCTTCGAGTCGAACTTCGACTTTACCATTACCGACGACTCGGTGGCCCGCCAGGCTATGGAACTGGCTGGGACTGGCCGACGCGTAATGCTTGACTATAAGTATTATAAGGGCAAATTGCCGTGGCGGGGCGAGAGCAACCGCATCGTGACCAAAATCACCCTCAAAGAGCCCGATTGAGGCTCGCTGTGCTCGTGATCTGAGCGTGTTAAATCGTGCCTTAGTGTTTGAGATGTGACTGCCGCTTGCCCAGGAACCAGGGGAGATAGCGGTCGATGAGCCATGCGAAGGGGTAGATGGCTGCCATGACTACCAGCGCCAGTGCAAACTTGAGCCAGATTTGCTCGTCCATGATGCCAGCGTGGGTGAGTTTCTCCAGTATCATTCTTCCCACGTTGATGAAGTAGTTCTGCAATCCCAGATAGACTGTGCCGCTCACCACCACAAACTCTATCACGCGTCGGTGTCCGTAACGGCCTGCCAGCCATTTTGCCACACACATATAGGCAGGAATCACCATCATGCCAGCCACAATGCGCACCAGGCGATAGATGGTGCCATCCCACTGCTCCAGTGGGGCGGCCCACACCATGAGTGCCATCGACGCCAGCGCCAGCCCAACGAGCAGGGTGGTGCGTGAGGGGGTCTTGAACTCCAGCCGTTCGAGCCAGCCCTTGCAGTTGTTGCCCAAGGCATAGAAGGGCATGAACAGCAGGGCGTTGCCCAAATTCCAGAAACGCATCACGCGATAGGTCTCTCCGCAGGCATCTACCGTCCATTGCCATGGTGCGAAATAGACCAGGCACGCCAGCACCAGGCACACCACCATCACCCACTTGTGCGGCACCAGCCGCTCAATCCAGTAGTAAATCATCTGCATGGTGAACAGGCAGGCGATATACCAGAACGGCGCCAGCACCACCTGCGGGTCGCCTATGATGAACTCAAACAGCGGCCGGCAAGTGTCAATCGCCTGCTCCTCGGGGCCAACCATTTTGCGGCCCACCAAGAGCCACAGCGCATAGAAGACGATGAAGAAAGTGGTGTAGGGTACCAGAATCTGGCGGCTGCGGTGCGCCACATAGTGCCCGAAGCCTTTGAAACGGCCAGCACTATACAGAAATCCGGAGATGCAGAAGAACACAGGCACGCGCAGGTTCAGAATCACTGCGTCGTCGAAGAGCGGCAGCCGTGGTGGCGTGTGAAACACGATCACCAGGAATATGCTGAAAAACCGCACATAATCGAGCCATGCCTTGCGTTCTCTGCCTGTTTTCATCGCTTATTTCTTTGATTTGATTTTAAATTGAGGCACAAAACTCAGCACCCAGCGGTAGAGCAAAGCTGCCAGAATAGAGATGGCTGCATAGACTGTGAGAATCACAAGCGCCTGGGTAGTATCCTTGTCGAACAGATAGAGGCGCACAATGGGATGCACGATGAAGATGAACGACGACAGTACGCCTACCCACACCAGTGCCTTCATGAGCCATTTGGGCGTGATTTTGATGAAACCCACAGCTGCCGTGATCACAAACAGGTGCGCCCACAGCCACAGCTGATAGTTGAGTTGCGCAAAATAGACTACTGCCAGCGAAATCACCATGATTGCTGCCCACAGCCATTTGCTCCAGTTGAGCTGGCCTATATAGCGTGCGCACAGCAGTCCGAGCGCAAAGGCCAGTCCCACCTGGAAGAAATTATAGCGCAGGAAGAGCAGCGTGAACTTATCCTCGGGTGCACCGAGGAACACCTGCGGCAACCATGATACTGCGATGAGCAGCAACGGGCCGCCAATGCCCTTCCACAGCGAGTCGCCGGGGCGGTAGAGCAGCAGCCGGTAGATGACATACAACTCCACCATCAGTCCCAGGAACCAATAGGGACCCGGATACACGAAACTTGGGTTGGGGAATGGCATCACATTGGTCACCATGAAGAATCCGCCTATCACATAGGGCGTTTCAGTGGGGACTCCGCCATACATCAGGTAGGTGCTTGCCAGCATCACCACATAGCCTATAATCATGAGCCTGAACAGCTTCAGGTAATGATTGCCTATGAACTCGAACCTGCCCAAGCGAGGCGCATCGGGCCGCTCATACTTCTGCACCAGCCCATAGGCACTCAAGAAAATAAATACCGGCACACCATAGTGCCCGAATACTGAAAACAGTTGAACCAGCACATTCTCGTCGATGCTTGTTTTTAAGTAATGCTGCAACATCCAGCCATGATTGATGTCGAACATATACTCATTTTCCTTGATGGCAAAACGCAACCAGTGGCAGTAGTTGTGCAACATAATGCCCAGTATGCCTATGCCCTTCAAGGCATTGCACTCGGCTCGCGAGAGAAATGTGCCTGTGTTCACTTGAGCCATTTAAAGATTTCCTTGACTGAGTGTTTCTTGCCGTAGAGCAGGATGCCCGTGCGATAGATGCGTGCCGAGAACCATATCATGAGTGCGGCTGTGCCATAGAGCAGCGCAATGCTCAGTGCCAACTGCCCGAACGGCACACCATAGGGCAGGCGCACCATCATCACAATGGGCGAGGTGAACGGGATAATCGAGCACCACATGGCCATCGACCCGTTGGGATTCTCCATGCATGCCATGCCGGCATAGAGCGCGATGAGCATGATCATGATGATGGGTGTGGAGAACTGCGAGGCGTCGCTTGCCTGATCGACGGCCGAACCGAAGCCTGCAAACAGCGAGGCATAAAGCAGATAGCCGCCAATGAAGTAGATGACGAAACAGATGAGAATGGGCACGATGTTGATGCTGCCAATAGCCTGGAACACAGCTCCGATGCCTTCACCGCCTACGGCACCTACCGACATGCCTGTGATGCCCATCACGGCGCCGATTATCAGTACCCAGATGGCAAACTGCGTGAGGCCTACCAGCGCCACGCCAATGATCTTGCCCATCATGAGCTGGAAGGGCGTGCAGCTGCTCACAATCACCTCTACAATGCGGTTGGTCTTCTCCTCGATGACGCTGTTCATGATCATGGCGCCATACATGATGACAAACATATAGGTGATGAACGACAGAATCATGCCAAAGATCATGGCCACGGTGGTCGATGACGAGTTCTCGTTGCCCTCGGCATCCCACTTCACGCTGTTCACCTCAAGGTTCACATCGCAATCATCGATGATTTCTTTCAGATTGGGAACATTTTTCTCCTGTATCTTGGCGCCCACCAGCGTGTCGGTGAGGCACTCCTCAAGGTGCTTGAGCAGTACGGGGCTCACGGTGTTCTCGCTATAGACGGTCACCTCGGGCTTCTCGAGCACATTGGCGGGAATCACCACAATGGCATCGACGCTTTCGCCAGCTTTCTTGTAGAACTCGTGTGCATCGGTCTTCACGCCTTCCTCGCCCTGGAGTGTCACAAAGTCGAAGAGCGGCGTGTTTTTCACAGCCTGTGCCAGGGCACCGGTCTCGTCGATGATGGTCACATTCTGCTTTTCGGTAGCCGACTCGTTGTTCATCTTCGTGAGCAGGAAGGGGATGAGCATGCACAGCACTATGATGATGGGAATCAGGAAAGTCATGACAAGAAACGATTTCTTGCCCACTATCGACATATATTCGCGCTTGATGATTAATCCTAACTTCTTCATTGGTTCAGCTTTTTAACTGTTTCTATAAAAATTTCGTTCATCGTTGGCAGCAACTCATGGAAGCCAGCCAAATCTACATGCTCGTTGAGCCAGGTAATCACATCGCGCGACTCCACACCGGCATTCAGTCTGATGAGCGTGCTGTGCCCGGTTTCTTTCTCGATTGAGTAGAGGTTCTCGCAAGCGGGCAGGGGCTCGCGGCTCTGAACTTGTTCTATCTCGTAGAGGTGCTGTTTGCGGCTCTGCTTGATTTCATCCACGCGGCCTTCGAGCACCACCTGACCGTTGTTGATGAGCGTGATGCGCTCGCACACGGCTTCCACACTCTCCATGTTGTGGGTCGAGAACAGGATGGTAGCGCCCTGCTCCTTCAGTCGCAGGATTTCCTGCTTGAGCTGTTCGGCATTCACGGGGTCGAAACCCGAGAAGGGTTCGTCGAAGATGAGCAGCTTGGGCTCATGTATCACCGTGGCGATGAACTGCACCTTCTGCTGCATGCCTTTCGACAGTGCTTCCACCTTCTTGTCGCGCCACTCGCCCAGCGCAAAACGCTCGAGCCACTGGTTCATGCGCTGTTTGGCAGTTACTTTATCAAGCCCTTTAAGGCGAGCAAGATACACAATGTGGTCGCCCACTTTCATTTTCTTATACAGGCCGCGCTCCTCGGGCAGATAGCCGATTTGCGCCACATCCTCGGACTGCAGAGGCTTGCCGCCCAGCATCACCTCGCCGCTGTCGGGCTTGGTGATCATGTTGATGATGCGTATCAACGAGGTCTTGCCGGCACCGTTCGGGCCCAGCAGGCCATAGATGATGCCCTCGGGCACATCCATGCTCACGCGGTCGAGCGCGAGATGGCCGTCGTACTGCTTCACAACATCTTTAATTTCAATAAAATTCATGTTTTGTATTTTTTATTATTTCAGTAATTCCTTGAATGATGCGGGTACTGGCGAATTGAAGGTCATCTCTTCGCCCGTGGCTGGATGCACGATTTTGAGCCTTGTGGCGTGCAGCGCCAGCCGCTTGATGGCGTTGGGGTGGCCACCATACTTGCGGTCGCCGCTGATGGGATGCCCCTTTGTGCTCATGTGCACGCGCAACTGGTTCTTCAGCCCCTTGCGCAGCGAGAGTTGCACCAGCGTCTTGTCGGCGCCGCGCTCCAGCACCGTGAACCGCGTCTTGGCGAGTTCGCCCTTGTTCGGGTCGTCGGTAGAGTGCACAGTGTAGTTGTCGTCACCATCGTAGAGGTAACTCTGTATGAGACCCTCGTCGTCGTCAACGATACCTTCGACCACCGCCTCGTAGTAGCGTTCGAGCACCATGTGGGTCCAGTTCTTCACCAGTTTCTCGCGTGCCTTGGCGGTGCGTGTAATGAGCATGAGCCCCGAGGTGTCGCGGTCGAGACGGTGCACGATAAACACGCGTGCATGCTCGTTGCGGCGTTTCACATATTTGCGCATCACGCTGAACACCGTGTCGTCCTTCACATTACCGGCTGCCGTCGACAACATGCCGTAGCCCTTGTCGACCACCAGAATGTTCTCGTCTTCATACACCAGTTTCAGGTGTGGGTGCTTGAACACATCGAACGAGCCGCCGTAGTTCACCCACACTTCATCACCCTCCTTCACGGGATAGTCGAATTGAGTGGTGGCGGTGCCGTTCACGGCCAGCTGGCGGTGGCGCAACAGCGACTTCACCTTGGTGGCGTTATGGTCGGGGAGCAACAGGCTCGTGACCTCGAGCAGGCCGCCTGCTACGGGTGATTTAAACTTCGCGATGTTCTTGTTGCCTGGTTTGGCTATCTTGCCTTTGGAGCGTGACGATGACTGACGCATATCATTAACTATATTTTTTGTGCAAAATTAATTAAAAAAGCGCACTTACACTTCCATATATGATAAAATCTTAAAAAAAATGGTTGAGGATGATTGTTTTACTCGCTTTTTACACTATCTTTGCTGAAATTTAACTTAATTAATGTAACAAAACGACTACCACAAGCGTCTAATAAGCAACAAACATTAATCATACATTTTTTAAAAACACTTATGAAAATTCGTTATTTTTTCATGGCTGCTTTTGCGCTGCTCACCGCTTCGATGGCAGTGGCGCAAGACATGCCTGTACCCAACGACACGGCTGTGCGCACCGGTAAACTTGCCAACGGCCTTACCTATTATGTGCGTAACAACAACTATCCCGAGAATCGTGTGAACTTCTACATCGCTCAGCGAGTAGGTTCTATTCAGGAGGAAGAAAGTCAGCGTGGTCTGGCTCACTTCCTCGAGCACATGGCCTTCAACGGCACTGACAACTTCAATGGCGAAGGCAAAGGTGTGATTGACTACTGCCGCAGCATAGGCGTGCAGTTCGGTCGCGACCTCAATGCTTACACCAGCGTTGACCAGACTGTTTACAACATTAACGATGTGCCATCGGCACGCGAGTCGGCACTCGACTCTTGCCTCCTCATCCTCAAGGACTGGTCTAACGGTCTGCTACTCGAGGGCGAGGAAATCGACAAGGAGCGTGGTGTGATTCACGAGGAGTGGCGCCTGCGTTCTACTGCCATGCAGCGCATGTATGAACGCAACCTCGAGACCATGTATCCTGGCTCGAAGTACGGCAAGCGCATGCCCATCGGTCTGATGAGCGTGATCGACAACTTCAAGTACAACGAGATTCGCGATTACTATCACAAGTGGTATCGCCCCGACAACCAGGCTATTATCGTGGTTGGTGACATTGATGCCGACAAGACCGTCGAGAAAATCAAAGCCATGTTTGGTACCATTCCCGCACCTGCTGCCGATGCAGCACAAGTGGTGGATGAGCCTGTGCCCGACAACGAAGAGCCCATCGTCATCATCGACAAGGACAAAGAGCAGCAATACACCATTGTGCAGCTCATGTTCAAGCACGAACCCATGCCCGACCAGATCAAGGGCAACATCAGCTACATGATGATTCAGTATGCCAAGGCTATGATGGCCCAAATGCTCAACCAGCGTCTGGCAGAGAAATCGCAAGACCCCGACTGCCCCTATTTGCAGGCTTATGCTTACGATGGAAACTACATCTTTGCCAAGACCAAGGATGCCTTCTCAATGACTGCACTGCCTAAAGAGGGTATGGCTGAGCAAGCGCTGAATGTGCTCACAACCGAGGCCATGCGCGTCAAGAAGTTTGGCTTCACCGCCACCGAGTATTCTCGCGCCAAGGAAGACTACCTGAGCAATCTCGAGAAGCAGTACAACAACCGCAGCAAAATCAGCAACGAGCGTTATGGTCGCGAGTATGCTGCCAACTTCCTTGAGAAGGAACCCTATGCAAGCATCGAGACCGAATATGAACTCATGAACATGCTTGCTCCCAATGTGCCCGTTGAGGTCATCAATAAACTCGCTGCCGGACTTATCAGCGATAATGATCACAACCTGGTGATTATGAACTTCAATCAGGAGAAAGATGATGCAGTGTATCCCACCACCAATCAACTCCTCACCGCTGTGCAGACTGCCCGCACTGCCGACATTGAGGCCTATGTGGATAATGTGAAGGATGAGCCCCTCATCAAGGAACTGCCCAAGCCCGGCAAGATTGTGAAGGAAACCAAGAGCGACAAGTTCGACTACACCATCCTCACCCTGAGCAACGGCGCCACTGTCATTCTCAAACCCACCACCTACAAGGACGACGAAATCATGATGCAGGCCGAATCTAAGGGTGGCAGCTCGCTCTATGGCGAGAAAGATTATGCCAACTTCCAGCTCTTCGACTTCATTGTGGCAATGAGCGGTCTGGGCGAATTCGACTACACCGAGCTCGACAAGGCACTCGCAGGCAAGAACGCTCGCGTGAGCCTCAGCCTCAGCGACTCTTATGAGCGTGTACAGGGTACGACTCCCAAGAAGGACCTCGAGACTCTGTTCCAACTCACCTACCTCAAGTTCACTAACATCAAGAAGGACCAGAAGAGTGTTGACCGCGTCATGTCGCTCATCGAGACCGAGCTCAAGAACAGGAGCCTCGATCCCGAAAGTGTGTTCAGTGACTCGGTTGAGTTCACCCTCGGTAATCGTAACTGGCGCAGCAAGCCATTTGATGTGGACGTGCTCCATCAGATGAACTATGACCGCGTTCTCGAAATAGCAAAAGAGCGCTTCAGCAACGCTGCCGACTTCACCTTCTACTTCGTGGGTAGCTTCGACGAGGCCACTATCAAGCCTCTCATTGAGCAATACATTGCTTCGCTCCCCGCCGACAAGAAAGTTAAGGAGAACTACAAGAATGTGGCAGAATGGCCCATTGGCAAGGTGGTGAACCAGTTCACCAACAAGAGCGAGACACCCAAGGCCATGGCTAACATGTTCTGGTACACGCTCGACGAGCCTTACAGCCTCGAAAGCTCTATCAAGACCAATGTGGCAGGACAGGTGCTTGACAAGATTTATCTGCAGAAGATTCGTGAAGACGCCGGTGCCGCTTATTCTCCTCATGCCTCGGCACAGATGGAGCGTGTGGGCGATAAGGTCTGCACCATCATGAGCGGTAATGTGCAAATGCACCCCGATAAACGCGACATCGCTCTCCAGATCATGCGTGATGCTCCCAACGACATCGCCGCTAATGTCGACGAGGTTGCCCTCAAGGAAATCAAGGAACTCCTCATCAAGCGCTACGACACTAACATCAAGGAGAACTCTTACTGGCTCAATGTCCTCAACACTTGGAACACCAAGGGCATCGACATTGTAACTGGCTACAAGGACATCGTCAATGGTCTTACTCCCGCCAGCATCAGCCAGTTCGTCAAGAATGTCATTCTCAAGGGTGGCAACAACGTGCAGGTGATCATGCTCCCCGAAGAATAATCAAGTCCTATAAATAAGGATTTATACCCCTATTTCACAGCGGCACTCTTTGCGGGTGCCGCTGTTTTTTGCAAGGGATTTCGAGCCAAAAGTTGATATTTTTACCCACTTGGCTGATTTGTTAAAGTAGAAACTGGCCAAAACAGATAAATTCAACTGCATTTTGGCCGATTTGTTCTAATCAGAATTGGCCAAAACCAGCCCTTTCAACCCACTTTTGGCCAAATACTATATATTTCTCTTTCAATTTCAAGAGAAAAAACTTCTTTTTTGCAGTTTTTCTCGCATATTTTATCAGAGTTTTAAATAATTTTCTTATTTTTGCGTATTAAACCCATTTTTAACCCGAATAATAACTTAAAAACAAATAGCTCTATGAACTTAGACGGAAGAAGAGAAAGCTCAAACGTGGAAGATCGTCGCGGTAGCCGCGGCAACGGCACGAAGTTTGGTATTGGTGGCGGTATGGGTGCCATTCTGGCGCTCGTCCTCACTATGTGTATGGGTGGCAACGGAGGCATTGACCTCGGCAGCATCCTGGGTGGGCTCGGTGACATGGGCGGCATGGGTATGACCACCCAGCAGACCACCAACACCACCGAAGTCGACCCCACTCAATTCAGTGAAGAAGAACAGGAACTCGCCAAGTTCTCGAAGGTGATTGAAGGCAGCACCGAGGATGTTTGGGCCGATGTGTTCCAGCGTAATGGTTACGGACAGTATGAGCCCCCCACACTGGTGCTCTACACCGGTTCTACCAGCACCGCTTGCGGTCAGGGTAGCGCAGCCGTGGGTCCCTTCTACTGCTCGGGCGACCAGAAGCTCTACATCGACCTCTCGTTCTTCTCAACCATGCAGCAGACGCTGGGCGCCAGCGGCGACCTGGCTTATGCTTATGTGATTGCGCATGAGGTGGGACACCACATCGAGTACCTGACCGGTATTCTCGACAAGGCACACCAGGAGATGAGCCGCTATGGCAGCAACTCCTCACAGGCCAACGAAATCAGCGTGCGCCTCGAGCTACTTGCCGACTTCTATGCCGGCGTGTGGGCACACTATGAGAAGAAGAACTTTGGCTCTATCAACGACAAGGACCTGAAGGATGCCATCAACTGCGCTCACCAGATTGGCGACGACTATCTGCAGAAGAACGCGCGCGGCTATGCTGTGCCCGAGAGCTTCACACACGGCACTTCTGACCAGCGCATGCGTTGGTTCAAGAAAGGCTACGAGACGGGCGATATGCGTCAGGGCAACACTTTCAATGTATCCTACAGCTCGCTCTAATTCCTGACGAGTGCACTCTTATGGCACTCCCATGGATTTTTATCACACAGGCCGTGAACCGGGGCTGGCCTCTCTTGAAGCGGTTGCCTCAGTTCATGGCTTTTTTTTGAATATCAATAGTATTGCTTTATAATAATGAAAAAGTTATTTCTGATTATCGCTCTTTCGGCTTTTGCCTTCAATGCATTGGCCGATACCCGCTCTGAATTTCTCGCCGACCCGCGCATCAGCGCCAACAACTACCACGCCTACCCCGACCAGGACTTGCCCGTGCTCACGCCTGCTCCTGAAGGCTACATCCCCTTCTTCATCGACCACTACGGCCGGCATGGCAGCCGCTGGCTCATTGCCGACGACAGCTACACCTATCCCGTCGAGGAGTTTGAGAAGGCCGAACGCAACGGTAAACTCACACCGCGCGGTCAAGAGGTGCTCGAGGTGCTGAAGCAGCTGCGCGATGCTTCGGATAAGCGGTTGGGCGAGCTGAGCGACATCGGCGCCGAGCAGCATCAGGGCATCGCAAGACGCATGTATCAGAACTTCCCCGAGGTGTTCAGGGGCAATGCCCACGTCGATGCCAAATCTACCGTGGTCATCCGCTGCATCCTGTCGATGCTCAACGAGACCGACATGCTCAAGTCGCTGAATCCGAATCTCTATATCACTGCCGATGCCAGCGAGCACGACATGTACTACATGAACTTCACCGATTCGATTGTGAAGCCCCTCAGACGGCTCGGCACGCCGCTCCTCAGGGAATTCGCCAAAAAATATGTGAAGCCTGAGCAATTCCTTTCCACCATCATCAGCGATCCGCAGTTTGCCGCCGACAGCATCGAAGGCCAGCAGCTCATGGCCGAGATGTTTGACATTGCCGGCAATATGCAGAGCCACCACCAGTTCGAGCATGTGAACCTCTACGACCTCTACACGCCTGAAGACATCTACGACATGTGGCGGTTCAACAATGCCCGCTGGTACATCCTCTCGAGCGAGACACCCATCACGATGGGCCGTGTCGACTATGCGCAGGCCAATCTGCTAAGCAATTTCATCGATGCCGCCGACGCCGCCATTGCCAGCGGCACCAACAGCGCCACACTGCGATTCGGACACGAGTCGGTGCTGCTGCCGCTCGTGTGCCTCATGGGACTCAACGGCATGGACTACAAGACCACCGACCTTGAGGCTGTGGCTGACAACTGGCAGTGCTACAAGGTGTTCCCCATGGCGGGCAATGTGCAGTGGGTTTTCTATAGCAAACCAGGCACCGACGATGTGCTCGTCAAGTTCCTGCTCAACGAGCACGAGGCAACGCTGGGCAACAATGTGGCCACCGACTGCTTCCCCTACTACCACTGGACCGATGTGCGCAGCTATCTCAAGAGAAAGCTCGCCGACATCCCGAAATTGACCCTTGCCGATGTTCCTGAAGTGAAAACCGAAGAATAATAACCCTTGAGATAACTCTATGAAACGCTTCAGCCTCCTCTCCTGCTTGCTGCTGGCTGGCACGCTGCTTGTTGCGGCCCAGCACGGCACGCCGCGCGACATCATCACGGCCAACCCCAATCTGAGTGCCACCAATCACGCCGTCTATCCTTTTCCGCAACACCCGTTGCCCCAGCTCACACCTGCCCCCGAGGGTTACGAGCCCTTCTACCTCAACCACTACGGGCGCCACGGCAGCCGCTGGTTTACCAAGGATGTGGGCTATACCCGTCCGCTCAAGGTGCTGCAGAATGCCGATGCTCACCATGCCCTTACCGAGCGTGGCCAGCGTCTGCTGGGTCAGGTGGCTACCATCGCACAGGCTTCGGTCAATCGCACGGGCGACTTGAGCGACATTGGCGCCGAGCAGCATCAGGGCATTGCAAGGCGCATGTATCAGAACTTCCCTGAGGTGTTTGCCGGCGATGTGCATGTCGATGCTCGCAGCACCATCGTGCTGCGCTGCATCCTCTCCATGCTCAACGAGACGGGTGCCCTCAAGGCATGCAATCCGCAGTTGCTCGTCACCGCCGACGCCAGCATACACGACATGTACTACATGGGGTGGGGCTATGGCGAAGACACGCTTGCCAACCCTTTGCGCAAGCGTATGGACAAGATTTGCGACAAGAACAATGTGAAGTCGGTCGACCCTTCGCACTTTATGGGTCTCATTTTCAGCGACTCTGCCTATGCGCGCGACAGCGTCAAGTCACACCTGTTCATGACCGACCTCTTTGCCCTGGCGGGAATCGTGCAGAACCATCATGAACTGGACTACATCAACCTGTGGGACCTCTTTACCGACGATGAAATCTTCGAGTACTGGAAAATCAACAACATCTACTGGTATGTGCACTGGGCCAATGCGCCGCAGAACGGCAACCGTATGCCCTTCATCGAGCGCGCACTGCTGCGCAACATGGTGCAGTCGGCCGACAGCGTCATAGCCTGTGGCGGACGGGGTGCCGCCCTGCGCTTCGGCCACGAGACCTGCGTCATCCCCCTCGCGGCACTCATGGAGCTCGATAATGCCAACTACTCGTGCGACAACCTCGACGACCTGCACAACCACTGGCAGAGCTACAACATCTATCCCATGGCGTGCAACATTCAGATGGTATTCTACCGCAAGGCAGGGTCAGCGGTCCTGTCGCCTCAAGATGTGCTGGTGAAAGTGCTCTTCAACGAGCATGAGGCCACACTCCCCATCCACACCGACTCGTTCCCCTACTACCGCTGGAGCGACCTGCGCGCTTACTACCTCCAGAAACTTGCCACCCCCATCGACTGGAATAAAGAATGATACCGTAATAACCCAACAATATGCATAACATGAAAAAAACGATATTAGTTGCAATAACATTGACGCTCACAGCACTGTGCGCCACTGCCTCTACTTACTACGGTTTCAAGATAGGCGGTGTAGCCGTGAACAGCGACAACTATACCAATGTGAAAGGCTCGACCATTACCGCCAATATCACCGGCGAACCCTACAAGGTGAGTTATGACCCTACAACCAAGGTGGTGACCCTCAACAATGTGAAGATAGAGCGCACGGGCAACGACAACCGCTGTATCTACAATGAGAGTTGTGACGGACTCACGGTCTATTTCAGCACAAACAACAGTCGCTTGAGCTCCACTACCTGTGCACCCATCAGGATTGAGGCAAACACCACTTTTTCCTGCGAGGCACTGGTGCGTGTGAATGTGTATGGCAGCGATGGCGACGCCAATTGCCTCTATGCCTCCAATGGCGCTACTGTCACCTTCGACCATGCCACATGCTTCATGTACCTCACTGGAAACTCCAACGCTGCAATCACCTCAAGCAGCACCACCAACGAGAAAATCGTGTTTCACCACTCGCGTGTTTATGCGCGTAGTGCCAACGGCAGCGCCCTGTCGCGCTTCTCAAGTGTAACCAGCGACGGCTCGGCATTGCTGCTGCGTACCGGCAGCGAAACAGCTAACGCCGTGAGCAGCGTGAAAGCGTTCAGCATCCCCACCTACGCCACGATGACCGTAGGTTACAACGACTCCATCAGCAATTTTACCACTTACACCTACACCGGAACGGCAACATTCAGCACCAGCAAGCAGACTTTTATCGGTTCCAATAATCAGGCATTGCCTGGCAAGGATATCATTATTTCGCAGCGCATTCCCGTGAACGAGACCAACTTTCCTGATGCGATTCTGCGCGCCTGGGTGACAGACAATTATGGCACAACTTTGGAAACCTGGGATATATTTCAACGACGCACAATCAATGTTCAGTCGTCTGGCAATGAGACCTTGAAGAATGTGGAGGACTGGACAGGCATGAATTATTTCATGTGCTTTCGCCGGCTGTGGGTCGAGGGCGGCAGAACTAAAACTCTGCGTCTCGCAGCAAACAAGGAGTTTTACCACTTGAGGTGCTACGACAACCAACTTGGCATCGTGTGGTCGGGGTTGACATCGTCGCTCAATATGGTGCCTAGCGGCAACGAGGGCGTTATCGAGGGTTTCAATGTAACCGTGTCGGAGCACAACCCGCTGCCCACCCGCACACAGCTGGGCTACATAAAGAGCAAAGGTTTCGACTTTATCGTGAAGAACAGCGACCAGACCTACTCGCTGAATGCTCTCGAGGATTATACGCCTATCGACATGGCTCATTTCCCCGACGATGCGCTGCGTGGCTACCTCTACGGCAGGCTCTATGGCTACGATGCCGCGATTTATGCTAGCGAGAATGCCACAATCTATGACCTCGATATCAAGAACAGCAACATTGCCGACCTCACGGGAATTGAATACCTCACAAATATTCAACGACTATACTGCTACCAGAACAATATCTCAAGCTTGAATATCTCACAAAACACGAAATTGACTTTGATTTATTGCTACTGGAACAACATCAAGAGCGAAGCCTGGGAGCAGTTCGTAACCACCGCCCCAACCATGACTAACAGGCTTGAAGTGTATTGTTATTTTCCCTCGGGCAACTATGAGAACAATGATGAACCCACCTATGCACAAGTGGCACAGGCCAAGGCTAAAAACATCTACTTCTACAAGCACAACGGTTCCAAATGGGAAGAGATGAGCGATGTGCCACCCGCCATCAAGGGCGATGTGAACGGCGACGGCAAGGTGAATGTGAGCGATGTGACCACACTCATCAATATGATTCTGGGGGTCATTGAGAAGAATGAGCAGAGGGCCGACATAAATGGTGATGGCAAGATAAATGTTTCAGATGTCACAGCCCTTATCAATCTCATCCTCGGCGTACAATAACTACATGTGCAACCGTTAACTGATTTTTTTCTCGCATAACAAACAGGGCTGGCGTCATCGCCAGCCCTGTGATATGACATGTGTTGTGAAGTCAGGTTAGGGAACTTCCTTGACGAGGAATATCTCGGTGGGGAAGTGGTCGCTGAAGCCGTTCAGGAACACGCCGCCGCTAAAGGTACGCAGTGGGTAGCCCAGGCGGTCGCCATCCACGGTCTTCAGGAACTCGCGGTTGAGCACCTCGGCGCGCACGAAGGTGAGTTGCGGTTTGTCCTTGCCCTCGTAGTAGCGAGTGAAGTAACCGTTAAAGATGATCTGGTCGAAGAGATTCCATCCGCCCTTGTAGGCAAGTGTGCCGATGCCGCGGTCCAGAATCTTCCACCAGGGGTTGAAGAGGTCGTTCACGGTCACGACATCTTCCATGTTGCGCTTGGCATTGAGAGCCTCAGCACAGCTCTTGTTCTGCGGGTCGTCGTTCAAGTCACCCATGAATATGATGCCCTGGTTGGGGTCGTCCAGGAGTAGTGAGTCGATGGTGCGGCGTGCCATGGCGGCAGCGGCTTCGCGGCGGAAGCTCGAACGCTCTTGCCCACCCAGTCGTGACGGCCAGTGATTGACCAGCACGCTCACCTTCTCGCCTGCCAGCAGACCGGTAACGCACATCTGGTCGCGGGTCTTGAAGGTGCTGTCGTCGGGGAACACCAGGCGCTGGTTGGTGACATTGAGCACCTTGAAGTAGCGGGGGTTGTAGAGCACGCCCACATCCACACCACGGCGGTCGGGACCGTCGTGATGAATGACCTGGAGGTGCCACTTCTTGATTTCGGGCATCATCACGAGGTCATCGAGCACGGTCTTGTTCTCGATCTCGCTCACACCAATAATCACGGGGCCCATGGGCGTGTTGGGAGTGGCCATCTGACTGATGGCGTAAGCCATATTGTGTTGCTTGGCCCAATACTTCTGGCCATTCCACTGGCGTGCGCCCTGCGGTGAGAATTCAAGGTCATAAACACCATTATTGTTGATGGTGTCGAACAGGTTCTCAAGGTTATAGAACATCACGCCATACATGGTGTAGCGCTTGCCCTGATCCTGGTCCTGGGCACTCACGGTGAAAATCATCATCACCGATGCCAGTATTGCTAACAGTAGTCTTTTCATCGCTTATTTGGTTTTAATTAGTTTTCAGTTATCAGTTGTTAGTTTGAATTTCCAAATTTACCACATTTTTTTTCAATCTGCAAAAAAAAGTGTTTTTTTTGCTTTTTTGGAGGGTGGTGGGGAAACAAAAAAAGGAAACCTTGCGGCTTCCTTCCTTGGTGACCCCGGAGGGGCTCGAACCCTCGACCCATTGATTAAGAGTCAATTGCTCTACCAACTGAGCTACGGAGTCAACTGAGTGCAACTTGAATTGCGGTTGCAAAGGTACAAACAATTTTTAAATTACCAACATTATTTCAAAAAAAATCTCTCTAACACCCATTTTTTTGCCTCAAAAAACTCAATTTGGTCATCCCAATAACCTTTTTTTGCCCGTAAAAAGGTTATCCTAGTAGCCTTTTATGTCCAAAATCTGGTTATTCCAATAATCCATAAGGTAAGAAGTGCCGCGACCTGATGGACACGGCACTTCGGAATGTCTTTGTAGCGCAGAGCTATCCGCGCCAACCTCTAGAGGTCTAAAGGCCTGTGATTACTTGTCGTAGTTGAGGTTGTCGTTGCGTTGTGCGTCGCCGTTCTTCGACACGCGGTAGCCGAAGGTGTTGCCGCTTGCCTTCTGGATGGTCTTGATCACATCGTTCTTCTTCACGCTTGCATTACTAATAATGGGTTTAGTCTGCGAGAATGTGGATCCATTGCTAGCCGTCAGCGATATTGTGGCGGCAGTGAATAGGTTGTAGCTCTCTTCCGTCAGACTGGAAGCATCTTTGGGTTGAAATTGCCATTTGACGCCGAACTCGTTGGGCAATGTTCCCGACACATCTTTCACCCACGAGGTGGTGCCGCTGGTAATCGCATCTGCTTTCACCTCACCATTGTCCTTATAGTAAATGATAACAAGGTCGACGGCATTGAAGAAGTCGTCGTCAAAAATGATCGAATAGCGGGCGGTTGCAGTCACATCGGGTTCGTCGTCACCGCAAGAGGTGAATGCCAGGCCAGTAGCCACGCAGCACAGGAGGGCTGCCAGATAGAATAATTTCTTTTTCATTGTGTCAATTATTTTTTGATTGATTAAAATTTCATTGCACGAATAACCGACGCAAAGATATTTCTTTTTTTTGAAACTTGCGACTTCTGAACTGTTGATTTTCCTTAAAAAGCACCGTTTATTTGTATAATACACATTATTTTAATTACATTTGCACAAAATTACCGACTTATGAAAAACAAAGCTGCATTTTTGTTACTGTTTCTGATGGGTTTCTCAGGTGCAATCATGGCAAACCCTATCAGTGAGCCACAGGCACAGGCCGTTGCGCTCAATTTCCTGAACAGCAACTCCGCCACCCGTTTCAGGGCCGGTCAGGCTGCTCAGCTACGGCTCGCCTATGTTGAACCCAATCAGGTATCTCCGGCCTACTATATATACAATTATGGCGAAAACGACGGCTATGTGCTGGTGAGCGGCACCGACCGCCTCACGCAGGTGGTGGGCTATGGCCTGGAAGGCGGTTTCGACCCCACCGATGTGCCCGAGAACTTCAAGGCGTGGCTCGACGACCTTGCCCTGCTGGTGAACGAGCTGGAGAGCACCCCCGGCGCCACCCTGCGCAGCTCGGCACGTGCAGCAACCCCCATTGCCCCGCTGCTGGGCAACATCAAGTGGAACCAGAGTGCACCTTATAATAATATGTGTCCCACCTATGTGAAGGACGGATCGACCAAGCGCTCCGTGACCGGATGCGTTGCCACCGCCATAGCGCAGGTGATGTATTACCACAAGTGGCCACTGCAAGGCACAGGCAGCAACACCTACACCACAACACTCAATGGTGACACCACCCAGACGGCCACCCTTACTGCCAACTTCGGCAACACCACCTACGACTGGGACCACATGACGCCCACCTATGGCGACGAGAGTACGCCCGAAGAAGAGGATGCCGTGGCCCTGCTCATGAGCCACTGCGGCATTGCGGTGAACATGAGTTACGGCAGCAGCAGCGGTGCCTCGACAAGGCGCACGATGTGCTCCATGCCCTCATACTTCGGCTATGACAAGGGCATGCGCTTCATGCCACGCAGCTGCTACACGCTGCAGGAATGGACACAACGCATCGACGAGGAACTGGCAGCGGCCAGGCCCATTATCTACAATGGAACCACAGCTTCGGGCGGTGGTCATGCCTTTGTGCTCGACGGCAGGGATAGCAACGGCTACTACCACTTTAATTGGGGGTGGGGTGGCAAGTCTAACGGTTATTTTGTGGTCTTCGACCTCTCGCCCAAGCAGCAAGGCATAGGCAGCAGCGATGGCGGTTACAACAACAGCCAGGGCATCACCGTGGGCATTCAGAAGGATGCTGGCGGCACTCCGGGCTACACGGTGTATGCCAGCCAGTTTTACGCTGAGAGCGCCAAGGTGAAGCAAGGCAATACTGCCAAGTTCCTGACCAGATCGCTTGCCGCACTTTACTCAACCGACCCGCAGTTCACCACCATTGTGCGCAAAGTGCACATCTACAATTCGGCAGGTACGGTGGTTGCCACTTCCGATTACTCTACCAGCACCACCATGGAGGATATGAAACCCAACACCAACTACAAATGTACAGATTATGTCAAAATACCCTCATCACTCGCTGTGGGCAAGTACACCGTTCGTGTGGTCTATGAGAGCCCCGACGGCACTATCAGTGACTTTGTGAAGGTGGCGATTGGGCCTCACCAGTATGTGAACATGGAGGTGAAGAGCGATGGCTATGCCTATTTCACTGAGGCGGAAGTGAATCCCGCCCTGCACGTCGACCAGATTTCGCTGGAGAACGAGGCGTTCGCCAACCAGCAACTCTATTCCAAGGTCACGCTGACCAATGCGGGCGATGAATACTACGACGACGTCTATTTCGCACTGCTCAAGGCCGACGGCACGGTAGCCGTCATGAGCGACGCTGTGCGAGCCGACGTGGCAGCGGGCGACACGCTCCGGCTGCAGATGGTGTTCACCGCACCTGCCACACCAGGCACTTACCAGCTGGCCCTGCTTGATGCCGATAGTCTGGTGATAGACGGCGACAGGCCGAGCGTGACCGTAGGCCCCGAGCCCGCAGCCTTCGACATGAGTGTGACGCAGGCGCTCACTCCAGCCAGCGAAGTGATGCCCGCCAACCGCATCGAGGCGAGTGCCACCATCAAGAATGTGGGCGGGGTGTTCAATGGCATTCTCGAAATCATGATTCTGAACAACGATAACAACACTATAGTCATCAGGTTATACTCGCCATTCGTGACCATAGGCACTAACGAGACCAAGACCGTCGACTTCGCGGGAGTGTTCACTAACGGTGTAGTGGGCAGGCAATACCGCATGGTGTTGCGCAACCCGCATTACCCTGACAGCAACAGGATGTGGGGCAGCCCCGTGGTGTTCACCGTGGGCGAGGAAGACCACAGCGAGCCTCAACCAGTAGTCAATGGCGATGTGAATGGCGACGGTAACGTAGATGTGCTCGATGTGACCGCGCTCATCAACATGATTCTGGGAGTGATTGATCAAACTGAATCGGGCAACGTGAACGGCGACGGTAGTGTTGATGTGCTCGATGTGACGGCACTCATCAACATCATCTTGGGCAATGCCTGAAAAACAATGATTTTCCAAAACTCATAAAGGGGTGCATTTGAGCCAAGTGCATCCCTGATTTCTTTTTAGCGTAAACAATGTAAAAATGGTCCAAAAGTCGGAAAACTGGGTGAATAAAATTCTGGAATTTTTATTCGTTTCCTTTCATGATTGTATACATTTAGACCGAAATTAATAGTTTTTTTGTTTTTCATTGATTTTTAAAGTCTTAAACTTTGGAATTTGTAGATTTGTGCTTAATTTTGCCATGAAAATTTATAAAAACCTAACGAATAATGGCTCGTAATTCAGAATTAACCAATCGTGAGCTTGAAGTGCTCAAGCTCCTGGCAAGTGGTCTTAATAGCAAGGAGATTTCTGAGCAGCTGTTTATTTCCACCAATACAGTGGAATATCACAGAAAGCAGTTACTCCGCAA
>JAFZSO010000001.1 GCA_017619355.1 Muribaculaceae bacterium
GACACATGGAACACGCCGGGCAGCAGCTCGCCTGCAATCTTGTACATGTTGGGAATCATCAGCAAGAGGCCTTGCGAAGCGGTGTAGGTGGTGGTCAGCGCACCAGCCTGCAGCGAACCGTGTACGGCACCGGCAGCGCCGCCTTCGCTTTGCATTTCCTGGACCATTACGGTCTCGCCAAAGATGTTTTTACGTCCGGCAGCAGCCCATTCGTCAACGTGCTCTGCCATGGTCGATGACGGTGTGATAGGGTAGATGGCGGCCACTTCAGTAAACATGTAACTGATGTGAGCGGCAGCCTGGTTACCGTCACAAGTCATAAATTTCTTTACTTTACTCATGAGTAGTTATGAATTAATTAATTGATTAAATTGTTGGTTTTCAGTGTTGTGCTTCTTTAAAAACTCGCTTGCCCCAAAGGCCTCTCCGGTCTTTGCCCCCAAGGGCCTTTCAGGACTCAGCGGCTCTTCTTATAAATAATGTGCGAAATTACTCAAAATATTTCACCTCTCAAAGTTTTTTCACGATTTTCGGTCGCCCGTCAGGTGGTTTTTAAGAATGTGAAAACAAATTTGCCTTGAGTGGCTTTTAAGCCAAGGTTTTTTTGTAACTTTGTACCCAAATTTGAAAATCAGAATTGAACTATGAAAGTAAAACTCGATACTCCTATTTATATTGAAAACGGCCGCGATGTGCTGCTGCCGGCACGCGAACAGCTGGGCTACGACAGCCAGGTGTTCATAGCCAGCGACGACGAGATTGTGGCACGCGCACTTGCCAGTTACATCAACGACGAGTTCAACCTCGATAAGGCCGTCACCGACCAGCTCTTCAACGAGGCCCTCGACGCCGCTCTCAACACCAAGGACCATCGCGTGAAGCGGTGCAACCTCTCGGTGGCCATCTACAACCACGGTGGCTGCTATGTGGCGCAGATGGGCAGCAGCCGCGTGCTGCAGGTGAGACCCTCGACACAGGAAATCGTCTATGACTCGCGCTCGCAGGTGCTCGACATCTATAGCTCGAAGGCCAAGGTGGAGCAGATTGGCGACATCCAGGCAGGCGACTACTTCCTGCTCACCACCGCCGAGATGATCGACTATCGTGCCATCAAGCGCATCCTCTCTGACCCCGACAAGGACGATGAGCAGAAGATGAACCTCATTGCCGATGCGCTCAAGACGGCCAAGACCACCTCTAATGTCACTCCCGCCGCCATCCTCAACCACATCGACGAGGTAGAGGGCCGCCGTCGTAGCATCAGCGCACCTGGTGCCAAGACCATGAAGTATCTGCTCTATCTGGTCATTGCCGCTGTGCTTGCCGGAGCAGCCTATTACCTGATCAAGAACAACCCCTTTGCCGGCACGGGTGGCGACGACAATGAAGACAGGATCGACACCGCCAGCATGATTACCACCAAGGCTCCCTCAGAAGTTGACCTTGTGGTCACCACCGAGCAGGCGGCCGAAACAGTTGATACCGCCTCGACTGAGCTCACTCCTGAGCAGCTTGAGGCCAAGAAGCTGAAAGAGGCTGCCGACAAGGCTAAGGCCGAGAAGGAGAAGGCCGAGCGTGAGCGCCGCCAGGAGGCTAATATCTACAAAGACATCAAGGTCGAGCCTTCGCATGATGTGAAGCCCGAACAGGATGTCAAACCCGTTGAAGCACCTAAACATGAGGTGCCTGTGACGGGCGTTGAACCCACTAACTGATCCAGTGGAATAGGGCAGCGCTGCCCGTGATAAACAAAACGGCTTGAGCCACATGGGGTTCAAGCCGTTTTTGTGTCTGTTGAGTCGAGCAGTCGATTATTCGAGCAGTCGATTATTCGATCATTCGATCATTCGAGTGGGCGAGTAGGCGAGATTACTTCTTAGGCCCAATCTTGCGGGGAGTGAGTTCCTTGAGGTCTTCAAGCCACTGGCACGGAGTCTGTTCCTCGACGAGATCTTTCAGTTTGTACTTGTTAGTCTGCCATTGAGGGTGATGAATCTCGCAGCCATCGAGCTTGATGGGCACACTAATCTCAAACAGGTTACCGTTGTTCTGCGCCCAACGGCAGTCGTCAAACCTGATCCACTGAGATTCGCCGCCAATGCACACCAGGCCATACTCGCGGTTGCGAATGAAGTCGCACTTCTCAAAGTTCACGAACTTGCAGCTTCTCAGTTCCATGATACCATAGGAACAGTCGCGGATAATGCTCCTTTTCATCTCCACGCCACGGCTTTCGCTGGCCTCGATGCCATAGGTGCCGCAGCCATAGAGGTCGCAGTCTTCAATGGTGATGTCCTCGCAATCGCTCATGCCAATCACGCCACCCGTGCAGTAGCCCTCGTCGGTGTGCCCCAGGGTGAGGTTCTTGATGGTGATGTTGTTGCATTTCTCGAAGTTGAACACATTGGCATACCGCGGAGTCACCACGATTTCCACATTTTTCTCGCCAACGATGGTGAGGTTGTGCAGCTTCATCAGCGTGAGCATGCGGCCGTCGAACTCGTTGTCGCTGGCTGCGGTGCTGTACTGCGACAGGCTGCTGTGGTCATAGTCATCTTCGACCCACACAAGGTTAGATTCCAGCGACAGGGCGCGGTCTTCAAGCACTTCTGAGAGGTTCAGCGTGGTGTTCTTGGCAATCGTGATTTCACGGTTGCTGTCCAGAGCCTTCAGAAACTCTTTCACATTCTTGACTTTCACTTTGGTCACAGGTTCCACCACTCGTGCCTGTGAGGTGATGCAGCCCATGGCAATGAGCATGCAGCTGAGAGTGAAAATAATTTTTTTCATAGAGCAATAGTTATGTTATGGATTGATAAAGATTCAATTTTTACAAAGTTAGACAATAATCATCGTTCATGGTTTAATTGAAACCTTAATAAAAGTTAATCTTGTCATGCGATGCCTGCAAGAGTCTCTCATAAGCCGCAAAAAAATCCCCGCTGGCGCAATGCCGCGGGGATGCAAGCTGTGAGTAAAGGGTTATAAATCGCTCAATCAGTCAGATTGGGCTTGGAGGTGGATGCTAATCAGCACACACACCTTTTATTGTTCCTCGTGCTCGTAGTAGAGTGTGAGTGTAGTCTGGTCGGTCATTTCCGAGGGGCCGAAGTACTGGATGGGGCCAGGATAGTTGAAGCAGGTGTCCTTTGCCCAGATTTCGCGCATCTGTGCAAATGCCTTGAAGGGGTTGCCGTTCAGGTCAACCAAGGCCTTCTTGATCACGGGTTTCTGTTTGCCCTTGCGCTGCTCCATGTTCATCATCATGGTGATGGGAATACCACCGGCAATCCATTCGCTGGCGGGCTTGGTGAGGTTGCGGATCGACGACATGTAGCCAGTTGCGCCGCAGTTCACCAGCTGTGCTGCGTTGTAGCCCAGCGAGTAGCAGTAGTTAGCGTCGAAGTTCGAGGGGATACCGCAACGGCCTTCGTAACCGAAGAAGTGGTGCATGCGCCTGAATTTGCCGTTGAACTTGCCTTCTTCCTTCATCTCGTCGAGTCTCTTCTTCACCATCTCGCTCAGCAGCTTCTCGGTCTCGATGAGCGACACCTGCACATTGCCGTGGGGGTCACGGTCCAGTGTGAGCTGGCGGGCAACGCCCTCGGGCAGCATCTCAAAGGTGTTGGCGTTCTTCTCGCTCAGGTGGCTGATGACGAAGGCGCGCTGTTCATCGGGATGCATCTTGGCAAAGTCGGGAGTCTCGGCGAGCAGGTCGTTGAGCTCTTCGATGAGAGCCTTGATCGAGGGGAAGAATTCGATAAGACCTTCGGGGATGAGCACGGTACCGAAGTCCATGCCACGCGAAGAACGGTCGGCCACCACGCGGGCAATGTCGTTCACCACATCGCGCAGGGTGAGGTTCTTGGCCTCTACCTCTTCACTGATGATGCAGTAGCTGGGCTGAGTCTCCAGAGCGCATTCGAGCGCAATGTGCGATGCCGAGCGGCCCATCAGTTTGATAAAGTGCCAATATTTCTTTGCCGAGTTGCAGTCACGCTCGATGTTGCCAATCACCTCGCTGTAGATCTTGGTGCAAGTGTCGAAACCAAACGAGGCCTCAATCCACTTGTTCTTCAGGTCACCGTCGATGGTCTTGGGGCAACCCAGCACCTGCACAGGCACATTCTTGGCCTTGTAGTACTCGGCGAGCACGGCAGCGTTGGTGTTGGAGTCGTCGCCACCAATGATGACGATGGCGCGCAGGTTGAGCTCCTTGATGATTTCAAGGCCTTTCTCAAACTGCTCGGGAGTCTCCAGCTTGGTGCGTCCCGAACCAATCATGTCGAAACCGCCAGTGTTGCGATACTCGTCGATGATGTCGGCAGTGAGTTCCTTGTAGTCGTGGTCAACCAGTCCGCCGGGGCCCATCAGGAATCCGTAGAGGCGGTTCTCCTTGTTGATGGCCTTCAGACCGTCGAACAGACCGCTGATCACATTGTGGCCGCCGGGGGCCTGTCCGCCCGACAGAATCACACCCACATTGAAGGGCTCGCAGCTTTTCTCGCAGCAGCAAGCATCGTCGGCTTTCTCGAAACGGAGCTCGGGCATGCCGTAGGTGTTGGGGAAGAGTTGCTTGATGGCCTCTTTGTCTTCGGCGGGTTCGGTGGCTTCGCCAACAACGACTTTCACTTTACCTTTAAGTGACTCTGGCAGTTGGGGTTGATAGTCGGCACGCATCTTCTGCAGTGCACTTTTTTGAATGAGTATCATTGTTCTTTAATTTGAGAATGTTTTACATTAATAATTCATTTAGTCTAATTTTGTGCAAATTTCGCAATATTATTCATCTTTGTCAACCCTTATTTGCATTTTTTAAGATTATCGCCCCCCAATCCCTCGCAAGGTCCGCGACCCGTCTGACCAGTCCCTCATTTTTTCAACGCGAATTTCACTAATTACGCGAGGGTAATTCATTCAAAAAGTTGCGCCTATAGGCGTCGAAAAGCCGGCTGACGCCGGATTTTTTTGGAAGGTGGGGACGTGAAGGAACGGTGGGAAGTGGTGGAAATCGTGGAAGGATGGGAAATGTGGGAAAAATGCAGGTTGATTTATGATAACTAATTGATTCAAAGAAACATTGGCTCTTTTGAGACCGTACCGCATTCGTTGATTTTCATACCGAATTCGTGTTTTATTGTACCGAAGTCGTTGTATATTGTACCGCTTATGTTGAGTCGAGTGGTGCTGCCTTCGGCACCGCACACCAGCCTTCGGCTGACTCTTGCTGCACCATCTCCCCGAGCCCTTCGGGGTTGAGTCGAGTGTTGATGCCCTTTGGGCACCGCACGCCACGCAAGCCCGTTAGGGCTGGGCAGATAATAGGCAGGTGGTGAAGCGAAGCGAAACCCCTGCAATGGAAGCATCAGAAATGATTAGCCCCATTAGGGGCGACAGATAATGACATGATTCACTTTCTGCCGTCCCGATGGGACTAATTGGTGAGTGTTTTCATTTTACAGGGGTTGCGCCTACGGCTTCACCCCTGCCTAAATTCGTTACAGTCCTAACGGACTTTTTTTAGCTGCCACTAATAGTGAATCTCGGAGGACTTGGCATTAAGTATGGAAAACTATCAAAGAGCGCTTGTGCGTGTGGACGCGTGGGCGAAGATAATGGATGGGAGCAGTAAGGGAAATGATAATCGCAAATAGTACGAAAGTCTGTGGGAAATCTCCCAAACTCCTCAACTCCTTAGAGCGAAAGAACTCTAAGGAGTATGGGAGTTCAAGAGTTTTGCTGCTCGTTTCTTCGTTTACTAATGTAATATTTGTAATTTCAAGAAAGATTCATTAAATTTGCGCAATAAAGATTGTGATTATTAACCAAAAAACTAAGATATGAAACGATTTATTCTTTTAATTGCCACTATTGTATCGGTGGCGATAGCTGTCCATGCAGTCAACTACGACCTGTGGATCAATGGCATACAGGTGACCAGTTCCAACGCCAGCAATCTGAGCGTCATCAGTGGCGTGTCAGGTACGGTAACCTACAATGCTAGCACCAAAACCCTCACGCTGAACAATGCCGCCATGACGATTGCCGATGCCGAAAACATCAAGAACGGTATCAATGGGCTTACAATTCAGGTTGTGGGAACCAACACGCTCAATGTGACTGCGAGTGGTCATATATCATTACAAGTCGATGAGTCACTGACCATTGCAGGAACTGGCACGCTAAACTGTAGCGCCACTAGCACTGCTTGTTTTATAAGCGCAGAAAAAACGCTTACCATCCAGGGCGGTGTGCAAGCGAACTTTTCTGGTTGGTATGGTATATATGGTGACTGGCAGCATTTATCCCACCTCGTTGTAAACGGTGCCAACACCAGAGTGACTGCTTATGGTGGAGATATCAGCATTTTTAGTGTGGAAACAGAGCTGAACGATGACCTAGCCATCACTTCCCCATCTGGAGTTTACATTGATGCGGATGGCTCTGCGGTGTATTCAGACGGATCATATGTTAGGGAACAGGTTGTCATCAGCAAGCGCAATCCTGGTGCCCCGATATACTATAACTTGTGGATTAATAATGTGCAGATTAATAGCGAGAACGCCAGCAATATTTCCGTTATTGCAGATACAGGATCTCAGAATGGGCATGGTTGTAGCATAAGTGGCACTGTGACTTATAATGCGAACACTAAAACCTTGACACTGAACAATGCCTACCTGGATGGTGTTTCATTACCTTCTAACATAAAGAGTCGGATTGATGGGTTGACAATCAATGTGGAAGGCCGCAATACCATTATATCTAGTAGTGAATCATTGAATCTGGATAAATCAGTGACTATCAAAGGGAGTGGTGTACTTCACTGCAAAGGCACTTACAAAGGATGCCAGTTACAAGACGATGCAACACTTACAGTTCGTGATGGTGTGCAAGTAAAGTTTTATGGTCTGAATTATGGCGTCCATGCACTCTCATCCACAGCCAGGATGGTCGTGAGCGGTTCTTCGACCAAGGTGACTGCTTCCGGTAGTATTAGTTGCATTTGCCAGACACCGACAACCCTCAACAATGGGCTGGCACTCACTTTGCCACAAGGAGCCCACTTCGACAGCAACGGCACAGTGATGGATGCCAGTGGCGACACCATTAAAGTTTAGTTCACATCAGCTTGCCTGGTTCACAATACGTTGAGCATGATTTGTGGATTAACAGTACTCAGGTGACCAGCGCCAATGCCAGTGACCTCAGCTTCATCTATGGAGTAACGGGAAACGTGTCTTTCGATGAGTACACCAACACGCTGACGCTAGACAACGCCACCATTACAGTTAACGACAATATAAATAATATTGTAAATAAAAATAATGCGTTGACCATCAATGTTGTGGGTACTAACACTCTGAATGGATGGTATAACATAGAATCTGAAACTTCTCTGAACATCACGGGTACTGGCACACTAGACTGCACTGCTAATGGAAGTGGTATTAGTTGCTATTTTGGTCATAATGTTTCCACTATTACGCCCATGACGCTTACGATTCAGGGAGGTGTAAATGCGATTTTTAAAGGGAGGGATGGTCTCGCAGGACATTCTCGTGGTACATGTAAGTTGGTTGTAAACGGTGCCAACACCCGTGTGACCGCTAACGGTTCAAGAACATCTGTTTGTTATGTGGACGCTACCCTGAACGATGGCCTCCGCATCACCCAACCTGTTGGGGCTTACTTCGGCAATGCTGGTATTGTGAATGATGCCAACGGCAATACTGTCTCGGGCCAGGATGTGGTCATCTGCAATCCTGATTGCGGGCCTTACGCGGTATATAATGCCGCCACTACCACGCTCACATTCGCTTATGGCAACAAGCCTGATGGAGCTTACGACCTGAACACGGGAACCATTCAGCCTGCCTGGTTCAATGACGGCACTTATGCCAATGTGACGAAGGTGGTCTTCGACCCGTCGTTTGCCGAAGTCCGACCCACAACCACATATTATTGGTTCCGCAACATGTCAAAACTCACTAACATCACCGGGCTGAACTATCTCAACACTTCGGAGGTGACCTTTATGAACAGTATGTTCAGTGGTTGTAGTGCTCTCACAAGCCTCGACCTGAGCAGCTTCAACACTGCCCAGGTGACAAGCATGACATATATGTTCTTGGGTTGCAGCAACCTTGAAAGCCTGGATATCTCTGGCTTCAACACAGGTAATGTGACCACTATGCTAGGCATGTTCGCCAACTGCAAAAAGCTCGCCTCCCTTGACCTAAGCAACTTCAACACCGCCAATGTTACCAACATGTACGCTATGTTCATCAATTGTAACAAGCTCGCCACCCTTGACCTGATGAGCTTCAATACATCGAAAGTAACCGATACAGAGTTGATGTTCGGCGGCTGCAGCAGCCTGACCACCATTTATGTCGATGACTCATGGACAACCGCTGCGGTGACCGCGTCGAACAATATGTTCCAGGCCTGCACTAAACTTGTTGGCGGCGCCGGAACCACATATAATGCCAACTATCTGGACAAGACATATGCGCGCCTTGACGGAGGACCAAATTCCGCCACCCCTGGCTATTTATCTACAAAACCACAAGGGTATGCGGTGTATGATGCAAGCACCACCACGCTTACATTCCGTTATGGCAGCAAACCGGAGGGAGCCTACAGCCTGAACACGGGAACCAACTTGCCTGCTTGGTACAGGGACGGCACTTGCACCAATGTGACGAAGGTGGTCTTCGACCCGTCGTTTGCCGAAGCCCGACCCAAAACCACATTTCTATGGTTTAGCGAAATGACACAACTCACAAACATCTCTGGGTTTAACTATCTCAACACTTCGGAGGTGACCAGCATGCGCGGTATGTTCTATGTTTGTGCTTCTATAACCACTCTTGACCTGAGCAGCTTCAACACAGCAAAGGTGACCGACATGCTCAGTATGTTCGAGAATTGCCATTCACTGGTTACAATCAAAGTCAGTAACAATTGGAGCACTTCTGCCGTAACGAGTTCCAACTACATGTTCAGGGGCTGCAACAGCATCAAGGGCCAGGCAGGCACTACCTATGATGCCAACCATGTTGACAAAGCCTATGCCCATGTCGATGGCGGCACCAGCAATCCAGGCTACCTGACACATATAAGCAGAATTTACCACGAAGGGCTGTGGTACGTCGTCGAGAACTCATCGTCCCATGGATTGCGACTGCTGGCTCCGCAGTTTGGAAGCACCTATTCAGGCGATGTGGTCATCCCCGAAAGCTTCAAAATAGGTAGCACCACTTGGAACGTGACCTGCATCGACGAGGAGGCATTCACCGGCACCGCCGTGACAAGCGTGTTTGTGCCTGGCAACGTCGACCATATTTATTCACGTGCGTTCTATGGCGCCACCCAGCTCAGTAAACTCGTGATTGGTTACATGTATAGTCCCAGTTACCTGTATTTCGGCGACGACTGGGTGGGCAACAATGCCAGCAATCTGACCTGCTACGTACGCAACCGTTTCATCAACAGCTACGAGAACTTGTTCAGCGGAATGAATTTCTCGCCGTGGGTACTTATATCTGAAAGCTACTACACCGATCTGCATCCCTACCGTGCGTTCTCGTGTAAGTACAAAGTGACGTTGCCCGAAGGCCTCGAGGCATACTATGTGAAGGACTTCAATTCTGCTACGCGCACCGCAGTGACACAGAAATTCACCGGTGTTCTGCCCGCCAATACCGGCTTCTTGCTCAAGGGCTCAGAGAGCAAGATCTACCTGCTCGAAAAGAGCACGGCAACGCCTGCCACCGTCACAGGCAACCTTCTCGTGGCCTACAAGAGTGGCGATGCCAGCCCTTGGACCATACAGGACGACAACTCACGCTTCTACTTCGACGACTATAGCATGGAATGGCTTTCGACAACGAATTTGTTTAACTATTGCTCATTCCTTTGCATCCCGAAGAGCCAGCTTGGCGACGACCTGACATCGCCCATCCACCTCGACCTGGAATACACGCCAGAGCTCCTTGTGGGCGATGCCAACGAAGACGGCGCCGTGAATGTGAACGACATTACCACAATCATCAACTACATCCTGGGCAAGAATCCCGCTCCGTTCAATTTCAACAATGCCAATGTGAATGGCGATAACAAGGTGGATGTGCTGGATATCACCGCCCTCATCAATATCATCTTGGGTATCAATTGATTTCCAAGAGACCAATAATTGGGTGGGGTTAGTCGTGTTCGAGGAGGTTGGCGGCGATGCCGTCGGCGAGCTGCACGAGGGAGCACAGGGGGTGCTGGTCGCGTGCTGCATTGAGGCTCTTGGTGGCTTCGACGCTCTGCATGGGCAGGTCCCAAGCGGTCATGTGCCAACGGATGGCAAGCAGTTCGGTCTGCGTGATTTCGAGTCCGGCCCAGAGCGCCATCATGGCCGATTTCTCGCCATGCCCCATGGGGAAGTTAGAGTAGTCGATATCGTAGCTGTCGACCTCGACCCATAGTCCCGTTTCATCTTTGCGTTTCTTGCGGGTGGGGCGGTAGATGTCGGCCTTGCAGATGTCGTGGAGCAGCGAGGCAATGATCACGCTCTCGCGCTTGAGCTGATTCTCCAGTTCGGGGCGAAGTTCCAGGGTTATGTCGCGCAGCTTGAGGGCGGCGTGGCACACATTGAGCGAGTGCTCGAGCAGTCCGCCGTCGTGGTTCAGATGGTGGTTGACGCTGGCGGGGGCGGTGAAGAAGTGGTTGCGTCCCTCGTCGAGGTATTCAATGAGGTCATCTACGCCCTCGCGCCCGGTGGAGCGGAGCAGGTCGATGAATTCCTGTTTTTTGAGTTCTATAGTAGGGTCCATAATGTGTTTAGGATGCCTGCTTCGCAGGCGGTTTAGGGTTGAGTGTTGATGGTTTGGGCGTCGCCGGCGATGACGATGCGCATGCGTTCGGGGAGCAGATAGCGTTGTGCCAGCTCGCGCAGTTCCTCAGCGGTGACCTGCTGGAGGGTGGTCACCTGGTCGTTGAAGTACTCGGGATAGGTGCCGAAGAGCAAGGTAGAATTGACATACTCTGCCATGGTGAACGGCGTGTCGAGTGTCTTTGCCAAGTCGCTCATAATATGCTGTTTCACGATGTTGAGCTCAACTTCTGGTATAAGTTCGTCGTGAAACCGTTTCATCTCCTTTTTCACCTCGTCGATGATGCTCCATGTGTAGCGTGTGGCGCACTCGGTGTTGATGCCAATGTAGGCATCGGCTTTGCGGCCGGCAAGGTAGGCGCTGATGCCATAGGTATAGCCTTTCTGCTCGCGGATGTTCTGGTTGAGCCGGCTGCCGAAGTAGCCGCCCAGCGCCATGACCAGGATGCGCAACTTGTTGTAGTCGGGGTGGCGGCGAGGCACGGCTCGCAGGGTGAGGTAGAGGGCCGACTGCACCGCCTGTGGCTTGTCGATGATTTTGAGCATCTCAGGTTGCGGCTCGATGGGTGGCTCGATTTCGTCGTCGATGAGTCCCGGGCAGTTCCAGGCGCCCACGGCGCGCTCAATCATGGCGAGTTCTTTGTCGGTGACTTTGCCCGACACAATCACATGGCAGTTGCTGGAGTTATAGTGCGTGGCATAAAACTGCTTTACCTCGTCGGGCGTGATGCTCATGATGCCCTCGGGGGTGGTGATGCGGGCCAGGGGATGGCGCGGACCGTAGTAGAGCTGGCGCATGGCCTCGCTGGCGAGGGTTTTCACCTGCTGGCGTGCGGTGGCGCAGTTGCCGGCAAGCCGCTGCTTGGTCACTTCGAGCTCGTCGGCGGGGAGCGATGGCTGGGTCACGCAGGTCATGAACAGCTCGGCCATCTTCTCGAGGTGCTCGTTGAGCGAGGAGATGGACAGGATGGAGCGGAAGTCGTGGGATTGCGACGACTTCCACGCGCCGTGGTAGTCGAGCGCCTCGGCCACCTCGGCAGGCGATTGCAGGCGGTTGCCCTGCAGCACATTGGCGGCGGTGAGATAGGCAATCATCGATTTGCTCTCGTGCATGGCTCCACCTCCCATGAGCAGGGTGAGACGGCACACCTCGTCTTCACCGTTGCCTATCACCCACATGGGCATGCCGTTGGGCAGCCGCACGGGTGTGGGGCAGGTGAGGCTCAGGTCGGTGAAGTTGTGGATGGCGGGACGCATGGTTGGGATGAGGGTTTTATGTCAGACAATTGGGTCGAGTGGTGCTGCCTATGGCACCGCACGCCAGCATAGCTGACTGGTGCTGCACCATCGCCCCGAGCTGACGGTTGATGACAATTAGTGACTATTATTTTTATTGATGACACTTATTTTTGATGCGGGATTCGGGATTAGGGAGGAGAGATTAGGGATTAGGGATTAGGGATGAGGGATTAGGGGTGGGCGAGGAGGTATTGCTCGGCGCGGGCGAGGTCGTCGGGGGTGTCGATGCCTATGGTCTCGATGTTGCTGATGCCCACCTTTATTATATATCCGTTCTGGAGCCAGCGCAGCTGCTCGAGTCTCTCGGCGAGTTCGAGCGGCGACTGGGGCAGGGTGGAGATGGCGTGCAGCACATGAGAGCGGTAGGCATACATGCCCAGATGGGTGTAGAACTGATGATGCTTGGGCCAATCCTCCACGGGCACACCGCGCAGGAAGGGCACTACCGAGCGGGAGAAGTAGAGTGCGTTCCAGTCCTCGTCAATCACCACCTTGGCGGCGTTGGGGTTCTGCAACTCGGCCACGGGACGGTTGGCATCGAAGGGCTTCACGAGCGTGGCAATGTCGGTGCAGTCGTGGTCAAAGCATGCCATGATGGCGCGCAGCTGGTCGGGGTGGACAAAGGGTTCATCGCCCTGAATGTTGATGATCACATCTTCGCCGCCACCGTTCTTCTCGTAGGCCTCCATGCAGCGGTCGGTGCCGCTCTGGTGGTCGGTGCGCGTCATGATGCAGCGTCCTCCAAAGGCTTCGACGGCGTGGGCTATGCGCTCGTCGTCGGTAGCCACTACCACATTGGGCAGCACTTGGGTGGCTTGTTCATAAACATGCTGAATCACAGGCTTTCCGCCCAGCATGGCGAGCGGTTTGCCGGGGAAGCGCGTCGATGCGTAACGCGCGGGAATAATTCCTATAAATGATAAGTTGTTCATCGTCTCTTTATTTTCTTGCAAATTTACGGTTAATCTTGCAAAAAATCAACTTTTCAAAGCATTTCTCTCCTTTGTGGTGGGGGTGAAAAAGAAAAAGAGGGAGTCAGGTGATAGACTTCCCTCTTTCAGGTAGCGGGATCGAGAATTGAACTCGAGACCTCCGGGTTATGAATCCGACGCTCTAACCAACTGAGCTATCCCGCCATCATGTTTTAGCAATGCATTTCGTGAAATGCGACTGCAAATTTACTACCTTTTTGCAAAACCTGCAACATTTTTGTGGTTTTATTTTCTTGGTTTTTTATAAAACGCTCTCAATTAGTGCCTTGTGCGTGATGATTGATGGATTGTGAACTTGATGGTTGTGTTTTTTCGCATATTTCATTGTCATGTCTCAAAAAAATGGTAAATTTGCGTTTTCTACGACTAAGTGAAGTATCTATTGTAAAGAAGTAAGGGAAATATATGGCCTATTTAAGATTTAGAGAAGTTGAGAAGGCGTTTAACCGTGAGTCGGTCACTGTTGCGATTCCGGATAAGATGCCGAGTGAATACTTTGGCGAGAAGGTGTTTAACCGCAAGGCAATGTCAAAGTATCTGCCAGAGCCCATTTATCGTGCCCTGGTCGATGCGATTGACAATAAGCAGACTCTGAGCCGCGATGTGGCCGACGAGGTGGCGCGCGGCATGAAGCAGTGGGCGATTGACATGGGCGTGAACCACTACACCCACTGGTTCCATCCGTTGACCGACGGCACTGCCGAGAAGCACGACTCGTTTATCGAGCACGACGGTAATGGTGGTGTGATCGAGGAGTTCTCAGGCAAGCTGCTGGTGCAGCAGGAACCTGATGCCTCGAGTTTTCCGAGCGGAGGCATCCGCAACACCTTCGAGGCCCGTGGCTACTCGGCCTGGGACATCTCGTCGCCAGCCTTCATCCACAACAACACGCTGTGTATTCCCACCATCTTCATCGCCTACTCGGGCGAGTCGCTCGACTACAAGACTCCGCTGCTGCGCGCCGTGAACAGTCTGGACCGCGCCGGCACCGCTGTGGCACAGCTCTTCGACCCAAATGTGAAGCATGTGATCTCGAATCTGGGCTGGGAGCAGGAGTATTTCCTGGTCGACGAGGCGCTCTATGCCTGCCGTCCTGACCTGGCCATGAGCGGCCGCACGCTGATGGGACACGAGAGTGCCAAGAACCAGCAGCTCGAAGACCACTACTTTGGCGCAATTCCCAAGCGTGTGGAGGAATTCATGCTCGACCTTGAGATTGAATGTCACAAGCTGGGCATCCCTGCCAAGACCCGTCATAACGAGGTGGCGCCAAACCAGTTTGAGATGGCACCTATCTATGAGGAAACGAATCTGGCCAACGACCATAACCTGCTGCTGATGAATGTGATGGCCGAGGTGGCCCGCAGGCATCACTTCAGGGTGCTGCTGCATGAGAAGCCATTTGCCGGCATCAATGGTTCGGGCAAGCACAATAACTGGAGCCTGAGCACCGACACGGGTGTGGAGCTGTTCCGACCCGCCAAGACTCCTAAAGAGAACCTGCAGTTCATCACCTTTGTGGCCAATGTGATGGCGGCCGTTTATCGGCACAACGGCCTGCTCAAGGCGTCGATTGCGTCGGCCACCAATGCGCATCGACTGGGTGCCAACGAGGCCCCGCCGGCCATCATCTCCATGTTCCTGGGTTCGCAGCTGAGCAACATTCTCAAGAGCTTTGTGGTGATGAGCGAAGACGAAGATATCGCCTTCAAGAAGCGTGAGACCTTTGACCTCAAGGTGTCGCAGATTCCTGAGTTGTTGCTCGACAATACCGACCGAAACCGCACCTCGCCCTTTGCCTTCACGGGCAACAGGTTTGAGTTCAGGGCGGTTGGTTCGTCGGCCAACTGTGCCTCGGCCATGATAGCGCTGAATGCCGCGGTGGCCGACCAGCTGCTGCAGTTCCGCGCCCGTGTCGACGAGCGTGTGGCTCAGGGCGAAACGGTTGAGCACGCTGTAATCGAAGAAGACAAGGCGCTGATAGCCTATTCGCGCCCCGTGCACTTCGACGGCAACGGCTACAGCGACGAGTGGAAGGCTGAGGCGTTGCGTCGCGGACTCGACTGCGAGACCTCGGTACCTCTCATCTTTGACAACTACACACGGCAGGAGAGCATCGACATGTTTGCCCGCACAGGTGTGCTGAGCGAGGTGGAACTCAAGGCCCGCAACGAGGTGAAGTGGGAGATGTATGTGAAGAAGGTGCAGATCGAGGCCCGTGTGTTTGGCGACCTGGCGTTGAATCACATCATTCCCGTTGCCACGCGTTATGAGAATGTGCTGCTCGACAATGTGTATAAGGTGACCAACCTGTTTCCGCAAGGGAAGGGCGAACAGATTGCCGCTCAGGATGTTGCGATGATTGAGACCATGTCGGAACATATCAGGTTCATCAAGGACCAGGTGAACCAGCTGGTGGAGGCTCGCAAGGCGGCCAACAGGATTGAGTCGTTGCGTGAGCGTGCTATCGCTTATCACGACACGGTTGCGCCTTATCTTGAAACGATACGGGAGCATATCGACAAACTCGAGCTCATGGTCGACGACGAGATGTGGCCGTTGCCCAAGTATCGGGAACTGCTTTTTATCAGATAATTTGCAAAAAGATATAGATAACTGAAAATGAAGACCATTGAAGACATAAGGCAGATGCTGGAACAGAGCCAGACGGCCGATGTGATAGCTGCTGTAGATGAGCTGGCTGCTCATCGTGGAAGCATGAGCGCCCGCAACATGGCCATGGCGTTCTACTTGCGTGGCAATGCCTACCGCCAGCGCGGTGAGTGGGGCAAAGCCATGAACAGCTACCTGGAGGCGATAGACCTCGACCCCGATGGCCCGGCACAGGCAGCCTACCATCAGGCCCAAATGATTATGGGCTACTACTGCAAGGACTACTACAATCCATAGCCGCTAGTGGCTCAAAAAAAATCGAATAATCGAGCAATCGAATAATCGAGTGATTGAGCAGCTAGCTTGTTAGCTCGTTTCCTTGTTTACTTGTCTATAGGTAAAGCGGTCGAATTGTGTGAATCCCATGGCTTGCAGGGCGGCTTGGCTGCGGTTGCAGTCGTCGGCCGTGTTATGACCTGGGATGAGGGGGATGCGCAGCATGGCGCGCTCCTGAAGACCTTGCTTGGCGATGAACTGCAAATTGTTCATTGTCAAGTTGTTGTTTTTCTGTGTATAGTGCTCGTAGATGAGCGGGTTCATGTCCTTGATGTCGATAATCCAGCGATTGATGACGGGCAAGAGGCGCTCGATGTGGTGCTGTGGCACATTGAGGGCAGTCTCGATGCTCAGGTTCCACTGGTCGCCGCACAGGTCGCGGAACTGTGTGATGAAGTCGCTGCGCAGGCACGGTTCGCCGCCGCCAAAGGTGATGCCGCCACCCGTGGCCAGGAAATAGATGTTGTCGATGGCCACCTCGTCGTAGAGCTGTTGCGGGGTGTAGATGGGGAAGTCCTCAAGCTTTTCGAGCGACTGAGGGTTAAGGCAGAATTTGCAACGCAGCGTGCAGGTGTGGAAGGCCACCAGCGTGGTGACGCCGTCGCCGTCGGTGGTGAGGCGGTGCCTGACGATGCCTATGATGGGAGCCTGGGCCGTCATGTGGCGAGGGTTATGTGACGGGCGTCAACTTCCTCGTTGACGAAGACCGAGGCAAGCGAGGAGAAACGGCGGGCATCCTCGGTGGTGAGATACTGGCATGTGCCGCCTTTAGCGCAGCGCACCTCCATCTCGGGATGGCGATGCAGGTAGTCCTGCAGGCTCTCGGCCACGATGTGCCCCTGCTCGATGACTTGGATGTGCTGTGGCATATACTTGGCAATCTTGCCCATGAGCAGCGGGTAGTGAGTGCAACCCAGAATCACAGCGTCGATGTCGGAGCATTGTCCCAGCAGGGCATCGATGTCCTTTTTCACAAAGTAGTCGGCTCCATCGCCGTCGCTCTCGCGGTTCTCGACCAATGGCACCCACATGGGGCAGGCATGGCCATAGACCTTGAAGCTGGGGTGCATTTTAGCAATCTCGATGTCGTAAGACTGGCTCTGGATGGTGCCGGGTGTGCCGAATACGCCTATGTGCCCTGTGCGCGAAATCTCGCCCACTTTCTCCACCGTGGGACGGATGACGCCCAGCACGCGGCGGGTGGGGTCGATGCGCGGCAAGTCGTTCTGCTGGATGGTGCGCAAAGCCTTGGCCGAAGCCGTGTTGCATGCCAGAATCACCAGTTGACATCCTTGCTCGAAGAGGTACTTGACCGACTGCAGGGTGAACTCATACACGAGCTGGAAGGAGCGTGTGCCGTAGGGGGCTCGGGCATTGTCGCCCAGGAATATGTAGTCGTATTGCGGCAGCACCTTGCGAATCTCCCGAAGGATGGAAAGTCCACCGAAACCGGAGTCGAAGATGCCGATGGGGGCTGCGTTATGTGAAGCGTTGCTGTTCATTTTATGCTTGATAATCGTTGATGATTTGGGCTATTTCGATGGCGTCCTGCACGGTGATGGGGTGTGCGATGGGCAGACTCACTATCTCGTTGGCGAGAGCGGTGGTCCTGGGCAGTTTGTAAGATTTGAACTGTCGGTAGCACGGTTGCAGGTGTGGTGGAGTAGCATAGTGGATATCGGTGCCCACGCCATTTTGCTTGAGGTAGTCGCGGAAGTGGTCGCGAGTCTTGACCCTGACCACGAACTGGTGCCACACTTGTGTGGTATCCTCGAAGATGTGCGGTGTGGTGACGAGACTGTTCTTGATATGCTCGCAATAGGCGGCAGCCACAGCGTTGCGTCGCTCGATTTCATCGGGCAGATGCTTGAGGCTCACGCGCAACATGGCGGCCTGAATCTCGTCCATGCGGCAGTTGAGGCCCAGATATATGTTGTGATAACGGTAGTCGGCACCATAGTTGGCAATGGTTCTCACCGTGTCGGCCAGTTTCTTGTCGTTGGTGAGCACGGCGCCGGCATCGCCCAGTGCTCCGAGATTCTTGGTGGGGTAGAAGCTGATGGCGGCAGCATGGCCAAGTCCGCCAGTCATGTGGGTGCCGTTGAGTCCTGGAATGCTGCTCTTGGCACCAATGGCCTGGGCATTGTCTTCGATGATGAGCAGGTTATAGTGCCGAGCCATGTTCATGAGCCGCTCGTCCCAGCAGGGAGTGCCGTAGAGGTGCACTGGCATAATGGCCTTCACACTCGGAGAGAGCAGACTTTCGATGCTCTGGGAGTTGAGGTTCATGGTGTCGTCGCGAATGTCGCACAGAGTGGCATTGAGGTTGTTGTCAGAGACAGCCAGGACCGAAGCCACATAGGTGTTGGCAGGCACGATGATTTTCTCGTCGTTATGCAGGAGTCCCATTTCCTTGTAGGCGCGGATGATGAGCCTCAAGGCGTCGAGTCCGTTGCTCACAGCCACACAATATTTCACTTGGCACAATTGCGCGATTCCCTGCTCGAGCAGGTGGCATTGTTCGCCGTTGATGTATCTTCCCGACTCAATGACGCTGCACGCAGCTTCTTTGAGTTCTTCCATCATGGGTTTGTTGGCTAAAGCCAGGTCCAGGAACGGGTATTGTTTCATAATTGAGCAGTGTTTTTTGATGCTAAAAACTCATTGTATTCGCGATAGTAGTCGTCCTCATCGTAGACTTCAGAAGCCAGCACGGCACACACCGAGCCTGAAGAGAAGTTCTGCAGCGTTCGCCAGATGCCCGGCACGATGAGCAGCCCGTTGTAGGGCTGGTTGAGGGTGACGGTCTTCTGCTGCCGTCCGTCGTCGATGGTCACCTCAAAGCTGCCGCTGATAGCGACGATGAGCTGGTAGAGTTGTTTATGTGCATGGCCGCCCCTCGATTCTCCGCCGGGGATGTCGTAAAGGTAGTAGGTGCGCCTGATTTTGAACGGAATCTCGTTGAAGTCCTCCACGACCGAGAGATTTCCATTGGCATGGTGGTGCTTGTCGAGCGTGATCACGTGGCAGTCATCGACGGTGGACTGGGTATGTAGAATGTTGTCAGCCATTTTTCAGAGTCAGGAATTCGTTGAAGTCTTCGATGTAGTCGCTGGGGTCGTATTTCGTGCTTGAGAGCACGTAGACCACCGAGTTGGTCGAGAAGTTGTCGATCATGCGCCATGTCATGTGCGGCACATAGAGTCCGTAGTAGGAGCGTGCCATGTGGTAGCGCTGTTCATTGTTGCCATCGTTGAGCACTACATCGAAACTGCCCGACAGGGCTATGATGAACTCGTCTTGCTGCCTGAAGGCGTGGCCTTCGCGGTACATGCCGCCAGGCACATCGTAGATCCAGTAGGCTCGCTTGATGTCGAAGGGGATGTTTCGCATGCCTTCCACGACCGAGAGGTTGCCTCGCGGGTCACAGATTTTGGGCAGTTCGATGATGTGTGGCTGAAGCTTTTCCATGTCAGTTGGCACAATGGCTGATGCCGTTTTTGGCAAGATTCCAGAGATATTGTCCGTAGAGGTTCTTCTTGAGCGGTTTGGCAAGTGCCATGAGCTGGTCCTTGTCGATCCAGCCTTTGCGGAAGGCGATTTCTTCGAGCGCGGCAACCTGCACGCCCTGGCGGTTCACGATGGTCTGGATGAAGTTGGAGGCATCGAGCATCGACTCTGATGTTCCTGTGTCGAGCCAGGCAAAGCCACGCCCCAGCGTCTGCACATGCACGCGCCCTTGCTCCAGATAGTCGTTGTTTACGCTGGTAATTTCGAGTTCGCCGCGAGCCGAGGGCTTCACATTCTTTGCCACTTGAATCACATCGTTGGGGTAGAAGTAGAGTCCCGTGACGGCGAAGTTAGATTCGGGCTCCTTGGGCTTCTCGACGATTTTCAGCGCCTTGCCGTCTTTGTCGAGATTCACCACGCCATAGCGCTCGGGGTCACGCACGGCATAGGCGAAGAGGGTTGCGACACGCTCGTCGCGCGTTCTCTCGACCGCCCTCATGAGCATGCCGGTGAAGCCTTGGCCGTAGAAAATGTTGTCGCCCAGCACCAGGCACACATCGTCGTCGCCGATAAACTCCTCGCCAATGATGAACGCCTGTGCCAGCCCTTCAGGTTTGGGCTGCTCGGCATAGGCGAAGTTCACGCCCAGTTCGTTGCCTGTGCCCAGCAGTCGCTTGAACATGGGCAGGTCCTGGGGCGTGGAGATGATGAGGATGTCGCGGATGCCCGCCAACATGAGCACCGAGATGGGGTAGAATACCATGGGTTTGTCGTAGATGGGCACAAGTTGCTTGGAAATGCCTTTTGTGATGGGGTAGAGGCGAGTACCGGAGCCTCCAGCCAGAACTATACCTTTCATAGTGCTATGGGGTGTTATAAAGAGTTGTTTTTATCGGTTACCGTACATTTGTTCGTAATACTTCTGATAGTCGCCGCTGGTTACATCGTTCACCCAGTCTTGGTGGTCAAGGTTCCAGCGGATGGTCTTCTCGATGCCCACGGTGAAGGGCGTCTCGGGATACCAGCCCAGTTCGGTGGCAATCTTGGTGGGGTCGATGGCGTAGCGCATGTCGTGGCCAGGACGGTCAGTGACGTAAGTAATGAGGCTGTCGTTGATGGCCTCGAGCGGACACTTGAGCAGTTGCTGGTAGTGCGGTTCCTCACGCATGATGCGTGCAATGGTGGCAATCACGAGACGCACAATATTGATGTTAGCCTCCTCGTTGAAACCACCTATGTTATACACCTCGCCCACGCGACCATTGCGCAGCACCATGTCGATGCCCTTGCAGTGGTCCTCCACATAGAGCCAGTCGCGCACGTTCAGGCCCTTTCCATAGACGGGCAGAGGTTTGCCCTCCAGTATATTCTTGATGATGAGCGGAATGAGCTTTTCAGGGAAGTGGTAAGGCCCATAGTTGTTGCTGCAGCGTGTGATGTTGATGGGCAGCCCGTAGGTCTCGTGGTAGGCTAGCGTGATGAGGTCGGCGCTGGTCTTGGAAGCCGAGTAGGGCGAGCGTGGAGCCAGCGGCGAATCTTCAGTGAAAAAGCGTTTGCCGAAGGTCTTTAGTTTGCTGCGTTCGCCAATCACCTGCTTCAAATCCTGACTCACCTCAAGGGGCTGTGCCTCGTCGAAGTTCTTGGGCAGACTGCCATAGACCTCGTCGGTCGAGATTTGCAGGTATTTCTTGCCTTCGCGATACTTGTTAGCGCCTTTCTCGTCTTTGCCCTCGAACCATGCTTGGCGGGCGCAGTCAAGAAGGTTTTGTGTGCCCAGAATGTTGGTTTCGAGGAACAGGCGGGGATTGGTGATGCTGCGGTCAACATGGCTCTCGGCGGCGAAATTCACCACATAGTCGATGTCGTTCTCGTCGAAGATGCGCTTCACTGTCGGGGCATCGACAATGTCGCCTTTCACGAAACTCACCTGAGGCAGTTTGAGTTCCTCGTCGAGTGAGGCGAGGTTGCCGGCATAGGTGAGGGCGTCGAGTACAATGATGCGCACGTCGCTGCCGTGCTGTTTCAACACATATTTCACAAAATTGGAGCCAATGAATCCTGCGGCTCCCGTTACCAGATAGGTTTTCATATTGTTACGTTGTCGTTTAGGGTCAATGTTCGTTTGCTGGAGGCGCATAATCCTCCAAGAAACTACAAAAATAACGAAAAAAATAGAATTACGATATATATATAGGTGCAATTTTTACAAAACCTCATCTTTTCGCATGTTTTCTTGTGTTTTTTAATAATTATCACTAATTTCGCAAAAAATAATCTAATACTATTATATAATTTGAAATAAGAATAATTTTATAACCGCTATGAAGAAAACATTTATATTATTTTTGCTTGCTGTCATGTGTGCCGTGGTGGCCAATGCCGCCACCAAGTATGAGATTAATGTGGCTGGTGTGGAAGTGACCAGTGACAACGCCAGCAATGTTACCGGCGGCGACATCCAGAGAGGCTATGCCGTGTATAATGCGAGTACGAACACCCTCACGTGCTATAGCATCAAGATCCGTCGTTCGGGAAGCGGCAGTTATGGCATCCACAACCGCAAATGCGACAATCTGACGATAGTTTTTAAAGGAAATTGCGAGGTAGCGACTGCCGATCATGCCATGAACCTTGCCCGTAGCACGACGATCGTTGTTGATGAAGATGCTAGCGTCAATTCATGGACAGGGGGCAGTTCTAATGTGCTCAATCTAGGCAGTTACGACTACTACATTAAAGGATCTGGATATCTAGACTGTAATGGTAAAGCAGGCATTCATGGCAACGGCTCGGGCTCCACCACTGTCTATTTTCAGGGAGCAAGAGTCTATGCATCGAGTAAAATTGATGATCATGAGAATCATGCCATTGAATCGTTCAAGGCGGTTTTCAACGAAGGTGGCTCTTTGAAAATAGAAGCTAATGGCAAAAAGACGAGCGTCAACAATGTGACGATGTACTTATATGGCAAGCAGTTGCTGCTCGAACCCTATGGAGCCTACTACTATAACGGTGCCATCTACAACTCTTCAGGTAGTCAAATCACCAGCGATGACATCTACATCAGCGACGACTATGTAGCACTAATCAATGCCGATTATTTCCCCGACGCCAATTTCCGCAGTGCCTTGTCCAGTCTCTATCCCAAGGGCTATATCTCTACCAGCGAGGCGAATAGCCGCTCATACCTTAATGTCTCAAGCTGTGGCATTGCCAACCTCACGGGTGTGCACTACTTCAGCAACCTCACCTATCTCCATTGCAATAACAATAATCTCACGTCGCTGCCCACGCTGCCCAGCACTTTGTGGGAACTCTATTGCCAAAACAATTATCTCACTTCGCTGCCCACGCTTCCTAGTTCTTTGCGGAAACTCGACTGTGGCAGCAACAAGTTCACCACGCTTGCTATCACGGGAAAGACAAACCTGTATTCCTTAACTGCCTCAAACAACACCTGGCTCACTTCACTCGCCTGCATCGGTAATGGCTTGACCAGCCTGGATGTAAGCGGCTGCACGGCGCTGAAGGCACTGTATTGCCAAGACAACCAGCTCACCTCACTCGGTAAGCTGCCAAGTTCTATTCAGACCATCAACTGCAGCAACAACAAGTTCACATACCTTTCTGTTTCTGGCATAAGTGACCTCGCTTCACTCAATGCCCAGAACAACACGAGCATGTTAACTCTTAATTGCAAGGGTAATTCCTTGACTACTCTGCTTGTGAGCGGATGTTCGGCACTCGCAGCAATCGACTGCAGTAACAACCAGTTCACCACGCTACCCACGCTGCCCAGCACCATCGAGCAGATTGATGCCAGCAACAACCGTTTCACGGGCACCCTGTCAATGACAGGCAAAAGCGCGCTGAAGACCTTGAAAGTCGCTCACAACGCCATCACTGACATTGGGTTAGACGACTGCTCGTCGCTTACCTACTTGGACTGTAGCTATAACAAGATTGCAAGACTTGATGTTACTAGCTTACGGTATATTGAAACGGTGCATGCTGAGGGCAATGGCATGACATCATTCAATGGCTCGTATTGTTTCAAACTGAAAGAAGTCTGGGTGTGTTACAACAATCTCAGTTCGCTGGATTTAAGGTCTTGCAGTTCGCTCCGTGAGTTATATATTCAGAAGAACCAGATCAGGTGGGATGCGATGAATTCGCTCATCTACAGTCTGCGCAGCATACCCACGTCGGAGTCGGTGGGCCTGTTAGGTGTATTCGAACCATCCTCTAGTTTGGCCGAAGGAAATAAGTTATCCAACCAGAATATTTCAGATGCCCGCGCCAAGCGCTGGATACCCAAGCAGTATAAAAATGGTAGCTGGGAGGAAATTCCCATCAGGGCCAAGGGCGACGTGAATGGTGACGGCAAGGTGAACGTGAGTGATGTGACAGCCCTCATTAACATGATACTGGGCACTATTCCCAAGGACACCGACTATGGCGACATCAATGGCGACGGCAACGTGAACGTGAGTGATGTGACAGCCCTCATTAACATGATACTGGGCACTATTCCCAAGGACACCGACTATGGCGACATCAATGGCGACGGCAACGTGAATGTGAGCGACGTTACCGCCCTGGTCAACATCATCCTCGGCCAGAATTGATTAGAGATTAGAGAGAATCGCTATCTCGGGGTTCTCTGAGATCTCCGAGAGCTCTGAGCCTGATAACTGAGAAGAAGGTGAGGCCACACGGCCTCACCTTCATTATTATGGCCCCTTGCGGCTTCACCGGTAGATACAACAAAAGCCGTTACAATCGTGTGATAGGGGATTGCAACGGCTGTATTGTTGTGCCAGAGCGAACGTCCGGCTCCGTTTCTTAGTTCTTGTAAACGGTGTCGCTAACGGTAAGGCTGTAACGGCCTTTAGCGCGACGGCGGGCAAGCACCTTGCGACCATCAGCGGTCTGCATGCGGTGGCGGAAACCGTGCTTGTTAGCTTTCTTTCTGTTTGATGGTTGGAATGTACGTTTCATTGTTTTATCTTTATTATTTTGATTGTTTTCGCATTTAGCGGTGCAAAATTAGTTACTTTTTTGAAATTATACAAGTTGACAAGCATTTTTACACTACTTTTTTTGCATTTTTTCTCCATTTCACCTAATTTTGCACTTGCTTTTGAAATCGAAACAATTTATTACTAACATATTCAAGACTTTTTTTTTATGATTAACGCTCAAGACATCAAAAACGGAACCTGCATCCGTCTCGACAACCAACTCTACTTTTGCATCGAATTCCTGCACGTGAAACCTGGTAAGGGTAACACCTTCATGCGCACCAAGCTGAAAAACGTGGTCGACGGCCGCGTGCTCGACCGCCGCTTCAACATTGGCGAAAAACTGGAAGACGTGCGTGTGGAGCGCCGCCCCTATCAGTTCCTGTATATGGACGGAGCTGAAGCCATCTTCATGAACCAGGAAACCTATGACCAGATTCCTCTTTCGAAGGAATTGATCAGCGGTGTTGACTTCATGAAAGAAGGTGATGTGGTAGAGGTTGTGACCGATGCTTCGACCGAGTCGGTCCTCTATGCCGAGATGCCCATCAAGACCGTTCTCGAAATCACTTATACCGAGCCCGGTGTGAAAGGCGACACCGCCACCAACTCGCTGAAGCCCGCTACCGTTGAGACTGGAGCCACCGTGCGTGTGCCTCTGTTCATCAATGTAGGTGAGAAGATCGAGGTCGATACCCGCGACGGCAGCTACGTGGGCCGCGTGCGCTAAAAACTGCATCGTTGCGCCCTCACAAGGGCGACAATTCTCATTGCCCTCCTTTGTGCCACATGGCATGAAGGAGGGCTTTTTTTGTGGGAATATGGGTGAATAAGCGCAAGTAGGAGAAAAAGCAAGCGTGAGACCTGTTTGGGCCTCACGCTTGTTTTCAGTGAGTGACCGAGCGTCGATGCTCAGTCACTTGTCAGTGTGAATCATTCTGCTTAAATCACACCCAGAATGATGTTGATCAGAGCGGTCACGTCAGAGACGTTGATCTTGCCATCGTGGTTCACGTCGGCACTCTCTTCGTCCTTGTTGATAACGCCCAGAATCATGTTCACCAGAGCAGTCACGTCGCTCACGTTCACCTTGCCATCACGGTTCACGTCGCCCTTCAGGAGCACATTCTCCTGAGTGAAGACCACGGTCATGGCGTTCAGGTCAACCACCACATGGTAGGTACCGGCAGCTGCTTTGAAGGCAGTAGTGTAGCCAGCCTTGAGTTCGATGGTTTCACCTAACACTTCGCTGGTGAGTTCGGTGTCGCCTTCGGCTTCAGGACCCATGCGCAGGTGAGCGATGCGGTTCCATTCTTCGGGACCCTCGGCCAGACCGCGGGTGAAACCGAAGTAGCTGTAACCGTCGTTCTGGCCCAGCGTGGTGATGTCGCCACTATAGACCACATTGTCGGTGGTTTCAAGGGCTGTACCCACGTTGGCAAACCAGCCACCGTTTTCGTTCACGTCGCCCATCACATACACGCCGCTGGCTTCAATAGGCTCATAAATTGTGCCCGAGAAGGTGATTTTGCGGGTCTGGATGTTGAGGGTGATGGTGTAGATGCCAGCAGGAGCCTTGAAAGCGCAACTGGTTCCGTCGGGACCGAGGTCGATTTCCTGGTCAAGGATTTCGTTGGTAATCTCGAAATCGTTGCTCACAGCACCGAAGCGGTAGGGAGCGATAGCTTCCCAATCCTGGTCGCCATCCATGAGCTTGTGCGTGAAGCTGAAGTAGTTGTAACCACCGTTAGTTCCTTCAATCACCACATCGGTGAAGTAGGTGATGTTGTCTTCGGTAGCCATCTGAAGGCCAACATTGGTGGCCCACTGGCTATTACCATTGACTTCGCCGAGGATGAAGATGTCGTTGCCCAGGTCAACCACGTCACCCAGGTCGGTGAAGGTCACAGTGCTGCCGCCATTGTAGTCATAGACTCGCTTGTCGACGGGAGTGAGGTCGGGAGTCTGACTGGTGCCATCGTTGAAGATGAGACCAGGAGCGGTGCTGTTGTGGTTGTAGGTGAATGTGTAGTACTCTTCGCCATTCACTGTTGCGGTCTCAAGGGTTGTAATGTCCTGACCAGGCCATGCCTCGGAGTAGTTGCCGGCTGCATCCCAAGCCCAGATGTTACCAGTCGAGGTCTTGGTAACATAGATGGTGCCGTTGAAGGGAGTGGGCTGGTCTTGGCTTTCTTCCTTGAGGGTCACCTTGATGATGTGGGTCTCCACATTGAAGGTAAAGGTGTAAGTGCCAGCCTTGTCGAAGATGGTGTAGGGACTGTCGTCGGTACCTTCTACAAGTTCGGTCTCGGTGTCAAGCTCCACCTTCAGGTTAGTACCACCGAAACGATAGGGTTTAATCGTGTTCCAGTCGCTGGCAGTAGCGCCCAGCATTGTGGTGAGGCTGTAGTACTGCTGACCAGTCTTGGTGACCTCGAGGTCAAGCGTGTAGTTCACTGAGTCTACTTGATCGAATCCAACGCCCTTATTGGGTACCCAACCATCAGGAGAGATGGCTCCAATCAGCCAGAGTTCAGCATTTGCCTGCAGAGCAAAAAGGCTCATCAGCAAAAGGCAAAAAGTGGTAATGGTTTTTTTCATAATTAATGATTTTTGAGTTAATATTGATTGGTCAAAAAGAATGCTATGCACTAAAATCGTTCAAAATTACTACTTTATAATGAATGCAGATTCAATGACTTGACTTTTTTTCAAGAAAAAAACATGCAAACGATTTCATTTCAGCCCCATTTTGCCTGTCGGCCGATTTGAATTTAGTGCCGAAAAGGGTCGTTTTTCATTTTTTGTTGATTATCACGCAATAATTTGTTATCTTTGTGCCAAATAATGAAAATGCTATGAAACGATTACTGAAAATAATGAGTATAGCCGTTGTGCTGGTTTCAGGCGCAGTGGGTTTCACGTCGTGTATCAATAACCGCATGTTGACCTTTGAAGACGGCGAGTTCGACTCTTCGGAGTATAACGAAGAACTGCAGTTGCTCAACGGTGAGATAGACCTTGACGACGTGGATCGCTGACGCCTCTTGTGGTGCCGGAGCACTGCTGTTGTGAACGAAAAAAAGCAGGAAGCATGTCATGTGCTTCCTGCTTTCAGTTCTATAGATAAGTGTGTGTATATAAGATAAGGTGTTTATTTGTTAACCTGGAAACGGTTCCACCCATCCTTCAGGTGTGCCACAACCTGATTGGCGGCAGCCAGACCTGCGTTGATGTTGGCCTCAGCTGTCTGTGCACCCATCTTCTTGGGAGTAAAGAACACACGGTCGGGGTACTTCTCTTCGAGCATAGCTGCGTTGTCGGGCTTCACGTCGGCCACGTAGCGAATGTCGGGGCGAGCCTCGAGAGCCTCAGCCAGGCTTTCCTCGTCGATCACTTCCTTGCGGGCGGCATTGATGAGCACGCCATTCTTGGGCAGGAGTTCGATGAGGGCCTTGTTGACCGACTTGCGGGTCTGGTCGGTGGCGGGAATGTGAAGGCTCACATACTGGTTGTTCTTGTAAAGATCCTCAAGGTTGTGAATGGGCGTAATGCCGTCAGCTTCCATCACTTCATCCTTCACCCATGGGTCAAGGGCGCTGATCTTCATGCCAAAGCCCTTGGCGATGCGTGCCACATTGCGGCCCACGGCGCCATAGGCGTGAATGCCCAGGGTCTTGCCCAGCAGCTCGGTACCACTGGTGCCGTTATAACGGTTGCGGATGAGGGTGACCACCATGCCCATCACCAGTTCGGCAACGGCATTGGCGTTCTGGCCGGGAGTGTTCATCACGCACACGCCGTGAGCAGTAGCCTCGGCCAGGTCGATGTTGTCGAAACCGGCGCCGGCGCGCACCACCACCTTGAGCTGAGGAGCGGCGTCAAACACTTCCTTGTCGACGATGTCGCTGCGCACGATCAGGCCGGCATAGTCGGCAATTGCCTTCATCATATCTTCTTTTGTTCCTTTCTCAACAAGCACGAGTTCGTGACCGCCTTGTTCAATCACCTCCTTGATGCCCTGAACGGCAACGGGGGCAAAAGGCTTTTGAGTAGCAACTAAAATTTTCATGATAATGCTATATATAAATAATGAATTAATGGTTGTTTTCAAATTCTTTCATGGCTGCGGTGAGCACCTTCACGCTGTCGAGAGGCAGAGCGTTGTAGAGCGAAGCGCGGAAACCGCCCACGCTGCGATGACCCTTGATGCCAATGATGCCCTTGGTGCCGGCGAAGTCGATGAATTCCTGCTCCAGTTCCTTGTACTCGGGTTTCATCACGAAGCAAACGTTCATGATCGAGCGGGAGTCGGGATGCACTGTGCCCGCAAACATGCGGCTGCTGTCGATGGCGTCGTAGAGCACGCGGGCCTTTTCTTCGTCAATCTCCTGAAGGGCCTTCACGCCACCCAGTTCCTTATACCATTCGAGAGTCTTCATGGCGGTGTAGATGGGCAGCACAGGAGGTGTGTTGAACATCGAACCCTTCTTCACGTGAGTTTCATAGTTGAGCATAGTGGGAATGGCACGGTCAACCTTGCCCAGGGCATCTACCTTCACAATCACGAAGGTAACGCCGGCGGGGGCCAGGTTCTTCTGAGCGCCACCGTAAATCAGGTCATACTTCGAAACGTCGATCGGACGGGTGAAGATGTCGCTCGACATGTCGGCAACCATGCGCACGGGAACGTCGAGATCGCGACGCAGCTCGGTACCATACACAGTGTTGTTAGTGGTGATGTGCAGGTAGTCGACATCGGTGGGTACCTCAAATTCGGTGGGGTAGTACACGTAGTTGTCCTGTTCGCTGCTGGCCAACACGTTCACTTCGCCAAACAGTTTGGCTTCCTTGATGGCCTTGTGAGCCCATGTGCCTGTGTCGAGGTAGGCAGCCTTGGTCTTGAGCAGGTTGTAGGGAACCATGGCAAACTGAGTGCTGGCGCCACCGCCCAGGAACAGCACCTCATAGCCCTCGGGAATGTCGAGAAGCTCCTTGAACAGTGCTTGTGCTTTGTCCATCACAGCCTGGAATTGCTTGCTGCGGTGAGAGATTTCCAGAATCGAAAGACCCATGTTGGCAAAATCACGAATGGCTTCAATGGTACCGTCAATGGCATATTGACTCAGAATTGAAGGACCGGCATAAAAATTATGTTTTTTCATAAATCAAAAATTAATTTAGTTAAAAAGGTTATATCAAAATTTCGGGTTGACGAGAACAGGCTCATCAAGGCACTACAAATTTATAAAATATTTATGACAGTGCAATCACCTGAAAAAAAATAAGGCCTTGAGTCTCCAAAAAATGGTGAGGAAAAAAATGACGCAGTGACACGAAATGGTGACGATTGTTGGCAGTTTGATAAAAAAACTCAGGCATTTGTGAGAAATTGTTTGAAAATCATCATTTTTTAAAAAGGTTATGGCTTTGGTTAATGCTTGTTAAATGTGTCAATTTCCTAAAAATGTTATGTTTAGGTGAAAAAAAACTGGGCTTTTATGCTTGCTGTTACGAAAATTTGAATTATATTTGTAACGTCATTTGATACGTTAAATCGAACCTATTCAAATAACATTTAATATTTGTTCTAAACAACAACTTAAAAATTAACTTTATCATGAACGTTGAAAAGATTTTAACTAATCTTGAGGCTAAGCACCCCGGCGAGAATGAATACTTGCAGGCCGTGCGCGAAGTCTTGTTGACAGTGCAAGACGAGTACAACAAACACCCCGAGTTCGAAAACGCTAAGATTATCGAGCGTATGGTTGAGCCCGACCGCATTTTCACATTCCGTGTGACTTGGGTCGACGACAAGGGCGAAGTTCAGACTAACCTGGGCTACCGCGTGCAGTTCAACAACGCCATTGGCCCCTACAAGGGCGGTCTTCGTTTCCACGCTTCGGTGAACCTCTCTATCCTTAAATTCTTAGGCTTTGAACAGACCTTCAAAAACGCTCTTACTACTCTCCCCATGGGCGGTGGCAAGGGTGGTTCTGACTTCAGCCCCAAAGGCAAAAGCGATGCTGAAATCATGCGCTTCTGCCAGGCCTTCATGCTCGAACTGTGGCGCAACATCGGTCCTGACACCGACGTGCCCGCTGGCGACATCGGCGTAGGTGGTCGTGAAGTTGGTTACCTCTATGGCATGTACAAAAAGCTCCAGCGCGAGTGCACCGGTACCCTCACCGGCAAGGGCTTTGAGTTCGGCGGCAGCCGCATTCGTCCCGAAGCAACCGGTTTCGGTGCTTGCTACTACGTAGAGAACATGCTGAAGGACCTCGGCACCACTTTCAAGGACAAGACTGTTGCCATCTCTGGCTTCGGTAACGTGGCTTGGGGTGCTGTAACCAAGGCCACCGAACTCGGTGCAAAGGTTGTGACCATCAGCGGTCCCGACGGCTACGTCTATGATCCCGATGGTATCAGCACTCAGGAGAAGATCGACTATATGCTGGAACTCCGTTCGAGCGGCAACGACATCGTAGCTCCCTACGCTGAGAAATTCCCCAACGCTAAATTCTTCGCTGGCAAGAAACCTTGGGAACAGAAAGTTGACATCTGCATGCCTTGCGCTACCCAGAACGAGGTGCGTCTCGACGATGCCAAGATGATGCGCGACAACAAGGTTATGCTTATCGCTGAGGTTTCGAACATGGGCTGCCATGCCGACGCTATCGACCTGTTCATCGAGAACAAGATGGTCTATGCTCCTGGCAAGGCTGTCAACGCTGGTGGTGTGGCTGTTTCGGGTCTCGAAATGACTCAGAACGCTCAGCACATCTACTGGACTGCCGAAGAGGTTGACCAGAAACTCCACCAGATCATGAACGACATCTATGAGCAGTGCTGCCGCTACGGCAAGGAAGCCGACGGTTACATGAACTACATGAAGGGCGCCAACGTGGCTGGCTTCATGAAGGTGGCTCATGCTATGATGGGACAGGGCATCATCTAATCACGATGTTCTGGCAGTTAAACAAGCTTACATTTAAATCAATTTAAATAGATTGCTTAACTACTATGTGCAAAGGCAGGTCGAGGCGTGAGCCCCAACCTGCCTTTTCTTTTTGTGGTAAATAATATAATTAAGGTGTGATGTTCGAGAAAAATGAGTAAATTTGCAGAAATGAGAAAATAACTCACTGACGATGCAAACAAGAGTGACAGTGATAGGGGGCGTGAACCTCGACATAACCGCAACATTGCGAGGCGATTTCGTGCGTGCCGACAGCAATCCTGGCCGGCTGAGCCTGGCTTGCGGCGGAGTGGCGTGTAACATTGCCCAGAACCTGCAACTGCTGGAATACGATGTGCAGTTTGTGACCGTGTTTGGCGGCGACGCCTTCGGCAAGATGTGCCGCGACCAGTGCCAACGCATGGGACTTGACCTAAGCCTGAGTCAGATTTGTGACGATAACCGCAATGGCATGTATCTGTGTGTGAACGACCATCAGGGCGAGATGATGGCGGCCGTGGTAGATAACGACATCATGCAGCAGTTGTCGCCCGGCTTCCTTGCCCAGCGCATCGATGTCATCAACCGCTCTGCCATGGTGGTGGCCGATACCAACCTCTCGACCGAGGCTTTGCAATATCTCGTGGATCACTGCACGGCACCGCTTGTGGTGGACGCCGTGAGCACGGCCAAGGCGGGCCGCATTGTCGAAGCCCTTGAAAAGAGCGAGAAAAAGCACCTGTATTGCCTGAAGCTGAACCACCATGAGGCGAAGGCCCTCACGGGTTGCGAAACCGCCGAGGCCATGGCCGATGCGCTGCTGTGCAAGGGAGTCCAGCACGTGTTTGTGACGCACGGCTCCCGAGGCGTTGACTATGCCACGCTGCAAGCCGATGGGCAGGTGAGTCGCATCCACCGCCCGGCCCTCACAGTAGATGTGGTGAATACCACCGGAGCCGGCGACGCCTTTGTGGCGGGCATGGTGCACGGCTGGCTGCATGGGCTGCCCATCGGGCAAGTGATAGACAAGGGTCAGCAAGCCGCTTGTGCCGCCCTTGTGACCATGAAAACGGTGAATCCTGAAATCAAGAACTATCTAAATAAATAACAATGAATCAATACCTTTCAATCTCACCCGAAGTGAAGGATGCGCTCGAGACAGGCAAACCTGTGGTGGCGTTAGAATCGACCATTATTTCGCACGGAATGCCTTATCCGCAGAATGTGCAGACGGCTCTGCGTGTGGAGCAGACCATACGCGACAACGGCGCTGTGCCTGCCACCATTGCCGTGATAGGCGGCAAACTCAAGGCAGGCTGCACGCCCGACGAAATTGAATACCTGGGCAAGAAAGGTCAGGCTGTGACCAAGGCGTCGCGCCGCGACCTGCCCGTGCTGGTGGCTCGTGGCGAAGATGGTGCCACTACCGTGACCACCACCATGATCATTGCCGCCATGGCAGGCATCGAGGTGTTTGCCACCGGTGGCATCGGAGGGGTGCATCGCGGAGCAGAGACCACCATGGACATCAGTGCCGACCTCGAGGAGCTGGCGCAGACGCCCGTGATGGTGATATGTGCTGGCGCCAAGTCGATCCTGGACCTCGGTCTCACACTCGAGTACCTCGAGACCAAGGGCGTGCCCGTGATTGGTTACGGGACCGACGAACTCCCTGCATTCTATACCCGCCACAGCGGCTTCGGCGTGGATTACCGCATCGACACTCCCGAGGAACTTGCCGCCGCCTTCCATGCCAAGCTGGCGATGGGCCTCAAGGGCGGCATGCTGGTGACCAATCCCATTCCCGAGCAGTATTCCATGCCCGCCGACGTCATTAACAAGGCCATCGACGAGGCCATTGCCGAGTCGCAGCGCCTGGGCATCCATGGCAAGGCCACCACGCCCTTCCTGCTCGCCAAGGTGAAAGACCTGACCGGCGGCGACAGTCTGGCTGCCAACATCGAGCTGGTGCTCAACAACGCCCGCCTGGCGGCACTCACGGCTGCAGCGCTCAAGAAAATGCACTGACAAGGGTGGGGAAGTGGCCAGTGAAGGCGAAAAAATGCCTGAAACACTGAAAAAGAAACGCTAAGACGAAAAAAAGTTTTGCAAATCAAAAAGAAATGCGTAACTTTGCACGCCATTACAAAGAATTGGCGTTTACCACCGCCACAAATATTGTAAAATTTAAAACGACAAATATAAAAATGAAAAAAGGTATTCATCCCGACAACTACCGCGAAGTGGTATTTAAGGACATGTCGAACGAAGAGATTTTCATCACCCGTTCAACAGTGAACACGAAGGAAACTATCGAAGTTGATGGCAAGACTTATCCCCTGGTTAAGCTTGAAATTACCAACACTTCGCACCCCTTCTTCACCGGCAAGCAGAAACTGGTCGACACTGCTGGTCGTGTTGATAAGTTCTTGAGCCGTTATGGCGATCGCAAGAAGAAATAATTGCAAGACGCAATTCATTTAGAATCATCATGTTAGCGCCTCCTGAACAAATCGGGAGGCGTTTTCATTTTGTCTCTCCATTGTTTAAATTTCATTAAAAATAGGGGAATGATGGAATAATATCGCTTACTAATCAATATATTTGCATCGCATTGTTCAGGCATTAAAATTTCGTGATAAATGAAAAGGATAATAACTATCATATTGCTCGCTATCGCTTGTGTGGGAATCGTGCAGGCCAAGGACAAGGAAGTGATTGTCACCATGCAGATTACCCCTTATCAGCGCAACAAGATTCCCGCCAAGACCGATGAGTTGAAGCTGAAGACACTCTCGCTGAACGAGGCTTCGGCCCAGCCAGGTTTTGTGGCGGCGTTGCAGTCGCTATTGCAGCGCGTGGCGGCCGAGGATCTCGATCACATCACCTTCCAGCTGCAGATTGAACCCAGCGCCGATGGTGACGGTGAGAACGACCTCATGGTGCACATCACCGGCTTCGACCTGATGCTGGAGCCCGCTGCGTCGCGCAGCGAACTGATGGGCGCGCTGCCCGTGGGATACAAATACTTCATCGTGAAGCCCACACCGCTGAACAAGACTCTGTTGTCGAAACTGTTCACGGCAGGGAAGGAGAAGATTAAGTTTGTGCGAGAGTTTGAGTTGGTGGCGCATACTGTGGATGTGCTCAACACCCAGGTCTCTGCCCAATGGCAGCAGGGCGAACTGCAGCTGCGCCGTTGCGTGATAGCCGACGAGAATAAACTGAATGCTGATGGAAACAATTGACGAATCTAAGATACCTCCCATCCCTGAAACCGAGGAGAATGTGCATGTGCCTCCCATTCCTGGCGTAGAGCCGCAGAGGCGTGGGTCGAAGAAGGTATGGTGGCTTGTGGCCATCGCCGCAGCGGTGCTGGCAGTGGTGTTGGCGCTGGTGCTCACAAAAGGCGACAAGAAGTCCGATGTTGACCAGGAGCGTCATGTGAGCATGGCTCAAAGTGAAGAGCCTGACATGCAGCAGAATGTGACAGTGCGCACTTACACTGGCGCTGAGGCCGACTCGATGATGCGTGCCGAGATGGCGCACATGGACAGCATAATGAATGAGATGATGAACGACCCCTTCTTCACCGGCGGAATGGGCGGCATGCTCGACCCGTTCCAGCCGCCCACATCATCAGCGGGCAATGCTCAACCACCAGTCACTGAACGCAAAGCGAAGAAGTCGGCGGGCGGCATTGTGATTTTTGCCGGCAATGTGGGTGGTCGAGGGCTTGAGATGAAACTTGATTTGCGAGACCCGCAAAATGTGTCGGGCTCCGGCAAGTGGGACGACGGCACTCAGCTCAAAATGCTGGGCATAGGTAATGCCAGCGAACTCGATGTGACTCTCTATCTAGGCACAAAACTCTTAGGCACACTCTCGGGAACTTGGCTTGGCGAGAGTTATCGTGGGGTGTATCTCGAAGATGGCAAGCAGTCGCGCTTCTCGCTGGTGGTTCAATAGCAGTCTGAGAAGTCTCTAAA
>JAFZSO010000003.1 GCA_017619355.1 Muribaculaceae bacterium
CTGGCCTTCGGGTTTTTTACTATACTTTTTAGCCTGGTTATAGAGTCTGACGGTCTCAGTATCATAGAATGAGAGGGCGCGCTTGACCATGTCAGTAAGACGGCTGTCCTCGGGCAGATAGCCTAAGCGTTTAGTCTCGCCGATAAGTTCCAGCACGACTCCAGTGGTCCATACGCTAGAGCGGCAGTTCGGGTAGCGGAACCATGTGAATCCGCCGTCTCCCATCTGCAGATTCTGCAGGGCGGCGATGATTTTCTCATACTCTTTCGCCATCAAGGCCTCGTCAAACAGCTCGTTTAACTTTGACATCCTAAGCGTCTGACGGTCAGCCTCACGCACCCACGGCGATGCTAGCAGGGTACCGATCTTCAGGTCTTGGTTTTTCTGCAACATCGACACGAGAGTGGAGTCCTCGTTGTGCTCCTTCCAGTAGGTGATGGCCTCCTTGATTTGGGGCTGCGACTTGGCGACGCCTTGTGCCACTTGCAGAGCGAACAGGCTATGTGCAGCACTTGTGGCGACATTGTAGTTGTCATCCCAGATGGTGGGCAGTGCCAGCACGCAGTACCACACGGGATTGTCGCAGTATTCCAGTGTCACGCGGGCGTCGGCGGGGAAGTCGGGCAGTGCTTGCTCGAAGTGGCCCTGGCCTGCCTCGACGTAGAAGGGTTGGGTCTCGATCACGGGCGAGATGGTCGTCAGCACGGGCACCATCACCTGCTCGCCGTCGCCGAAGGTGCTGTTAGCGGCCTTGATGCGGAAGCCCACCATAGCGATGGTGTCGGGCACTTGCCAGTCGATGGTCACCGCCTCACTGCCCATCGCGTCAAGCGTCAGGTTGAAATTGCGGTAGGCATAGACCTCGTTGGTGCGTGGGTCGAAGAGTTCGATTACGGCATCACATGCGCTAGCCTCGTCGGTGGCGTTCTGCACCGTGGCAGCCAGTGTCGCCTTGTCGCCCTGGCGCAGGAAGCGCGGCATGCTCGAGCGCACCATCAGCGGCTTCTGAGTCAGCACCTCTGCCATCCAATCGCTGCCCAGCATCTGCTTGTCCCAAGCCACGGCCTGGGCAATCCAAGTGGTGTTGAAGTTGGGCGCCTCAAACTCAATTGAGACATTGCCCTTGTCGTCGGTGACGAGGTTGGGCATCCATAGAGCGGTCTTCACGTCAGCTTCTCGCATCTGTACCTTGCCGAGGTTCTCGTTGTTGACCCCAGACTCTAAGGGTTCGCCAGATAAAGCTGCCCCATCAAGGTGATTTGCCGCCATTTCCATCTCAGCAACGGCGTAATTATCATCTAAACGAGCTGACTTTTGGGCATATCTCATTCCTGCAGCACTACCGAGAGCTACGAGTGGATGGCTGAATGAGAAGATGTCCATGTCGTAGGTGTTGAGTTCGGGCAGCTCATAGTCGCCGGTCTCCCTGTTCTTCTTCTGCCATGATGTGTAAATGTAATTGTTACCGCTCAGGCTGGCAGTGTTCATGCGGTAGGAGGTGATGCTGCGCAGGGAGGGATTGAAACGCCACGAGTTGTCGCTGAGGGTGTTGAGAGCCTTGTCGAACATCTCGAAAATCATTGCGCCCTTGCGCGGATTTCCTTTCTTGTCGACCAGCTGGAAGGTCCACTTCTCTTGTGTTCCAGGCACGAGTTTGTCACGGAAGGAGACCACTTTCACCTTCATCTGCTCCTGGTTGGCTTCAGAAGTCATTCTTACCGTCTGGTTATAGGTCTTGCCTTGATAGACGCTGAAGAACTCGACAGTGATGTATTCCTCGGGTTCGTTAGGAATCTGAACCTGGAAGTCGTGGATGCCCGGGGCATAGGTTACCCAGCCCTCGGTTCTCACCTTGTTGCGCGACGATGCAATATAATAGATGTGTGAAGTGGGTGCGCTGGTGCCAATGGTGATGTGTGCCACATTCTTGGCATCGACCTTGCGGCCTGTGCTGGGAATCCAGAGGGGGCAGTCGTCGACGGGCGCCTTCTTGTCGGTGGGCTTGTATAGGGTGACCGAGGTTGTTGTGAAGTAGGTACTCTTTTCTTCAGCGAGTTTTACTCCTATTTTATAGGTTCCTGAAGGCAGGCTGGTGAGGTCGACGACGGGATTGTCGGTGCTCAGAGAGCCAGTCTTGAGGATGTTCTTGTCGTCGTCGGGAGGCGTCACCTGATAGATGCACACAGCGCTCTTCTCGTTCTCGTCGGTGGTGTTAAGGATGAGTGGGAGCTTGAGTGGCTCGGTATTGATGAAGTCGAAATCGTGAGCGGTGAACTGGACGTTGCGGTTAGCACCAATGATGAACGAGGTGCTGTTCTCTTGCGACTCGCCCGTGGAGTTGGTGCAAATGGCATTGAGGGTGTAGACATTGTGGCAGTAACGGTCTTTCTTCTCCTCAAAGAGGTCGTTGTCGAACTCGAATGAGAACTCGCCTTTCTCGTTGGTGACCACTAAGGTGTCGGCAATGTGCTCATTCGACTTGGCACGCTTGCGCCACCAGCCCCAGTCCCATGAATCCTTGTCGAGTGTGAGTCTTACCTCGGCATTTGCCACTGGCATGCCCGAGTAGGTGAGAGCCTTACCCGAAATGATGACGGGCTGGTCGGCCGTGAAGACATAGCGGTCGTTATTGAAGGTGATGTCGAAGGTGGGTGTCTTGTATTCACTCACATTCACATAATGTGATAGCAGATGTCCTCTTCTGCCACCTTGGAACCGGATTCTGAAGTTTCCGTTGAGTCTGCCAGTGGGAATCTTGAATTCGCCCTGGATGCGTCCGTACTGGTCAGTGACCAGGTAGAGCGTGTCGAGGTTATCGCCATTGGCATCTTCAAAGATGGCGGTGACCTTGGAATCAGGGATTACCTTGTGCTGCTCGATATCGGAACTCGTTTGATAGAGGATGCCCGAGAATTTCACGGTTTCACCCGGACGGTAAATGCTGAGGTCGGTGAACGCTTTGAGTAAAATGTCGGTGCGGTTTCCGTAATTATCGGAATAGTAGCTCATATAAGGGGCATAGCGGTCGGCACCATTACTGACCCTGATGTTGTTGCAATTCTTTATTTTTTCGGGCAGCACAAAGCAGCCTTGCTTGTCGGTTTTGTCGGAGTATACATCGTAACTGACGGTTGCGCCTTCGACGGGCTTACCCGTCTTGCTGTCGACCACATAGACGGCGCATTGCCTGTTGTCTTTCTCGACCAGGAACATGGTGAGGTCGTGCACCGTTATACTTTCGTTGAGGTTGAATTTATTATTCTCGACCTTGCCGTCGGCTGAGTCGAATTCTGGCAAGATAACATATACGCCATACTTTTGCGGGCCGAATGTGATGGTATCCTTTTGGTCGAAGGGGACGACACCGTTATTGTTTACCGTTTTGGATTCACAAAGAGTGAGGTTAGAGGCATCGACATCATATCTCTGGTTGTGCGGGTCATTAATAATCTTGTCGGAAACGCGATAGAGATTCAACTTGTAGGAGTTGACATTGGTAACACTGGCCCGCACGGTGATGGGGTCGGTGGAGTGAGCGTGTTCAGGGTAGCTGACGTCGATGCGCTTCCTCTCGATGGCGTTGATGTTGTTCAGTATCTCGGGAGCATAGAATGAGTTGGGGAAACGCCTGATGTAATCCTTGAGAATGGGATAGTCGCTCTTGTAGTTGGCGCGGTCGAGCAGCATTCCGCTATGCTCATTGTCCTTGAATTTCTCGTAGAGTTCTGAATATCCATAGTGGTTGATGGTCTTGTAGGCGAACAGATAGGCAGGTACATTGTCATTATTAGCCTCCAGCCAGTTTTTTTCGATGGTTTCTTCGAGCTGGTTGTTACTAGTGAGGTCACTGCATTTCATCGACAGGAAGTCGAAGAGGGTGGGCACATAGATGGCGCCCATCTTGTCGCAAGTGATAATCTGGTTGAGGCTGGTAATGGGCACCTGCTTGAGTGCCTTGACATCGGCAAGCGCGAGTCGGATGCATTCATCGACTTTTGCCTCGAATTGATCCCGGTCCCATTCCGAGTAGTCGCTGGCGGGAGTCTCGTCGTCGGCATTGTCGCGGTCATAGTAGCTGAAGTTGTTGCTGTAAGACTTGAAAGCGAGAGCCTCGAAATAGTAGAGCAGCGACTTGAACTGAGGTCGGTTCTCCTTGGCGATGACATTCTCGATGTTCTTGATGATGTCGGGCATGTTCTCGTCAGAGATGAGCCCCTTCGCAATAGAATAGCGGATGATGGCGTCGATGGCCTTTTGCCCGTCGCTTGTCTTGAGGGCAGCCTTGAGGTCTTTAGAGGCATCTTCGGCCACGGTCTTGGGGTAGTCGAAATCGGGCGTTTTCACGCTGGGGGCACCCCACAGATTAAATGGGAAAATAGCCATGATGCAAATTGCGGTTAAAAGTTTTTTTAATAAGGTATGCATAGTCGTAAAAATTAATAGTCAATAAAACCATTACAGATTCGGAAATATGTTGATTGCAAATATAGGAAAAAAAGGTGGATAAAAAAAATCCGGTTAGAAATCTTGATGAGAAGATGTAACCGGATTTTGATGTGTGTATAGAAAAATAAGTTAGTTATCGGTTGATGTCGGTCTTTTGGATACCAGCGTTGATGCTGTCTTGGTAGTTGAGTTGTGCGTTGTCGTTTATCCGCTTGTCGTCTTGCATGATGGCCTTGTCGCCGCTATTGGGCGCATCGGCTCTCATCTCGGTTCTCACCGCCTTTTTCTGACCAGTGCCAAAACCAGTAAAGACCTTCATCATGCACCAGACGCCTACGAACATGGCTGCCATATAGACATAGGGCCTAATGCGGACCCATCGAGATGGCTTAACCTCTTCAGTGATTTGAACTTCAGGAAGCGAATCCATGAGATTCTTGCTGAAGTCGGCAAAATAATGCTCGGGCACTTCAAAGCCCGCATCCTTGCCAAGTTTTTTCAATATAGGGGAATCTTCTTGTTTCATTGCATCGATTTGACTAAAGTGAAGAGGAAAGGTTTAATCATTCTCGGAAAAAAACGACTCGATTTTCTTGATAGCATGATGATAGGAAGCCTTGAGCGCCCCGACCGAGGTGCCGAGTATCTCGCTCATGTCTTCATATTTCATCTCGTCGTAGTAACGCATGTTGAACACCATGCGCTGCTTGTCGGGCAGGGTGGCGATGGCCTTCTGGAGCTTGATTTGTGCCTCGTCGCCGTTGAAGTACTCGTCGGCCTCGAGGTTGTTGACGAGGAATGCGTTGTCGTCGGTGAGGGCGATGTTGTTTTGCACCTTCTTCTTATTTATAAAGGTGATGGACTCGTTGATGGCAATCTTGTAGAGCCAGGTGGAGAGTTTTGCATCGCCTCGGAAGCTGTCGATGCTGGTCCAGGCCTTGATAAAGGTGTTTTGGAGCACATCGTTGGCATCGTCGTGGTCGATCACCATGCGACGAATTTGCCAGTAGAGCGGCTGTGTGTAGTGCTCCACCACCTTGCCAAAGGCGAGGCGAGCGGTGTCCTGGTGACGCAGTTGCTCGACAACGGTTTCTTCGTCGTATGTATATTTAGTTCTGGTCATTCAAAAGAGACTGTTCAGTATTTAATCAATATTAAAGGTGGTGCCTGAGAATGTCACATTCTTGCCGTCGCAGGTGTAGGAACCAGCGATACTACGGCCTTGCTGCGTGATGTTGATTGTCAGGTCGGTAATCGTGTATTTTTCGACATTGCCTGAGATGCTGGGCTTCAAGAGGTCGGCAGTGATTGCATATCCCTCGGCGTTAGGCACTACGGTGATGCCTTTGTAGTCAATCTCGTTGTAAGGGGATTCAATGCTTGTGAGCTGGAAATTCATGATGGCAAAGAGTCCGTCTTTGAGCGTGTTGTCGAAGGCAAGCCCGTAGATGGCGTTGTCGAGTATTATGGGTTGTGCAGAGTTGTCGGCCGGTACAACAGTGGTAGTTGTGTAGGGGAACAATGGGGTGGAGGTGATGTAGACATTGTTCTTGCCGTCAACTGTCATCTCAAAGTAGACTGAATTAGTGGCGCTGTCGTAGTAACCGCTGAACCCCGTCACTTCATGTCCTGTTGCCTTGGCGTTGCCTGCGAATTTGTAGGTGTTGGCGTTGAGCATGGTGTAGGGCATTGCACTTGTCTCGATGGTGAAAGATGAACCACCCAGACTGATGACAGTGCTGACCTGAATGGTCTTGTCGTCGGGGGTAAATGTGAAGTTGACCGTAGAGCGTGCAAAATAGGGGGTTGCACTGATGTTGGTGTTGTCAACTATTCTATAGTAGGTCTGCTCTTCAAATTTGTACTCTGAGTTGCTGTCGGTGCTGCACGCCGAAATAACGAAAATGAAAGCGAGTGCAGCGGAAATATTAAGTATCTTGTTCATAGTGTGATATTATTATTTATGATTTGAAAATTAGAAAGAACCATTCATGTTTATGTCGGCCACATTCTTGATAGTGAATGCGGCGTCGGCAGTTTCTGTATTGAGATTGAACTTCAAGTCGATATTCTTCAAAATATATTTGTCAAGTTCGCCCAAATTGCCGCCGTTGATGGAAGAAGGTTTCCTCTCTCCATCGGTGGTGACTTGATAGCCATTCTTAATGACCTTCAGGTCGAGGTTGCTGTAAATGATCTCATTCAAGGTGTTGTTGCTAATGTTGAGATTCTTGATGGTGAGGCTGGCTTTCTCGTTGTCGGGGTTGAACGTCACAATGTAGGATGCTCCTAAGGCCTGCTGCGTTTCACCCGTCGTGAGCGAAGTCACATTTGTGAGCGCGTTGTTCACCGTGAGGATGTTGCCGGTTCCATTCACCCGATAATTATTGACCGAGAAGGAAACACGCGAGGTGGGATTGTCAGTAGAGCGGTAGTCAAGGAACAGATAGAAGTCGTAAATACCCTGAAGTGTACCTTTGTTGTTGAGTGTGCCTGCTTGAATCACATAGCCACCCATGGTCTTGTTGTAGGTGACAGGCAGATTTGTTACATCGATGCTTCCGTTATAGCCTTCGTCAAGGAACACATAGGCATTGATGCTGGCGGTGTAGTCGTCGAGGTTGATGGTGACTTCATATTCACCATTCTGGCAGATGGCTTCGCCGGTTTCACTATCGTCATTACTCACATGGTTGATCATCTGCATGTCGGCATAGACATACTGAGGGGTCTTGTTGTCGTCGTTGCAGGCGCTGAAGAGTAACAGCAGCGTGAATAAAGCGCTTATTGAAAAGATTTTGTTCATGATGTCTTAAGTGGTTGAGGGGTTGTTAATAAACCGTGCCGTTGGTCGACACACTCATGCTGATGTCGGGCCGCTGTCCCATCTGGAACGAGGCCTGGAACGAGTTAGTGAATATGTTGAGCTTGGCGTTGAGGTTATAGATGATGTATAGTTTCTTGGGCTTGCCCTGTGTGGCTTCGGTGCCATCGTCTTCCACGCCGTTCACATCGTTGGTCACAGCTTGTCCTTGGCTGTAGGTGGTTGTGGTGATGAGCTTATCGGCGGTGATGGTGTAGCCTTCAGGCGTGGCGGTGACTGTTGCCCCGTTGCCTGTGCAATTCACAATGTAGCGGTATTGTTTAGGATCGTTGAAACACATGACAATCACCTTGGCGGTCATGTCTTCAGGGTTGATCTCAAACTGATACATGGGCTTGTCGTCCTTGTGGGTAACGCTGGTGCCGTCGGTGTGAGTCGACACGGTGTTGCAGTTGAGGTAGAAAATCTCGGGCAGGGTGGCGCACACGCGATAATTGCCAGTAATAAAGCTGAACTGTGTGCTCTCCTCGTTGAGGTCGATATGTCCTGCGAAACCGGAGACTGATGCGGCCGGTGTGGGGTTGGCAAACTTATAGATGCCATAAGATGGATTTTCGATTTTGATGCCTGAGAAACTGAAGGGGGTAGTGGTGCTGCCATCGAGTTTAACACCAAACTCAGCGTCGGCGGTGAGATTGGCGACATCGATAACATAATTCACTTTGTTTTTCGATACAGCGATCACGTTGCCGGTAGAAGCATCGGTTACATGGTTCAAGAGGTCGTAGGACCTGTTGTAGCGCGTGCCGTGTATGGGTTCGTCGTCATCGCCGCAAGCAGCTGTAAAGAGCAGTCCTGCAAGAGTAAGAAAATAAAATAGTTTATTCATTATATGATAAATTTTAATTCAGTATTTAAAAAATCAGATGCAAATATACAACATTTTGGCGATTACATATATTGAATTATATAATATAGCCGAGATATTAAGTAAAAGCTCGGCTTTTTAAGTTTTTTTAAACGGAAATCCTAAATAGCAAATGGGTTGAAGTGGGTTGAATAGATGTGGCCTTCATCGGTATAATGAAGTCCGAAGCAGTCAAATTCAATGGAAAATTGGTTGCCTTTTATGTCAAGTGTGTATTCAAGGTTGGAGATAGTGCGGTCGGAGAAAGGGATATATTTGTCGCCCTGTTTGAAATAGGGAACAATGGTCTCGGCCGTGGCTGTGTAGCCGTTGGCAGTCTGGACGATGGTGGCATCGTCGAGCGGAATGAGGATTTCCTCCAGTTTGGGCATTTGTGACACAAATTGGATATTGTCGATGCAGATGCTTGCTGTGAAGTTGTTGTTGTCGTCGATTTGCGATTTGAATTTATAGAATTTTTCAGTGGCGTTTTCGTAATCAAAACTGCTACTGCCATTAGACAATACTGAATAGAGTATGGGAGAAAAGGTGATGACATCATATTGCCCCTGCTCTGACTTTACAGCGTAAGTTAAAATAAGTGTATTTAAATTCTTGTCTAACTTACCTTCAATATCGTCAAGTGTATAGCCCGACATAACTTGAATGTTGTATCCTGAAAACCAGAATCCTATTCCGTCGTTTGTAACAGCATCCAACCCATTGACCTCGAAGCTGATTCTTGGCATGCGAGGAGCAAATGACACATTGTTAATGCCCAAGTCCATGTGCCTGGGATTGTTGCCATATTCGTAACTGATGTCGCAAGACGAGATATTGATATTATGGCCTCCGCTTATGGTTTTCACAATGAGTCCATTAATGTTGCTCTTAACCGTGATGTTGTCGGGTTCGTCGTCGCCGCAAGCTGTGAACAGCAGCATTGCTGCGATAGCTAAAAGTGATAAGAATTTTTTCATTTTTGTGATTGTTTATGAGTTTGTTATATGTTTATTCTAAATTAATTCTGAGTGTTGCGCCCAGCATTCGTTTGCGGCCTTGCTGGAGGAACTCGTGGCCTATCGACACGAAGCGGAAGGTGCTGAAACGGGTGTCGGTGAGGTTAGTGCCCCAGAGTTGCAGGGTGAAGTCCTTTGCCACCAGTGTGACATTGGCGCCGAGCAGGGCATAGAAGGGTTGGCTGAGGGTGTTGGCCTCGTCCCAATAGATTCGTCCAGTGCCGCTCACATTTGCACCCAGCAGCAGTTGTCGGCACCAGCGCGACTGCGGGTCGACATTGATGGTGTGCTGCGCTTCGAGCCACAGGGTGTGCTCGGGCGAGTAGGGGACGAATTTGTTCTTGTAGTCGGCCTTGCCGTCGTTGTATTCCACAAATTTGGCGTTGGTGTAGCCATAGCTGGCATTGAAAGTGGTGTGAGTCCACGGTTTGAAGGTGAGTCTCATCTCGGCGCCCCAACTGCGTGTCTTGCCGGCGTTGGTCATCACACGGCCCGTAGTGGTGCCATCGGGGAAAATGGTGAGCTGGCGGTCGCGGCAATCGAGGTAAAACACACTGGCCTGGCCCGAGAGTTTCTTGTCGGCAGTACTGAATACAGAGCCCAACTCAAAATTCCAGGCTTTTTCAGGCTTGTAGCCCACAATCTGGTCGGCGCTATAGGCGGCACCGATGCCCATCATGCGCATGAGGCGCTGTTGCAGTACGTCGCTGAACATCTGGGTGTTAAATCCGCCAGCCTTGTAACCCTTGCTGATGTTGAGAAAGAGGTTGTTAAGCGAATTGAGATGATAGGTAACGGCGAATTTGGGAAGTATCTGCACAAAGTCGCGAGTCAGCTGGCCCTGGTCGTCGATGTCAATAGATTCGTGAGTATAGAGTGCCTGGGTCGCTTTTTCGATAATGTCGTAGCCAGTGTGGGTCTCGCTATGGTAGTCGAGACTCGTATGCTCGTAGTCGAGACGGATGCCGGCGGTGAGGGTGAAGTTGCCCAAGTGCAGTGACGACTGGTGATAAGCGGCCAGTCCGTAGGTGGGGCAGGTGAAATCGCTGCCCAAGAGAAAGGAGCGCTCATTCCAGCTAATGGGGTAACTGGGAATGGCCTCGTTGCGATGCTGCTCAATGAGCTGGGCAATGCCGGTGTCCTTGAAGGTGACCGGTGCTTGCATCTTGTATCGCCTGTAAAAGCCGAAAATGCCTGCGAGCCAGTTGTAGGTGCCTTGCTCATGATTACGTATCACAAGGTCTTGCGTGACAGCGTGTTCCTTGCGGGCTTGGGTGAGTGTGAAATAGGGCAGTGGCGTGAAATCCTGATCGAGCGTCATGTTGTCGTCGATGTACTGGTAACTGGTGAAACTCGACAGGTTGACGCTGCCCAGACGTTTCACGATGGTGAGACCGTCGAGGATGGCGTTGCGGCGGTAGAAGCAGGTGTCGTTGTAACTGATTTCACCGGTTTCAATGAAACGGTAGGGGTAGCCGCCTTGCCTGCTTACCGAGAGCGAGAGCACATTGCTCATGAAAAGAGTGGGCGAGGACCACCATTCCAGTTTCACACGCCCTGAACCTTGGTGTTCCCAGTCGCATTTTTTACCGTTATACTCGTTGGTGAAAGCACCGTTGGTTGTGGTATAGTAAGCACTTGCCGAGAGTGCAAGCTGCTGGCCAAATTTGGCATAGTGGCTTAATCCCGCCTTGAGACTCGTGTACGAGGCGCCTTCGAGCAAGATGCGTGTGCCCTGATAGTTGAATGGTGAGAGGGTGAACACATTCATCACACCGCCCATCGTATTGCGGCCGAAGAGGGTGCTCTGCGGCCCATGCAGCATTTCGAAACGGGCGATGTCGAGCAGGTCGAAGTCGTAGTTCTCCTTGCACAGGATAGGGATGTTGTCGATGGTGAGACCGACGGCTGGCTGGTCGATGCGTGCCCCGATGCCTCTCACATAGATGGTGCTGGTCATGCGGCTGCCGTAGTCGGGTATGAACACATTGGGAATGGCATGGGTTACCGCTTTGGCACTCAACATGTTGTTAGCCTCAAGGGCAGACCGTGTGAAACTGGTGGTGGAGATGCCCTGATTGCTCAGGTCACGGCCTTGTTTCACGGCGGTGACAGTTACCGGCCCAAGTTCGACAGAGGCTGTTGGACAAGTATGATTTATTACCCGTCTGGTGGTGGTGTCGGGTGCTAAGTTCTCTGATGTTTCTGAGAACTCTGAGGCTGCCGCCATGTGCAGCGGGAGCAAGCCAATGATGAATATTTTAAATAAATCTTTTATCACGAGTGCAAAATTATGATGAGTTTTTATTGTGTGCAATCACTAAATGTGGTGATTTAATGGTGATTTTTTTGATTATTTCTAATTTTTTATTAAATTTGTGAATTGAATCGATAATAATCAAAAAAAACTAATAATATGAAAAATAAAGTAATACTAACAGTAGTTTGCGCTCTGATGGGGGCGCTCAGTTCCTTGGCAGGAATACGCCCTTATGCGGTTTATACTTCAAGCGACAAAACGCTCACTTTCTATTATGGTGAGTATTCACCCGGTTATGATGTGTTCATTATGAATTCGGGAAATGATACACCGGCATGGTACTATAAAGGCATTAGCGACAAGGTTGACCGCGTAGTGTTTGACCCATCGTTTGCTGATGCACGAGTCACGACTACCTGCGCATGGTTTACCCGGATGACAAACCTCACTTCTATTGAAGGACTTGAGTATTTAAATACCGAGAATGTGACCAATATGTATGCCATGTTTGCATATTGTACCAAGCTGACGACCCTGGATTTGAGCAGTTTTGACACCCGGAATGTTATTGTGATGACATATATGTTTTACGGCGCTGAAGCCTTGACCAGTCTTAACTTGAGCGGATTCAATACCAACGAGGTTGAACGCACTGACCAGATGTTTTATGGATGTCAGTCTTTGACTAACTTGGATTTGAGCAATTTCAACATGGAAGAAGTTACAACCTTTGAATCTATGTTTGCTAATTGCAGTTCCCTGACCAACCTGAACTTGAACAGTTTCAATACTAAAAATGCGAAAAACTTGAATGGGATGTTTAAGGGGTGCAGATCATTGACAAACTTGAATCTTAACGGATTTAATACTGGAAAGGTGAAGTCGATGGATTCCATGTTCAATGGTTGTATCAACCTGATATCAATTTTCGTGAGTGACCAATGGAGCACAGCAAGTGTGCAAAGTTCTGATGAAATGTTTTATAATTGTACCAAACTTAAAGGTGGCGCAGGTACTACCTACGATGCCAGCCATGTGGATGCCTCTTATGCACATGTTGACGGCGGCACCAGCAATCCAGGCTATCTGACCGGGATACAGCCCGCTGTGGTCTATGATGCTAGCAGCAAGACGCTCACATTCTATTATGATGGTATGGCACACAGTGGCGATGCGGGGCTGATTCCTTCAAGCAACACCACTCAGCCGTGGTGGTCGCAAGACAGCAATATCAGCGCCAATGTACAGAAGGTGGTGTTTGATCCGTCGTTCTCCCGTTACCATCCTACCAGTGGCTTCTATTGGTTTGCCAACATGGCCAATCTCACGACTATCGAAGGCATAGAAAACCTCAATACCGACGAGATGGTGAATATGCAGAACATGTTCCGCAACTGCAGCAAACTCACCAGCCTTAACCTGCAATACTTCAACACCGTGAAGGTGACCAGCATGTACTGCATGTTTATGGGCTGCAGCAGTCTCGCCAGTCTTGACTTGGGCAGTTTCAGTACCTCTGCTGTCACGCACATGGAATATATGTTTTATGGATGCATTAATCTTACCACTATTAATCTGGCCGGTTTCAATACCTTAAATGTAACGAGCATGCTCGACATGTTCAGTAACTGCAACAAACTCACCACCCTAGACCTGAGCAATTTCAACACCAGCAAGGTGACCGATATGGCCGGCATGTTCAGTGGCTGTTCGGCTCTTACTACAATCCTTGTCGGTGAAGGGTGGAGTACGGCAGCCGTGACGGAATCGAACTCTATGTTCCGCAACTGCACTAAGCTAGTGGGCGGCCAAGGCACCACTTATGATGCCAGCCACATCGACAAAACCTACGCTCGCGTTGACGGCGGTATCAGCAATCCGGGTTATCTCACAGCCGGCAACAGGGGTTATGCCATGTGGGATGCCTCACAAAAGAGGCTCACTTTCTATTTTGATAACCTCTATGACGAACGAAGTAATCCAATTTTCTTCATCAATAAGGGTGAGACAACTCCTGGATGGCATCAAGCTGAAATCTTTTATGATGTGAATTGGGTGATGTTTGACACCTCGTTTGCCAATGCTCGCCCCACCAGTTGCTACCGTTGGTTTAGTGGAATGTGGGATCTTTATTCTATTATCGGTATTGAGAATCTCAATACCAGTGAGGTGACCACTATGAGTGAAATGTTTTATGATTGCCACGACCTAACCAGCCTTGACTTGAGCAACTTTGACACGAGTAAATTGAGAAGCACTTTCAAAATGTTCTCTGAATGTAACAATCTTGTCACCATTGTAGTGAGTGACAAATGGAATGTAAAAAATGTATCAAATTCATTCGACATGTTCTACGACTGCAATAGTATTTTGGGCTGCAAAGGCACCGTTTACGATCCAGCGAATACTGTAAAGACTTATGCGCGCATCGATGAGGGACCGGACAGACCTGGCTATCTGAGCGATGCGAAACCACGCGGCTTCAAGTACAATGGCATCTGGTATGACAATAGTAATGGCTCTGAAGTGTCGATTATTCCCCCGCAGCATTTCGACCATTATACGGGCGAAGTTGTCATTCCCTCAAAGTTTACATTTAAACGTAACAACTATACGCCGCATCTTGTGGAGGCAGGTGCTTTCACGGGCAGCGATGTAACGAGTGTCGATTTGCCAAGCTCAGTGGTTGTGATCGAGTCGGGTGCTTTCACTGATGCCTCCAAGCTCAAAACACTCGTCATCAGATACCCTGGCAATCCCGCTTATGCGGTGTACGGACAGGACTTCGCAGGTGGCAACGCCAATGGCTTTGCCTGCTATGTGAAGAACTCGTTCCTCACGAAATATGAGGAAACCTATGTCAATATCAATTTTGCCCCGTGGGTGCAGATTTCAGAGACCTACTATACCGAACTGAAACCTTACCGCCCCTTCTCTTGCAAGTATAAGACCAAGCTGCCCGCAGGTCTCGAGGCCTACTATGTGAAGAGTTATGACAACAGCACGCGCACGGCAACGGCAACTAAGGTGACAGGGGTGTTGCCCGCCAACACGGGCCTGCTGCTCAAGGGCAGCGAGTGCAAGATTTACCTGATGGAGAAGACGGGCGACAATGCCATCACCATTACGAGCAACATGCTCAAGCCTCGCTTGTCGACCGACCAGCCCTGGAACCAGCAGGACAACAACGCCTATTTCTTCTTCAATGTTGGGGAAATGAACTGGGGACCGACAGTGAACATATCGCAGGGCGAATCCTACCTGTGCATTCCTAAGAGCCAGCTGGGTAGCGACTTGACCTCACCCATCAATCTTGACATAGAAGGCGGTACCGGTCTCAAGGGTGATGTTAACGGCGACGGCAAGGTGAATGTGAGCGATGTGACGGCCCTGGTGAACATGATTCTGGGCGTGATCCCGAAGGACGAGGTCCGTGGCGACGTGAATGGCGACGGCAAGATTAATGTGAGCGATGTGACAGCACTGATCAATATCATCCTGGGCGTCAACTGATACAATAAAACATAGAACAATGAGAAGACTTTTTGCATTATTGGTGACGATGGCGGCCGGCGTGGCAGCGTGGGCAGCCGAGGGTTATGCGGTGTACACCTCCAGTAACTCGACTCTCACCTTCTACTACGGCACCATGCCGAGCTCGAGCCATTTCAAACTTGAAAATGTGACTGTGGGGCCGATTCCTTCAAACAACACCACTCAGCCGTGGTGGTCGTCGGACAGTGAAATCGGACCCAATGTGCGGAAGGTGATGTTCGATCCGTCGTTCTCCCGTTGTCATCCTACCAGTGGCTACTGCTGGTTCTACGGCATGAGCAAACTCACAAGTATTGAAGGCATCGAAAACCTCAATACCGACCAGATGGTGAACATGGACGGCATGTTCCGCAACTGCAGCAAACTCACCAGTCTTGACCTGAGTCACTTCAATACCGAGAAGGTGACCATTATGTATGGCATGTTTATGGGCTGCAGCGGCCTCACCAGTCTTGACCTTAGCAGTTTCAACACCTCAGCTGTCGAGCGCATGGATTATATGTTCTATGGTTGCACTAATCTTGCTACAATTAATCTGACCGGTTTCATCGCCCGGAATGCGACGGGCATGCTCAACATGTTCAGCAACTGCAGCAATCTCACCTCGCTGGATCTGAGCAGTTTCAGCACTTCGAAAGTGACCGATATGGCCGCCATGTTCAACGGTTGTTCGGCACTTACAACCATCTATGCCGGTGATGGGTGGACCACAGCTGCCGTGACGGAATCAGGCAATATGTTCCGCAACTGCACCAACCTGGTGGGAGGCAAAGGCACCACCTTTGATGCCAACCACATCGACAAATCCTACGCTCGCGTTGACGGCGGCACCAGTAGCCCGGGCTATCTCACAGCTGGCAGCAAGGCTTATGCCATGTGGAATGCCTCGCAAAAAAGGCTCACATTCTATTACGACAAACTCTATAACGACCGTAATTACCCCGTTTATTACTTAAATACAGGAAATGAAGACCCTGGTTGGATAACTGATGGAGTATGCGGCAATGTGCGTTATGTGATGTTTGATGCCTCGTTTGCCGATGCTCGCCCCACCAGCTGCTACCGTTGGTTCGATGGAATGTCAGATATGTATTCCACCGTAGGCCTCGAGTATCTCAATACCAGTGAGGTGACCAACATGAGGAAAATGTTTGCAGGATGTGCTAAACTTTCGATACTCATCTTAAGCCGCTTCAACACGGCGAAAGTGACCGACATGAGCCATATGTTCAATAATTGCTCTCAGCTTGTGACTATAGTGGTGGGCGACCAATGGAATATTGATAGAGTGTCAAATTCACAATACATGTTTGCGGGCTGCAATAGTATTTTGGGATGCAAAGGCACAGTTTACAATTCGGCGAATGTTACAAAGGCTTATGCACACATCGACGAGGGCGCCAGCAACCCTGGCTATCTGAGCGATGCGAAGCCTCGCGGTTTCAGGTACAATGGCATCTGGTATGACAACAGTAATGGCTCGGAAGTGTCGATCATTCCTCCTCAGCATTACGATCATTATGCAGGCGAAGTTGTCATTCCCTCGCAATTTACATTCCATGGTAATAACTATACACCGCATCTTGTGGAGTCGGGAACTTTCACGGGCAGCGGTGTGACTCGTGTTGACTTGCCCGGAACGGTGTCGGTGATCGAGTCGGGGGCTTTCACTGGTGCCACCAGCCTCAAGACGCTCGTCATAGGGTGGGGCTACTCGCCCTCTTATGCTCAAATAGGACAGGGCTTTGCCGGCGGCAACGCCACGGGCTTCACCTGCTATGTGAAGCACACATTCCTCTCGAAATATGAGGAAATGCATCCTAACGCCTATTTCTTTGCACCATGGGTGCAGATTTCAGAGACCTACTATCCCGAGTTGAGGCCTTACCGTCCCTTCTCGTGCAAGTACAATGTCGAACTGCCCGAGGGCCTTGAGGCCTACTATGTGAAGGGCTACGACAGCAGCACGCGCACGGCAAAGACGCAGAAGGTGACAGGCGCACTGCCCTCCAACACAGGCTTCTTGCTGAAGGGCAGCGAGTGCAAGATTTACCTGCTGGGACTGAATGGTGAAAATATTCCCCCCATCACGGGTAACATGCTCAAGCCTCGCTTGTCGACCGACCAGCCTTGGAATCAGTCGGACGGCAACTCCTACTTCTTCTTCAATGTGGGGGACATAATGTGGATGTCGACAGTGAACATATCGCAGGGCGAATCCTACCTGTGCATTCCCAATAGCCAGCTGGGCAGCGACCTGACCTCGCCCATCTATCTCGACCTTGAGGGCGGTGGTACTAGCCAAAATGGCGATGTGAATGGCGACGGCGATGTGAATGTGAGTGATGTGACGGCCCTGGTGAACATGATTCTGGGCGTGATCCCGAAGGACGAGGTCCGTGGCGACGTGAATGGCGACGGCAAGATTAATGTGAGCGATGTGACAGCACTGATCAATATCATCCTGGGCGTCATTTGATGTCCAGGATGATTAGGGATTAGAGATGAGAGATTAGAGATTAGAGATGAGGGAATAGCTCGGAGAACTCCGAGATCTCAGAGCTCTCAGAGAAACCTGACAACTGAGAACTGAAGATTAAGATAGAGAAGCATGGCGGCGCCGGTTGGGTGTCGCCATGTGTTTGTTGTGCTGAGTAACACAGGGTGCAAGTGATGTGGTTTTTGAGATGTTGATAAATTCCTTAAAAATGATTTTCTATAATATAAAATAATTATTATATTTGCAGAACAAAACTGGCACCTTACCGTGCTCAGGCGCCTTGATGGTGCTTGAGTGCCTGGTAGTAAGGTGTTTGAGTTGCTTAATATGATTCAGGTGATAAGAAATTTATAAAACAGCATATTTTAAACTTATGGTTTTAATCGGTATTCAAAGTACAACCTTGGCAGTTACAGCGGCAATCACAGGTATTGTTCTTGTTGTAGGTGCCCTGGTTATTGCGCGCCTTATAGGTCCTCACTCCTATACGAAGATGAAGGGCGAGCCCTATGAGTGCGGTATTCCCACCCGTGGCGAGAGCATGTCGCAATTTCATGTGGGTTACTATCTGTTCGCAATCCTGTTTCTCATGTTCGATGTTGAAACAGTGTTCCTGTTCCCATGGGCAGCCATCTGCAAGCAGATAGGGACCACCGCCTTGCTGGCAGTGGGCACATTCCTGGTGATATTAATTTTAGGTCTGGCTTATGCCTGGAAGAAAGGAGCGTTGAGATGGAAATAAAGCGTCCGAAAATCAAGAGCATGAAGCATGAAGACTTCAAGGACAACGAGTACATCGACCAGCTGGTGGCTGAGCTGAATGCAGCCGGCACCAATGTGGTGGTAGGTAAACTTGACCAGTTGCTGAACTGGAGCCGCTCGAACTCGTTGTGGCCCTTCTGCTTCGGTACAAGCTGCTGCGCCATCGAGTTCATGTGCCTGGGTGCAGCTCGCTACGACATGGCACGATTTGGATTTGAGGTGGCCCGTAACTCACCCCGTCAGGCCGACTACATCATGTGCCAGGGAACCATTACCTACCGTATGGCACCAGCACTGCTGCGCCTCTATGAGCAGATGGCAGAACCCAAGTATGTGATTGCCTGCGGCGGTTGCACCATCTCGGGTGGCCCGTTCAAGAATAGCTACTGTGTGGTGAAGGGTGTTGACGAGATTATTCCCGTCGACGTGTATATGCCCGGTTGCCCGCCGCGTCCCGAGGCCATGTTCTATGGCTTGATGCAGCTGCAGCGCAAAATCAAGGCATCGAAATTCCTGGGTGGCGACAACCGCAAGGAAGACCGCAAGAAATTCTTCGAGGCCAAAGCCGCTGAGGAGAAGGATGCCGCCATGCGTGCCGAACAGATGCGCCTGGCCCGCGAGTCGAAGGCTCCTGTGCTCGAATAAACAATAAAGATTATTAACTGAACACTGAAAAGGATACACATTAATTATATGGCAGACATTCAAGAAAAAATAGGTGCCTTGTGTCCAGAGGCCCAATTCGACACCTCGGGTGAATTGTTGCTTGTAATAGTGCCCGATGAGAAGTGGCACGCGCTGGCCAAAGCGCTCAAGGAAGAACTGCACTACGACTACCTGACGGCCCTCGTGGGCATGGACTGGAAAGACTCGCTGGGCTGCATGTACTACCTGACGAATACCGACACCCAGGAGATGCTTCATGTGAAGGTGTCGACCACCGACCGCGAGAATCCCCGCCTGCACACCGTGAGCGATGTGTGGGCTGTGGCCAACTATCAGGAGCGCGAGGTTTACGACTTCTTTGGCATCGTCTTTATCAATCATCCCGATATGCGTCGCTTCTTCTTGCGCAACGACTGGGTGGGTTACCCCCTGCGCAAGGATTATGACGACAGTCCCGAACTGAACCCGCTGCGTCTCAATCCAGAAGAGAATGAGGACGACACCTTCAGCCTCATAGAAGAGGCCGATGGCACGCTCAAGCGCATCGACAAGAAGGTGTTTGGACCAGAGGAATATGTGATCAATGTGGGCCCGCAGCACCCCTCGACTCACGGCGTGATGCGCTATCGCACTTCAATCGATGGCGAGCTGGTGAAGAAGGTGGATGTGGTTTCGGGTTACATTCATCGCGGCATCGAGAAACTGTGCGAGGGCATGAGTTACCAGTCGACGCTGCTCTATCCCGAGCGACTCGACTACATGGCAGCTCACATGAACCGTCATGCCGTGTGCCTGTGCCTTGAGAAGGCATTAGGCATTGAGGTGCCTCACCGTGCCGAACTCATTCGAATGATGATGGACGAGCTGATGCGTCTCTCGTCGCACTTGCTTTCTTACGGCTGCTTGACGATGGATCAGGGCGCAACCACGGCCTTCTTCTACGGTTTCCGTGAACGCGAACTCATCTACGAAATCTTCGACAAGACCTGCGGTGCCCGCATGTCGATGAGCTATAGCACCATAGGCGGTGTAGTGAAGGATGTGCATCCCGACTTTATCAAGGATGTGCGTCACCTGTGCGCCGTGATGCCTGACAAACTCAAGGAATATCACAAGCTGTTTACCGGCAATGTGATTGCCGTGGGCCGAATGAAGGGCGTGGGCATCCTGAGCAAGGAAGATGCCATCAACTACGCTATCACCGGACCGTCGGGTCGCGCATCGGGCGTGCATTGCGATGTGCGCAAGTGCCATCCCTATTCACTCTACAACGAGGTGGAATTTGACGAGGTGCTGCTTGAGAGCGGCGACAGCATGGACCGCTACATGGTGCGCATGAAGGAGATGGAACAGAGCGTGAAGATACTGGAACAGTGCTGCGACATGCTCGAGAAGGAAGGCATCGAGGGCGAATATTGCGCCAAGGTGCCCAAGATGATCAAGCTGCCGGCCGGACACTGGTATCAGCAAGTGGAGGCAAGTCGTGGCGCGTTTGGCGTGTACATCGAGAGCGATGGCGATCCCAAGCCGTTCCAGAAACCTTATCGCATGCACTTCCAGTCGCCGTGCTTCAACCTGGTGGGCGTTGTGGATTTGACCTGCAAGGACAATCTGTTTGCCGACCTGATCAGCATCACGGCATCAATCGACTATGTGATACCCGATATCGACAGATAAAAGAAGAAAACAAGAACAATAACAAACACATTAATATATTATGTTTGACTTTAGTATAGTTACAGGCTGGATTGACAATTTGCTGCGCAACACGCTGTCGTGTCCGGGCTGGCTCACATCAACCATCGAATGCATACTGGTTGCCGTTGGCCTGTTGCTGGCCTATACGGTGATAGCCATGTTCTATATCATGTATGAGCGCTGGGTGTGCGCGTGGATTCAGTGCCGCCGCGGCCCCATCCGCGTGGGTCCTGCCGGATTGCTGCAGATTTTTGCCGACGTGTTCAAGATTCTCACCAAGGAGATTGTGACGCTGTGGCATAACGACAAGTTCCTGTTCTGGCTCGCCCCCTTCTTTGTGGTGACGGCATCGGTACTCACCTTTGCGTGTCTGCCATGGGGCAAGGGAATGCAGGTGATAGACTTCAACATAGGCGTGTTCTTCATCATCGCCGTGTCGTCGCTGGGCGTGCTTGGTATCTTGCTGGCAGGCTGGTCGAGTAACAGCAAGTACACCTTGCTGGGCGCTATGCGAAGCGGTGCGCAGATGGTGAGCTATGAGCTCTCGGTGGGCATCTCCATTCTCACCGTGGTGTGCCTTGCCGGCACCATGAGCATAAGCGGCATTGTCGAGGCTCAGAACGACGGCTGGTTCCTGTTCAAGGGTCACCTGCCCGCCATCATAGCCTTTGTCATTTACATCATAGCGGCCAATGCCGAGAACAACCGTGGCCCGTTTGACTTGCCCGAGGCCGAGCATGAGCTCACCGCCGGTTATCACAGCGAGTACTCGGGTATTCATTATGGTCTGTTCTATCTGGCCGAGTACCTGAACCTGTTTATCGTGAGTGGTATTGCCACACTGCTGTTCCTGGGTGGCTGGATGCCGTTGCACATTCCCGGCTGGGAAGGCTTCAACAAGGTGATGGACTTCATACCCTCTACCTTCTGGTTCCTGGGCAAGGCCTTCTTCATGACCTTCGTGTTCATGTGGATTCGCTGGTCGTTCCCTCGTGTGCGTATCGACCAGATGCTGGCCCTGGAGTGGCGCATACTGATGCCCATTGGCCTGGTGAACCTTGTGGTGATGGCGCTGTGCGTGTCGTTTAACTGGGTATTTTAAAATTGAAACATTAACACATTAAAAATATATTCGTGATTATGGCTGAAAGTTTTGGAAAAATCACTCAAGTAATCGGACCTGTGGTCGATATTGCATTCGAAGGCGAAGGCGTTACCCGTCCGGCTATTTATACCGCGCTTTCGGTGCCTCGTGAAAACGGCACGAATCTGATTCTGGAAGTTGAGCAGCACATAGGCGAGAATACCGTGCGCTGTGTGGCTATGGACAGTACCGACGGTCTGAAACGCGGCACCAAGGTGACCAACCTGGGCCGTCCCATTTCAGTGCCTACCGGCGAACAGGTGAAAGGCCGCCTGCTGAATGTGATAGGACAGCCCATCGATCACCTTGCCCCGCTGCAGGCCACCGAGCGCCGTGCTATTCACCAGCCAGCACCCGCATTTGCCGACCTGTCGATCTCGCAGGAGATTCTTTATACCGGTATCAAGGTGATTGACCTGATTGAACCGTTCTCGAAAGGTGGTAAAATCGGTCTGTTCGGTGGTGCCGGTGTGGGCAAGACGGTGCTTATCATGGAGCTCATTCACAACATTGCTCACGGTCATAACGGATTTTCGGTGTTTACCGGTGTGGGCGAACGCACCCGTGAAGGTAACGACCTGCTTCGTGAGATGATTGAGAGCGGCGTTATCCAGTATGGCGAGAAATTCCGTGAAGGCATGGAGAAGGGAGAATGGAACCTGAACGATGTGGACATGGAAGCCGTGAACTCGTCGCAGGCAACACTTGTGTTCGGCCAGATGAACGAACCTCCCGGTGCGCGTCTGCGTGTGGCACTGTCGGGTCTGACCGTGGCCGAGCAGTTCCGTGACCAGGACGGTGGCGGTAAAGACATCCTGCTGTTTATGGACAACATCTTCCGCTTCACTCAGGCAGGTTCGGAGGTGTCGGCTCTGCTGGGCCGTATGCCGTCGGCTGTGGGTTACCAGCCTACGCTGGCATCGGAGATGGGTAAGCTGCAGGAGCGCATCACCTCGACCAAGAGCGGCAGTATCACCTCGGTACAGGCCGTGTATGTGCCTGCCGATGACTTGACCGACCCTGCTCCTGCCACAACCTTCAACTTCCTGGACGCAACCACGGTGTTGAGCCGCAAAATCACGGAGCTGGGTATCTATCCCGCCGTCGACCCGCTGGCATCGACCTCGCGCATCATGGACCCCAACATCATTGGCGAAGAGCACTACAATGTGGCTCAGCGCGTGATAGGTCTGCTCCAGAAGTATAACGAGTTGCAGGACATCATCGCCATTCTGGGTGTTGACGAGTTGAGCGACGAGGACAAGCTGGTGGTTTCGCGTGCACGCCGTGCACAGCGATTCCTGTCGCAGCCCTTCTTCGTGGCCGAGCAGTTCACAGGTGTTCCGGGCGTGATGGTTCCGCTGAACGAGACCATTCGTGGCTTCAAGATGATTCTTGACGGTGAGGTCGACCACCTGCCCGAACAGGCATTCCTGAATGTGGGCACCATCGACGACGCCATTGCCAAGGGCGAGAAACTGCTTGCCCAGGCTCAGGCATAAAAAAGATAAAAACAGATTATTAACATCATATTGCATTATATGACACTCAAGATTATATCGGCAGAGAAAATTGAATTTGAAGGCGCTGTAGAATCGGTCACCTTGCCAGGCGTGAGCGGACTGTTCCAGGTGCTGAAGAATCACGCTGCTCTCATCTCGGCTTTAGACAAGGGCACAGTTACTTATGTGGCCGAAGGCGAGACTCACACCCGTGAGATACTGGGAGGAGTGGCTGATATAAAGAATAATGTGGTGTCGGTATGCCTATATTGAACTGATGATGAAAAAGGTTATAACCGCAATAGTGGCTCTTGTGATTGTAGCGCTCATGGCATTTGGTTACATGAACGCCTCGCATCATGCCGCTAAGGGGCACGAATCGAAACTCGACCCCAAGGAGGTGATTTTCGAACACCTGGGCGATGCCTATGGGTGGGAGATACCTTTCTCTCATCATTACCGCATACCGCTGCCCATTATCGTGCATGACAAACAGGGGTGGCATTGCTTCCTGTCGAGCCGCTTGGCCGACGGTAAGGAGTATGACGGCTTCAAGATAGCCACTGAAGGCGATTATAAAGGCAAGGTGGTGAGTGTTGACGGTACGCGACCGCTCGACCTCTCGATCACGAAAAACGCCTTTGGCATATTCATTGCCGCCGTGCTGGTGATCCTGATGGTGTTCAGTATCAAGAGATGGTACAAGAAGCATGGCATGAAGGCTCCACGCAAGGGGACCGCCATGCTCGAACTTGTGGTGGACTTTGTGTACACCGACACCATCCGGCCCATTATGGGTCGTGAAGCGCCCAAGTATGCTCCCTATCTGCTCACGGTGTTCTTCTTCATCTTGACGATGAACCTGCTGGGCCTGATCGTGATATTCCCCGGTGGCGCTAACCTGACCGGCAACTTGGCTGTGACCATGGTGCTGGCCCTGTGCACCTTTGTGGTTACTAACCTGACGGGAACCAAGGAATACTGGAAGGAAATCTTCTGGCCCGATGTGCCCTTTGCGCTCAAGTGCCCCGTGCCCATGATGCCGCTCATCGAGTTCCTGGGCATCCTGACCAAGCCCCTGGCGCTGATGGTCCGTCTGTTCGCCAACATGCTTGGCGGTCACATGGTGGTGCTGGTGCTGGTGCTGCTGATCATGATATTCACTGAGATGTTTGGCGCTGCAGTGGGTGCCGGCACAGCCGTGATATCGGTGCTGCTGTCGCTGTTCATGCTGCTGCTCGACACGCTGATCAGTTTCATTCAAGCATTTGTGTTTACCCTGTTGTCGACCATCTTCATCTCAATGGCGCATGTGAAGCATCATGTGAAGGTGGAAGTGAACAAGGAATAAATCAAGAAACAAAACAAAAAACAAAAATAATAACAATTAAAACTTAAAACTATGTTAGGATTAATTTTAGCTGAAACACTTGGAACATTAGGCGCTTGCATTGGTGCCGGAATCGCAGCTATCGCTGCCGGTATTGGTATTGGTAAGATTGGTGGCTCGGCTATGGAGTCGATAGCCCGCCAGCCCGAATCGACAGGCGACATTCGTACCAACATGATTGTGATTGCAGCCCTTATCGAAGGTGTTGCACTCATCGCTCTGATTGTTTGCATTCTTGCGCTCTTCGTTTAATTCATAACGACCTTTATCAATGGAACTTTTCAAGCCCGAATTTGGTTTAATATTCTGGATGTTTCTGGCATTCCTGTGCCTGTACTTCATCTTGGCTAAATTTGCGTGGCCTTTCATTGTCAAGAGCATGGAGCAGCGTGCCGACCTGATTGACAAGGGTGTGGCGTATGCCCAGCAGGCGAAGGCCAATCTCGACAATGCCAAGGCAGAGGCCGACAAGGTGATAGCCGAGGCCCGCAATCAGCAGGCCGAGATACTGCGCGAGGCGGCCAAAATGAAGACCCAGATTATTGAAGAAGCCAAAGTGGCAGCTTCGGCCGAAGCCCAGAAGGTGACCGAGGCCGCACAAGTTTCTATTGAACAGGCGCGTCGCGAATCGGAAAAGCAGCTCAAGGAAGAGGTGTCGGAACTGGCATTGCAGATAGCCGAGAAGATACTGCGCAAGAACATGAGCAACGACACGGCGCAAAAGGAACTTGTGAACCGACTGTTGAACGAGGTTGAGACTAAAAACTAAGCGAATATGAACGACGGACTCATACCACGCCGATATGCCAAGGCGCTGTACAAGTATGCCAAGGAGAACGGTGATGCCGATGTCATCTACGAGCAGCTGAAGGTGCTCAATTTCAGCTATTCGGGAATCAACGCCTTGAAGAAGGTGATGCTGAATCCTCATGTTCCCGATAGCGACAAGAGCAACATGGTGCTGGCTGCCGCAGGTGCTAAGCCAGGAAGTTCGCTTGACCGATTCATATTGCTGGTTCTTAAGAACAATCGTGCTGAATTTTTGCGCCGTATAGCGCTGTCCTATGTTCGCCTTTATCGGGAGGAACATAACATTGCCAAGGTTGAAATCGTGATGGCAACCCAGTTGCCTGCCGATGAGATCAAGGCCATCACCGACATCGTCGAGCGTCAGCTCAAGGGAATGACCCTTGAAATATCGGAGCGCATCGATCCTGAAATCATAGGCGGCTTTGTCGTCATTATCGATTCGCTTGTGCTCGACGCGTCGGTCAAGAATGAATTACAACATTTGCGTTTAAAACTACAAAGGAAATAAAGTGATATGATCAACCCAAGTGAAATATCCGACATACTGAAGCAACAGTTGAGCGACGTGGAGCAAAAGGTGTCGTTCGAGGAAATTGGCACTGTGCTGGAAGTGGGCGATGGCGTTGCCCATGTCTACGGTCTTGAGAACGTGGAGGCCAACGAGCTCGTAGAGTTCGAGAATGGCGTTACGGGCGTTGCCATGAACCTTGAGGAGAGCGATGTGGGTGTCATTCTGCTCAACGAGGTAGACTCCATCACCGAGAACATGAAGGTTCGCCGTACTGGTGAAATTGCTTCTATCAGGGTGGGCGAGGGTCTGCTGGGTCGCGTGGTGAATGTCTTGGCCGAGCCCATTGACGGCAACGGCGAGATTGATGGTGACCGCATTCGTCTGCCTCTCGAGCGCAAGGCACCGGGCGTTATCTTCCGCCAGCCGGTGAAGGAACCGCTGCAGACGGGCCTGAAGGCCATCGACTCGATGATTCCCATTGGTCGCGGCCAGCGTGAGCTCATCATTGGCGACCGCCAGATTGGCAAGACTGCCATCGCCATCGACACCATCATCAACCAGCGTTCGTGCTACGAAGCCGGCAAGCCGGTATATTGCATCTATGTGGCGATAGGGCAGAAGGCTTCGACCGTTGCCGCTCTGGTGAACAAACTGCGTGAGTATGGCGCCATGCCTTATACCATTGTGGTTGCGGCAACCGCCTCTGACTCGGCCTCGATGCGCTACTATGCCCCCTTTGCAGGTGCAGCCATCGGCGAGTACTTCCGCGACACCGGCCGCGACGCACTGGTTATCTATGACGACCTCTCGAAGCATGCTGTTGCCTATCGCGAAATCTCGCTCATCCTGAAGCGACCTTCAGGACGAGAGGCTTATCCCGGCGATATCTTCTATCTGCATAGCCGCTTGCTTGAGCGCGCCGCAAAAATCAACGAGAACCAGGATGTGGCCTCGGTGATGAACGACTTGCCCGAAGCCCTGAAACCCATGGTGAAGGGTGGCGGTTCGCTCACTGCACTGCCCATCATCGAGACGCAGGCGGGCGACGTGAGTGCCTATATTCCCACCAACGTGATTTCGATTACCGACGGCCAGATTTATCTGGAAACCGCCCTGTTCAATAATGGTATTCGTCCGGCTGTGAATGTGGGTATCTCGGTGTCGCGTGTGGGTGGTAATGCCCAAATCAAGTGCATGAAGAGGGTGGCAGGTACGCTCAAGATTGCTCAGGCCCAGTTCCGTGAACTGGAGTCGTTCACCAAGTTTGGTGGCGACATCGATGCCGTGACCGCAAGAACCATCGACACGGGCCGCAAGAACGAGCGCCTGCTGGTTCAGCCGCAGTACAATCCCATGGCAGTAGAGGAGCAGGTGGCTCTTATCTATTGTGGTGTGAATGGCCTGTTGCAGAACGTGCCCATCGATAAGGTGGCAGAATTTGAGAAACTCTATATCCAGTATCTGCATGGTAAGCATCAGGAAGATGTGCTCGACATACTGAAGTCGGGTAAGATCGACGATGATGTGATGGCGAAACTGAAAGCCGCTGCCAGCGATATTACTGGCAAATATACCGCTTGAATTTAACGCATTGATATGTCGACGTTACGAGAATTAAAAAGCAGAATTGGTTCGGTTGCCTCTACGCAGAAGACCACCAGTGCCATGAAGATGATATCTTCGGCCAAGATGCACAAGTTCACTGGTCAGTTGCAGCGCCTGTCGCCTTATCGCGACATGGTGCAGCAGACGCTGAGCCATCTGCTTCTCACCGATGTGGAATTTGCTTCGCCGCTCATTGAGACGCGTGAGGTGAAGAATGTGGCCATTGTGGTGTTCGGTTCCGACGACGGACTTTGTGGTGCATTCAACATCAACATAGTGAAGCGACTGCAGGAGTTGCTGAAAAGTGTCGACAAGCACTACGGCAAAGGGGTGAATGTGACCATTTTCCCCGTTGGCCGCAAGGTGGTGAAGTCGGTGAAGAAGAACATGACCAGTGGCGTGAAAATTGAAACCACCGACTACATGAGCACCCGCAGCACGAGCGACGACCTGAGCCGTTTTACGGCCTCGTTGCGTGAGCGATTCCTTGATGGTGAGTTTGATAGGGTGGATGTGTTATACATGCACTTTAAGTCGACAAGCCGCCAGGTGCTCCAGCTCGAGCAACTGTTGCCCGTGAGCTATGAGGCCCTTGCCCATGAGGCTGATGCCCGTGAGGCCAACAGCCCCTGCATCTTTGAGCCCGACGCCAACAGCATCTTCAACAGTGTGCTGCCGTTGTTTGTCCGCTCCATGATGCAGGATGTGTTCACACAAAGTTCGGCAAGTGAACAGGCCTCGCGCGTGATGGCCATGCAGACGGCCAGCGACAATGCCAAGGAATTGCTCGAAGCGTTGAATTTGGAATATAACAAGTTGCGTCAGCAAAGCATTACCACCGAGCTGCTCGATATCCTGGGCGGTCAGGTGCAACGGTAAAGGCGCTACTATAATTATAATGTGATTTGACAACCATGCAAAGCTATGCCAGTTGTGTGGTTGGTTCAAAAACAAAAATTGGCATAGATTTTAATAAGATATACTTATGACAATAACGGAGTATTTCTCTTCTCTTTTCAAGGGCTTGCATAGCCTGATAAAAGGAATGGAGGTGACGGGAAAAGAACTGGTGACCAAGAAGGTTACCGAGCAGTATCCCGAAAATAGAGACACGTTGCAGATCTCGAAGCGTTTTCGAGGCACATTGCAGTTCATCTACGACGATGAAGGTTATCACAAGTGCATAGCTTGCAAGTCGTGCGAGCGCAATTGCCCCAATGGCACCATTCAGGTCATCACCAAGATGATAGACCTTGATAACGGCAAGAAGAAGATGGTGCTCGACAAGTATATGTACGACTTGGGCAGTTGCACTTTCTGCGACCTGTGCGTGCTCACTTGTCCGACCAATGCCATCGAGTTCAGCAATGACTTTGAGCAGTCGGTGTTCCGCCGTGAGGTGCTGCTGAAGCAACTCAACTATCTGCCCGAAAAAATCAAGCCCACCCCAGCGCCAGCCACAAAGCCGGCAGCACCGGCAGCCGCACCTGCGGCAAAGCCTGCTGTGGAGCCCGCGGCAAAACCCGCTGTGGAGCCTGAAAAGAAAGAGGCGACTCCCGAGCCTGCACCTGCTGCCAAACCCGCAGCCGAACCTGCTGCCGAGCCCGAAGCAACCCAGGCGCCTCAACCCGAATCAGAAAATAACGAAAACAAATAAACATGGATTCAGTAGGAAATTTGATTATCTATGCTATTGCTGCCATAGCAATAATAGCATTTTCGATTTTAGCTGTGACCACGAAGAAGATTCTTCGCTCGGCTACCTACCTCTTGTTTACCCTGCTTGCAACTGCCGTCATCTACTTCCAGATGGACTATGAGTTCCTTGGGGCGGTGCAGATAGCGGTGTATGCAGGAGGCATTGTCGTGCTCTTTGTGTTTGCCATCATGCTCACACACAAGCCCGGCAAGGACGCCGAACCGCTCTCTTCACACAAGAAGTGGCTTGGGGTGGGCGCTGCCTTCGCAGGCGCAGCTGTGTGTGCAGGCGCACTGTTCAGCTACGGCAAGTTCTGTTGCGCCAAGTTGCTGCCAGGCTCTGGTTTCGATATCAAGGAAATCGGGTCAGCTCTTCTCGATACCGACAAGTTCGGTTATCTGCTGCCTTTTGAGGCAATCAGTATCTTGTTGTTGGCATGTATAATAGGAGGCGTTGTGATAGCACGTCGCCGTTAAAGAAAGGGAGGAGATACAAAATGGAAAGCAATATTTTTATGTATTTGATTCCCAGCCTCATCATGTTTGGCTGCGGTGTGTTCGGGTTCATCACCCGAAAGAATATGATTGCAATCTTGATTTCGCTCGAGCTGATGCTCAACTCGGTCGATATCAATTTTGTTGTGTTTAACCGATTCCTGTATCCTGATCAGCTCAACGGCATGTTCTTCGCGCTCTTTGCCATCGCCATAGCGGCGGCCGAAACGGCAGTTGCCATAGCGATTATCATCAATGTGTATCGCGTTGCCAAGAAAGTGGATATCAGTGAAATCACTAAATTGAAATTCTAAGAGTTATGTCGTTTGATTTTTCTATATTAGTTTTAGCAATCCCCTTCTTCATGTTCCTGTTTCTGGGACTTGTGGGGGTGAAAATGGGTAAGAAAATCACTGGCGTAGTGGGCACCATAGCCATGGGCGTGACGCTGTTTATTTGCTACAGCATAGCGTTTACCTACTTCTTCGGCACTGATCAAGGTCAGATATCGGCCGAAGGGGTGCGTCAGAGTGTTTTGGCCTATGATTGGAATTGGCTTACCTTCACCGATAAACTCGTTGTGAAACTGGGCATCTTGCTCGACCCCATTTCGGCGATGATGCTCATAGTGATATCCACTATCTCGTTCCTGGTTCACCTGTTCAGTTTGGGCTACATGAGCGACGAGTATGGCAAACCCGAGAAGGGTTTCCAGCGCTATTATTCATTCCTTGCGCTGTTCACCTTCTCGATGCTGGGCCTGGTGGTGGCCACCAACATCTTCCAGATGTTCATCTTCTTTGAGATGGTGGGTGTGTCGTCGTATTTGCTCATCGGATTCTACTACACTTCGCCAGCCGCAATCCATGCGTCGAAGAAGGCGTTTATCGTGACCCGCCTGGCCGACCTCTTCTTCCTGGTGGGTATCATGATTCTGTCGTATTACACTGACACCTTCGACTTCAATGCCCTCATGGCAAGTCCCGAGTCGGCTTTGAGCAGCGCTCACGGCCAGACCTTCATGGGCTGCTCGGTGATGGCATGGGCACTGACCTTTATTTTCATTGGCGGTGCCGGCAAGTCGGCCATGTACCCGCTCCACATCTGGCTCCCCGACGCCATGGAGGGCCCCACGCCTGTTTCGGCACTGATTCATGCCGCAACCATGGTGGTGGCCGGTGTGTTCCTGGTAGCTCGCCTGTTCCCGCTCTATGTGCTTGAGCAGGGATCTATGAACATAGTGCTTGTGGTGGGTGCCTTTACAGCCCTGTATGCAGCCGCCATTGCCTGTGTGCAGAGCGACATCAAACGCGCACTTGCTTTCTCGACCATCTCGCAGATTGCCTACATGATGACGGCTCTGGCCGTATCGTCGGCTCCTGGAGTGGGCGAGGAGGGTGGCTTAGGCTATATGGCCTCAATGTTCCACCTGTTCACTCATGCAATGTTTAAGGCGTTGCTCTTCTTGTGCGCAGGTGCCATTATCCATGCAGTTCACAGCAACGAGAACTCGCACATGCACGGCTTGCACAAGTTTATGCCCATTACCAGCATAGCCTTCCTCATAGGTTGCCTTGCCATTGCAGGCATTCCGCCATTTGCAGGTTTCTTCAGTAAGGATGAGATTCTTGTGGCATGCTACGAGAAGAGCCCGCTGTGGGGCGTGTGGATGGCGATAGTTGCCGGTATGACGGCATTCTATATGTTCCGCATCTATTATCTCATCTTCCACTGGAAGAAACATGAGGTGAAAGAAGGACACCATGCTCCGCACGACATGCAGTGGACGATGACCCTGCCACTCATTATCCTGGCAGTGATCTCGTGTGTGGCCGGTTTCATTCCCTTTGGCAAGTATGTTACAGCCGATGGTCAGGCGCTGCACACGCACACCAACTGGCCTGTGGCCATCTCCAGTGTGTGCATAGCACTGGTGGGTATAGGCCTTGCCACGAAGATGTATTTTAAGGAGAACGACCTTCCTTCGAAACTCAAGAGCAAGTTCAACGGCTTGTGGACAGCAGCCTACAACCGCTTCTATATGGACGAGCTTTACCAGTTCATTACACACAAGGTCATTTTCCAGAAGGTGTGCAAGCCCATTGCGTGGTTTGACCGCCATGTGATCGACGGCACGATGAACCTGCTTGCCGACATGACCACCTCGGCCTCGTTTGCCATCCGCAAGATGCAGTCGGGCAGCATTCAGAGTTATGTGCTCTACTACTTCTTGGGTGCGATTATGCTGGCAGCAGTAACTATGGTGATTGTATTAATTTAATGTCAACGGTTTTAAAATAGAAAGCATGATGGAAATTTTCAGTAATATCTTAATCTACTTTGTGATTGTTCCGCTGCTCACGCTGGCGGGATTGGCACTGTGCCGCAACAAGGGAATCGGTGCCATCAGAACCGTTGCCGTTATGGGAGCTTCGGCGCTCATGATACTTGCCATCACACTGGTTGTGATGTTCTTGAAAGAGAGAGGAGCCGGCAACAATGCCGAGATGATTCTCACAGCAAGCTGGACGTGGTATGCACCGCTCAATGTGAAACTTGCTCTGGGCGTGGATGGCGTGTCGGTGGTGATGATACTGCTCTCGGCGTTCATCGTCTTTGCCGGCGTGTTTGCTTCGTGGAAGATGGATCCGCTGCCCAAGCAGTTCTTCCTGTGGTTCTTCCTGCTCTCGACCGGTGTGTTCGGTTTCTTCATCTCGATCGACCTGTTCACCATGTTCATGTTCTATGAGGTGGCACTCATCCCCATGTACCTGCTCATTGGCGTGTGGGGTAGTGGCAACAAGAACTACTCGGCGATGAAACTCACCCTGATGCTGATGGGTGGCTCGGCGTTCCTGATGCTGGGCATCCTGGGCATTTACTTCCACTCGTCGGCCGATGGCAACCTCACCATGAATGTGCTTGAGATTGCTCAAAACAATGCTATACCCGAGAACTGGCAGCTGTTCCTGTTCCCGATGACCTTTGTGGGCTTCGGTGTGCTGGGTGCCATGTTCCCGTTCCACACATGGTCGCCCGATGGTCATGCGTCGGCGCCCACTGCAGTGTCGATGCTCCATGCAGGTGTGCTTATGAAACTTGGTGGATATGGCTGCTTCCGTGTGGCCATCTATCTCATGCCGTTTGCCGCAAGCCAGCTGTCGTGGATATTCCTCACGCTCACGGGCATCAGCATCGTGTATGGTGCGTTCAGCGCCTGTGTGCAGACCGACCTCAAGTATATCAATGCCTACAGTTCGGTGAGCCACTGCGGTATGGTGCTCTTCGCCATCCTTATGTTTAACCAGACCGCGATGACCGGTGCTGTGCTGCAAATGCTCTCGCACGGTTTGATGACGGCCTTGTTCTTTGCCTTGATTGGTATGATTTACGGTCGCACCCACACGCGCGACATTCGCGACATGGGTGGTCTGATGCAGATCATGCCGTTCCTGGGTGTGGGCTATGTGATAGCAGGTCTGGCTTCGCTGGGTCTGCCGGGCTTGAGTGGTTTCGTGGCCGAGATGACCATATTTGTGGGCTCTTATGAGAACGCCGATGTGTTCCGCCGCGTGCTCACCATTCTTGGCACCTCGTCGATTGTCATCACCGCCGTCTATATTTTGCGTGTGGTGGGCAAACTGCTGTTTGGTGCCGTGCAGAACGAGCATCACAAGCAGTTGACCGATGCCAACTGGTTTGAGCGGTTGTCGACTACCACGCTCATGGTGTCGGTGGCGATTATCGGTTGTTTCCCCAACTTCTTTGTCGACATCATTCGCGACAGCTTCGTGCCAGTGGTGAATGCGCTGAGCGACTTCTTCCCGGTTGTGATTCGTTAAAATGAAAGTGTTCAATTAAAAAAACAGATATAACACAATGGATTATTCTCAGTTTTTGATTATGCCGCAAGAGATTGGCCTGCTGGTGGTCTTCTTGTTAGTATTCTTATATGACACTTTTATGCCCGACAGGTGCCAGAAAGCGTTGCCTACTTTCACAACTGCGCTGTTCGGTCTCTATACCGTCTTCAGTTTCTTCCCGGTTCATTCAGGCATGGCTTTTGCCGGCATGTTTGAATCGTCAGATGCCACATGGGCCATGAAGGCCATCTTGAACGTGGGCATGCTGCTTGTGCTGCTGCAATCGATCAAGTGGGCCAACAGCGAGTTTGTAGCCGTGCGCCGTGGAGAGTTCTACGAGTTGCTGCTGCTCACCCTGTTTGGCATGTTCCTGATGGTGTCGGCACGCAATATGCTCTTGTTCTACATTGGCCTTGAGACTGCTTCTCTGCCGCTGGCAGCACTTGCCGCCTTCGAGAAGAATCACTATGAGTCGCATGAGGCAGCTGCCAAGTATATGTTCACCGCCATCTTCTCGTCGGCGATACTGCTGTTAGGCATGTCGTTTGTCTATGGTCTGGCCGGTTCGTTCGATTACAATGTGCTTGCCAGTGCGCTCGGCGACAAACACTCGGCGCTGCTCATCGCTGCAGTTGCATTTGTGGTGGCAGGTGTGGGATTCAAGCTCTCGCTGGTTCCCTTCCACCTGTGGACTGCCGACGTGTATCAGGGCGCACCCACAGCGGTGACCAGCTACCTCTCGGTCATCTCCAAGGGTTCGGCCGCTTTTGCCTTCCTTGTGATTCTGGTTCAGGTGTTCGGCACCGTGTATGCCGATGTGTGGAAATGGATGCTTTATGCCATCATCATTCTCACCATCACTATCGGTAACCTGTTTGCCGTGCGTCAGCGCAACCTGAAGCGATTCCTCGCATTCTCGTCAATTTCACAGGCGGGTTACATCATGTTAGGTATTATTGCTGCCAACACGCTGGGCATGACCTCGATGATGTACTACATCCTGGTTTACATCTTCTCTAACCTGGGTGCATTTGCCGTGATTGCCGCGATTGAACGCCAGACCGACAAGGTGACCATTGACGACTACAATGGCTTGTTCAAGACCAATCCTTGGCTGGCATTCACCATGATGATAGCCATGTTCTCGCTGGCAGGTATTCCGCCGTTTGCAGGTTTCTTCAGCAAGTTCTTCGTGTTTGCCGGAGCCCTGAAGACGGCCGACACCGCCGTCTACATTCTGGTGCTTATCGCCTTGATCAACACCATTATCTCACTCTACTACTATCTGCTGGTGGTGAAGGCCATGTTCATTCGTCAGGACGAGTGCTCTATTCCCACGCTCAAGTCGCACTGGAGCGAGAAGACGGGTATGATTCTGTGTGCCATGGGCATCATCCTCATTGGCCTTGTGAGCTGCATCTACACCTTCCTGAACGGTGTGGCTGAGAACTCAAGTTCGCTATTCAATCTTATATAATAGTTCGACTTCATTTGATTTAAAAGAGGCTTCTCGTTGAGAGAGGTCTCTTTTTTTGTTGACGCACCTATTTTTTCAAAAGATTTGTAGTTGTGTGTTAAATTTATTTTATAACTTTGTGAGATGTATTTAGGGTAGGGCAAGATGCCCTGTTCTCTCTTTGATTTCTACAATAAAAACAACCATAGTCATGCGAAAGTTTATCACTTTATTATCACTTATGGCAGCCTTTTGCGTGAATGCGCAAGTGGTGACGGTCACCTCCGATATGGTGATGACCGACAGTGCCGCCTATTTTCCGCAACTGAGCCTCGATGGCCGGCATCTCGTGTATGCTCCCACTGATGCGCATCCGCTCGTTATGCAGGATGTTGCCACAGGAGCCACCCGCGTGGTGAGCGACGAGGGATTACCCGGATTTGACGCCGTGTTTGATGCCGATGGCAACATCGTGTTCATGACCATGGAGCAGCGTAAAGGCCGCCTCATTTATCGTGGCGTGAACCGCTATGATGTGGAGAAAGGCAAAATCAAACGATTACTCAAACCCCAGCATGGTGCCGTGCACATTGTGAAGGGCACCAAGGGCATGGCCCTGATAGGGGAGAGCAAGAGCAAGGATTTGAAGAAAGCTGGCACCGTTGCCTGGACTCGCGGTGATAAACTCATGATTTCGGTCGATGGCAATGTGCGAGAACTCCGGCCTGTTCAGGGCACGGTAGGCCTGTTGTGGGCCTCTGTGTCGCCTGATGGCACCAAGGTGGTGTTTGAAGCCGCCGCCAAGGGTACCTATGTGTGCGACTTGATGGGCAACTATCTCACCCCGCTGGGCATGTATCTCATGCCTTGCTGGTATAACAACGAGTATCTGGTGGCGATGAGCAATGCAGGCAACATACGCCTCACGGGTTCCAATATCCATCTGCTCAAGGCTGATGGGTCGTTTGCTCAGGCTCTCACCGATAATGAGATAGCCGCCATTCAGCCCATGGTGTGTGGCGACAAGATTGTGTTTACAACCAAAACCGGGGTGGTTCATGTGATGACCATTTCCATTCAAGACTAATCGAGAGGAGGAACCGAACAATGAAGAAATGCTTATATCCCTTAGTGATGCTGGCAATGGTGCTGTGCGGTGTTCAGTTGTCCGATGCCAAACCTGAAGTGAAACCCCGTGTCTTCGTCAATCCTGGGCATGGTGGTGAAGACAGCAACGACCGCCCCTGTCCCTTCTACTGCTATGGCGTGGGCGACACCATTCCTTATTTTGAGTCGATTTCCAACTGGTATAAGGGCAATGCGCTTGTCGACATCTTGCAGCGCAAAGGCTACGAAACGGCCATTTCGCGTGTGAACAACACAACCCTCGATGACCTTGACCTTTTTGAAATCATGTCGCTTGCTGCCAATAGCGGCGCCGATCTGTTCTTCGCCATTCACAGCAATGCAACCGGAATCCAAAAGCAGATGAATGCTCCGCTGGCTCTCTACCGAGGCTTTACGGGTGAACCGGCTGTAGAAGGCAACGATGTCATTGCTCAGCTCATGATGGATGCCTTGGGTGGCAGCGGTGCCACACAATGGTCATCAAAACCTGAGATTTCGGGCGACTGGACCTTCTATGACTGGGGTTACAAGGTGGGCCTTGGCGTGTTGCGCTACAACAAGTTGCCAGGCATGCTCTGCGAGGGCTCGTTCCACGACTATATAGGTGAGCGTTGCCGTCTGGAGAGTCCCGACTACTGCTGGCTGGAAGCCTGGAATCAGTCATGTGCCATGGACAAGTATTTCAATCATAAGCCCAAGATTCAGTTGGGCTGTATAGCAGGCCTGCTACGTAGCTCTGAGACCAGTCCTTATCTGGCTGACGGCTACCAGTTGTATGGTGATGACAACAAGCGAGGCAAGAATGGCTGCGAACTGGAACTCTTTGATGCCGAGAAAAAACTTGTTGCCACTTATGTGACCGACAACCATGACAATGGTTTCTACCTTTTCAAGAACCTGAAACCAGGGCTTTACTATCTGTATTATGCCGGCCACTATCACGAAGTGACTGTAGAGGCCAATAAGGTGGCCTATTTGAGTTTTCAGGATTTTGACTCTGTGAACCACCCGCCAATGAAACAGATTAAACCTAAAAAACCAGAATAATATGAAACATCTATTACTTTCAATCCTTGGCTGTTGTGCGCTGCTTGCCAGTGCGCAGCAGGTAGATGTGGTGAAGCACCAAAGGCTTCTCCAGGGAGTGGAAGGCCCGGCCTATTATCCCGTGCTCGACCAGACGGGCACGAAGCTGCTCTTTGCCAGTGGCGCCGAATATGGCCTGAAACTCTACGACATGAGCAACGATGTGGTGACCCGCATCAGCAATGAGCGCTGTGCCGGCATCGATGCTGGCTTTGACAGCGATGGTAATGTGATCTTTATCGGACAGTCGATAAACGAGAATAATCTCATTTATCGCACCGGCTACCGCTACGATGTGAAACGTGCCGCCACCGATGTAGTGCTTGAGGCTCAGCATGGTGCCGTGAATCGTGAGATGGGCTCCCGAGGGGTGGCCATTCACGGACCACGCAAGAGTTATGCCTCGGCTCAGAACATAGGCACAGCCGTGAATGTGCAGGGCTCTAACCTGATTATCACGGTCAACGGCAAGCAGCGTTCCTGCTCACCCGTTGAATCCTATGCCGGTTATCTGTGGCCGTCGCTTTCGCCCGATGGTACCAAGGTGCTCTTCTATGCAGCTGGTGCCGGAGCTTTTGTGACCGACCTCAACGGCAAGGTGCTGGCCAGGCTGGGCAACTATGAGATGCCCTGCTGGTACAACAACGACTATGTGGTGGCCCAGAATGCCACCGACGATGGTCATCAGTTCACCTCGTCGCAGATCATGCTGCTCAAGGCCGACGGCTCGTTCCGTCATGAGCTAACCAAGCCCACATCCATGTCGATGCAGCCCACCTCGGCTGCCGGCAAAATCGTGTACACCTCGATTGACGGACTGCTTTATTTGATGGAAATTTCTATTAACGATTAAAATTTGCTACTACTATGAAAAAGAATATTTTGTTTTTCGCTTTCATGCTGCTTGTGGCAGTTTTTGCCGTTAATAATAAGGTGATGGCTCAGGAACAGCCACACGTCTATATCAATCCCGGACATGGCGGTCACGACAGCGATGACCGAAACGTGGTGATACCTCCCTTTGTGCAGGGCGACACCATGGGCTTCTGGGAGTCGAACTCTAACTTGTGGAAAGGTTTTGCCTTGAAGGAGGTTCTCACCAAGAAAGGCTACAAGACCAGCATTTCACGCATCTCTAACACAACTGCCGACGACCTGCCGCTGTCGACGATTGTGTATTTGAGCAATCACAGTGGTGCTGATGTGTTCTATTCCATTCATAGCAATGCATCGGGCTATGGCGATGCCACATATATCAACTTCCCCATGGGCTTCTATCGTGGCTATACTGGCCAGCCTGTGAACCCTGAATCGGCTCGGCTCGTTGATGCTCTTGGTCCCTACATTATCGAAAACAAGAGTACCGTGTGGAGCCGTCAGGACTATGCCATTTATGGCGACTGGACCTTCCACTCCGAGTGGGGCACACAGGGCTTTGGTGTGTTGCGTGGAAACAACATCCCATCGATGCTCGACGAAGGCTCGTTCCACGATTATTATCCCGAAGCATATCGACTCATTAACCACGAGTATTGCTGGGTTGAGGGCTGGAGTTTCTCGCAAGGTGCCGATGCCTATTTTGGCCGTCTTGATATGTATGATCTTGGGCTTGTCACAGGCACCATTCGCGACGACCGCGTGGAGCGCACCGACATCACTCGCATGCTGGGTGCCGACAAGCGTGTGCCGGTAGATGGGGCAGTGGCGAAACTGCTCGATGCAGAGGGTAATGTGCTCGATACCTATACTTGCGATAATGTGCGCAATGGCATTTATCTGTTCAAGTATGTGGAGCCCGGTTTCTATACCGTTGAGGTTTCTCATCCTAAATATTTCACCAAGACGGCAGAAGTTGAGGTCAAGGCCAATGCCAAGACCTATCAGAACTTTGACCTGAAGCGTGTGCGCGACACCCCACCTGAGGTGGTCGAGTACTCGCCGGTGTGGGGCGAAGACGATGCCCCGGTGCTTTGTAACACGCCCATCGTGCTCCAGTTTAACTGGGACATGGACACCGAGAGCGTGGAAGATGCCTTTGAACTGGAGCCTGCCGTGCAGGGTGCTTTCAAGTGGGAAGATGCTAACTACCGGCTCATCTTCACGCCCGACGATGCTTATGATATCGATACCGATTATAAGCTTACTCTGAAGAAGACGGCAATGCATGGTGGCGGAACACCTATGGAAGAAGACTTCATCCTGAACTTCCGCACCCAGTCGCGCAACCACATTACCAAGCTCGCCATGTTCCCTGAAGAAGGCGACAAGGTGCACTGCAAGGCTGGTGCTTATGTGGAATTCCGTTGCGACTCGTTGTTGGCCGCTAAAGATCTTTACACCTTATTCCATATATATGATAAGGATGGCAATGATGTCGATATCAATAAGCGCAACATCCGTAACAACAAGAAGGGTGATGACTATGGTTACATACGCCTCTCGCTGCTCAAGGCCTTAAATCCCGATGAGCCTTACAAGATTGTGGTTGACAAGGAAGTGTCAGACACTGCAGGCTTGCATTTGGCTGAGCCAATTACGGTTAATTTCACAGCTGTTGATGCTGCTACGATGGCAACTCAATCTCTTGCAATAGAAGAGTTTGAGAAGGTGGATGACTTCACGCTGACTTTGCCTGAGTCTGATGTCGACGGCTTGACAGGCAATCTCTCCCTGAGTGCCGAGAAACTCTTTGGGAACAAGTCATTACAACTGAGTTATACCTTCCCTGATGATGCCGAAAACGAAATCAAGGTGAGCATGAAAATGCCACCTGCTGGTACATTTAACAGTACTGACAAGGTGGGTCTCTATGTCATGGGTGATATGAGTTTCAATAAGCTCAATCTCTATTTCACAAGTCCCAACCGTGGTGTTGTGAAGGTGCCCCTTACCGATGTGAGCTTCCACGGATGGCGTTATGTGGATGCCCTGCTCGATGTGCTTGACGACGGCGAAACTTATGTGTTTGCGGGACTCTCTCTTGAGAAGAACGGAACTGTTATGGGCCGCAACGGCGCAATTTGCCTCGACAATCTGGTGAAGGAGAGCGCTGTGGGCGTTGATGATGTTTCGACCAGATCGAATGTGAAGGTGATGCCCAACCCTGCCAGTGACTATGTGGTGGCCACTGCCGATGGTTACATCATGGGAGTGGAACTGCTCAATGCTGCTGGTCAGGTGCTTGTGCGCAACGCCGCCAACTATGTGAATGTGGGTGACATTCCTGCCGGTGCTTATTTCATGAGAGTGTATACTGGCGGATCGGTAACGACTCACAAGGTGATTGTGGCCCATTGATTTAGGTGGGTTGTAATGTGTCTATAACGGTCGTGAAGACCGTGTGTGATAATTTCAAAGTGTGAAGGTTTTTTGCCTTCACACTTTTTATAATTTTAAAGCATAGTGTGTTAATCAAAATGTTTATGTGTTAAATTGTGTATATTTTCTTGGGTTGTTATTTTGTATCTATCAAATATTCACTAATTTTGCACAAAATATTTGAAAACTATTGTTTAAGTTATAAAAAAGAATTGTAATCCTGTTCTTGGATAACTATGAAGATTATTGCTGATAGTAGTTCTACACGCACCGAGTGGATGCTGGTTGAAGGTACAGAAGTAAAGGAACACGCCTTTACCGTGGGTTTGAACCCATTCTTTCAGACACGTCGTGAAATCAGTCACAGCATCAGGCTCGAATTGCCCCATCAGTTTTTTAAACGACGCTGGGAGCACGTGCATTATTATGGCGCTGGATGTTCCAGTCCCGAGAAGAATATGATAGTCGAGGCCTCGCTGGTAGCACAGTTCAAGACCCCTGTGACCATTGAGAGTGACCTTGTGGGTGCCGCCCGCGGTCTGCTCGTTCACGAACCGGGCCTGGCTTGCATCTTGGGCACTGGCTCCAACTCTTGTTTCTACGATGGTACGAAGATTGTGAAGAACGTGCGTCCGCTGGGCTTCATCCTGGGTGATGAGGGTAGTGGTAACGCTCTGGGCCGCATTTTCTTGGGCGATGTTCTCAAGGAGCTTGCTCCCAAGCATTTGAGCGAAGAGTTCTTCGCAAAATATCGTGTTACGCCCGACGACATCATGAATGATGTGTATAGCAACACCTATGCAAACCGCAACCTTAGCACCTATTCCCGATTCCTGTCGGAGCATCTCGATGATGAATACGTGCATGATCTCATTTATAACGAGATTTCTCGCTTCTTTGAGCGCAATATCTTGCAATATGAGAATTACAAGGACTTCCCGGTTTGCTTTGTGGGTGCTGTAGCTTGCTTGTATAGCGAGATACTGCTTGCAGTGGCAGCCAAGTATGGTGCCACCATCAAGAAGATTGTCAACAATTCACTGCCAGGCCTCATCACTTATCATTCAACTGAGCGTCTTTAACGGCATTTTTCGTTTCAGTTAAAGACTCCTTTTTTATGACTTTGTAACACCCGTTTTGAGCGGGTGTTTTTTATTGTGAGTCCGTGATTTCAAAAAATATGTATTTAAATCATAAATAACCTAAAATTTATCGAAAAACATGCAATAAATAGATTGTTGTACAAAATGTTTATATTATTTTTGTACTATTCAAATACTGCGCTTTGTTGTGAAGTTCATTTATGATATTTATCAAGAGTTATAATATGAAACTAAACAAATCTTTTAGACCGTTGCTGTTGTTGCTCATGATGCTGTCAGTGTCGGCATTCTTGTGCGATGCTCAGGATTTCACACGTGAACAGTTGAATCAAGTTGAACAAATAGTTCGATCGAGTCTTCAGCAGCACATTGAGGTGGGTAAAGTGGGAGTCAATACCTTGTCGGCGGATGATGGAACAATCAAACTCGATTTGAGCGAGAATTTCGGTCAAGTGCCGTTTACTCGCGAGTCGATAAACAAGTTGAAGGCCGATGTGAAGCAGGTGCTTGGCGATGCTTATGCCGACAGCAATGTGAATATTACCATTAAAGGCAACGATATTGAGCTTTATTTTGCCGATTTCGACGATGCCTATGTGCGCAAGCATACCTCATTTATCACTCCTCAAGACCCCAATCGCCATTATGGCAAGGGACTTGACAAGAATGTGATAGCCCTGTGGCAGAGCCATGGCTGGTACTTTGAGCCCAAGCTCAACCGTTGGGAATGGCAGCGCGGCCGCCTGATGCAGACGGTGGAGGACATGTACACCCAGAGTTATGTGGTGCCTTTCCTCATTCCCATGCTCGAGAATGCTGGCGCCTATGTGTGGGATGCGCGCGAGCGTGACACACACAGCATTGCCGTGGTGGTTGACAATGACGGTGCCAATGCTCAGAATGGCTATGGCGAAACTAACGGAAAGAAGAAGTGGGGAGCTGGTACCGAAGCCGGTTTTGCCTACTATGAGAAAGAATATAAAGACTTCGAGAATCCCTTCGCAACTGGTACTTATCGCCAGGTAGAATCGGTGAAAGATGCCAAGAAGACATCGACAGCCCGTTGGGACGTGGATATGCCTGAGGCTGGCGAGTATGCTCTCTATGTCAGCTACAAGTCTTTGCCTAACAGTGTTAACGATGCCCGCTACACTGTTAATGACTTGAGCGGCGCTCATGAGTTTGAGGTCAATCAGGCCATGGGTGGTGGCGTGTGGGTTTATCTCACCGCTGTGCAACTGAAGAAAGGTGTGAACAAAGATGTGGTCACGCTCTCAAACCTCTCGAGCGTCGACAAGCACATGGTCACCGCCGACGCCATCAAGGTGGGTGGCGGCATTGGCAACATCATCAGGAAGGTGGCTCCTTGCACTGAGGAGAACCTTGCTATAGCCAAAGAGAATGGTGATGAGAAATATCTTGCCAAACCTGGTGTGAACTACAAGTATGTGCCTTGTGGCGACCGTCCCTGGTTCACCATTGGTTCGCGCTACTATCTGCAGTGGGCAGGATTCCCTCATGAGGTTTATTCCACTTCGCAGGGCATCAATGACTATGTCGATGACTATCGCAGCCGTGGCGAGTGGGTCAACTACCTTGCCGGTGGCTCTGATGTGTTGCCTAATCGTGCAGGACTGAAGATTCCTGTAGACCTCTCACTGGCATTCCATACCGATGCCGGTACTACCAACGATGATGGAATCATAGGCACGTTGGGCATCTATTGCACCATGAAGAACGGCAAGTCGTTCGGTACTTATGAGAACGGTACATCGCGTCAGTTGTCGCGACTTTATACCGACCTTGTCATGAAAGAGATATGCAATGATATCAGGGCACAATATGAGCCGAACTGGACCCGCCGTGGATTGCGCGACGCCTCTTACTATGAGGCCCGTGTGCCCGAAGTTCCCGCCATGCTGCTCGAGTTGCTCTCTCACCAGAACTTTGCCGACATGAAGTATGGCCTCGACCCCTCGTTCCGCTTTGTTGTGAGTCGTGCCATCTACAAGGGCATGCTCAAATTCATTGCACAGCGCGACCATCGCGACTATGTGGTGCAGCCGTTGCCCGTCAATAGCTTTGCCATTCGTCCTTTGCAGGACAAGGGCGAATTCCTGCTCTTATGGAAGCCCACTGTCGATACCCAAAGCGAAAATGCCGACCCCACAAAATACATTGTGCTTGAGCGCAAGGCGGAGGGGGCCGGATTTGTGGAAATCGCAACCACCAAGGGCACTGAATATATTGTTGAAATCAAAGATAACGAGGTTCACTCCTACAAGATTATTGCTCTTAACGAGGGCGGACGCTCATTCCCCAGCGAGGTGCTCTCGTGCGGTGTGGCGCCCGGCAGCAAGGGCACTGTGATGGTGGTGAACTCCTTTACTCGCGTGAGCGCCCCCGACTGGTTCGATGCCGGCACCATTGCCGGTTTTGCCGACGAGAAGGATCACGGTGTGCCCTATATGCAGCAAATCAACTATGTGGGCCCACAGTTTGAGTTCGACCGCTCGCTCGAGTGGCGTGACGATGATGCTGGCGGTTTCGGCGCAAGCCGCTCCAGCTATGAGAAGCAGGTGGTGGCCGGCAACACGTTCGACTATCCTGCCATACACGGCAAGGCCATCATGAAGGCTGGCTACTCGTTTGTTTCCAGCAGTGTGAAGGCTGTAGAAGACCAGGAGATTCATCTCCAGAACTTCAAGCTTGCCGACTTCATCATGGGCAAGCAGAAAGAGGTTCCCAATGGTAGCGGCTATTATCCGGCTCGTTACAAGATTTTCACTCCAGGCCTGATTAGTGCCATTCGCGATTTTACCTCACAGGGAGGTTCCGTGTTCATGACGGGAGCTTATGTGGGTACCGATGTTTGGAACAAGAAGAATGTGAACTATATGGAATCCAGCCTTGCCGAGAATGTGCTTGGCTTCAAGTGGCTCACCGACCAGGCTTCGCAGTCGGGCGAGGTCACGACGGTGCCTTCGCAGTTCTCTGAGCTCACCGATGGCAAGACCTTCACCTTCGAGAGCAAGCTCAACGACCGTTTCTATGCAGTAGAGTCGCCCGACGCCATCACTGCAAGCGACGACCAGGGTGCTACCATCATGCGATACAGCGAGAACAATATTCCCGCAGGCATTGCTTCTGATCGTGGCACTTATCGCACCGTGGTGCTTGGCTTCCCCTTCGAGACTATGAAGGACGAAGCTGCCCGTGAGTCGCTCATGAGCGATGTGCTCAAGTTCCTCAACAAGTAATTTATATGCTTAACGACGACAAGAATAGTAGCAAGTTAACTGTGTGTTGCTTGTGTGGAAATGCCAGCTTCGTCACCGACCCAGCCGACTGGCCTTGCGAGGTGCATCATCAGCCCGACTTTGAGCCTGGCTGTCTCGACGCCTGGTTCAAGATACCGGCTGATTGCGCTTACACGCTTGTGCTGCTCAACGATGTGGAGGTGGTGATGAACTATCATGCCATTCAGCGCATGCTGATTGTGGCTCGTGACACACAGGCTGCTATGCTTTATTCTGACCATTACAGACGCAAATCTGATGGCAATGTCGTCAAGCATCCACTCATCGATTGTCAGCTTGGTGCCTTGCGCGATGATTTCGACTTTGGTTCTGTCGTCATGTTCCGCACTTCGGTTCTCCAGCAGGCTTTGGACGAATTGAAGCACTGCCTTGTTAGTGGCGAGTTGAATGTCGACAAGTTGCATTATGCGGCGTTCTATGCAATCAGGCTAGCCGTCTCGCGATGGGGTAGTGTGGTGAGAATACCAGAATTTCTCTATACCGATGTGGAGACCGATTCCCGTTCGTCGGGTGTGAGGATCTTCGATTATCAATTACCCGATGCCGCTGTGGCGCAGCAAGAGATGGAGCAGGTTTGCACCTGGCATCTCAAGCGGCTGGGGGCTTATTTGCCGCCAACCGATTTCCTTGATGTTGATTTTGACGCTGAGCAGTTTCCCGTTGAGGCAACTGTGGTGATGCCAGTCCTTAACAGGGGGAGTGTGATTCGCGATGCCATCAAGAGCGTTCTCATGCAGGAAACCACATTTGATTTCAATTTGATGGTGGTTGACAATCACTCGACCGATGGGACAACCGAGGCCATTGATGAATTCACAGGTGACCCGAGAGTAATCCACATCATTCCTGACCGCGACGACCTGGGTATTGGCGGCTGTTGGAATCTTGCAATTAACGATGCCCGTTGTGGCAAGTTTGCCATTGGGCTTGATAGCGACGATGTCTATGCTACGCCAGCAACGCTTGAAACGATGATAAAACAGTTCTATCGGGAAAATGCTGCCATGGTGTGCGGTACTTATCAGGTGACCGACATGAATCTCAACACAATACCTCCAGGCATTGTCGCTCATCGTGAATGGACTCCCGAGAACGGTCGCAACAATTTGCTGCATGTGAATGGGGTGGGTGGCCCTCGTGCCTTTTATACGCCTGTTTACCGTTCAATCAATGTTCCTAACACCAATTATGGTGAAGACTACGCCATGGGGCTCTTGATTTCACGCAACTATCGCATAGGGCGCGTCTATGATGTCATGACCTGTGCCCGGCGTTGGGAGGACAATACCGATGCCGACCTGGATATTGAACATGAGAATGCCAATAACCTCTACAAGGACCGCATTCGCACCTGGGAAGTGATGGCCCGCATCGATAAAAACAAGAACAAACAAATAAAACAATAACAATAACATTTAAAACAAAAACAACTATGGCAAGAATTAATTGCTTCATTCCTTTTGCAAATGCCGAACAGGCAAAACTTACCGTTCAGAACCTCAAGGCCGAAGAACTGGTCAGCAAGATCTATTTGCTTGCTACCGACGATTCGCAAGGTGAAATTGAAGGTTGCGAGATAATCAAAGTCAAGAATCTTGCAGCTTCGAGCACTATGAAGGCGATTGCTGAGCATGCCGATGCCGATTATGTGCTTTTCTACAATAAGTACAACACGCTCAAGTTTGCTCCCTTTGCTGTTGAGCGCTTTGTGAAACTGGCCGATGACTCACAGGCGGGCCTCCTCTATGCCGACCATTACAATGTGACTGACGGTGGTGCTGTCAAGGCTCCCGTGATCGATTATCAGTATGGTAGTCTGCGCGACGACTTCGACTTTGGTTCGGTCTATTTCTTCTGCGCCTGCTGCTTCAAGAAAGCTGCAGCTGCCATGAAGGCCGACTATGAATTTGCCGGACTCTATGACTTGCGTCTCAAACTCTCGCAGTTTGCCGACATCTGCCACATCAACGAATTCCTTTATAGCGATGTGGAACTCGATACCCGCAAGAGCGGAGAGAAGATTTTTGACTATGTTGACCCCCGCAACCGTGGCCGTCAAATCGAAATGGAGGCTGCCTGCACCGAGCACCTGAAGGAAATAGGTGGTTATCTCGCTCCCACCAAGGTGGTGGATGGCAAGGAAGTTCCCAACTTCAAGCACATTGAGTTTAATCAGGGCCACTTTGAAGTGGAGGCTACTGTGATGATTCCTGTGCGTAACCGCATTCGCACCATTCGCGACGCTATCGACAGCGTGCTGCGTCAGAAGACCAACTTCAAGTTCAACCTGATGGTGGTTGACAATTTCTCGACCGACGGCACCCGTGAGGCTATTGCCGAATACGATGATCCACGACTGATTCACATCATCGCCGACTTCTACGACATGGGTATTGGTGGTTACTGGAACCTGGCTGCTCACCATGAGAAAGCCGGCAAGTTCATCGTTCAGCTCGACAGTGATGATATGTACAAGGATGAGAACACCCTGCAGACTATGGTCAATGCCTTCTATGAGCAGAATGTGGCCATGGTGGTGGGTACCTACCTGATGACCGACATCAACTGCAACCCAATTCCTCCCGGCGTGATCGACCACAAGGAGTGGACGCCCGAAAACGGCCGCAACAATGCTCTGCGCATCAATGGTCTTGGCGCTCCCCGTGCATTCTACACGCCCGTGCTTCGCGATGTGAAGATTCCTAACACCAGCTATGGCGAAGACTATGCTCTGGGTCTGAATATCTCACGCACTTACCAGATTGGTCGTGTCTATACTCCAGTGTATATGTGCCGCCGTTGGGACGACAATAGCGATGCCAGCCTTGATGTGGAGAAGATGAACCGCAACAACCTTTACAAGGACCGCATCCGCACTTGGGAACTTCAGGCACGCGTTGCTTTGAACAAGAAATAATCATATCTTGAGATTTTCGCCCTATGATTGATAACACTCTTTCGCATCAAGTGCAGTCGCTCGTGGAGCGACAGTTGTGCGAGTGGCCGCTCGTGCGCGACAATTATGCTGCGCTCGAGCGTGCCGAGGTGCGTGAGATTTGGTTGGGCGAGAGTCGCATCATTCTTCAGCACAATCCAGAGCGCATACGCTCTACCGCTGCCGATGTGAGTGACGAGGCCATACAGGCGCGTCCGTGCTTCTTGTGCGATGCCAACCAACCCGTTGAGCAAGAAGCGGTGCACTGGAAGTCAGATGATGGATCTGAATACAAAATCCAAGTAAATCCATATCCCATCTTCAGGCGCCATCTCACCATCTCGCTAACGGAACACAAGCCACAGAAGTGTTTAAAGCGCGACATGATGCAACTTGCACAACTGCTGCCCGGATATGTCATTATGTTCAACGGAAAGGGTTGTGGCGCTTCGGCACCCGACCACCTTCACTTCCAGGCCACAATGCAGCAAGAGTTGCCCTTATGCACCGAGCTTGAAGATAGAGCCGATAACAGCGGATTAGACACTTGCTATGGTGACCGCAACTTGTGGATTGACGGTGACACTGGTCGCCAACTTATCTATATCAGGATAAGATTAATCGACAGTGCTATTCTGTATGACATGAGCCACGCCTTGAATGGACTGATGCGCAATGCCCTATGTTGGTTCAAGGACGATGTGTGGCACTATGTCTTCTTCCCGCGCACCAAAGGGCGACCCCAGTGCTACGGCACGGGCGAGGGATGCTTCCTTGTTAGTCCTGCCGCCGCCGAGTATGGCGGTGTGTGGGTGTTGCCCCGCAAGCAGGATTTCGAGCATCTCACCCCCGAACTCATTTGCTCATTCTACAAGGAGTTGTCGATCAACTCTCTGGAGATGGGACATATTTATGACGCTTATGTAAGAGTTAATTAAACGATAAATGATATGAACACACAACCCACAGTGAAAGTTGGCATTATGAACGAGCCCTCGATAGATTTCGTTCTCAATGGCAATTACACAATAAATGGCAGTGATTGCACCGGCTTGCAGTCGGTATGCTGCACCGATGGTAAAGTTGCGTGGAACGGAACAACTAGCGACGAACTGCTTTTTGAGCCTACTGATGCCGACTCTTGTTCGTTCACTCTCAAGGATGTGACCATCGGCGTGAGTTTCCACTGGAAACGCAAGGAGGATCAGACCTTCAAGGGTGCCCTCAAGCTCATCATTGAAGATGGCAAGGTTACGGCCATCAATATCCTCCCCATCGAGGACTATCTGCTCAGCGTTATCTCGAGCGAGATGAGCGCCAATGCTTCGCTCGAACTGCTCAAGGCACATGCTGTGATTTCGCGCAGTTGGCTTCTGGCACAGATCCAGAAGGACTCGGTCAATCAGCTCACTCAAGGCTTTGAAAAGAACCAGAATCCCGACGAGGAAATCAAGTGGTGGGACCGCGACGACCATGTGAACTTCGACGTGTGCGCCGATGACCATTGCCAGCGCTATCAGGGCATCACCCGCGCCTCGACCGACAAAGTGTTGCAAGCTATCAAAGCCACTTGGGGGCAAGTGCTCACCTATGGCGGCGACCTGTGCGATGCACGCTTCTCCAAGTCATGTGGAGGTGTTTATGAGGAGTTTGAGAACTGCTGGGAACACAAGCATCACGGCTACTTGGTGGCTCGCCGCGACAGTGCCGATGAGATGAATTTCCCCGACCTCACTCGCGAAGATAATGCCGCCGAGTGGATTCTCTCGGCACCCGAGGCTTTCTGTAACACCATTGACCCTGAAATTCTCTCTCAAGTGCTCAACGACTACGACCAGGAGACTAAGGACTTCTATCGCTGGAAGGTGGAATATACTCAGGAGCAGATTTCTGACCTTATTCGTCGCCGCACGGGTACCGACTACGGCCGCATCCGCAACCTCGAACCTGTGGCTCGTGGCACTTCGGGCCGTCTTTATAAACTCAAGATTGTGGGCGAAAAACTCACAAAGGTCATAGGCAAAGAATTGGCCATCCGATATGCGCTGAGCGAGTCGTGCCTCTACAGTTCGGCCTTCGTAGTTGAAAAGCATGACGTGGATGGCGACGGTTTCCCCGACAAGTTCGTGCTGCGCGGAGCCGGCTGGGGCCATGGAGTGGGGTTGTGCCAGATTGGTGCAGCCGTGATGGGTGCCAAGGGTTACAACTACAAGGACATCTTGCTCCACTACTTCATTGGCGCTACCATTAATAAGCAGTATTAATCACGATATAACTTAAAAACTCGATAATATGGAAATTACGAAAGAAACAGGCAAAGTGCGCCGCCAGAGTCCCTGGTGGTGGGTGCCTACACTCTACTTTGCCGAAGGTGTACCTTACTTTGTGGTCAATAACATCTCGGTGATGATGTTCACCAAGATGGGTGTGCCTAACGGTGACATGTCATTCTTCACTACCTTGCTCTACTTCCCTTGGTTCCTCAAGGGCATTTGGAGCCCTATTGTAGATGTGGTGAAGACCAAACGCTGGTGGATTGTCTCCATGCAGGCACTTCTCACAGCCATGATGATTCTGCTCACGCTCACCTTGCCGCATCCCGAACCCGATGTAGTGGCAAGCGGGCACACGCCCATAAGCATGTTCACGGTCACATTGATACTGTTCATTATTGCGGCTTTTGCCAGTGCTACTCACGATATTGCAGCTGATGGCTACTACATGCTGGCACATAGTCCCAGCAGTCAGGCAGCCTTCATAGGCATTCGCAGTGTGTTTTATCGTGTGGCTTCGGTCTTCGGTCAGGGCGTTCTGGTCTACATTGCCGGTACCATCGAGAAGAGCAGTAACGACATTCCTTTCTCTTGGCAGATAACCCTTGGCGTTTCGGCGGCCATCTTCTTTGTGGTCACACTCTATCACACATTCGCTCTGCCTCACTCTAAAGACGATAAGCCCCGCATCGACCAGGCAACCAGTTCGGCCAAAGACAATCTGCGCGAACTTGGCAATTCTTTCTTGACCTTTATCAAAAAGCCGGGTGTGCTGCTTGCAATTGCTTTCATGTTGCTCTATCGTCTTCCCGAGGGATTCCTCATCAAGTTGTGTCAACCTTTCCTCGTTCATCCTGTTTCTGAAGGAGGTCTGGGATTGGCAACCGACCTCGTGGGTACGGTCTATGGCGTGTTTGGTGTGATAGCCTTGCTGCTCGGCGGTATCCTTGGTGGTATCTACTCCTCAAGGGTTGGTCTCAAGAAGTCGTTGTGGGTAATGGCAGCATGTATGACACTCCCATGCCTCACATTTGTTTATCTGGCTATTGCACAGCCTACAAATGTGGTGATTATTACGATTGCCTTGTGCATTGAGCAGTTTGGTTATGGCTTTGGTTTTACTGCCTATATGCTCTATATGATGTACTTCTCTGAAGGTGAGTTCAAGACATCGCACTATGCCATTTGCACCGCATTTATGGCATTGAGTATGATGTTGCCTGGCTTTGTGGCTGGTTATATTCAGGAGGCTATCGGTTATGTCAACTTCTTCTGGATGGTGATGATTTGCTGTTTTGCAACACTTGCTGTCACCTATTTTGTCGACAAGAAGATAGATCCGAACTACGGTCGCAAAGATCCTAATACTCCCGATGCTGGTACAAAGGCTGATACTCCAGCTGAAACTGAAATTTAATTGCTGTTGACACAAACCAAATAACAAGATATGAAGAAGATTTTATTATCAATAGCTATGAGTGTAGTGGCACTTCTTGCCTCGGCGGTGGTGAAGCCGGGCATTGAGGTGCTGCGCGACATGGATTTTGCTCCCTTGCAGGGCAAAAGGGTGGGGCTGGTAACTAACCCCAGCGGTATAGACAACAATCTGAAGTCGACCGTCGATATCCTCAATGAGGCTCCAGGTGTGAAACTCGTGGCTCTTTATGGTCCCGAGCATGGTGTGCGTGGCAACGCTCACGCTGGCGACGCTGTGGGCGACGAGGTCGATTCCAAGACGGGAATCAAAATGTATTCGCTCTACGGCAAAACCCACAAACCCACTCCCGAGATGTTGCGCGACATCGATGTGCTCGTCTATGACATTCAGGACATTGGCTGCCGCAGTTACACCTTCTATGCCACGATGGGCGTGTGTATGGAGGCCTGTGCCGAGTGCGGCAAGGAGTTCATGGTGCTCGACCGTCCCAATCCATTGGGAGGTAACAAAGTGGAGGGCAACCTCGTTGAGGACGGCTATTATTCCTTTGTGAGCAAATATAAGATACCTTATGTCTATGGTCTTACTCCTGGCGAACTTGCCACATTCTTGAACGAAGAAGGCGGCTATATCAAAGGCAAAGCCAAGCTCACCGTCATTCCCATGGAGGGCTGGAAGCGTAGCATGAAGTTCCGCGAAACGGGCATGCCCTGGGTGCTTCCGTCACCCCAGGTGCCAACGCCTGAAAGTGCTTTCTTCTATCCCTTGAGCGGCATTTTGGGCGAACTCTACATCTTCAACACTGGTATTGGCTACACATTGCCATTCCAGCTGTTCTGCGCCACTTGGGCCGATGCCGACCGCGTGGCCGATGCCATGAACGCACTCAACCTGCCAGGACTCCAGTTCCGTCCCATCAATGTGAAGCCATTCTTCGTGACCAGCGTTGATGTAAACCAGGAAAAGAAAGAGGTGCATGGTGTGCAGACCTACATCACCGATGTTGACGCTGCCAACCTCACGCTCACGCAGTTCTATTTCTTGCAGGTGATGCACGAACTTTACCCTGATGTGAAGATCTTTGAGCAGAACCCCAAGCGTTATGCTATGTTCGACAAGGTGTGCGGTACCAGCAAGATTCGCGAACTCTTCACCAAGCGTTACAGGGTAGAGGATATGGCCGATTACTGGAACAAGGACGCCGATGCTTTCCGCAAGCTGTCGAGCAAATATTACCTTTACTATTAACCCTTTCATCTTTCCTGCAATATGAACGAGAGTTATAAGACATTTCTTCGCAACATTTCATGGTTTGTGCCCGACGACAGGGTATATACCGACGACCTGCGATGTCTTGCATGGGGCACCGATGCGGGCTTCTATCGTCATGTTCCCAAGATTGTGGTGCGTTCAAAAGACGAGAACGAGGTGTCGCGATTGCTCAAGGAGGCTCATGCCCTGGGCTTGCCTGTCACCTTCCGTGCGGCAGGTACCAGCCTGTCGGGGCAGACGAATACCGACTCAATACTCATAGTTGCCGGAAAGAACTGGGAAGATTATACTATCTCACCCGACGGCTCCGTCATCACCTTGCAGCCCGGTTTGGTGGGTGCTCAGGTCGATGCATTGCTCAAGCCCTATGGTCGCATATTCTCGCCCGATCCCGCATCGAAGGGCTCAGCTATGGTGGGCGGCATTGTCATCAACAATGCCTCGGGCATGAGTTGCGGCACGCATGCCAACAGCGACAAGATTCTGCACTCGATGCGCATTGTGTTTGCCGACGGCACCGTGCTTGACACGGGCGACGAGGAGAGTCGCCGGCAGTTTGCCGAGACGCATCCCGAGTTCATTGCCACCATTGAACGCATCCGCAACGAGGTGATGGCCGATGAGCAGCTGGTGGCACGCATCCGTCACAAGTATGCCATCAAGAATGTGACGGGTCTTAACATTTCGCCCTTCGTCAACTTTACCGATCCTTTCGATATTATCACTCACCTCATGGTGGGCAGCGAGGGTACGCTGGGCTTTGCCAGCCAGTTCACCATGGCCACGCATCACCTCTATCCGCACTCGGCAAGCGCTATGCTTTATTTCAAGGATATGCGCAAGGCATGCGAGTGTGTGGTGAAGATGAAGAGCGGTCCTGTGGAGTGTGCCGAGATTCTCGACAAGAAATCGCTTGCTTCGGCCGAAGATACTACGGGCGAAGGCTTGACCGCCATTCTCGTGCGCACCTCGGCCGACACCAAAGAGCAACTCGACGATAACATCGCCGCCATCATGAAGATTCTCGATGAATTTGAGCTTTATGTCCCCGCCAAGTTCACCGATAAACCTGAGGAATATGGCAAGTATTGGGCAATACGCTCGGGCATCTTCCCCGTTGTTGCAGGAACTCGTCCGCTGGGCACGACCGTGATTATCGAGGACATTGCTTTCCATATCGAAGATCTGCCCGATGCCACCGTCGATCTGGCAAATATGCTCAACGAGCATGGCTACGACGACTGCTGCATCTATGGCCATGCCCTTGAGGGCAATTATCACTTTATCATCGCACAGTCGTTTGATACGCCCGAGGAGGTGGCACGATACCAGAATCTCATGAACGAGATTGTGAAGCTTGTGGTTGACAAGTACGACGGCTCGCTCAAGGCTGAGCATGGCACTGGCCGCAATATGGCTCCCTTCGTTCTCAAGGAGTGGGGCGAGAAGGCCTATGGCGTGATGCGTCAGGTGAAGCAGCTCTTTGACCCCGAGGGCATCTTGAATCCAGGTGTCATCTTCAATGATGACCCCGAGTGCTTCATCAAGAATGTGAAACCCCTGCCTCTCACGAATCCCAATGTAGACAAATGCATGGAGTGCGGTTTCTGCGAGGTGAACTGCCTGAGCAGCGGTTTTTCGCTGTCGTCGCGTCAGCGCATTGTGGCTCAACGCGAAATATCACGACTCAAAGCCACTGGCGAAGACCCCAAACGGCTCGCACGGCTTGAGAAATTATATAAATACTACGGCAACTCTACCTGCGCTGCCGATGGGCTGTGCAGCACGTCCTGCCCCATGAAAATCAATACGGCCGACCTCACGCACGATCTTCGTGCACAGGCACGACCTCAACAGACCATGGGATACAAGGTGGGAGGTTTTTGTGCCCGTCATCTCAATGGTGTGCGCACATCGCTCAAGGGCCTTTTGTACATGGCCGATGCTGCGCACTTCGTGCTGCGCGACAAGGGCGTGGAAGTTGCCGGCAAGGCACTGCACAAGGTGGGTGCTCCACTGTGGACTCCCTCTCTGCCCAAGGCGCATAAGGCTCGCAACGCCCATGTTGAACCGGCAGACAAAAAGGTTGTCTATTTCCCGAGTTGCCTGAACCAGACCATGGGTCACGGCCACCAAGGTCCCAAGACCGATTTGGCCGATGTGGTGGTGACATTCCTCAACAAGGCGGGCTGGCAGGTTATCTTCCCCGAGAACATGAAGAAGATGTGCTGCGGCATGATTTGGGAAAGTAAAGGCATGCCCGACTTGGCCAAGCAAAAGGCAATGGAATTGGAAGAGGCCATGTGGGCCGCCAGCAATCAGGGCGAGTACCCTGTGGTATGCGACCAGAGTCCCTGTCTGCATCACATGCGCAAGCACTTCACTCGGTTCAAACCCCTTGAACTTATGGAGTTTGTTCATGATTTTGTGGCGCAAGACCTTGACTTCCATCCCGTTGATGAGCCTGTTGCTTTGCATCTCACATGCTCTACTAAGCTCATGGGCATCGATAGCAAGGTGCTTGAACTGGCACGCAAGTGCTCCACGCATGTCCTCGTTCCCGAGGGGGTGGGGTGCTGCGGTTTTGCTGGCGACAAGGGCTTCACGCATCCCGAGCTAAATGTCTATGCTCTGCGCAAGTTGCGACCCCAAATCGAGAAGGCCGGCATAAGCCGCGGCTTCTCCAATAGCCGCACTTGCGAGATTGGACTCACAACCCATAGCGGCGTACCTTATCAGTCGCTCATCTATCTCATCGACGAATGTACAACTAAAAAACAATAAGTAATGGCACAACCTAAACGACTTCTGGCTCTTGACGTGCTGCGTGGCATCACCATTGCGGGCATGTTGCTGGTCAACAATCCCGGCACCTGGAGCCATATCTATGCACCTCTCGAACATGCCGAGTGGGAAGGCTTGACCCCCACCGACCTTGTGTTCCCGTTCTTTGTGTTCGTAATGGGTGTATCGATGTATTTTTCTCTCAAAAAATTCAATTTCTCATTAAACAGGCAGGTGTTTTTCAAGATTGTGAAGCGCACCGTCATCCTCTTCCTCATTGGTGGGGCGGTGTCGTGGTTCGCAGTGTGGCTTCGCGGCCTGTTCAATCCTGATATCGACTTTGTCGATCGCGCTATCAATCACTTACGTATCCTGGGCGTGTTCCAGCGTCTTGCCTTGGTTTACTTCTTTGGCTCCATGATTGCTGTCACACTCAAGCATCGCTTTGTGCCGTGGCTCATAGGGCTGATTCTTGTGGCCTACGCCATCATTCTGGCGGTGGGGCACGGCTATGACATTAGTGCCGACAACATCATTGCCCGCATCGACAATGCTGTGCTGGGCGAGAACCACATGTATTCAGAGGGCGTTTTTGAGGGTATCATCGCCTTCGACCCTGAAGGCATCCTGAGCACGCTCCCGTGCATTGCCCATGTGCTCATAGGTCTCATGGTGGGTAAACTCATTATGACTTATCACAACAACACCGAGCGCATTGCCAAGATTGCGCTTCTTGGTATTGCCATGGTGCTGGGCGGATGGTTGCTCCAGTATGGCATTCCTTGTGGCAAGAAAATGTGGTCGAGCACCTTCGTGCTCATCACCACCGGCATGGCATCATGCCTGCTGGCGCTGCTCATCTACATCATTGATGTGAAGGGCCGCAACAAGTGGTGCCGATTCTTCCAGTCGTTTGGCGTGAATCCTCTGTTCTGCTACTTGGTGGGCACCATCCTCTCCATCGTCTTCGGCACGGTTCGCTTCGGAACCAATGCCGCTGGCGACCCGGTGAGCATTCACTCGCTCATACACGACGGCTGCAAGGCTGTGACCTGCAGTCCCGAGGCGGCATCGTGCCTCTACGCCATTGTGTTTGTGTGCATTTGCTGGCTCTTTGGCTACATATTATATAAGAAGAAAATTTACATTAAAATATAATTGACTATGATTTTAATTGCTGATTGCGGCTCCACCAAGATTAATTGGTGTCTGCTTAATGGAAATGAGAAGGTCGCTCAGATTTTTACGACCGGAATGAATGCTTTGTTGATGACCGAAGAGGAGATGACCGTTCGCATCAAGGACGAGCTTATGCCTCATATGGCCAACTACAAGATCGACGAGATTTACTACTATGGTGCCGGTATCATCTCCGACGAAATCAAGCAGCAGGTGGTGAACGCCCTCAAAGCCAATATCCCCACTGCAGTGAAGATTGAGGTCGACAGTGACCTGCTTGCCGCTGCACGCGCTCTGTGCCAGCGCAAGCCTGGTATTGCCTGCATCATTGGTACAGGTTCTAACTCTTGCTACTACGATGGCGAGAAAGTGGTCGACAATGTGTCGCCGCTGGGCTACATCCTGGGCGACGAGGGCAGTGGTGCCGTGCTGGGCAAGCTGCTGGTAGGCGATGTGCTCAAGAAGCAACTGCCTGAGTACATCTGTGAGAAGTTCCTCAAGGAGTATGACCTCGACCGTACCAAGATTATCGAGGCTGTGTATCGCAAGCCTGCTGCTAACCGCTTCCTGGCACAGTTTGCTCCCTTCCTTGAGCGCAATATGGATGTGCCCGAGGTGCGTAACATCGTGTTCCGCTCCTTCACCGACTTCTTTAAGCGCAATGTGGCCAACTACAAGAATTATCAGGCACTGCCCTGTAACTTTGTGGGCTCCATCGCTCTCAAACAGAAGGACACTCTCATGGAGGCTGCTCAACAGCTCGGCATTACCATAGGGCGCATCATTCAAGACCCCATGGAAGGTCTCATCAAGTATCATTCTACGGTGCAATAATGTGATGTTGAACTTCGTGTTTCTCTCTATTTTTATACTTAAAGTAAAACTTCAAAAACATTATCGTAATGGCTTTTGTAAAAATAAGTGAGCAACCTTCGCTCTATAACGATCTTGAGAAAAAGTCGGTGCATGAAATCCTCACTGAAATCAATCAGGAGGATCACAAGGTGGCCGATGCTGTCCAGAAGGCGATTCCTCAAATCGAGAAACTCGTCAAAGGCATTGTTGAGCGCATGAAGGAGGGTGGACGCATCTTCTATATGGGGGCTGGTACATCGGGCCGTCTTGGTGTGCTTGATGCCAGCGAGATTCCACCCACTTTTGGCGTTGATTCGGGTTGGGTCATCGGACTCATTGCCGGTGGAGATACTGCCCTGCGCAATGCTGTGGAAAAGGCCGAGGACGACGAACATCAGGGATGGAAGGACTTGCTCGAACATGGCGTGAACGAACTCGATACCGTCGTTGGTATTGCTGCATCGGGTACCACACCCTATGTGATTGGTGCACTGCGTGATGCTCGTGAACACGGATGCCTCACAGGCTGCATCACCAGCAACCCCGATGCGCCCATCTCGCAGGTGGCCGAGGTGCCTATCGAAATGATTGTGGGTCCTGAGTATGTAACCGGCAGCAGCCGCATGAAGTCGGGAACCGGGCAGAAACTCATCTGTAACATGATAACAACCACTGCCATGATACAGTTGGGGCGCGTGAAGGGTAATAAGATGGTGAATATGCAACTCACCAACAACAAGCTTGTGGACCGTGGCACGCGTTGGGTGGCCGAGGAGTTGAAACTGTCGTACGATGAGGCACGCCAGTTGCTGCTTGAGCATGGTTCGGTGAAGAAAGCCACCGATGCCTATCGCAAACTGAATCAATAATTTCGCTTCATAAAGCAGGGGAGTGCTGCATCCCAGCACTCCCTATGCTTCAAAAACCCGCATTATAAACTGTGGTTATGAAAAAACTTGTTTTAATACTTTGCGCTGTGGTGGCGCTGGGTGCCTTTGCTCAGAATCAACCCGCCAATACCGATGTGTACTATGCCCGTCGTGCGTCGTTGTTCCAGTATCTGCCCATTACCAAGCACGACATCGTGTTTCTCGGCAACAGCCTGACCGATGGTTGCGAGTTCAACGAACTCTTCAACAACCGCCACATCAAGAACCGTGGCATAGTGGGCGATATCGTGCAGGGACTTATCGACCGCATCGATCCCATTCTTAAAGGCAAACCCAAGAAGATTTTCATCTTGAGCGGTGTGAATGATGTGTCGCACGCCGTCACGGCCGACAGCATAGCACGTGCCACCGAGAAACTCATCGTGCTCATCAAGCAGCATTGCCCCAAGACTAAAATCTACCTGCAGAGCATGCTCCCCTTCAACAACGATGTGCGCATGTGGAAGAATCTCAAGGATCGCGAACAGGTGGTGGTCGATGGCAACAAGGCTCTTGAGGAAGTCGCTCGTCGCCAGAATGTTACATGGATCAACCTCTATCCGCTATTTGTGAACAGTGAAGGCAAACTGCGTCCCGAACTCACCAACGACGGCCTGCATCTCATGGGCGAAGGCTACCTCATTTGGCGCGACGCCATCAAGAATTACGTCAAGTAACATTCTAATTTAATTTAAGTTATATAATAAAAAATTTGTATCTTTTTTTGTAATTATTCCAAATTAAATTACTTTTGTAGCTTAATTACAAATGAGAACAAATGTTTTTATATAACAATATATTGGCAGATCCATTCTATGGGTCGCGTAATTTATTGATTTGTAATAAATTATAATGTGGTGCGCTATGGTTTCGTTACTGTAGTGTGCCATTCTTTTTTTAATTTTCTATGAGAAGTATTTTGTTTGATTTTAAGTGTCGGTTTTTGAGCGTGGGCGTTCTGGTGCTTTTGGCCATGGTGATGGCAACGTGCGGAATTGATAAGCCCGAGGAGAAGCAGTCGTCGTTTGAAACCATGACGGTAGAGAAGACCGACATCGAGGTGCCCATCAAGTTCAGTGCGAAGATGAAAGGTCAGTCCGATGTGACAATTTCGCCACAGGTGAGCGGCCAGTTGATGAAAATATGCGTGATTGAAGGCCAGCAGGTGAGCCGAGGGCAAGTCCTGTTTGTGATCGACTCTCGCAATGCCCAGCATGATCTGCAATCGGCACAAGCCAACCATCAGGCTGCTCTGGCCAGTCTGCAATCGGCACAGGCCAATCTGCAGTCGGCACAGGCACAGGCCAATAGTGCGAAACTGGAATATGAGAGCAATAAGAACCTCTATGACAAGAAAATTGTGAGCAACTACACTCTTGAAAACTCGCTGAACACCTATCGGCAGGCGCAAGCGGCCGTTGGTCAGGCACAGGCATCGGTTCAGCAGGCAAGGGCTTCGGTGAGTCAGGCTCAAGCGGCAGTGAATCGTGCCCGAGTGAATCTGGGCTTCTGCACTCTCACATCGCCGGTGTCGGGTGTTGTGGGTGAAATCAATGTTCGCGCAGGCGACCAGGTAACTCCCATGACGCAACTCACCATCGTGAGCGGCAACCGTCAGATGGAGGCATGGTTCTCGGTTCCAGAGTCTGTTCTTGAAGCAGGTGTGTCGTCGGGGGTAACTCAAAGTGATAAAAGCAAATATCTTGAATCACTCCCTGATGTGTCGTTTGTCATGAAGAACGGAACCGAGTATCCTCATAAGGGCCGCATCTCTAGTCTGACAGGTGTAGTCGATGCCTCCACAGGTTCGCTTGCCTGCAAAGCCACATTTCCTAACCCCGATGGTCATCTGTACTCGGGCATTCAAGGCACAGTGGTGCTGCCTCTTAGCCAAAAGGGGGTGATGGTGATACCTCAGGCTGCCGTGGTTCGCCTGCAAGATAAATCCCTGGTCTATAAAGTGAAGGCCGACAGCACCGCTACTGCTGTGGCTGTGGCGATAACCGATGCCGGTAACGGCAAGGATGTTATCGTGACCGAGGGGCTCAATGTGGGCGACCGCATTGTCACTGTGGGTGCAAACAATCTGCAGGAAGGACAAAAAGTCTTATTCCCGGCTACACCCAAAAAGAAAGACTAAGCAATGAAGAATAACATATTCATAAACCGATACGTGATGGCATGCGCAATAGCGATTGTCATCACGCTTGTTGGTTTCATTTGCATGAGCACACTGCCCATTGAGCAGTATCCCAACATTGCCCCGCCCACGGTGCGCGTCTCGACATCATACACGGGTGCCGACGCTAACACCATTATGAAGGCGGTGGTGCAACCGCTTGAGGAGAACATCAATGGCGTGCCGGGGATGACCTATATCACCAGCTCGGCTTCGGCATCGGGCGATGTCTCGATTCAGGTCTATTTCGAGCAGGGTACCGACCCCGACCTTGCCGCCGTGAATGTGCAGAACCGCGTGAGCCGTGCCACAGCCTTGCTGCCTTCGGAGGTGACGAAGGTGGGCGTGCAGGTGATGAAGCAGCAGAGCAACATCCTGCACATTGGTGCATTGAAGAGCGTTGACGGCAAGTATGATGCCGACTTTATAGCCAACTACATCGATATTAATGTGCGACCCCGCCTGATGCGCATCACTGGTGTGGGCGACGTGATGGCTCTGGGTAACACCTATGCCCTGCGCATCTGGCTCAAGCCTGATGTGATGGCGCAATACGGGTTGGAACCAAACGACGTGTTTGCGGCCATTGGCGGCCAGAGTTTCGTCGCTGCCACAGGCTCACTGGGTGAGCAGTCGGAGAATGCTTACCAGTACTCAATGGAGTACAAGGGCACGCTGAAGACCGTTGAGGAGTTCAACGACATTGTGCTGCGCACCAGCGACAGTGGCCACCTGTTGCACTTGAGCGATGTGGCCGATGTGGAAATTGGGGCTGTGAGCTACAACTTCACCTCCAACATCGACGGTAAGCCCGGCACCATCTACATGGTGTTCCAGGCGCCAGGCGCCAATGCTACCGAAGTGAATGCCCGCATCAACAAGCTCTATGAGGAATTGAAGCCTACGATGCCCGCAGGTCTGGAGTTTGAGATTCTGGAAACCAGCGACGACTTCCTCTTCGCCGCCATTCACAATGTAGTCGAGACGCTTGTCATCGCCATCATCCTTGTGATTCTCGTGGTGTATTTCTTCCTGCAGAATTTCAAGGCGACGGTTATTCCCTCACTCTCAATCATCGTATCACTGTTAGGAACCTTCGCCATCGTGTCGCTTGCAGGGTTCTCGCTCAACATACTGACGCTATTCGCCTTGGTGCTCGCCATCGGTACTGTGGTCGACGATGCCATCGTGGTCGTGGAGGCGGTGATGGCGAAAATGGAGGGTGGCATAACCGATGCCCGCGAGGCCACGCGTCAGGCCATGAGCGACGTGTCGGTGGCCGTTATCACGTGCACCTTGGTGTTCATGGCGGTGTTCATCCCCGTGGCCTTCATGCCCGGCACATCGGGTTCGTTCTTCACGCAGTTCGGTGTCACGCTGGCTTCGGCTGTAGGCCTGTCGTGCGTGTCGGCCTTGACGCTGTGTCCTGCCCTGTGCGCCATCATGATGCGCTACTCGAAGGATGGAAAAGAGAAGAAGAATCTGAACTACTATGTGACCAAGGCTTATACTGCCAGCTATAATGCCATTCTCAAAAAATATAAGAAAAGCGTAGGGCGCTTTATCAAGAAACCGTGGATTTCAGGTGTGCTGCTTGCCGGTGCTGCCTTGTTGCTCATCTTCTTCATGCGCAATTTGCCTTCTGGACTTGTGCCGCAGGAAGACCAGGGCGTGTTCTTCGCCGAGGTGCGTGCACCTGAAGGTTGCACCCTGCATGAAACACAGGAGATTGTGAAGAAGGTGGAGGAGAAGGTGAAAAAGATTCCCGAATTAGAGAACTACGCTGTGGTGAGCGGTTACGGCATGATGGCTGGTCGCTCGGGCAGTTGCTATGCCACGCTCATCATTCGTCTGAAGAACTGGGACGACCGTCCAGGCATGAATCACAACATCATGCTGGTGTATGCACGCTTTGCCTTCGATTGCAAAGAAATCAAGAATGCCAAGGTCATCCCCTTCCAGATGCCACAGGTGCCAGGCTACGGTTCCAACAGTAGCGTGAACCTCGTGCTGCAAGACATGCAGGACCGCCCGATGTCAGATTTCAACGCCGATGCAACCAAGTTCCTCAACAAACTTAATGAGCGGCCTGAAATCATGACGGCCATGTCCACCTACTCTGAGCGCTTCCCGAAGTATCAGGTTGAGGTCGATGCCACCCAGTGCGACCGCTCCGGTGTGACACCTGCCACGGTGCTTCGCACGCTTGGTGCCTACTGCGGCGGCTCTTATGTGGGCAACTTCAATCAGTTCGGTAAGGTATATCGCATCATGGCCAACGCCGCTCCCGAATATCGTCTCGACCCGCAGTCGTTGAATAATATATTTGTGCGTGTGCAAGGTGGCAAGATGGCTCCCATTTCAGAGTTTGTCACACTCAAGGAGGTTGTCGGTTCGGCCTCGGTCGACCACTTCAACCTGTTCCAGAGCATCACCTGCGGTGTGATGACCGCCAGCGGATACTCTGAGGGCGACGCCCACGAGGCCATCGCCGAGGTGTTCAAGGAAGAGATGCCTAATGGCTACAGTTATGAGTATGGTGGCATGTCGCGCGAAGTGGAGGAGGCAGCTGGCTCTAACGCCACGGCCCTCATCTATTGCATCTGCGCCATCCTCATCTACCTCATTCTTGCATCGCTTTACAACTCGTGGTTCACTCCGTTGGCAGTGTTGCTCAGTGTGCCCTTCGGTCTGATGGGGTCGTTCGGCATCACTTGGCTCGTATCGCTGCTTCACCTGCCTGGCATGGAGAACAACATATATCTGCAGACGGGTGTCATCATGCTCATAGGTCTGCTTGCCAAGACGGCCATCCTCATCACCGAGTTTGCTTCTGAACGACGTGAACAGGGCATGAGCATTCGCGATGCGGCCTTTGCTGCCTGTGAGGAGCGTCTGCGTCCCATCCTGATGACCGTCGTCACAATGATTGCGGGTATGATTCCGCTCATTATTGCCGGTGGTGCCGGAGCCAATGGTAACCGTGTGCTCGCCCTTGGCGTTACAGCCGGTATGGCCGTGGGCACGCTCGCCTTGCTCTTTGTTGTGCCTGCCTTCTTTATCGTGTTCCAGAAACTTCACGAAAAGTATCAGGGTGGTCCAAAGAAGAACGACGAAGAACAATTGCAAGAATCAAACGAAACAAAATCATTATAATCTATAAATTCTATTATAATTTCTACTTTTATGAGAACCTTTGTTTTGAAAAAACTGTTACTGTTATTTATTTTAGCGATAGGAACAGGAACTGCATTGGCTGAAGACTACGCTGTGCAGTGGGTGAAGACAAGTCTCAATGGTGTACAATCAGGCGATACCATTCTGCTTGTTGATGAGTACTATTCTGTTGCACTTCCTAATAATCTTACTGATTTTAGGGGAATCGATGTGACATTAAAAAATGACAAAATTATTGGAGATGTCTCGAGTGGCATCAAGTGGACTATTACAAAAAATGCAAATGGTACCCTTACATTCAAAAGGGCCGACGGTCGTCCGCTTGCTGCATCATCTGACGCTAATCTGGTTGTAAGTGCTGGCGGCGTGTCTCAATTTACTTATGATGAAGAATTTGGCCTTCTCAGTTGCGTTGTGAACAATAAGGAATATTTTATTGAATGGAACTATGCAGTTGATTGTTGGGCAAGGCTTCATGATGCATCAACACCCAGTCCCAGTCCTGCAAGTTTCTCCATCTTCAAAAGAGATTACCAGACTTTTGTAAAGTGGAAAAAGGTTGCATTTAGTAATATTGCTGATAACGATGAGCTGGTGATAGCTGATTTGGCGACAGCAAATGCCATGTCGAACGACAAGGGGGCTGACAAGGCGCCCGCCTTGGTGTCAGTGGAACTGAATGCCGATAAAGACCGCATCACGGGAGATGTGCCTAATAATATTAAGTGGAAGGGCAAAAAAGGTTCAGGTGTCAGTTTCGTTACACCCTCAAATGATACCTTAATGCTTATTGGAAAAAGCAATGGCCTGCGTGTGGGTAGTGTTTCTGATGGCAGTTCGGAGTTTACCTTAAAGAAAGATTTTCTCTCTACTATTATTGATTCGAAAACCTACTATGCTGGTGTGAAATCAAGCTTTATGAGCAGCAAGTGGGAACTTTTGGAAGAAACACAGGATGGAAATGTAAGCGACGACATTATCGATACCCAGATAGCATTCTTCAAGAAGGAAGTTTCTAAACAAAAGATTGTGACCCTGGAATTCGCATCCGACGATTTCTCTGCCGACTTATCGGACGGAACTGTAACTCTTGGCATTACATGCAATGGAGCACCTGAGTCAATGATTCAATGGTCAAGCGGCAATACTGCTATAGCTACCGTCAGCAATGGCGTGGTGACTTTGTTGAAACGCGGTACGGTAGTGATTACTGCAAGAATTGAAGAAAATGAATATCATGACAAGGCTTTAGCCACCTGCACACTGAGAATTGACGATGCTTCATCGTCGCTGCCTGGCAGCAAGAATCATCCGTTCACTGTGGCACAGGCCAAGGAACTGGCTGAGAATGGTACTGTCACCATCGACAATGTGACCATTACGCTCGAAGAAGGCTGCAACTACTACATTAGAGGTATGGTGAGCAAAGTCAATTCCGGTATGCTCAGCATGTTCGGTGACTTAGGCCTTGACGAGATGATGGGCGGAGACATGGATATGGATGAGATGTTTGGCGACATGGACTTTGACATGGACGCGATGGGTGATATGGGTTTTGACATTTCATCTCTCATTCCTGGTTTTGGCAGTTCTGACGGACTCACTTATTATATATCTGATGACGGCACTAAAGACAATCAGTTGAAGGTTGTCAATGGTCATGGAGTGGAAATTCCCAACTCAAGTGAAGGAGCCGATGTGACATTTGCAGAGCTGAAAGACTTGAGCCCTGGTGACAATGTGGTGGTTTGTGGACCGCTGATTTATACCGAGGACAATAATATGTTTGCCAGTCTGATGGGTGGTTCCGACAACGAGGAACCTAAGATGTCGGCCAAGGTGGGTGAACTGAACCACCTTGATGATATTGATTTAACGCTCCTTGTCTCAGACCAGGCGATATTTGTTAACTCTACCAAGAGCCTCACAGAAGAGCCTGATTTCTTCTACAGACTTACAAAAGACGTTCAAGGAGAAGTTACTATCAAGACATCTGACGAGGAGATTGCCTCGTGGGATGATGAAGCCAAGACGCTTACTGGTGTGCAGGTGGGCAAGGCAAAGATCACCGTTAAGGTGAAAGTGAAAGTGGCTGAAGATAATCCTGAAACAACAGATGTCAACGAGGAGAAGTCATACACGATGAAGCGCAAGTTCCAACTGACCGTGCAGACGAGAGACATCTTGCCAGCCGGAAAGAATGCCGGTAGCTATGTGCTGACTCATAATGTCACTAGCCTGACCGACGGCACCCGCCTGCTGCTTGTTGGCACAAGGGTTAAGGATGGTGAATCCACACACTACGCTATGAGCGCCAATAACTCAATGATGGGTGGTGGCAAGGGCGGTAACAAAGTCACTATCGAAAATAATAGAATTCCATTCAATTCGGTTCCCGAGAATACTCAGGAGATCGTTCTTGAAAAAGAAGGTGATGTGTGGTATCTCAACGTGGGACAGGACGAGGATGGCAATAACCTCTATCTCTACGCTTCTGATACATCAAGTGATGACGAGGAAGACCCTGAGGGTTCTGAAGGTTCTGAAGGTTTTGACATCTCGGCATTATTGGAAATGTTCATGCCAGGTTCTGGTCTGAAAGTGGCAACCAAAGAGGCCGCTGGTGACAGTTGCAAGGCTGTCATTGACATAACAGACGGCATTGCAACAATCCAGTTCCCCACAACTGAAGGCAAAAAGACCATCATTAAACTCGCAAGTTCTTTCGACATGGAGGAAATGATGAATATGTTCGGTGGCGAAGGTGAAGGTGGCAGTAGCGGTGGCGGTAGCACTTCCTTCGACATGGGCTCCTTCGACTTCTTCATGGCTTCATTTAACACCAAGGCTGCCGATGATGAGAAAGGCATTATGCCACGCATATTCCGCTTCGTTCCAGATTCGCAATTTGATATCAATATTGATGAATCTCATTGGATTACAATAGTACCTTATAATAATGTGACCATGCCAGAAGATCTTCAGGGATATGTGGTGACAAGAATCAAGACTGAAGAGGATAAGGCCATTATCAGAAAAGTGGATGCGTTGAAGGGCGGCGAGCCTTATCTGCTCCATAGTGATAGGGGAGGAACATTCACTTTGACTCTGACTCAAGACTCCATTGCAGCACCTAAGAAAAACTTGTTGCTGATAAGTGATGCCACTACGGCTGATAGTGTATTCGTGTTAGACTATGTCGACAGTTTGGCCGCATTCTATCGCTGGAATGGTGGGCTCTTGGGTTCAGGACATGTATATCTGCCAGCTGAGAGTTCGACAACCAGTGACTGTATCATTTTTGGTGAAGAGTTCCTCTTGGGTGATGTGAACCGTGATGGCGAAGTGGATGTGCTTGATGTCACCGCACTCATTAATATGATACTTGGTGTACTTGAAAAGGATCAGGAAGTTGCCGATGTGAATGCTGATGGCGAAGTGGATGTGCGTGATGTCACAATGCTCATCAACATTATTCTAAACATTAACTGACCTTCAAAAAAAAGACGGTTTTGTGTGGGGCAGGGTTTCACCTCCTTGCCCCCACAAAAATAATAAATAATATAATATTTAATGAACAGGAACACTATTCTAATCTTTGTCGTCAGCATTATACTGACTGGGTGTGGGCTACATCAAAAATATGTGCAGAGTGTGACCCCACCTGCCAACGCCTTTGGCACATCGCAAGACGTGCTGGCGCAAGGAGGTGGCACATCCATGGCACAGTTGTCGTGGCGAGAGTTCTTCACCGACCCCTTGCTTCAACAGCTCATTGAGCAGGTGTTGGCCAACAATACCGACTTGAACTCGGCCCGCATTGCTGTGGAGAAAAGCGATGCCGCTCTGACTGCAGCCAAGAAGGCCTTCTTGCCGTCGGTCTATTTCTCGCCGTCGGGCTCGCTGTCGAGTTTCGACTTCGGGCCCCTGAGCAAGACCTACAACCTGCCGCTTCAAATCAATATGGACTTTGACGTCTTTGGTTCCATATCTAACAAGAAACGTGCTGCCAATGCTGTGCTTCTCCAGTCCCAGGTGCGTGAAGAAGCCATGCGTGCCAACCTCATATCGGCCGTTGCTCAGCAGTATTATATGCTGCAGTTGCTCGACCGTCAGTTAGAGATTCTGACTGCCACCGACAGCCTGTGGCACGCTTCGTTAGAGACCGAGAAAACGCTTTGGGAAAACGGAAAAGTTTATTCCACTGCTGTCAATCAAATGGAATCGTCATACCTGAACGTGAAGACCCAGATTGTTGACGTTCGCCGCAATATTCGCAGCGTGGAGAATGACATCTGCAGTTTGCTGGCCGACACGCCTCACCACATTGAGCGCAGTCATTGGGGCAGTTCTGCTTTACCAGAGCATTCCGACGAAACGACTGGACAAAGAATGTTTGACACGAAGTTTATTCAGATAGGTGTTCCCGCAACCATGCTCGAACTGCGGCCCGACATACGTCTTGCCAACTTTGCAATGGAAGAGGCCTTCTACAACACGCAGGATGCCCGTTCGGCATTTTACCCCAACATCTCGTTGCAGGGTGTCGCAGGGTGGACCAACAGTGCCGGAAGCATGGTGGTGAACCCAGGCAAGATTTTGCTTAACGCCGTGGCATCGCTCACACAGCCAATCTTTGCCAGAGGCAAGATCAAGGCAAACTACAAGATTGCGCAGCTCACAGAAGAAGACCTGAAACGCAGGTATGTGCAGACCGTCATTGATGCCGGCAATCAGGTGAATGAAGCGCTGGCCGACTGCCAGGCAGCTCGCGAGAAACACAGCTACTTCCACCGACAGGTTGATGTGCTGCACCAGGCCTATATTGGAACTCATGAACTGATGGACAATGGCAAGTCGAGCTATCTCGAAGTGCTTACTGCTCAGGAAACTCTCCTTAATGCTCAGCTCAACGAGGCCATGAACATGTATAATGGAGCGCAGGCTGTCATTGCTCTTTACATTGCTTTAGGAGGAGCAACACGATAAAAACAAATGAAGAATATGAAGCATATATTATTGGCACTTTGTGCACTGTTTTTGCTTGCCTCGTGCGAGCATGATGAGCCTAACCAGGTAAAGCGTAGGGGTGAACGCCAGATCTTGGTGTTGACATCTGAAGGTCATGTTTATGACCTGATGGGCGACAGGATTATGGAACTCCCCAATTGCGAGTATGCCAGTGAAATCATTAGTGACGGTGATGACTACTTTGTTTCTGGAAAAAATAGCAAGGGTAAAGTAGGTTACTGGAAAAACGGCAAGTGGAACACGCTGCATGTCGATTTTATAAATGATGTGGAGCACGAGACTCAAGGTATAGCCAAGTGGGACTATTACATTTATCTGTTTGACTATCCCAATGTGCTGAAAAACAGTGGTATATTCCCGCTGGATGACTGTGAGAATTTCAGCCCTTCAGGCAAGTGTCTTGCCGTGAGCAACGGTAAGTGCTATATCACGGGAATGGAATACCATGGAGATGAAGCTACTAACGATGCGGTGCTCTATTATGAGTACAAGGGCCGGTATGCCAAAGCTATTTTGCCCAAGCCCAGCGAGGATGTGGATGGTCACGCCACTGCGATTTATGCTTATGACACCGACCATACTATTGTGGGCGGCCATGTGGGGGAGGAACCTTGTATCTGGGTTGACAAGGAACTACAAGTTCTCCCGCGCATTTTTAACGCGCCTAATCCTGCTTCATACTTAACGCTCGCTCATGTGAGTTCAGTGGTTAAACTTAATGGGCACATCTATGCTTGCGGATATGAGACTGATTTTGATGGTCAGGATAAGGCAGTATTGTGGGTCGATGGCGTACCACAACTTATACATTCAGGAAGACAGGAAAAAATTATTTTTTCCTTTGCCGAAGAGTTAATTGCTTATGGTGAGGATTTGTATATGCTCACTTTTGAGTGTTATGAGAAAATGTTACCAAATGGCGAGAGTGACCATGAAATCGACATCCTTATCTGGATGAACGACAGGATAATTGCTAAGTATAATGATATTGATATTGTGAATTTTGCAGTGGTTTAAATTAATTGAAAACATTATAAAAATGAAGATTTACAGAATTATATTATGTGTTGCTGTTGCATGCATGTTCAACACATTGTCGGCGCAGATTACTCATATTGGCAAGGAACAGGAACAATTTAATGTCGACAGCATTGTGAATGACTTTGACAATCGCCCGTTCTTTGGCATCTACAAAGACAATTATTTTGTGGCAGGAACTGCGTTGAACGAGAAACCCACTGAGTTCAACAGCGATGTGAAGTTCCAGATCAGTTTCCGCCAGCGTCTCACAAAATCGATACTTCCATTCCATAGCCACCTGTTCCTTAGCTATTCGCAGAAGGCTATGTGGAACATCTTTGAGGAGTCGTTGCCGTTCCATGACTTGAACTTCAACCCGGGCATCGGTATCCAGGGACTTATTATCAGCAAGGGCAAACTTGTGGGTAACGCAACCATTATGCTTGAGCATGAGTCAAACGGCCGCGACGGTGAGGCATCGCGCAGTTGGAACAAAATCTCGTTCTGTGGTTCGGCATTTATTGACCCACGCCTGATGATTCATGCCAAGACATGGATTCCTATCATCGACGGTCAGCAGAACAAGGATATTCTCAAGTATAGCGGCATATTCCAAGCTGGAGCACAGTTCGTTTCGGCCAACAAGCGCTGGGTTGCCGATGTGACCTTTGTGAAGCGGCAGGGCTGGAATTTCAACTTCAACACCATTATCAATGTGGGTTTCCGCATCCGCAAGAAGGACAACCAGTTCCTGATGCTGCACTTCTATGACGGCTATGGCGAGAACATGCTCGACTATAACAAGTATCACTGCCGTGTGCGTTTGGGACTTCTCATTCGCCCAACATTCTTTAGCGATTTCTAAACCTCTATCATTTAAATAACGGTTGATGATGAAAAGGTGTTACCTGATATTGATGCTCATGCTTTGCATGCCTGTGGTGTTGTGGGGTCAAGACTCCACGCAGGTAGCGCTGCCGCAGGTAATCCTGCAGGACGACAGTGTGCCGCAGCAGTCGATTGACACTGAGAAATCTCAGAATAGATTGCAAAAGATAAAGCATGGCATCAAGCAGCGCATCGACGAGAAACTCAACGAACCCTATGACACTACCCGTGACGGGCGTTACTGGTGGCGGGCCATGAAGCATGGTAAGGTTGACTTCAATGACAGCACCATGGGCTATCCCAAGTTTTTGCTGTTCTGCTACAAGACCTACAAATGGGGCGATCGCGCCTTCAACAGCTACGACACCGCCTATGTGAAGGGTACCGGCAAGAATTGGAAACTCATCTTGAAGAGCGATAACTGGGTAGACTCCTACATAGGCCGTCCGTTTGAGGATGTACACATGATCATGAACAGCAATCTGGTGTCTAACGTCGGTGTGTCGTTGTCGTTCATGGCGGTGAGTCTGGGCTACTCGGTGAGCATCAGTAATTTGGTGCATGGGGGCAAGGTGTCGAACAAGGTCGACTTCTCGTTCACCTGCGCCCGTTTTGCGGCCGATGCCTACTATTGGGAAAACCAGAACAAGATGAATATCACTTACTCCAATAAGAATAACGGCATCGAAGACCAGAAGTTGAGGCAATCGGGCATCATACGCAAAGCCATGGGTGTGACCGCCTATTACTTCTTCAACAACCGCCGCTATGCCCAGGCGGCAGCCTATTGCTTCTCGAAGTACCAGAAGCGCAGTGCCGGCTCCTGGCTGGCAGGCTTCAGCATTCAGCACGCCGATGTGAACATTGATGTGGAGCAGCTCGATGCCGAAGGACGCAAATACATTCCCACACAGGCCGACGCGCCACGCATTCTCTATAACGACTACTGCCTGTTGGTGGGTTACGGCCACAACTGGGTGTTGGGCCCCAAGTGGCTCCTGAACCTCACTGTCACGCCCTATATCGGCTACCGACACAACATTTTGTATGAACCTGGCAATAAAGGGGCTTTGTCGCTCAACTTGCGAGGTCGGCTGGGTGTGGTGTACAACCACAGGCAATTCTTTGTGGGGCTTCAAGGATATGCCGATCATCACCGCTACAAGTCAAACGGCACCCGCATGGTCAACTCCTTCCTTGATTTCTCGGCCCTGGCCGGAGTCCGGTTCTAACTTCCTTCTCTGATTATTCTTTTGCTGGCCGCTTGTGTGGTCGCTAAGGATGTGTTGTTTACTCGATTTGGAGGAGCACCTTGGCGTAGTCGCCGGTGCGACGGTCGCGAATGCCGAAGAAGTCGTCTTCGTCGATGCGCTCCACATCGTTTTCCATGCCGAAGAGTTCTTCAATCGTTTCGCTTAACTCGGCAAACTTGTTCAAAGCATCTTCTTTGTTGTCAAAGCGATAGCGGTTTGTGCCGCTTTCGCTCTCACTCGCATACTCATAATAAACCACATATTTCTTCATTGTCGTCAACCTTTTGAGCTGCGAATTTATAAAAATCTTTCCATGAATCACACTTGCCGAACATTTTTATTGATTTTTTTATTTTAATTAAAGATTATTTGTTTATTAGGGGCGAATTGTTTATATTTGCAAGTAATTGTATTGGAGTGCATAGTCCATGTCAAGCTTGTTTCTCCTTCATACCATGTTTTCTGACAAATATTTACTAACTAAAAAATACTGTTTTATGAAAAAGTTTTTACTTACATCAATCGCATTGCTGCTCCTGTCGTGGTTCTCGGGCCATGCCATAGAATTCACCGTGGGCAACCTCAATTACAAGACCTACTCCGGTGAAACCATGGAGTGTACAGGACTCTCGGAAGCCGGTCAAAGCGTTTCTTCGCTCATTATTCCCGGCAAAGTGACCTATGGAGGCAAAACTTATCGCGTGAAGGCCGTGAGTGTCGAGGCCTTCATGAATAATCAACGGTTGACCATTGTGCGACTGGGATGGGGCATCGAGTACATTTTCTCGCGTTGTTTCAGTGGCTGTTCAAGACTCAGCTTGGTGTGGGTTCCCAGTTCTGTGCATCAAATCAATACTGATGCATTCAAGAATTGCACCAAACTGGCCAACTTTGTTTATGGCGGTGAAACACCACCTGGCGTCTCTAACGATGAGTCACCGTTCTCTGGCGTGAGCAACCTCTCGATTACTGTTGCCACTCAGCCTGGTAAGAACAATTTCACCAGTTCAGTCTGGAAGAACTTCGGCACCATCAGTTATAATGGTGACATCGCCTACGACTTCTCTGACAATGGAATGAACTTTATGATTACCAGTGGCTTGGATGATATCAATGGTTATTGTACGCTAGTGGGTGTTCAGTCAGGAACCACCACGCTCGACCTTTCAAGGAGTGTATATGACGTGATAAATGCTAACCACGGCGGTGGTTCAAACTATATGTGTACCATCAAGCATGTGGCCGATTATGCCTTCTACGGTAACTCTACCATCACACGCATTGGCACTTCTTCGGACTACATGACCTCGGTCGATAATATCGGATTTGCCGCTTTCTCAGGCTGCTCGGCTTTGACGGCGGCCTATATTGATGCCGACACGCTCTCGAACAGCGCTTTTGCCAACTGCGCTAATCTGACCACTGTCAGCCTCTCGTTGGGTTCGGGCGGTGGTGTGAAGTACATCGGTCTTTATGCTTTCTCGGGCTCGGGTCTCACCTCGGTCACCATTCCCGCAAGCACCAAGTACATTGGCACAGGTGCTTTCCGTGATTGTCATTCGCTCAAGCGCATCGATGTGAGTTCCAGCAACACTACTTTCAAAGGCTCAACCTCGGGCACACTGTTCAACGCCAACTATTCGACCATTATCCAGGTGCCTGGTGGTGCCACTACGTTTGGTTACACCGATGCCACCATCAACATCAACGATATGGCGTTCTATGGTTGCCAGGGATTGAGTTTCGTTGATATTCCTTACGGCATCACCACCATTGGTAATGCCGCATTCTGCAACTCAAAGATCACCACGCTCAAGATTCCGTCGTCGGTCACCAGGTTCCACACCTATAGCCTCGAAGGTCTCAAGAATTTACAGAATCTTTATTTCAACTTCAATACGATCCCCACTTCTTATCAGGGGGTTAAACTCCTCGTGCCTGACATGAACAGCAGCGCCAAGCTGCATGTGCCTCAGTACAAGAAGAGCAACTACACCAGCAATTCGAACTGGAATGCCGCCTTTGCCTCGATCGACGAGGGTGGTTATGACATCGAGCAGAATTACATGTACTATACGGTGACCTCGACCACTCCCTATACCGACACCTATGTGCAGTCCACTCCAGCCGACGGTAGGGCTCGCATGGTGAAGGGACGCAACATCAACAACACCAACACCGCTGGCATACTCACCATTCCCAACATGGTGCAAAGCCAGGGCAAATCCTACATTGTTGAAGAGCTCGCCCCAGGCCTGTTCAAGAACCACAAGAGCCTGAATCGCGTGACGGGCGGCGACGGTGTCAAGTATTTAGGCGCGCAGGCGTTTTATGGCTGTACCGATCTGGAGTATTGCAACATCATGAATCCCTATTCGTTTGGCGACTCGCTGTTCTATGGAGCCACTAAGCTCATCTCCTTGAACATGGGCTCCCGCCTTGCGAGAGTGGGCAAGAGCTGCTTCCGCGAAACGGCGCTTACATCGCTCATCTTCCCGCCCTCGCTCGTCTACATTGGTCAGCAGTTTGTCATGAATGCGCAGCAGCTCGACACCATCAAGCTGTCGCCAGCTATACAGGAGATTCCTGAGCGCGCCTTCCAGAACTGCTATGCCAAGTATCTTGTGATCCCCTATGGCGTGCCCAAGATTGGAGCCGAGGCTTTCCGTAACGATGCTGGTGGCGCCAAGCATGTTGTGGTCATTCCCAGCTCGGTTACTACCATGAGCAGTCGCGCCTTCTATGGTGCCAAGAACATCGATGCCATCTACCTTAATGTGCCAACCAGCGTGTTCCAGACGGTGAAGACCGACTGGGAGCGCTCTGCATCGCTCGGGGCGAGTAGCATCTACGACTGGTCGGGCGTGAACCTATATGTGAGTGCGGGCAATCTCAACAACTTCAAGAACGACCCGGGCATCAAAGCCTGCTTCAGTGCCTCGAAGATTACGCTGGGCGCCTTCGACTTTTGTATAAGTAAGGCGTTTAGAAATAGCTGGTATTTGGGAACCGTTGTCGATAAGTATAACAAGACTGCTAAATATGTTTATTCGGGCAGCACGAATGCCCTTAGTGGATATTTCTATGCCACGTCGACCGAAAAAGACTATCAAACCGACATTGTTTATACCATGGTCGCCTTCGACGACAGCTGCTTAATTGACCGTTATGGTCTCTCGAGTATCAACATTCCCTCTACAATCACAAGAATTGGCAAATATGCCTTCAACAACACAGGAATTGGGGGAGATATCGAGCTTCCTGCTTCGGTCAATTTCATTGGCTGGAAGGCCTTCTACGGATGTCTGAATCTGAAGTCGCTCTTCATCAACAATCCCGATGTGGGTGATGTGGAGTATGGTTTCTTTGGCAATAACGACACTTACTTCAGGTGCTATCTTCCCCTCTCACAGTACTACCGCATCTATAATTTGGCCACTTGGGATGGTCAATATATGAACACCGCCAAGTATTATCTGCGGCCTTACTACCGTCCCAAGACACAGTGGGCTGCTATCTCGTGCTTCCAGCCTGTCAAGTTGCCCGACGACCTTGAGTGCTATGTGGTGTCGAGCTACGATGCCTCGAAAAAGCAGGCCAAGACCGAACGCATCACGGGCAGCATTTACTCCGATTTGGGTATGATTGTGAAGGGCACGGTGGGTGCTACCTACATTCTCGATACCAATCTCGAAGTAGCCAACAGTCCCACCGACTTGCTGAAAGGTCCCGCGGGTGGAGCTCCCTTTACGGCAAACTCCACATCTTCGACCGACGTCTATGTGTTCAACACCAGTACGCGCAAGTTCGACCGACTCAATGGCACAATGACCATCTATTCGGGCGATGCCTATATGCCACTTTCGGTCAATACTTCGCACTCGGTTGCCAATATCACGGTCGACATTCTCGACACATTGCTCAGGGGTGATGTAAACCGCGATGGCAAGGTGAATGTGAGTGATGTTACCGCACTGGTGAACATGATTCTGGGCGTCATTCCCAAGGACATGGAGAGTGCCGATGTGAATGGCGACGGCAAGATCAATGTGAGCGATGTGACAGCACTCATCAACATCATCCTCGGTGTTTCCTGACCAGGGGATGACATTGTAGGGTGGTTGCTTGTGGCAATCGCCCAATAAACAGCATTACGGGGCTGGCACAACGCCAGCTCCGTTTTTTTGTGAAAAAATGTTGAACTCACGCCAAATTTTCCTTAAAATCTTGGTGGGGTCACCAAAATGCAGTAATTTAGTTGGTTAATTTGATTATAAACATATACTATTTACTATATATGCGACGATTTTTATATCTTCTGGTGCTCCTGATGTGTTCAGTATCAGCCGTTAAGGCACAAAGTCAGACTACGCTTTTTGCATATCCCGTTGCTCCTGACACCTGCACCACACTCGAGGGCCGCTGCAACTACATCGTGCAACGCTTTTGGGACAACTTCGACTTCTCGAAACCCATTCCTGCCGAAAACGATAGTGCGTTGGCCTCTACCATGACCGACTACTTCGAGATTATGATGAATGCCAACACCAATGTGGGGCTGGCATCTATCCGCGATATGCTCTTCAAGGCGCAGACCAATCAGCCCAACTTCATGAAATTGGTGGGTATCGCCGAGTATATCCTTTATATGCATCCCGTTTCTGTCATCGACGATGTTTATCTCACCTTTGCACAGGCGGCGGCCGATGCCTCATGGATGAAGAACGATGCCAAGAGCTACTACAAGTCGCAGATTGAGCGCATCAATGCCAGCAAACTGGGCAGCAAGATCATGAACTGTGATCTTTATGATGCGACGGGTCGCAAGACCAAGCTCTACGATGTTCCCCTCGACTCGGCCAAGGCCGTCATCGTCTTTTTCACTGGCGACGGATCGGCAAGCTCCATTTCACGCGTCAGGGTGTCGACCGATGTGGGCATCAATGCATCGCTGCAGAATGGTCGCATCAAGCTCTTCAACATCGTGGTGGGCGACAAGGCCAAGCAGCAGGTGATTGCTGACGCTTCGCAGTACCCCGACTGGACGCTGCTCGCCATGCCCGATGCTGCCCGCAAGCTCGACTTGCGCATCCTGCCCAGCGTGTTTGTGCTCGACGAGAATCTTGATATTATCAATAAAAACCTCACTGTCGACGAGATAAAGGATATTTTCAACTGATGAAGATTGCCGTCCTCATATCGGGTGGCGTAGATAGCGCCGTGGTTCTCCACCTCCTTCACGAGGCGGGGCACGAGCTGCATCCCTTCTACATTCGCATTGGCATGGACAATGGCGAGGGCGACTGCTCGGCCGAGGAAGACATTGAGATGTGCACGCTCATCACCCGCAAGTATGGGCTGCCTCTCGAGGTGGTCTCGCTGCATCAGGAGTATTGGGACAATGTCATGGAGTATGCCCTTCGCACCGTCAAGGCCGGACTCACGCCCAACCCCGACATGATGTGCAACCGAATGATCAAGTTTGGCTACTTCGAGCAGCGGTGGGGTAAGTACTTCGACATGACCGCCACAGGCCACTATGCCACAACCGATGTGGTCGATGGCGTCAAGTATCTCGCCACAGCGGTCGACCCCGTCAAGGATCAGACCGACTTTCTGGCGCAAATCACCTATGACCAGCTCAAGCACCTCATGTTCCCCATTGGCAATCTGCCCAAGGAGGAGGTGCGCCGCATTGCCGAGCAGGTGAAGATGCCCAATGCCTACCGCAAGGACAGCCAGGGCATCTGCTTCCTGGGACAGATCAACTATAACGACTTCATTCGCCGTCATCTGGGCGAGAAGAAAGGTCCCATCATCGAGATTGAGACGGGTCGCAAGCTGGGCGAGCACAACGGCTACTGGTTCCATACCATCGGGCAGCGCAAGGGCCTGGGCCTGAGTGGTGGTCCCTGGTATGTGGTGAAGAAGAATGTGCGCGACAATGTCATCTATGTGAGCAATGGCTACGGCACCGAGAAACAGTATGGCCGCATCCTGCACCTCGACGAGATGCACTTCATTTCGGGCAATCCCTGGGGCGAAGCCTCCGGGCCCGTGCGCATCTGTTTCAAGAACCGTCACACGCCCTTGATGCTCAAGGCCACTTTCACCCACCTGCACGATGCCGAGTGGGTGATAGAGAGCGACGAGAATGTGCAGGGCATAGCTCCAGGTCAGTTTGCCGTCATCTACGACGAGCAGGGGCATCTGTGCTACGGCAGTGGTGTTATCACTGGCCAACAGATTTAAAGAAGAAAACAATGGAACAGAACGATAAAATAGAATTGCAGGTCTGGGGCATCACCTATAACCCCGTGCAGAGCGGAGCCTATGCGTTGTTGCTCCGTCAGGTCGATGGCGACTACCGCATTCCCATTGTTGTGGGGGTGGCCGAGGCTCAAGCCATTGCCATGCGACTGGAGAATGTGATTCCGCCTCGTCCCATGACGCACGACCTCATGGTGAGCATCCTGCACGCCTTTGGCATCTCCATCGACGAGGTGCTCATCTATGAGTTCAACGATGGCGTGTTCATGTCGCAGATTCTGCTCAACGATGGCGAGAAACAGGTTTCGCTCGACTCCCGCACGAGTGATGCCATCGCGCTGGCGCTGCGCACCAATGCCCGCATCTTCACTACCCCCGAGGTGCTCAAACTCACGGGCATCCTCATCGAGAAGAACGAGAAGGGCGACCCCGTCATCCGCAAGGAGCCGCGCACCTTGGCCGATTATTCGCTCAACGAACTTCAGTCGTTGCTCGACGATGCAGTCGACCGTGAAGAGTATGAGCGCGCGGCCGAGATTCAGCGCATGATGAAGACAAAAACAGGTCAATAACATAACTCGAAAATAATATTTATAAACTAAATAAATCATTGATTATGAAAAACTTGAAATTAAGACTGATTGTGATGAACTTCCTGCAGTTTGCTGTGTGGGGAGCTTATCTCACCTGCATGGGTAACTATCTGGGACGAGCTGGCATGGGTGCCAATATCGCGTGGTTCTATGCTTTGCAAGGCATTGTGTCGATTTTCATGCCCACCATCATGGGTATTGTTGCCGACAAGTGGATTCAGCCGCAGCGTCTGCTCGGTATCTGCCACATGGTGGCTGGTGCCGCGATGATTGGACTCTGGTGGATGGGTGCACAATCGCCAACTCCCGACCCGACGGCCTTTATCTCTCTCTACACCGTGAGCGTGGCATTCTATATGCCCACATTGGCCCTCTCTAACACCGCCGCCTTCACTATCCTGAAGGAAAACGGACTCGACACTGTGAAGAATTTCCCGCCCATCCGTGTGTTCGGCACCATTGGCTTCATCGCCACCATGTGGTTTGTCAACTGCGCTACACTCGATGATGGCTCGTTCTTCTTCTCGTTGGGCAACTACGACGGCAAGTTCCAGTACACACATTATCAGTTCCTGGTTTCAGGTATCTTGAGCGTTATCCTGTTTGCTTACTGCTTCACACTGCCGCAGTGCAAGATTGTGAAGAAACCCAAGCAGTCGCTGGCCGAGACCTTCGGGCTCAATGCCTTCAAGCTGTTCAAGACCAAGAAGATGGCCCTCTTCTTCATCTTCTCCATGCTGCTCGGCATGTCGCTCCAGGTGACCAATGGCTATGCTACGCCGTTTATCACCAGCTTCAAGGGCGACCCCGCTATGGCGCACACCTTTGCTGCCAATAATGCTACGCTGCTCGTCTCGCTCTCGCAAATTGCCGAGGCTCTTTGCATCCTGCTCATCCCGTTCTTCCTGAAGCGTTTCGGCATCAAGATTGTGATGCTCATCGCCATGTTTGCATGGGTGCTCCGCTTCGGTTTCTTCGGTCTGGGCAATCCCGCATTCCCGGGCGTTATTCTCTTCATCCTCTCTTGCCTCGTCTATGGTGTGGCCTTCGACTTCTTCAATGTGTCGGGCGGCCTGTTCGTCGACAAGGAGTGCGACCCGAGCGTCAGGGCTTCAGGCCAGGGCTTGTTCATGCTCATGACCAATGGTCTGGGTGCTACCATCGGCACGCTCGCCGCTGGTGCCATCATCAACAAGTTCTGTGCTTACAACGACCAGGGCTTCCTCATGGGCGAGTGGAAAACTCCGTGGTTCATCTTCGCCGGCTTTGCACTGGTAGTGGCCGTTTCGTTCATGTTCCTCTTCAAGTACAAACATGTGCGTGACGAGGAGAATCCGGCTCCCGCTCCTGAAACCGCTGAAGTATAATTTCACCACTCCATGCCCCGTTTCTACGCACCCGATATTGCCCGCACACTCGCTCTTCCTGAAGAGGAAGCGCGCCATTGCACACGCGTCCTGCGCATGCACGAGGGCGATGTCATCGAGGTGGTCGATGGGGCAGGGGGACTCTTCCAGTGCCGCATCACGCTGGCACACGACAAGCACTGTGCTGTCGAGATTCTGGAGCATGTCACGCAGCCTCCTCACTGGGGGCATCACATCGTGCTGGCGATAGCGCCCACCAAGAATCTCGATCGCATCGAGTGGGTGGTCGAAAAGGCAACCGAGATGGGCATCGACCGCATCGTGCCCCTGCTGTGCTGCAACAGCGAGCGCAAGGTGCTCAAGACCGAGCGTCTGCACAAGATTGCCATTGCAGCCATGAAGCAGTCGCTCAAGGCCACTTTGCCCGTCATCGACGAGCTCACGCCTTTCAGTCGCTTCATGGCACAGCCTTTCGATGGCAATCGCTTCATTGCCTATTGCGACCCCATGCTGCCGCGCAGCGAGCGCAAGCTCTTCGCTCAGCAGTATGTGCCTCATGCACACACGCTTGTGCTCATTGGTCCCGAAGGCGATTTCAGTCCCGAGGAGGTTCAGCAGGCTTTGGCTGCAGGTTTCATTCCCGTTTCGCTCGGCGAGAGCCGTTTGCGCACCGAGACCGCTGCCATTGCCGCTTGTGCCACTTGTCATGCATTGGATATGTCCAACCCCTAACTCTGATTAATAACTATAAAACATAATAAAAAATGAAACTAAAGTATCTATTTCTTGCTCTCGTCTTTGCCGTTTCGTCATTCAGCTTTACGGCTTTTGCCGATGATAACGACGAAGAACTGAAGAGGAAAATCAACGAGGCTGTCATGGGTGTCTACGACAAGCACCTTGCCGACGACCCTAACAACTACGAGGTCCGTTTCGCTCGCGCTAATCAGTATTACTTTAACGGTGAGTACGAGAATGCGCTTGCCGATGTCACCAAGTGCATCGAGCAGACCCCCGAAAAGGACACCGACCTCCTCTTCGACGAGTTGATGCTGCGTGCAAAACTCTACGATGAACTCAATAAGCTTAACGACGAGAATGCCGATCTCAAGCGGGCTTTCACCCTCAAGCCCTCGGCCCTGAACTGCGTCGACATGATGGCGAAACTCGCCCTCAAGCAAGGCGACCTCGAGATTGCCGAGAACAACTTCAATGTGATTCTGCGCCAGGAGCCTAACAACTTCGATGCCATCTACGGTCTGGCTCAAGTCGAGGTCAAGCGTCACGACTACGAGAAGGCCATGGAGTATGCTAATCGTGCCGTCGCCACCTTCCCCGCCGAGCAACAGGTGTTCCTCAATCGCGCTAAGATTCTTGAGGGTTGCGGTCAGTATGAACAGGCTGCGCAAGACCTCATCATTGCCATGAGTGTGAGCGACGAGGTGTCAGAACCCGTTGCCCAACTCATCGACATGAGCGACTCGCACTACAATGCCGTCATGACCGCCCTCCAGAACTCAATCAACCAGGCACCGCAGGCAGGTATGTTCTATTATGTGCGCTCGGCCATCGCCATGCGCCACCAGCACTACGGACAGGCTTTGCGCAACCTGCGCACCATCATCAGCTATGGGCTTTACGATTATCATTCGATCTACGCCAGTGCAGCTCGTTGCCACTTCGAACTCATGCAGTACGACGAGGCGCTTGCCAACATCAATAAGGCCATCGATCAGCAGTACAAGCCCGAGTACTTCGTGCTCCAGTCAAAGATTCAGCTTATGCGTGGCAAGGGCAATAACTTCAAGGCTGCTACCGACGCCGTTGAGCAGGCTCTCTCGCTCGACAAGACCAATGGCGAGGCTCTCCTTCAGATGGCTCGACTTCTCATTGCCCAGCGCAAGGATAAAGAGGCCGTCACCTATCTCAACACCGCCATCGATGCCAATCCCAAGAACAACGAGGCGCTCCTCCTGCGCGGTTGGGTCAACAAGTATCGCCTGAACAAGCTCTCTGATGCCAACCTCGACTTCGCCACCATGCTGCAGAATGGCAACAACATGGCAAGTCTGCGCGGTTTTGCTCTGCATGAAATGGACCGTGCCGATGAAGCCCGCGCCTGGGCACAACAGATCATTCAAGACAATCCGCTCATTGGCGGCGAGGCCTATTTTAATGCTGCCGCACTGTTGAGCGACATGGGCGACAACAATGCTGCCATGAAGTATCTCGAAAGCTGTCTCGCAAATGGCTACGGCAGCCTCTATGAGATGAGAATCAACGAGAATCCTTATGTGAACCTCAAGCTCTTGCGCCGTGTGTCTGGCTTCAACGAGTTGATTTCCAACAACCAATCCAACTTCCAGGAGCGCGAGTAACCCCCTCCTCACACATGTAGGGACAGGGCGCGCCCTGTCCATTAAATAAAACATGAATCTAAGGGCTGGCCTCTCCGCCAGCCCTTTTTTGCCCACCCCCTCGTTCCTCGTCAACCCGTCCCCTCGTCAGCTCGATTGCTCGTTTACACGTTTACACGTTTACTCGTTCTTTCGTTTACTATTATTTCTAATTATATAATTGTCATTTATCAAATCATTATTCATCAATTGTCTGAGAAAATTTTGCTTTTTTACACATTATATATTAAATTTGCAATTGTTCATGGATGTTACTGCTCACGAACAGACTTTTTGGTAAACTAAAAAGCGTTTGCTTATCTCTTGTTGAGAGAATATAGGAAATTTTTACAATGATGAGAGGGTAACAAAGCGATTCTCGCGTTATAGCGTGAACTGTTGTTCCCATATTTTCATCAATGGTTTTATCCGACCATCTCAACAAGTGTGACGAATCAGTCCACGCTTTTTTTCTCGTTTTTAACCGCCTTTGAGGACTGCAATGGCATGCAATGATTGCGCAATATGAAAACCAATCGCAAACACATCACTTCAATCCTGGTGATAATCCTCCTCGCCACACTCGCACACAACACTTACGCATATTCCTTTATGGTCAATGGTATTGCCTATGATTATAACAGCGATGGTACCTCAGTTTCAGTTGTTTCAGGTGGCAATTATTTAGGTGAAATAATTATACCTTCATCGGTAGCCTATAATGGTATATTATATTCAGTCACCAGAATTGGAGCATTTGCGTTCTATAACTGCAGCAGTCTAACTAGCATTACTATCCCTAAACCTGTCATAGCAATAGGATGGAATGCTTTCTATGGTTGCACGAGTCTAACATCAGTAAATTGGAACGCTGAGAATTTTATAACTCCATCAACGGAGAATGGTGTGGCTATTAGTGATATTCCTTTTTTTTATGTTAAAGAGAATATTACCTCATTTAATTTTGGAAGCAATGTAAAAACTATACCAGACTATATATGCGATGGGATGATAAAACTATCTCATGTAACTATTCCAAATACAGTCACATCCATTGGTGCTAGAGCATTCTCGGTTTGCACGGGCTTGACAAGCATCACTATTCCTAACTCCGTTGTCACCATCGGCAACTATGCCTTCTCGGCCTCTAGCGGATTGTCAAGCGTGACCATTCCCAACTCCGTTACCACTATCGGCCAGTATGCGTTCATGGGTTGCAGCGGACTAAATAATCTTTATTGTAATATTCAAAACCCCAATCAAGTTACCCTGGGAAGTGATGTGTTTTTAAATGTTCCTAAACAATCGTGTATTCTTCATGTCCCATCTGGTTCCAAAGAACTTTTCGAGAACGCAGCCCAGTGGAAAGAATTTAATACCATTATTGATTATATCGGAATTAAGTTGAACAAAACTTCAACAAGCATATTTGTGGGTGGTACTGAAACGCTGATTGCAACTGGTACACCTAGTGATGCGTTCATCAATAATCTCTCATGGACCTCCAGTGCCCCAAATGTGGCCTCCGTTGACCAGGACGGTGTCGTGACAGCAAATGCTCTTGGAACAGCAGTCATTACTGCGACAACCACCGACGGCACCAATCTCAGCGCCTCGTGTACGGTAACAGTGAAAGAAGTTCCGCAGGTTACCCTGAACAAGAGCTCGACAAGCATCTATGTGGGCGGCACAGAGACGCTGACAGCAACGATCACCCCGAGCGATGTAGTCATCAAGACACGAACATGGTCCTCCAGCAACCCAAATGTTGCTACGGTTAATCAGAACGGAATTGTGACAGCAAAAGCGCTAGGAAATGCAACAATCACCATTAATGCCACGACTTCCGATGATATTGATCTCAGCGCCTCTTGCACTGTGACAGTGAAAGGAATCACTAGAGTTACCCTGATCAAGAGCTCGACAAGCATCTATGTGGGCGGCACAGAGACGCTGACGGCCACGATTACCCCGAGCGATGTGATCATCAAGACACTCTCATGGACCTCCAGTGCCCCAAATGTGGCCTCCGTTGACCAGGAC
>JAFZSO010000017.1 GCA_017619355.1 Muribaculaceae bacterium
ATAACAGCTATGGTCAGGAAAGGAGAAAAGTACAATCCAGATCACGACTATTATGCAGCCTTACTGTCCGCATAAGTCAAGACTGTTAAAATATAGTTAAAATCATAAAAACATTAGGAATTTAACATAGAATGCTGATTGTTTTGACGACGCGGGGGTTTCTAGGGAGTTGAGGAGTTATGGAGTTTTCCGCAAGTGGCATGCAACTACGCAACAATGATCTCACAAAGCCGGTGGCACACAACCACGATAGTGCTCGAATAATGACGCGTGGTTATGGAGTCGCGCTGGCGCGCGAGAAATCAAACAGAATCCAAGAACAAATTATTTGTTTTCTTGCAAATCTTTTCGTTATTTGCTGATATTTCAGAAAACCTTCTTTGCGCTTTTTTTATAATCAATTGTTTGTTTACAAATTAAATTTTCTACCTTTGTGAAACAATAACAGATTGCAATGAAGAACCTCATTAAAATACCTGACATTGGCCAAGACAAGAGTTTGGGAAACAGCATTGGTGCTCTCCTTAACATTATCAATCAAACTACACATCTTTCATTGCCTATTGTTTGGGATTTTGCAGAAATGAAATCACTCAACAGGTTCTTTTTAGGAGCATTGGCCATTTTCAAGAATACATATTCGTCGGATTTGATAGAGTGTATTAACATGGAAAAGTCTCTTTGTGAGAATCTTGAATGGTTTTGTTTCTTTCATTTGATGCATCTTGAGAATAAGAAGACTGAAGCTATACAAGAACTCATATCCCCTTATTTGAATGAATCTTTTCTGCCAGTGTGTTGCTTCTCCATGAATGATGCTAACAAAAATGATGTGGAATACTTATTGCGAAAGGTAGTTCTGTGCCAATGTGGAAATAGTGAATTGAGAACACCTCTCAGTTACTTTATGAGCGAACTGATTGACAACATAAATGAGCATTCCTGCAGCAAAAATGGATACTTTTTCTCAGAGTATATAAAAGAAAAACGCTTGTTGAACATAGTTATTGCTGATGAGGGAATAACAGTTAAGAGCAGTTTTGAGAATGCCGACCTTTTCTTGAATGAAATTGACAACGATGAATCTGAAGCTCTAAGGTTGGCCAACGAAGGACGCTCAACAAAGAATCTACCTGAGGCCGAAAATAGAGGCTATGGCATTATTACTACTAAAAAGATGCTTGTAGATGGCTTAGGCGGCAGTTTTTTTATGCTTTCGGGCGGTGCATTTCACCGTTATGAAAAAGGAATTAACTACTATGCCAATGTCTCGGATTTTCTTCATTGGAAGGGAACTATTGTCATGCTTAGAATCCCAATAGATATCCCAGCCTCATTTAACTATATCGATTATATTGAAAATCGTTAATAATAAAAGTTATGAAACAGATTATATTATTTAAAGATTTCACACTTGGCGATTTAAGCTCTCGTCAAAGCGCGAGGGAATTGTCAGAAAAGATATTGCCCGATGCCGATGTAGTTATACTTGATTTCAATGGCATTGAATTTATGTCGCGCTCGTATGCTGACGAATTGTTCAATGTGGTTTCAGCCCTTAAGCAATATGAAGTAGTGAACCCGTGCGATGAGGTGAAGACAATGATTGAAACCGTATTCAGAAAACGGCTGGAGGATAAAGAAAACGGTGTTACATCGCCTAAAATGTATAGATTCAACAACATCGAAGAACTTTCGGCGTTTTTGACAGCTGAACCATGAATAGAGAAAGTATAGTAAGAAAATAATTTATAATTTTGCATACTTGATATAAACTCTTAACCGATTATACTATGATTACTGCAGAAGAGCGAGATGCGATTATTGCCCTTATCAAGAGGCAGGTAGTGCCCGCCATTGGGTGCACCGAGCCCATTGCCGTGGCGCTGTGTGTGGCAAAGGCTGTAGAGCTGCTTGGCACGGTTCCCGAACGGGTGGATGTGAGACTTAGCGCCAACATTCTCAAGAACGCCATGGGTGTGGGCATTCCAGGAACGGGTATGATAGGTTTACCCATTGCTATTGCACTGGGTGCACTTATAGGCCGGCCCGAAAAGCAGCTCGAGGTGCTGTGTGACTGCAACCGCGAGGCGGTGGAGCGCGGCAAACAATTTATCGCTGAAGACAGAATACATGTCACGCTTGAAAAGGATGACCCTGACAAACTCTATATCAACGCCTGCGTAGCAGCCGGTGACCATTGTGCCGAGGCACGCATCAAGACGCATCACACCCACTTTGTGTGGCTATCGAAAGACGGAGCCGAAGTGGCCACCCACAGCTCCACTTGTTGTGACGGTGTAGAGGAACAGGCCACACCCGACGATCCGAAACTCAACCTGCGCAAGGTATATGACTTTGCCACACAGACCGATATTGACCAGCTGCGTTTTATACTCGAGGCAAAGAAACTCAACGAGGCTGCCGCCAAGAGCGGACTGCGTGAAAACTACGGGCACCAGCTCGGCAAGACCATGCTCTCGCCACTGGGTCGCGGCATCATGGGCGACAGCATCTTCTCTAAGATTCTGTCGTCGACCAGTTGTGCCTGTGATGCACGCATGGCCGGTGCCATGGTTCCCGTGATGAGCAATTCGGGCTCGGGCAACCAGGGCATTTGCGCCACTATGCCCGTGGTGGTGTTTGCCGAGGAAAATCACAATACCGAGGAAGAGCTGATACGCGCCCTCATCATCTCGAACCTCACCGCCATCTATATCAAGCAGACTCTGGGTGCCCTGTCGGCACTGTGCGGTTGCGTGGTGGCTTCGACTGGTAGCAGCTGCGGCATCACCTACCTGATGGGTGGCACTTATGAGCAAATCAGTTACTCGGTGAAGAACATGATTGCCAACCTCACGGGCATGATTTGCGATGGCGCCAAGCCTTCGTGCGCACTCAAACTCACCAGCGGCGTGGCTACCGCCATGCTCAGCGCCATGCTGGCTATGCAGCACAAGTATGTTTCCTCGCAAGAGGGCATCATCGACGACGATGTGGACCAGAGCATTCGCAACCTCACCGCAATCGGCAGCCGCGGCATGGATGTGACCGACCGCTTTGTGCTCGACATCATGACCCACAAGACCAAATAGCAACCAAAATTCCCTTTTTGGATTATATTTATGATAATTTTTTTACTTTTTTTGTTGTAACTGCAAGAAAAGTGTATATTTGCGAGTTAAATCATTATTTAAAAGAAAAGTTATGTCGACTTACACCATCACCAACCCCAAGAAAGTGACCACCAAGCGTGTGCAGGAAATGAAACTCGCTGGTGAAAAGATAGCCATGATTACCGCCTACGACTTCACGATGGCGGGTCTTGTTGACAAGGCCGGTATCGACATGATACTGGTGGGCGACAGTGCCTCGAATGTGATGCAGGGCAACGCCACGACGGTGCCCATCACCATCGACGACATGATTGTGTATGGCCGCACGGTGGTGCGCGCCGTGAAACGCGCCATGGTGCTGGTGGATATGCCTTTCGGCACCTACAAGGGCGACCCCATCGAGGCGCAGCGCAATGCCGTTCGCATCATGCAGGAAACGGGTGCCGATGGCGTGAAGCTGGAGGGCGGCAGCGAGGTGCACGACAGCATCGAGATGATTTTGCGCGCGGGCATTCCCGTGTGCGGACATCTGGGCCTCACCCCGCAGTCGATCAACCAGTTTGGCTCCTATGTGACCCGTGCCACCGAAGAGGCCGAGGCACAGAAACTGCTCAGCGATGCCGCTGCACTGCAGGAGGCTGGCTGCTTCACCATTGTGCTGGAGAAGATTCCAGCCACACTCGCCCAAAAGGTTACAGAGCGGCTCACCATCCCCACCATAGGCATTGGTGGCGGCCGCCATTGCGACGGCCAGGTGCTGGTGCTGCACGACATGCTGGGCCTGAACACCGACTTCAAACCCAAGTTCCTGCGTGTGTATAACAACCTCGCCGAGCAGATTATCGACAGCGTGGGCAACTACATCATTGATGTGAAAGACGGCTCCTTCCCCAACGAGGATGAGCAGTATTGATGAGGGATGAGGGATTAGAGATTAGAGGTTTAGTGATGGTCTTTTTAGTTTACCAACCTCATTCTCAACAATTAACCCCTTTAACACTCGAAATAATTGTCATCAATATAATTATTGTCATCCATTGTCATTAATTGTCTGACATTTGACCCCTAAACACTTAACACTCAACCCTCAACCCTAAACCCATTAACTATGTATAAAGGAAAGCGGACATGCAAGATATTGAAGGAAATCAGGCAGGAGATTGCCCGAGCCAACGACATTGACCTCGTGACGAGCGAGTGCCGTTATCAGGGCGACTGCAAGGGCACCTGCCCCAAGTGCGAGGCCGAGGTAGCTTATCTGGAGCAGCAGCTGCACCAGCGCCATCTCGCCGGCAAGACGGTGATGCTTGGCGGCATAGCAGCCGGCATGCTCACGCTGAGTGGATGTAAGGGTGGCGAAACCACCACACCCACCGCCACAAATAACGGAACCGAAACCACCACTACCACTACCTGCTCGACCGAAACCGAAACAGGCACAGGCATTTGGGCTTCGATATTGGGCATTGAGTCTCAGGTTAACCCGAATGAAGGCAGAGGTCAATTGCAAGGCGAAGTTGGCCCTGGCTTCGACCCAGACCCAGCAGGAAACGGTGAAGGTGAAGGCGAACTGGAGGGCGATGTTTACATAGAACCCCAACCCTTGGAGGGCGAGGTGCCTTACACTCCTGAGGATACGGTTGGATAATTGTTTCTGTTGCCCCTAACGGGGCTAAGTTAGTGTAATCATGCTTTTTACAGGGGTTCCGCTTTCGGCTCTACCCCTGCCTATTTCACACATCCCTAACGGGATTTCACAATCTCTAATCCCTCAACCCTAAACACGGAGCGAAGCGTAGTAATCTAAACCCTAAACTCTCAACCCTAAACACTAAACCTTAAGTTTCGGATGATACCGAAACTTGAATATGTTAGTGGGCGTCGAGCCAGTTGGCGCCGGTGCCGTGGCTGGCGGTGAGGCGCACGCCGCCCTTGTAGGCGTTCTCCATTTCCTCTACCACAATGCGGGTCACCTGCTCGAGTTCGTCGGGGCGTACATCGAAGTTGAGTTCGTCGTGCACCTGCAGAATCATCTTCGACTGGATCCCTTCTTGCACGAAGCGGCGATAGATGTGAATCATGGCAATCTTGATGATGTCGGCAGCGGTGCCCTGGATGGGTGCGTTGATGGCATTTCGCTCGCTGAAGCTGCGCACCACGGCATTGCGTGAATTGATGTCGGGCAGCATGCGGCGTCGGCCGTAGAGCGTGGTCACATAGCCTTTTTCCTTGGCCTGTGCAATGCTGCGGTCGATGTAGTCACGCACCTGCGGGAAGGTGGCGAAGTAACCATCGATGAGCATCTTAGACTCGGCACGCGGTATGTTGAGCCGCTCCGAGAGTCCGAAGGCCGAGATGCCGTAGAGGATGCCGAAGTTGGCGGTTTTGGCCTTGCGACGCTGGTCGGGCGTGACATCTTCGAGCCGTTCGTGATAGATTTTGGCCGCCGTGATGGCATGGATGTCGTGGTTGTTCTTGAATGCGTCGAGCATGGTGGCGTCCTGGCTCAGGTCGGCCACAAGGCGCAGTTCAATCTGCGAGTAGTCGGCACTGAAGAACACATTGCCCTGGGCAGGGATGAAGGCTTTGCGAATCTCACGTCCTTCCTCGTTGCGCACGGGAATGTTCTGCAGGTTGGGGTTGGTCGACGAGAGGCGGCCGGTGGCGGTCACCGTCTGGTTATAGGTGGTGTGGATGCGGCCTGTGCGGCGGTTGATGAGGGCAGGCAGGGCATTCACATAGGTGGAGAGCAGCTTGCGTATGCCGCGCAGTTCCAGAATCTTATCGACGAGCGGATGGCGGTCGCGCAGCTTCATGAGCACCTCCTCGGTGGTGGAGTATTGCCCCGTTTTGGTTTTCTTTGCCTTTTCGTCGAGATGCAGACGGTCGAAGAGGATTTCGCCCACCTGTGCCGGCGAGGCGGTATTGAACTGGGTGCCAGCCAATTCATGGCATTGGCGCTCCAGTTCGTCGACTTGTGCGGAGAGGGTCACCGAGTAGTCGTTGAGTGCCTTCACATCGATGCGGGCACCGGCAATTTCCATGGAGGCGAGCACCGGGATGAGCGGCAGCTCAATGTTGGTGAGCAGATGGGTCTGCTGGTTGTCGGCAAGGGCCTTGTCGAGGGCTGCGGGCAAGTCGAGGGTGACATCGGCGAGTTCGCACACTAGGGGGCAGAGTTTGTCGGCGGGCACCTCGTGCAGTTTCTTCTGCCCACGGCCTTTAGGGCCGAACACTGTCTCGGGGTTGATGGTCTGGTAGTGAAGCATTTCCAGCGCAATCACGGCCGTGGAGTGGCTGCGCTCGGGTTGCAGCAGGTAGTGTGCCACGGCGGTGTCGTAGTATTGCGCCTGGAAGCGGATATCGGCATTGTGGAGCATGACCATGTCGCGCTTTACATCGTTGCTGATGATGCGCACCTGCTTGTTCTCGAAGAGCGGTTTCACCACGCCGGTCATCCAGCCGAAGCCGTCGAGCGGCAGATAGTAGGCGGTGTGTCGCTCGCTGGCCAGCGCAAAGCCCAGAATCTGGGCGGTCATGGCCTCGTCGCCCACTGCAACGATGTTCACAGCCACGGTAGTGGCTTTCATCAGTGTTTCAATCACTTTGGCGGCCTCGTCGAGGTCGGCCACCACCTGATAGTTGTGGCTGTGCGACTTGATGGTGAAGGTTTCGGTCACAGGCTCAGGTTCGGTGGGCGCGTCGGCAAAGTCGAAGAGCGAGGGTTGCTGCGTCTTGCTGCGTGTTGCTGGAACAGGCTCTACGGGTGCCGGAGGGGCAACGCCTTCGAGTCCTATATTGCCCTCGGCATGGTCGATGATGCGTGTGGCGAGCGTCTTGAATTCCAGTTCGTTAAACACTGTGCGCAGCGCATTGAAATCGACGGGCCGGCGGCGCAGGGCCTGTTCGTCGAAGTCCACAGGCACATCGGTCTTGATGGCGGCGAGGAACTTGGAGAACCTGATTTGCTCGGCATTGTTTTCGATTTTCTCCTTGAGCGAACCTTTCAGTTCGTGGGTCGATTCGAGCAGATGCTCGATGCTGCCATACTGCTGCACGAGTTTCTCGGCGGTCTTGGGGCCCACGCCCGGGCAGCCCGGTATGTTGTCGGCACTGTCGCCCATCAGGCCCAGGATGTCGATCACCTGCAGCGGGTCGGTGATGCCGTATTTCGCCTTGATTTCATCCACGCCCAGCACCTCGTTTTTACCAGGGTTGTAGATTTTGGCGTGTTCGTTCACCAGCTGTCCGAAGTCCTTGTCGCCCGTCACCATGTAGGTCATAAAACCCTCTGACGAAGCTTTTTGCGAGAGGGTGCCTATCACCTCGTCGGCCTCAAAGCCCGGCACCTCGAATACGGGTATGCGGTAGGCCTCCAGGATGCGCTTGATGTAGGGCACCGCCACCTTGATCCCCTCGGGTGTCTCGTCGCGGTTGGCCTTGTATTGTTCGTAGGCCTCGTGGCGGAAGGTCTTGCCGCTGGGATCGAAGCACACGGCAATGTGCGACGGCTGCTCGCGTTTGAGCAGGTCCTGCAGGGTGTTGACAAAGCCAAATATGGCCGAGGTGTCGATGCCGGTGGTCGAGAAGCGCGGATTGCGCATCAGCGCATAGTAAGCCCTAAATATCAGCGCATAAGCATCCAGTAAAAAAAGCCTTTTTTGTTCCATTTTTATGGTAGTGATAGTGTTGTTACTGAACTTGGGCAGGAATCACATTCACTGCATGACAAAGATAGTGAATTTTTATAGTTTTTGAGCAAGTTAAGCGGTTGATGTTTTGAAAATAGGGAAAAAAATGCTACTTTTACGGAATTAAAAATGATTACTACTGAAAACCTATTCACTTATGCTACAAAAAATAAGAATCATTTTAGCGGCTGTGTGCTTCACGCTCATCACGCTGTTGCTGCTTGACTTCAGCGGTGCGCTTCACTGCTGGCTGGGCTGGCTGGCCAAGATTCAGCTGCTGCCTGCGGTGCTGGCACTCAATGCAGTAGTGATTGTGGTGCTGGCGCTGCTCACGCTCATCTTTGGCCGCATCTACTGCTCGGTGATATGTCCGTTGGGCGTGTTTCAGGACATCGTATCGTGGATTCACGGCCGCCGCAAGAAGAACCGCTTCAGCTACAGCCCTGCCAAGAACTGGCTGCGCTATGCCATGCTGGCGCTGCTCATTGTGGCAGTGGTGCTGGGCCTGGGCATCGTGATTGCGCTGCTCGCGCCCTACGGAACCTACGGCCGATTTGTGAACACCTTCCTGCAGCCGCTCTACATCTGGGGCAACAATGCGCTTGCCGCCATCAGCGACCACTTCGACAGCTATTCCTTCTACAACAAGGAGGTGTGGCTCAAGAGTCTGCCCGTGCTGCTGGTCACCCTGGGCGTGATTGTGACCATCGTGGTGCTGGCATGGAAACATGGCCGCACCTGGTGCAACAGCATCTGTCCTGTGGGAACCGCTCTGAGTTTCCTGGCCCGCTTCTCGTGGTTCAAGGTCTATTTTGATGAGGAGAAGTGCAAGGACTGCAGCTTGTGCACCAAGAACTGCAAGGCAGCCTGTATTGACTATAAAAACCACAAGGTCGATTACAGTCGCTGCGTGGTGTGCGGCAACTGCATCGAGAAGTGCAACTTCGGCGCCTTGAAATATGGCCATAAACCCACCCGCAAGCAACTTGAAACCGCTAAACCTGTGGCCGAGGAATCTCAGGCCGAGAAACCCGACGAGGTGCGCCGTGCCCTGATGGTGGGTGCCGCCGTGATGGGTGCCGAGGCCGTTCTGGCTCAAACAGCCAAGAAGGTAGATGGCGGCCTTGCGGTGATTGAAGACAAGAAGATACCAGAGCGCAACACGCCCCTCACCCCTCCAGGTTCGTTCAGCGCCGCCAATATGGCGCAGCGGTGCGTGGGCTGCCAGTTGTGCGTAGCTCAATGCCCCAATGATGTGCTGCGGCCGTCGAACGACCCCGCCACCTTCATGCAACCTGTCATGAACTACGAGCATGGCTATTGCCGTCCCGAGTGCACGCGTTGTAGCGAGGTGTGCCCGTCGGGCGCCATCCAGCCTATCGACGAGGTCGAGAAGTCGTCGATTCAGATAGGCCATGCCGTGTGGGTGAAGAAGAATTGCATTGTGCTGACCGACGAGGTGGAGTGCAGCAACTGCGCCCGCCACTGCCCTGCCGGTGCCATCCAGATGGTGCCCCTCAATCCGGCGCCCGATGCTCCTGCCGAAGGCGAAGAACCGCAGCAGGAGGACAAGCGTCGCATCCCTGTGGTGAATGTAGAGCGCTGCATAGGCTGCGGCTCGTGCGAGTATGCGTGTCCAGCCCGACCCTTCTCGGCCATATATGTCGAGGGTCATGAAGTGCATAGAATGATTTAACCCTGAAAGAATTAAGAACTATGGCAAACGACGATATGATAAAAGGCAGGCAACTGAGCCGCCGCAGCTTCTTGAAGACTGTGGGAGTGGGCTCGGCCGCCGTGGCGGTGCCCACCATTGTGGGCTGTGCCAGCAAAAACGATAATTTGGCCGAAAAAGACCCGCCTAAGGGCCAGATGACCTACAGGATGAACCGCAAGACGGGCGACAAGGTGTCGATTCTGGGCTACGGCATGATGCGCCTCCCGACCAAGAACGACCATCCGGGCGAACGACAGAACGGCGAGGGCGAGATCGACCAGGAGATGGTGAACAAGGAGGTGGACTATGCCATTGAACATGGCGTGAATTACTTCGACACCTCACCGGTCTATTGCAAGGGCAAGAGCGAGGCCGCCACTGGCATCGCGCTGAGCCGCCACGACCGCAGCAAATACTTCATCGCCACCAAGATGAGCAACTTCAGGGCACACTCGCGTGAAGAGTCGATAGAGATGTTCGAGAATTCGCTCAAGAATCTGCAGGTCGATTACTTCGACTACTACCTGTGGCACAACATAGGCGGCGGCGAGGACCCCATGCAGATGTTCGAGGACCGCTTTGTGCACAACGGCATCATGGATTTCCTGAACCAGAAGAAGCAGGAGGGCAAGATTCGCAACCTGGGTTTCTCCTATCATGGCGACATCAAGATTTTTGACCATGCCCTGAAGTTGCACGACCAGGGCAAGGTGCAATTTGACTTTGTGCAGATTGAAATGAACTACCTCGACTGGCAACATGCCAACGAGATTAATGAGGACAACACCGATGCCGAGTACCTCTATGGCGAACTGCTGAAGCGCAACATCCAGGCAGTGATCATGGAACCGCTGCTGGGCGGGCGCCTGAGCAACCTGCCCGACCGCCTTGTGGCTCAGCTCAAGCAGCGTGACCCGGAGCACTCGGTGGCATCGTGGGCATTCCGCTATTCGGGCTCCTACCCCGAGGTGTTGTGCATGCTGAGCGGCATGACCTATATGGAGCACCTGAAGGATAACCTGAACACCCTCTGCCCGCTGAAGCCCCTCAATGAAGACGAGATGCGTTTTCTCGACAAGACCATAGCGGCGCAGATTGTGGACTTCAATATCATCCAGTGCAACGACTGCAAGTACTGTATGCCCTGTCCCTATGGCATCGACATCCCCGGCATCTTTGTGCACTACAACAAGTGCCTGGGTGCCGAGAATATGCCTACCGACACCACCGATCCCGACTATGCCAAACACCGCCGTGCGTGGCTGGTGGGTTATGACCGCAGTGTGCCCCGTTTGCGTCAGGCCGACCATTGCACGGGTTGCGGCCAGTGTGTAACCTCGTGTCCGCAGCGCATTCCCATCCCACAGGAGTTGCACCGCATCAGCCGATATGTTGAACGATTAAAGCAAAATGAAGCATGAGCAAGCATCAGATATCACGCCGTAGCGCCCTGAAACTCTTTGGCGCTGCCACCGCCACCCTTGCCATGGGCGGGATTGTGCCCATCACCTCGTGTAGTTCCCGCAAGGAGCAGAAACTGAGCAAGAAGCGACTGGTGTTCTTCTTCTCGGCCACGGGCAACAGCCTCTATGTGGCCAAGTGCCTTGCTGCTGATGGCGGCACGATGTTGAGCATACCGCAGATGCTCAAGGAAAAGGATCTGAACTTTGAGGCCGACGAGATAGGACTGGTCTATCCCAAATACCGCGAGATTCCCGAGATCGTGAAGGAATTCCTGACGCGAGCCACATTCAAGTGTGAGTACTTTTTCGGAGTTCTCACCTATGGCCGCCACCTGCGCAACGACGCCCAGACGCTCGTCGACGCCATGAAGGAGCGCAAGGTGAAGGTCGACTATGTGAATGGCGTGAAGATGGCCGACAACCGCCTGCAGCGCTTTGATATGGCCCAGGAACTGAAAGAGAATGACCCCGACAAGATCGATGCCGCCATTGCCGCCATCGTGAAGGATGTGGAGGCGCATAAGCAGTATCTGGTTGAGGGCGAGGAAGGCGGGCATCATCATGCCGGAGCCCATCCAGGTGAAGCCCGACATCATTTCGTGAAGGCCGATGAGATGTTTGAAGTCACCGATGCGTGCATCGGGTGCGGCATTTGCGAGTATGTGTGTCCGCGCGGTTGCTACAGCATTGAGTACGACCATGCCAAGGCTGGTGGCATGTGTGAGCAATGTCTGGCCTGTGCCCAGGCTTGTCCGCAGCTCGCCATCGCGCCCACCGAGGGCGACGCCAACCCCAAGGCGCGCTACCGCAACCCCAATGTGTCGTTGCGCGAACTCGAGCGGGCCAACAGCCAGAAACCCTTATGACATCACCGAGAATCATGATTTAACACCTTTGTTTCAACGATAATAACCAAGAAATGACAAGACAATTCAAAATCTTTTGCAAGAATACTGAAGAATACATCGACATTGACGGCGGCGACAGCCTGCTCGACATCTATGAAACCCTGCAGACGCGCCTGCCCTTCAAACCCATCTGTGCCAAGGTGAACAACAAGACCGAGAATCTCACTTATCCCGTTTTTGGTCCCAAGATGATAGAGTATCTCGACGCCTCATCGCAAGACGGCTATAGGGTCTATATCCGCTCGCTGTGCATGATGCTCTACAAGGCATTGCACGACCTCTATCCGCAGCGCAGGCTGCTCGTCGACCTCTCGATAGCCGGCGGCTACTACTGCATCTTCAAGCACGACAGCGACCATCCCGTCGACCCGCAACTGGTGGAGGCACTGAAGCTACGCATGAAGCAACTTGCCGAGCAGGACCTCGCCTTTGTGCGCCGTGAGCGCCTCACCACCGATGTGATTGAGATGTTCCGCAAGCAGAATCTGCCCGACAAGGTGCGCCTGCTCGAGACTTCGGGAAACCTCTATACCGTCTATTACAAGCTGGGCGATGTGGTCGACAGTTACTCAGGTCCGCTGGCTCCGTCCACGGGCTATATCAAGACCTTCGACCTGATACCCTACAAGAACGGCATGCTGCTGCTGGGACCTGACCGCAAGAATCTCGACGAGGTCAATCAGTTTAAGCCTCAGGAAAAACTTTTCAAGGCGCTGGAGGAGCATGTGGAGTTCAACAAAATCATCAACATTGCCGATGTGGGCGAACTGAATCGCGCCATTCGCACCAAGCATGTGCCCATGCTCATCAATGTGGCTGAGGCGCTGCACAACCAGATGTTTGCCAAGATTGCCGACGACATTGCCGAGCGCTACCGCCAGGGCGGGGCCCGCGTGGTGATGATAGCAGGCCCGTCGTCGAGCGGCAAGACCACTTCGGCCAAGCGGCTCTCGATACAGTTGGTGACCAACTACATCATTCCCAAGGTGATTTCGCTCGACAACTACTTTATAGACCGCGAACATACGCCCCGCGACGAGTCGGGCGACTACGACTATGAGTCGCTCTATGCCCTCGACCTGGAGCAGTTCAACAGCGACCTGCGCGACCTCATCGACGGCAAGGAAGTGCCCATGCCCACCTACAACTTTGAAAAAGGTCAGCGCGAGTACAGGGGCAACACTTTGAAACTCAACGATAACAACATCCTGATGATGGAGGGCATACACGGACTGAACCCCGACCTCACTCCCCACATCGACCCGGCCATGAAGTACCTCGTCTATGTCTCGGCGCTCACCACCTTGAGCATCGACGACCACAACTGGATTTCGACCAGCGACAACCGACTGTTGCGCCGAATTGTGCGCGACTTCAAGTATCGCGGTGTAGATGCCCGCAGCACCATCGCCCGCTGGCCCAGCGTGCGCCGTGGCGAGGAAAAATGGATTTTCCCCTTCCAGGAGAATGCCGATGCCATGTTCAATTCGTCGCTCATGTTCGAGCTGGCGGTCATGAAGGAGTACGCCCTGCCCATCCTCAAGCAGGTGCCGGCCAATGCCCCCGAGTATGGCGAGGCCTACCGCCTCATCCGCTTCCTCGACTACTTCGAGACCATTCCCCAGCAGGATGTGCCCCACACCAGCTTGCTGCGCGAATTCCTCGGCGGCTCCAGCTTCAGCTACTAGAACAATGTTGATAAATATTCTTTATGAGTATTATTAATAGAGAAATATGGAAATTTGAATTGGTTGCTATCGCATTGGCAGCAATACTCTACCTTTGTGTGCTTTTTATTCGTTTAAATATTCTATATTTCATTTTGTATTCCGTGGCATGCTCTAATATTTCTTGGTTACTATGGAATGGGAAAAAGTGGTGGAAACTGTGGATTCTACTTGCGTCGTCTCATTTAGTTATGGCTTGGACTGTTACGATAGCGCTAAACTATGTGGGAAATTATAGTGCATCTGCATATTCCTGGATAGCTGTTATGGGTTTTCTGGGAATGACAATTATATATATTATTCTGATACCGATATTTGCTTTAGCGGCTTATTTTTCCAGTCAGCTTGTAAGACATTCTGATGTAACTGGATAGCGTTTTTGAACATAAAACTATCCTGCAGTTTGACCTATACACTTTTTTAGATAAGAAAAGCCAGTCGAGGATTTCCTCGACCGGCTTTGATGTGTGGGTAGAGATGGATTCGAACCACCGAAGCGATGACGCAGCAGATTTACAGTCTGCCCCATTTGGCCACTCTGGAATCTACCCAAGCGCTCACAGGAGCGGTGCAAAGTTAAGAAAATTCTTGCACCCGCAAAACATTTTTGGCAAAAACGGCCCTAAAAGCAGGGATTTTTTGCCGTTATCGTGCAGAATTGCTACATTTGTGGTATCAATCAAGATATAAACAAAAATGCTGAACAAGAAGTTCAAAATAGGCTTAATGGCCATGCTGGTGCTGTGTGTGCTGACCAGCTGCAGCAACTCATTCAAGATAAAAGGCAACATAGTGGGTATTGGCTCCCAGAATCTGCGCGTGGTGTTTGCCACGCCTGTGGGTGTGTGGGAACAGTGGGTGATGTCGAAGGAGAATCGGTTTGAGATTAAAGGCCAGGCCGATGAACCCGCGCTGGTCACCATCTACAATGCCCAGAACAGCCTTGTGGCCCGATTTCTGCTCGAGAATGGCGACGACATCAAGGTGCGAGGCACTTCGCCCGACCCATATATGCTGGAGGTGAAAGGCCCTGATGTGAATGAGCGCTGGTATGCCTTCATCCAGTCGCATGCCTCGCAGTATAGCAACGACGACCGTGCCTCACTTAATGCTGCCATTGCCGACTATGCCAAGCAGCATCCGGCCGATGTGCTCTCGGCCTTGCTCCTGCTGTGCGACTATCACTCCACCGGGGGCATCGACGAGGTGAAGCCCATGATCGAGGCGCTGAAACCTGAAGCTCGTCCAGAATCACTGCTCGCAACTTATCACAACCTGCTCAAGCACATAGGCGAGCCTCCCACTACCCTGCCCTCGCTGCTGCTCTACGAGAGCAAGGGCGAGTTTGCTTCGTTCTCCCCCACCACGGCTCAAAGCTCGATGCTCTACTTCTGGTCGAAACAGAACACGGTGAGCGAGGATTCGAAACCGCTCAACGAGGCTGTTTCACAACTGGGCAGCAAGGTGCTTGTGGCCGATGTGCTGATGGATGGCGACACCTCGATGTGGAGTCTGAATAGGCGCGAATACATGTCGGCATGGAAACAGCACTACTGGGCACCTGAGGGACCCATGAACGAGTCGCTCAAGTCGTTGAACATAGGTGCAACACCCTGTTTCATCGTTGCCGACTCACTGGGCCATGTGACCTATGCCGGTGGCAATGTGCAGCAGGCAGTGGCCGCCCTGAAAAAACTCATTCAGTAACGCTAAAAACCACTATATCACAATGTTGTCAAAAACCATTAGTGCGGCGGTACACGGGATTGATGCCATTAATGTGACGGTTGAGGTCTCGATCATGCGGGGCATGGGCACCACGATTGTGGGACTGCCTGATGCTGCCGTCAAAGAGAGTGGCGAGCGCGTGCGTTGCGCCATCAGTCAGGCGGGGTTTGAGTATCCGCGTAAGTCGGTGGTGATTAACATGTCGCCCGCCGACATCAAGAAGGAGGGCTCTGCCTACGACCTGCCCATCGCCATTGGCATACTGACGTGCGACGAGAAGGTGAGTGATGCGCTGCTGGGGCGCTACATGATTATGGGAGAACTCTCGCTCGACGGCACCGTCAGGCCCATCAAGGGCGCACTGCCCATGGCCATCTTGGCGCGGGAGATGAAACTCGACGGCTTCATTGTGCCTGCCGACAATGCCATGGAGGCGGCTATTGTCAACAATCTGAATGTATATGGCGTGAAGAGCCTCGACGAGGTCATCGCCTTCCTGAACGGGATGATAGAACTGGAGCCTACGGTGGTTGACACGCGCGCCGAGTTTGCCAAGGCGCAGGGCGAGTTTCCGTTCGATTTCAGCGAGGTTCGCGGCCAGGAGCAGGTTAAGCGCGCCTTTGAGGTGGCATGCGCCGGCGGCCACAACATTCTGCTCATAGGTTCGCCTGGCAGTGGCAAGTCGATGATGGCCAAGCGGTTGCCATCCATCCTGCCACCACTGAGTCTGAGCGAGGCGCTGGAAACGACCAAGATACACTCGGTAGCGGGAAAACTATCGAAGGGCACAACCCTGCTTACCATGAGGCCTTTCCGCTCGCCACACCACACCATCTCGCCGGTGGCACTGGTGGGAGGCGGCACATATCCCACCCCTGGGGAAATATCACTCGCCCACAATGGGGTGCTCTTTCTTGACGAATTGCCGGAGTTCAATCGCAATGTGCTGGAAGTGATGCGGCAGCCGCTGGAGGACCGCGTGATCACCATCAGCCGTGCCAAATATTCGACCGAATACCCTGCCTCGTTTATGCTGGTGGCGAGTATGAACCCGTGCCCATGCGGCTACTACGGGCATCCCAAGAAGAAATGCGTGTGCAACGAGTACCAGCGCATGCACTACATGAGCAAGATCAGCGGGCCGCTCCTTGATCGCATCGACCTGCAGATTGAGGTGCAACCCGTGGAGTTCGACGAAATGGCGTCGAAGCGCCCCGCTGAGTCCTCGCAGGCCATCCGAGAGCGCGTGATACAGGCCCGTGCCATCCAGGAACTGCGCTTCAAGAACGAGCGTGGCATCTACTGCAACGCCCAGATGACCACCGCACTGCTGCACAAGTATGCCGAGCCCGATGCCGAGGGACAAGAGCGCCTGCGCCACGCCATGGAGCGCATGAACATGAGCGCCCGTGCCTACGACCGCATCCTCAAGGTCGCCCGCACCATCGCCGACCTCGACGCCAGC
>JAFZSO010000018.1 GCA_017619355.1 Muribaculaceae bacterium
AGAGGCCATCAACCATCAGTCTTCATCCACTCCCCAACACCAGTCCCCCGTAGGTGAAATTACGGTAGCGCCGCTTTCTTTCTCCCAAACTGGTGTTTATATCGACTGTATTAACAATCCTGAAGACACTCAGTACAACATTCCATGGGTATTCGGTTTCCCTGCCGATATGGACGCTGAGCGGCTGCGCAAAGCCGCATTGACAGTTTTAGAGGCGCACAAGCATATCTTTGTTCGCTTTGAGGCCGATGGCGATGACATTGTACAACGTTATGCACCCGTTGATATCGATATTCCAATATTATCGCTTTCGGACGTACAGCTCGCAGAGCACAAAAAGGCTTTTGTACGCCCGTTTGATTTGGCCAAGGACGTGCTATGCCGAATGGAAATTGCCAAGACAGAAAGTGGTGTATTCCTGCTTTTAGACATACATCATTTGGTATTCGACGGCAGTTCGCTGGATTTGTTTATCATCCAACTTTGTGATGTTTTGGAAGGCAAGGGCGTAGAGAAGGAGACCTATACTCATCTAAATCACGCAGCCGACGAACAAAAAGATTCGGTAGAGGCTCACAAGGCTTACTATGATAATTTGTTGGGGGCGTGCGAAGGGGCTACCGAGTTGCCAGCAGACCTAACAACACCTCATGAATGCGAGAAATCATCGGAATTGTATCGCCCAATCGACTTAGATGCCATTGAGCGCTTCTGCCGTGAGCACCCAGTAACCCCAGCACACCTGACACTGGCGGCTACACTATTGACATTTGCCCGCTTTACTGGCAACGACGACCTGTATATAAGCACCGTTTCCAGTGGACGTTCCAATATCCGTATTCAAAACACCTTCGGTATGTTTGTCAATACACTTCCGTTTGCTGCGAAACTTGGTGGCGGGAGTGTGATGGACTTCATCAAGGATGTGAGCAAACGCTTCGCCGAGGCCATGCGCCATGAGCAGTATCCTTTTGCCCGTATTGCCGCCGACTATGGTTATACTCCTGAACTGGCATTTGCCTATCAGTTAGGAATGGTTACGCGCTATATGCAGAACGGGCACGAGGTGAGTGTTGAAAGTTTAGAGGCAGGTGCTCCTAAGTTCAAGTTGATAGTACGCTTGGAGATTCATAACGGACAGCCGAGCATCGTGTCGGAATATGACAACGGCCAGTACAGCGAATCATTAGTGTCGCAACTCACCGAGTCGATTGCCAATGTGCTTAAGACTTTCATCAACCAGCCACAGACACCACTTGCCGATGTATCGCTACTCTCGGCAGAACAGGTTCAGTTGCTGGATTCCTTCAACCAAAACGAAGTGCCTTACGACGACACTCAAACCGTTGTCTCGTTGTTCCGCCGTCAGGCAAAAGAGACTCCCGACAACGTTGCTGTGGTTTATAAAGACACAAGGCTGACTTACCGTGATATTGACGAGTTGAGTGACCGAATCGCCAGTTATATTGCCTCGAAGGGCTTAGGAACCGAAGATGTGGTCTCGGTGTTGATTCCGCGTTGCGAATTGATGCCTATTGCGTCATTAGGCGTTATTAAGGCCGGTTGTGCCTATCAACCATTAGACCCCACCTACCCGAAAGAGCGTCTGAACTTCATGATGCAGGATGCTGATGCCAAACTGCTTATTGCCGACGAAGAATTGCGGCCCATCGTAGACGAATATCAAGGCGATGTGCTGCTGACAAAAGACATTAAAAACATCGAAATAGCGGACCATCGACAGGCCGAGGTTTCACCCGATGACTTATTTATACTCCTCTACACTTCAGGCTCGACGGGAACGCCTAAGGGTTGTCAGTTGACGCATAGAAATCTCGTGGCCTTTATCCATTGGTATCATCGCTATTTCGACCTGAAGGAGACAGATAAAGTTACTGCTTATGCATCGTATGGTTTCGACGCTAACATGTTTGACACATATCCAGCACTGACGCGTGGTGCCGCGGTTTATATCATTCCTGAGGAACTTCGTTTGGATTTGATAGCCCTGAACGAGTATTTCGAGCATGAACACATCACCAATGCCTTTATGACGACACAGGTGGCATATCAGTTTGCGACAACCATCGAAAATCATTCGTTAAAACACTTCACAACAGGTGGTGAGAAACTGGCTTCGCTTGAGCCTACTAAGGGCTATAAGTTGCATAACGCCTATGGACCTACCGAAACCACGATTCTCGAAACCTGCTATCAAGTGGACCAGAAGATGAAGAACATTCCCATTGGCAAAGCAATCGATAACATGCACTTGTATGTTGTAGATTCACAAGGTCACCGCTTGCCTGCAGGTGCTGTGGGTGAGTTGTGGGCCAGTGGACCGCAAGTGGGCCGAGGCTATCTGAACCGACCAGAGAAAACGGCCGAAGTGTTTATCGAGAATCCTTTCTCAAAAGAAGCCAAGTATGCGCGAATTTACAGAACAGGCGATATCGTTCGCTATCTGGAAGATGGCAGTATCCAGTTTGTAGGTCGAAGCGACGGACAGGTGAAGATTCGCGGCTTCCGCATCGAACTCAAGGAAGTAGAGGCCGTTATCCGCGACTTCCCTGGCATCAAGGATGCCACTGTCCAGGCTTTTGATGAGCAAGGCGGAGGAAAATTCATTGCTGCCTATATCGTTAGCGACGAGCAGATAGACATCGAGGCTTTGAACAGCTTCATCCTTGACCAGAAACCGCCGTATATGGTGCCTGCCGTGACGATGCAGATTGACAGCATCCCATTAAACCAGAACCAGAAGGTGAACAAGAAGGCACTTCCAAAGCCAGAGAAGAAGGCCTCACAAGCAGAAACCGTGAATGCGCCATTAAATGTACTGGAAGAGGAACTGCACGAACTGATTGCCAGCATCATCAACAATACCGACTTTGGCATCACTACCATTCTGGGCTATGCCGGATTAACCTCTATTTCAGCCATCAAACTCGCCGTTCAGGTGAACAAGCGCTACGGAGTCACCCTCGATTCGAAATCGCTGGTCAAGAGCGGCACGCTACAGGGCATTGAGAACGAGATTCTAACACACTGCTTGAGTGGAGATGCGCAGTCAAAGACTCCAGAAGTCAAACCATCACACAATATCGCATCACCCGTACCGCTCTCCTACCCGCAACAGGGAATCTATGTGGAGTGCATGAAGAATCCCATGGCCATTGTCTATAATGTTCCCTTCTCACTGACCTTCCCTGCAGGAGTATCAGCCGATGAACTGACAAAAGCAGTTGCCGAGGTAGTGCGCCTGCACCCGTTGCTCGCTTGCCATTTCGAGCTTCAGGGCAACGAGACTGTACAGGTATGGAACAAGGATCATGAGGCTCTCGTGGGTCGGCAAAAAATGAGCGATGCTGAATATGAGCAGCATAAGCACGAGTTCGTCATGCCGTTCCGTTTGAACGAAGGTCCGCTCTACCGATTGGAGGTCGTAGAGACCGATACTGCTCTTCACCTGTTGGCTGACTTCCATCATCTCATCTTCGACGGTGCCTCTTTCGACATATTCTTCTCGCAAGTGGCAGCGCGTCTTAATGGAGAATCTATAGAAGCCGAACAATTCACTTATGCTGATTATGTGAAGAGTACAGAAGAGAACCCTGAAGCCAAGGATTTCTTCAACAAGGTTCTGGCAAACTGCGAAGATGCTACAGAGATACCTGCCGATTTACAGGGAACAAAAAACCAAAGCCATACCGGTGAGGCTGCATTCCCCATTGACATGGAACGCATTGAGCAGTTCTGTCACACACAGGGCATCACGCCCGCCAATCTGCTGTTAGGAGCAGTCTATTACACCATTTCCCGCTATGCTGCCACTCGCGATGTGTATATGTCGACCATTAGCAATGGCCGTTCTGATGTGCGTTTGTCTGATACCGTAGGCATGTTTGTAAACACATTGGCTCTACATGGTCATATCGGCGAAGGCATGGTGAAGGATTTCCTGAAGACTGTCAGCACTGACTTCGACGAGACCATGCGACATGAGCAGTATCCATTTGCTCGCGTTGCTGCCGACTATGGTTTCTATTCGAAGATCAACTTCGTATATCAGATGGGGGTTATCAACGAATACAAGATAGGCGAAACACCTCTGGATATTGAGACGATGGAGCTCGACATCCCGAAGTTCAAAGCATGTGTTCTCATCAGTCCTCATCAAGGTCAGCCCTCGGTGGTCGTGCAGTATGACGATTCCTTCTATAGTCAGCAAATGATGGCAGGTCTTGCCGAGAGCATTGCCGCTGTAGCAAATCATTTCATCGACACACCTGATGCGTCGTTGCGCAGCATCTCCATCATGAGTGAGCGGCAGCGCCAGATGGTTGCACCCATGCATGAAGAAGGCCGTGGCGATATTCCGGTGCTCTTCCTGCATCAAGGCATGGAGCAGCAGGCTGCCCAGCATCCCGACCGTCTGGCATTGGTGGCCAGCGATGCAACCTTCACCTACGCTGAGTTCAACTCAGCTGCCAATCGCATCGCAAATGCCTTGATACAGCGGGGCGTGAAGCCACGCGACAGGGTCGCCATGTTGTTGCCGCGTACCAGCAGGGTGATGCTCTCGATGTATGGCATTCTGAAGACGGGAGCAGCCTTTATTCCTTGTGACCCGCACTACCCTGCCGACCGCATCCAGCTGATACTCGATGACTCCGATGCCCGTTATATCATCACCGACGCAGAGCATGCCAATCTGGTACCAGCCGACAAGATGCTTGATGTTGAGGAACTGCTCAACTGTCAGTTGTCAACTCTCAACTGTCAGCCCGACATTACTCCCGATGACTTGGCCTACCTGATTTACACCAGCGGTTCTACGGGTCGTCCTAAGGGCGTGATGCTGCATCACCGCGGCATCTGTAACGAGTTGACAGCCCACCCTGTGAACAAACGCAACTATATTGCCAAGAATGAAGGGCATGCTGCGCTCGGACTCACATCGCTTTCATTCGATGGCTCATTCGTAGAACACGGTCTGGCACTCTTCAACGGACTCACCTTCGTGCTTGTACACGACGACTATGTGAACGATCCGCTCGAGGTAACCCGCTTAATGGACGATAACCATGTTGACATCATCTGTTCTGCACAGTCGCGTTTGGTTTCGTTCATGGCCAGCGATGGTTTCATGGAAGCCCTGCGCCGTTGCATCATTGTGATGTGTGGTGGTGAGAAATTCCCCGACGGCCTGATGCGCCGCCTGCAGGAACAAACGCCTCAAGCTCACATCTTCAATTGCTACGGACCTACGGAAACAACCGTAGAGAGTAACTGCCATGAGTTGACTCACGAGGAGCAAGTTACCGTTGGCCGTCCGTTGCTGAACATGCAGGAGTGCATTGTAGATCAGGATCTCAACGAACTGCCAGTTGGTGTGATGGGCGAGCTGCTTATAGGTGGCGTACAGGTGGCTCACGGCTACAACAAACTGCCTGATAAGACCGATGCAGCCTTTATTACCTGGCAAGGACAACGCTTCTATCGTTCGGGCGACTTTGCCCGTTGGGACGAGAAGGGCCGTGTTCATATCCTCGGCCGTACCGACAATCAGGTAAAACTGCGTGGTCAACGCATCGAGCTGGGTGAGATAGAAAGTGTGATGATGAAGGTTGAGGGCGTTAACAATGTCACAGTACTCATCCGTAAGCTGAACGGAAAGGATCATCTCTGTGCCTATTTCGTGGCCGACCGCGAGATTCCCATCGACCAGATGAAGGCACAAATCAGCAAGAGCCTTACTACCTATATGGTGCCTACGGCCTATCTGCAACTGCCCGAAATGCCTGTCACACCTAACGGAAAGATCAATACGAAAGTGCTGCCTGAACCTCAAATGGTTGCTGTTGGTGACTATGTGGCCCCGCAGAACGATACTGAACAGACCTTCTGCGATATCTTCGCTGAAGTACTGCAGATTGAGAGAGTGGGTGCTACCGATAATTTCTTCGATCTGGGCGGTACTTCGCTGAATGTGACACGCGTCATCATCGAGGCCGACAAACACGAGGTGCATGTGGCCTATGGCGATGTGTTTACCAATCCAACCCCCAGGCAGCTTGCGGCTCTGATTTCAGGCTCTGATGCTTCTTCATCTGAAGGCGGCGATGCTACAGCCGATCGCAATTTCGACTACGCACCGCTCGACGCCCTTTTGAAGCAGAACACGCTTGACGCTTTCCGTGAAGGCAACCTGCAGAAGATTGGCAATGTGCTGCTTACGGGCTCAACAGGTTTTCTGGGCATTCACATTCTCAAGGAACTGATTGAACGCAACGATGTGCCTGTCATCTGGTGCATGGTGCGCGCTGAGTCTGAAGAGAAGGCACAGAACCGCCTGAAGACGATGCTGTACTTCTATTTCGCAAACAACTACAAAGAACTGTTCGGCACACGCATCCGTGTTGTCTTGGGCGATGTTACCAAGGACTTCACCAGCCTCCCGACTCTCATCTCCGACTTCTCTGTCGACACCGTGTTCAACTGCGCTGCAGTAGTGAAGCACTTCTCCAGTGGCACTGATATTGAAGATGTGAATATAGGCGGTGCTGTGAACTGCATGAATTTCTGCCTGAAGACAGGTGCCCGCCTCATACATACATCTACTTACAGTATTGGAGGCATGTCGGTAGAAGGGCGTCTGCCTGCTGATACGGTGCTCTCGGAACGCGACCTCTACTTCGGACCGTATCTCGACAACCAGTACATCCACTCCAAGTTTGTGTCGGAGCGTACGGTGCTCGACGGCATTGTGAATCACGGACTGAAGGCGAAGATTATGCGTTTGGGCAATCTGGCACCCCGCAGCACTGATGGTGAGTTCCAGATTAACTTCCAGACCAACAGCTCGATGGGGCGTATCCGTGTATTCAAGATGTTAGGGTGCTATCCCTACGATATAAGTGACGATGCAATGGAGTTCTCGCCCATCAATGAGGTGGCACAGGCTATCGTACTGCTCTCGCAAACGCCCGACAGCTGCTGTGTATTCCATCCTTACAACAACCATCCCGTGCTCTTTGGCGATGTGCTGGCTGGCCTGGCAAAGGTTGGTGGTGCTCCTGTTCAGGTTGAGACTGAGGAGTTCGCTCGCAAGATGGACGAGGCCAAAGCCGATTCGGTGCGCGCGAAGTTGTTGCAGAGCTTAATGGCATATCAGGATATGGCTCATGGTCAGCAAGTCACAACCATTGAGCCCGTCAACCAATACACCTCTCAGGTGCTTTACCGATTGGGCTTCAAGTGGTCAGCCACTTCGTGGGATTATATTGAACGCTTCTTGATAGCCATTAACGGCTTCGGATACTTTGATGTGGAGTAACAATTTTAAAAATATTGGAAAAATTGGGGGAAATGTTGCGAGAACGAAAGATTTGATATAAATTTGCACTCGCTTTTGAGATGAGCATCGATGAAGATGGCATCCAAAGCGGTCCCATAGCTCAGTTGGTTAGAGCACCTGACTCATAATCAGGGAGTCCTTGGTTCAAGCCCAAGTGGGACCACAAAAAACCGCCTCAAACAAGGCGGTTTTTTTGTTTGTCTCCGGCACATGAGATTTCTACAGCCGTCAACACGAAATCATCATCTTGGGAATCACATAATTCCCAAGATAATATTAATGATGGCTGTGACATCGTTCACATTGATGGAGTCGTCGCCGTTCGCATTGGCGTTGTTGAAGTTGAACGGGCTGGGGTTCTTGCCCAGGATGTGGTTGATAACCGTGGTAACATCATTCACATCTACTTTGCCGTCTTCGTTGGCATCGCCAGGCAGGGGTTTCTCAGCAGTGAAATAACCCGTTACGGGGTTGGCCATTACGCCATCGACCTGATTGCTGTCATAGGCCACAGCACCTACTAGTTTTGTAGACCACAAGAACATGTCGTTGGTGGTTGCATTGGTCAAATCCCACGAGTTCTTGCAATAGATGGTGGTCATATCCTTGCACCAGGCTAACATCATTGTGGCATCTTCAACCTTGCTCACATCGAAAGTGTTCAAATCAAGTTCCTTAAGGCTTTCGCAACTCCTGAACATCGAGTTCATATTGGTAGCCTCGCTGGTGTTCAGATACTCAAGACCTTCTATTTTGCTGAGATACTTCATATTTGCAAACCACTTGTAGAAACTGGTAGGTTTAAATCTGGCGAAACTTTCGTCGATAACCACCTTGGTGCAGTAACGAGCAATCATCGAGGAGAAAGTGTCGTTGTACCAACCAGGATAGTTCGTGCCCATATTAAGCAGATACATGCCTCTCCACACTTGGTTTACGGTCTGGCCTTCCCAAGTGCCTTCTGCCACAGGAGGTTCATCGGTGCAAGTCATGAACATCGTGAGCACATTGGTTCCATTAACATTCTGGCGGCAATAAATCACTGTGGGCAGCATGTTGGTCTTGAAGTAGCCAGTAACGGGATTGGCCATCGTACCATCTGTTTTATTGGAGTCATAAGGTACGGCTCCCACGAGTTGGGTGGATCCTGCGAACATGCCAACCGTGGTGGGGATGTCCCAAGAATTGTCGCAATAGATGGTGGTAAGATTAGAGCAAGCACGGAACATGGCAGAGGCATTTGTCACTTTGCTCACATCAAAACTGTTGACATCAATCGACACGAGAGAATGGCAACTCAGGAACATTGAGTTCATGTTGGTCACCTGGCTGGTGTTCAAGTACTCAAGTCCCGTGATATTGGTGAGATTCCCGAATCCATTGAACCAAGTATAGCAGCTCGTGGGTTCTACTAAGGCAAAACTGCTGTCGAACACCACAGTTGTGACTTCTGCTTTCACTTCGTTCCATCCAGGTGTTCCCCATCCGGTATTGAGGATTCTGTCGAGCCATACCTTAGTTATGGTGTGTCCGTCCCAAGTGCCGCTACTCAAAACACTGACTGGCTGCCTGACGAAGTAAAGGGTCGAATTGTCCTCGGTCCACAGCACGGCGTCAATGGAATCAGGGGTGAAGAAGGTGACGGTGACAGTCACCGATTCACCGGGCATGGTGAAGGTGTAGTTGCTGCCATCAGCGGTCACATTGATTTCGTTGCCTGAGGCATTGCCTGTGACAGTGACGCTGCTTAAAGTGCTGAACTGGCCTGGTGCTGGAATGATGGTGATTGTTGTGCCAGGGAAACCTATTTCAGGAACCTGGACAGTACCGTCGCCATTAACGACAAGTGTCACAGGATTAGACGAAGTGAAGTAGCCTGTTACAGGGTTAGCCATCGAACCATCGCTCACTCCACTCTCCCAATAAGATACAGCACCTACAAGTTCAGTGTCGTAGGAGAACATAGCGTTACTCGTTTCGACATTCCATGTGTTATCGCACCAGATAGTGGTTAATGTGAAGCAATCGAAGAACATTCTGGTGGTAGAGGTGACCTTGCTCATGTCGAAGTTGTTGACATTGATAGTTGTCAACGACCAGCAGTTTTCAAACATTGAAGTCATGTCAGTGACCTCAGAAGTGTTCAAGTATTCCAATCCCTCAATATTTTCCAAATTGCGGAAAGAATAGAACCAGTGATAACAAGTGGCTGGCCGTGCGTTGGCAAAGCTGGGTGTAAACACCACATTTTCAGCCACCCTGCTTTCGGTACTGTTCCAGAACGGCATTCCGAATGTCGGCAGAGCCATTCGGCCAATCCACAAGGCGGTGATAGTCTGGCCGTCGTAGGTGTCGCCAACCTGCGGTTCGCTTTTTGGGGCAACATCGTAGTCGAAGTAGAGCGTGCTGTTGCCTTCACACCAGATGACGCGAGCACCCACGTCTTTAAATGTGGCACTAACGCGGAACTTGGTGCTCTCAAGATAGTTGGGGGCAATGTCGTCGTAGAAGTCATCGGGTAGTGTGAAACTGAAGTGTGTATCATCGATGCTGGACACATATATTTCCTCTTGAGGGTACCACAAATTCTGTGATCTGATGGGAGCATGTGGCGTGCCGCCACCTTGAATTTCATATCCGGCCAAGACGGTGATGCCAGTTAACATGCAACCCATGTCGGGGGTAATGGTGAGTGTGACGGTGTCGCCCACACGAGCTTCCGACACATCGGAAGTGACGGTGCCATGCTCGCTGTCGAGAATCTCGATTTGGTAAACCGTGTGACGGAATGTGGCGTGGACCGTAACGTCGCCATAAGGCATGTTGAATGTGAGCAATTCGCCCATGGTTACCCAGGTGTACTCCAAATCGTTTCCATCTTCATCGGTGATTGAGAGGTGGTTAAGGGCATAGTCTTCATCAGGGGTGACTGTCAGAGTCACCAGGTCGCCATGGTGGTGGGCTTGGCCCGATATGGTTTCACTCACAGAACCGTGTTGCATGTTTTCGTCGAAGAACACATAGTAGTCGGCCAGCTTGAATGTGGCATTAACGGTTACTTGGCGGCAGTCAGGCATGATAAATGAGAAACTGTTCTCGCCTACTGTCGTGAAATCTACCGGAATAGACGAGGAGTTATCGGTCTCGGCCACTACTGTTACCACATCGGTGTCATATCCTTGGTCGGGTTCCGTGTAGAAATATATCACATCTCCTTCATAGCCAGAATTTTCTGTGAGTAATGTGCCGTGTTCGGTTTCTCCTATTGATATGGGGATTATGTCTCTTGCTTCAAACAAAGGAGTGACGGTCACATCGTCGGTGCCGATAGTGAATGAGTACTGGTTTTGGTCAATGGCATTTGCATTGATAGGGTTGCCCGTGTTGTCCTCCACCACCTGCACTCCAGTGGTTTGGAAGCCATCGTTGGGGTAGATGGTGACGGTAATCTCAGTGCCTGGAGCGGCGTGGTCTACATTCACTGATGCCATCCCTTCTTCGGCTGGTTCACTGACCGTTACTGCATAATACGAGCGCGTAAAAATGGCCGTAATGTTTACATCTGATGGGGGCATAGTGAAGCTGTAAGCCTCATAGTTGGGGTCATAATACGGGTCAAACTGAATGGCTTCTTCAGTGTCTTGTCGTGTAATGGACATTTGATGTAAAGTCCATAAGTCACTCTCGGGGTGAATAAACACCTTGATCAATTCTCCCGCATTGGCGGTGCCCGACAACTTGTTGACCGTGAGGCTACCTCCATTGTTGTTGAAGATGTTGATATGATAGTTGCGAGCCATGGTCACGGGAGCAACGGCAAACATGACTATCAATGTATATAATAATTTTTTCATCATCGTTGTGGGAAGTTAGTGAATTACTTGATTAAGATTTTCTTGCCATTGTGAATGTATATGCCTGCAGCGGTGGGTTTGTCGCGCAGCACGCGTCCATCAATAGTGTACCAGTTGGGGTCGGTGTTCTGGTTCACATTCAGGTCTTCGACAGGAGTAAGAATAATGCTGTCGTAATCGATCACGACACGAGTCACACCCAAGGTGCTGTTGACTATTGTGTTGCTTAGCATGAAGAACCCGCGGAACGCATTGATTTGAGTGGGAGACTCGGGATAGAACAACTGGTTGTCGTCACCTATATAAAGAACCTGCTTGTTGCCTTCGGGCAGCATTACGGGAGAGTAGGTGCCGGCGAATGCTACAGGACCAGCTCTTTTAATTTCGGGTTGTACACTCTTGATTGAAACACTTTCGAAAATGGGATCATCGATACGAGGTGCCTGATTCCACTTGATGATATAGGGCCTGCCGGCTTCAATGCTGCTGGCGTACATGAAGTGGAGTCGTAGTGTACCGTCTTCATCATTATATTCAGAACCGGAGAGGTAACGAACTGTGGCCTGGTCCAGAGGTGTGCCATGGAACGACTCGACATCGAATGGCAAGCACAATGTGTACCATGTGTCATCCTTGTAGAAGGTGCGTCCGTCAAGTACTACGTCTACGACAGTGCCATTGTAGGCAGCGATGCGGTCTTCGTTCTCGCCCGAATCACTTAACGGAAGTTGTATGATGGCGTTGAAGTGGTCGACCGTCTCGCCGCTCTGGTTGATGAGATAGCAGGTGAAGGGCGGAATTGTTGATTGGTCAACGCGCCATGTGTCATCTTCTTGTAGCCTGTAGGGGGTTATATCAGCACCTGGAGTGAATTTGCCTGGGGAACCGTACATGCGGTAGTTATCGTCAGTAAAGGACTGGTACAAAATACCTTTTTCGCGAGGTTCAATCACAATTTCGTGGTCCACACCGAGTTTGATGGGAGCGTCGTTAACCATAATATAATAAGGGAACCACGGTTTGATGATACCGTCGTCGACGACTCTCATCTCGACAACGACATGATCGTCGTCTTGGCGAGTGCCTACAGGCTCATAGATGCTTGCGCCGCCATTCACATTAAGCGAATAAGGCAGATAAAGGGTGTAATCGGTTGCCTTGTAGACATTGTATTCATAGAGCGACATTTCGCCATCGGTTATGATAAAGCCATCTTCGTCTTGTATGGGATTGCCCTGACCGTCAAGCACAGCGATAGGCACGGTATAGGAAGCGGTGCCGTTGTGGGTCACATCGAGGGTGCGGTTATATTCGATGCCATTGGTTGCGGTGATTTTTGCAGTACCAATAGGCAGCATGGGGTTGTGAATCGATAATGGCATTGACTCAGGTTTGTTGGGACTGAAGTTGTCATTAATCCACAATCGCGAAGCAACATAACTGTAACTGAGGTAACCATTGGGTGTCATATCGTACCAATCCTCGTTGGGAATATACCATTCGGGACTGAGGCTGTTGATGCGTGGGTTCTCGCTCTGAAGCTCCAACGGGCAATAGGAAGCTCGGTTAGCTTGTGGTGCAGGGAGCAGATGAGCCATTTCGGCTGGCACCGGATACTCCCCTTCTTGGTATATCCAGTGTTGCAATCCCAGTTCTGGTATCATGAACAATGTTCTGAAGTAGGCGTTCTTTATTGGATCCCAGATTGACATGGAAAAATCAGCAGTTGCCTGGTTTCCATCGGAGTTGATGTAGTTGACTGTGCGATTCTTATCCAAAACCACCTGTGAGTATTTCACATTTTCGGCAGGTTGATAATCGTTAGAGCTGATAGCCAAATCAGTGTTTGGGTCACGGCTGAACATTTGTCGTGTGTTGTAACAACGAGTCACATAAAAATCATAGTTGGCGGCACATTTGGCGACAAATGGGAAAGGCATCCAACCTGACATGGTGTGGTGTTCATTGTTATATATGCCACAGTCGGTAGCGCTGCCGCCGAAACATTCGCCCACCAGGAATCCATTGTAGCTGGGTGATTGTGAGAAAAGGAACCTGCAGTCTTTGACGACGCAATTGAAGAAATCGGCACCACCACTGGTCAAGCATCGGCCCATCAAGAATCCGTTGGTCTTGAAATCGGATACTATTTCACAATTGTCAAGACACACATTTCTCATAGTGAGTGCACCACATTCACCCACCACGCAACCCAGCGTGCCGTTAGGATACTGTGTGAGGTCGGCACGGTCGCATTTGAAGGTGCAGTTCTTGAAAGTGACATCGCTGAAGTAATGTCCACCGTAGTGAGCGAAAAAGCCACCATAATTCTCGGTGTCGATGGTGAGGTTACTGATTGTGTGGCCGTTGCCATAGAAAGAACCTTCGAAGGCTTCTTCCTCACTGATGCCCATGCCACAGTCCCAGGGATAGTTACTCATGTCGATATCGGCATCAAGATAGACAGCGCCGATTTGCCCATACATGTGTCCTACGTTGACAATCTCGTGAAGCACTTGAAGTTTGAATGGAGAATCGATATGGAAGGTTGCCTGGCCTACATGTATATAACTGAACGAACCCCATCCGTCAGGGGTGGTCCAGCCTAATGACGGATTGCTGAAGTTGGCGGCCTGATATGTGGCTTCGTTAGGGACAAAAAGTTTGGTGGCCGCAGTTATGACTCCGGCTGCATTATCACCAATGCCTTTTTCATGGAAAACAAAAACATCGTTGTATTCCCATTTTGGGGGAATGGTTCCTTTACAGGTAACCGATTTCAAGGAATTGAGGCAGCTTTGAAAGGCACCTGATCCAAGCGACTGCATGCTCTCGGGCAGGGTGATTTCGGTGATAGCAGGACAACCGATGAAGGCAAATGCGCCCACACGGGTGACACCTTCTTCAAATTCCACGCCAGTAATGCCTTCGCACAGACGGAAGGCAAGGTCGGAGACCTCGGTTACGGTATATTGGTTGCCATTAATCTGCACTGACCCCGGAACTGAGAGGAAACCTTCGACATAATGTGATACACAAGTATTGTGCCCATTGCCAAGAGCCACGGTGTTGCTGCTTAGTTGACGGTAAACGGCAGGAACTGATTCCCCATTTATCGTCACAGTGCCCTTGAGTTCGGCTGCATGGAGGGGCAACAGGTTAGCCAGCATCGCAGCCATTATGGTAAAGAATATCTTTTTCATTTTCGTGAACATTTAAAAGTTATTACCAACTGGAAGGAATATTACTGGTGGTTTGCCCGTTCCAGTGCAGGTCACAGAGTTTTTTCTTGGCTATATAGGCACGGATGCTGATTTCTTTAAGCACATCGGAGGTGGCATCGGCCTTGAAGAAGTCGGTTCCGGCATCTACATGATCATGACCTAATGTTGAAGTGTGCAGCACCGCCCATGCGCCTAAATTAGCCTTGGCGCGTTGTGCGTTGACATAAGGCACTACATTGTCGGAGGTTGAATGGAAGAGCAGTATCGCATGCTGTGGAGTCCACCCCTCAGTCATGTCGTTGCTTGCCAAAGCAAGATGCAGATCCTCGAAGACTCCCCGATGTGTGGGCAAAGGTATGCCACTTGCTGTCATGTAGGTGTCAGGGTTTTGCTCGTAAAGATTCTTGAAATAGTTGTAGCACTCTGGCTTCATGATGTTGCGCATCATGGCATGGCCATTGGAGTCAAAGACTGTGGTTTGACCATTTTGAGCCATCTGTTTCCATTTGTTGTCGATGTCGTCGGTGGTATAATTCTTGCTTGCAATCCAATCCATCACGCCAGTGTCGAGGAACTCTTGGGTGAAATAGTCTTCGGCTTTGTGCGCACGCATGTAGGGGTTGCTGTCGAGCATGCCCTTGATGATGAGCGGCAGCACGACGGGCATGCTCATGTAATCGCCATTCAGGTCCTTCTTCATGTAAAACATGAGTGTTGCTATAGGATCGTAGGGACCATCGCCGCATAACGAACCCGCAAAGTGCAGCTCATTGGTAAGACCGTTCTGCTCAATATAACGATGTGTTGCCAAAGCTACCGAGCCGCCTTGAGAGTAACCGCAAGAGATAGAGCGGAAGTCGGAGCGGATGGGGTGGCGGAAGTCCTTGGTCTTGGATGAGTTTTCATAGAGCGCCTTGCCGTAACGCACAGCATCAACCACCTGTCGAGCGGTCAATTCCTGATATAGGTATGGGTGTGCATGGTCTCTTGTTTTGCCATATCCCTCATAATCTGGCATAATCACAAGGTTGAAGTTGTTGCTGGGTTCAGCACTCTTCACTTCGGTGGTAATGCCTATGATGGCCCATGCAACAAGTACTGGCGTGAGTACTGACCCTATGAGGGCCATTGAAACATTGGTGTCGGCTCCGAGTTTAAACTTCTTGCCTCCGGCAAGTGAGAACAGAATGCCCCAGTCGCTCTCTTCATAATTGTTTGTGCAGTTGGTGGGACATTCGTCATTTGAGCAGATGGTAATGTGCGTTCCGATGACGATGTCGCGCACCTCTGAGCAGGCACCCTTTTCGGGGCATGCCGCAATCGACGACAAAATCACCGTGTTGCCATTTGCATCTACCGAGGGGTATTCGTAGGTGAAAACTCGATAGTAGAAGTACGCGAGGTAATCACTCATCAGATTGCCTTTTTGGTTTTTGTCGGTAATGACTCCAGGAGCCTTCATCACTTGTAGGCCCATTGCACGCCGTTCTTCGGCTTGTTGTTCAAGGTCACCATCACTCTCCCATAGGATGTAAGGATCGGCTTGATAAACAGTGTCGATTTTGTGGGTTTCAGGGTCCTCAACCGTCCAGTGGTAGATGTCGGCTGCAACAACGCCTACATCAGTGATTCGGGCGTCGCGGTAATCCACTTTTTTAGGAATTGGGCCTAATGCCCCTTGCGCCAACACATTCTGCGTCAGCGCAACCATGGCAATTATAGCCAGAATTGAAAGTTTCTTCATCGGATAGAAATATTTAGTTTTTTTACTATTAGCTTCGATAGTTTCTCGTTGTAACTCAACGGATTAAAATGCAAAAATAATGGAATTTCTTGAAATTCAATTCATAATTAACAAAAAAATTGCATTTGACACGTTATAGGAGTGGCTACGCAAGCGCGGATAATTTGGGATGTGTGGGAACGTGTGGAAACTTGAATCAGTTGGGAAAAATGGGAAAAATGCGTATAAAGATTTGTTTAATTAATTGATTTTTAGGCACAACAACTGGTTTTAAATAGTTCTGCATCTGTTTGGTATTGTACTGCTTTCGTGGTTTATTGTACTGCTTTCGTGGTTTATTGTACTTTTGGGTCGAGTGGCGCTGCCTATGGCACTGCACACAGCTCTTGCGTGGGTAAAAGTAAAGATTGATGGCAGTGGTTACAATGGTGAAAACAAAATAGGGAGGGCTGAGATTTGCAGTCCTCCCCTACTCTGTTGGTTTCTTGGCGGGGAGTGCGCTCCCCTGCCCTATTGCTTGACGATTCTATTCGCTCTTGAAGAGGTCCTTGATGCCGCCTATGCTGCCCATCATGTTGCTTGCCTCGAAGGGCAGATAGACCGTCTTGGTAGCGGGGCCTGAAGCCACTTCCTGCATCATGGCGATGTACTTCTGTGCCAGCAGATAGTTGGCTGGATTGGTGCTCTTGCCCACAGCCTCGGTAATCTTGTCGATGGCGATAGCCTCGGCCTCGGCTTTGCGGATGCGTGCCTGCGCCTCACCTTCGGCCTCCAGAATCTTAGTCTGGCGATCGGCCTCAGCCTGATTGATGCGAGCGGTCTTCTGACCCTCAGACTGCAGGATGGCGGCAGCCTTCTGACCCTCGCTGGTGAGGATGGTGGCGCGTTTGTTACGCTCAGCCTGCATCTGCTTCTCCATGGCCTGGAGCACGCTCTCGGGCGGTGTGATGTCCTGCAGCTCTACCCTATTCACCTTGATGCCCCACTTGTTGGTGGCATCGTCGAGCACGGCACGCAGCTTGGTGTTGATGGTGTCGCGGCTGGTGAGTGTCTCGTCGAGTTCCAGTTCGCCAATGATGTTACGCAGAGTGGTCTGCGTGAGTTTCTCAATAGCGTTGGGCAGGTTATTAATCTCATACACAGCCTTGAAGGGGTCAACAATCTGGAAATAAAGCAGGGCATTGATTTGCGTCTGCACATTATCCTTGGTAATCACATTCTGCTTGTCGAAGTCATAGACCTGTTCGCGCAAGTCGATGTCGGTGGTGTAGAAGTAACGGCCGCTGCGGTAAGCGACAACGCTCTTGGCCTTATCAATAAACGGGATGATGATGTTGATGCCCGGACGCAGAGTTGCATGATACTTACCAAGGCGCTCAATAATCTTGGTTTCGCTCTGTGAAATGATCACGAGGCTCTTTTTCACGAGAATCAGCACTAATAAAATGAGTGCTATCAACACATAAGTTGCTACTGTCATAGTCGTATATTTTTAAAGAGTTAATAATTCGGTTGTCAGTCGGCACGCTCCACGGTGACAATGATGCTGTCGAGCTTGACGATGCGCACGCGCGCCCCCTCTTCAATGGTTTCGGGAGTGGCACACTGTGCCTTCCAGTCATCGCCATCTACAGCCACACGGCCAAAACCACCGGCCTCGATGGTTTGGGTCACCCTACCCTCTCGGCCAATGAGTGCCTCGGCATTGCTCACGCGTTCGTCGTGCTTGTGCAGGTATTTGAGTGCGATGGGGCGCACAAAGAAGATGCACAGAGCCGAGCAAACGGCAAAGATGATGATTTGTGCAGTGAATGATGCACCAGCCAGGTCGGCAATCAAAGCGGGAATGGCACCAAGTGAAAAACACATGATGAAGAAATCGCCCGAGGTGAGTTCGAGGATGAGGCACAAAATGCTAATGAGTGCCCAAAGTTGCCAAAGGTTGGCTTGAAAATATTCTATCATAGTCGTAATGGTTTTAAGTGTTGCGTAAAGTTAGTCATTTTCTATCAGAAAAACAATTTTTATGCCAAAAAGCGTTTATTTTGCTTCAGCTGCACAAAAATCGGTCATCGGCGATTTGTTTTGTGCCGTGAGTCCGAAAGAGTCAATTTTGAGGCTTTGAGAGACAAAAATAGCCGTGAGATTTATGGGAAAAACGGGAATTTTCAATTCTCAGGCGGGTAAAAAGGGGTTATTTTGCACACAATCAGCACGAAACGCGTTTTGAGGCTTTTGAACAGAAAAATCAAAAAAATGGCGATATCCCGAAAAATGTGCAGTTGTTTCGCTCATTAGTCAAAAATTAGAATTAACTTTGTAATCAGAATCAATTTGCCGCCTATGACACAAATCAACTTCATGACCGAGAATGCTACCCTCCCTGAATTTAATAGGGAGGCCGCAAAAGGGTGGATTGTGCAGGTTGCCGAACGACTCGGGAAAAAAGTGGGCACCCTCACCTATGTGTTTTGTGACGACGAATACATCCTGAAGGTGAACCGCGAATTTTTGAAGCACGATTACTATACCGACATCATCACTTTTGACTACAGCACGCGGCAACGCATCAGCGGCGATATGGTAATCTCGCTCGACACGGTGCGCACCAATGCCGAGCAACTCGGTGCAAAATACGAAACCGAACTGATGCGCGTGGTGATACACGGCGTGCTGCACCTGTGCGGCATTAACGACAAGGGGCCTGGCGAACGCGAAATCATGGAACAGCATGAAAACGATGCGCTCGCCATATTGCCCGAAAACATTTTTGAAGAAAACGATGAATCTTGACTACGATGTAATAGTGATAGGAGCCGGTCATGCCGGATGCGAGGCTGCGTGTGCCGCTGCCAACTTAGGATCGCGCACCCTGCTCATCACTATCGACATGAACAAAATTGCCCAGATGAGCTGCAATCCCGCGGTGGGAGGCATCGCCAAAGGCCAGATTGTGCGAGAAATTGATGCAATGGGCGGGCAAATGGGTATTGTTACCGACCGCGCCTCGATCCAATTTCGCATGCTCAACCGCTCGAAAGGTCCTGCCATGTGGAGCCCGCGTGCCCAGGCCGACCGCATGCGGTTTATCGAACTATGGCGTTACACACTTGAGAACACACCTAATTTATATATGTGGCAAGATGTGGCCACCGGACTCACATTTGAGGGTGGGGCGGTAACCGGTGTGAAAACCGCCTTCGGCGTCACTTTTAATGCTAAAACCGTGATTCTCACAGCCGGCACCTTCCTGAACGGGCTGATGCATGTGGGACGCGTGCAGCAAGAGGGCGGGCGAGTGGCCGAACCCGCTTCGCATGGCATCACCGAGCAACTGGTAGAACTTGGTTTCCGTGCCGACCGCATGAAGACCGGCACGCCCGTGCGTCTTGACGAACGCAGTGTAGACTTTACAAAAGCCGAGCGACAAGACGGTGATGACGATTTCCACCACTTCTCGTTCCTTCCACAAGTGAAACGCGAACTCAAACAGCGCCCCTGCTGGATAGTTTATACCAACGAAGAAGTGCATGAAACACTTCAGAAAGGACTGCCTGATTCGCCACTTTACAATGGCCAGATACAGAGTATAGGTCCGCGTTATTGCCCCAGCATTGAAACCAAACTGATTACATTCCCCGATAAAGACTCACACCAATTGTTCCTCGAACCCGAGGGCGAAACCACCCATGAGATGTACCTGAACGGGTTCTCGTCGTCGATGCCGTGGGATGTGCAACTCAAGGCTATCTCGCACATTCCTGCGCTCGAGCATGCACACGCATTCCGTCCTGGTTATGCTATTGAATACGACTTTTTCGACCCCACGCAACTCAACCACACCCTCGAGACCAAACTCGTCAAAAATCTGTATTTTGCCGGTCAGGTGAACGGCACCACAGGCTATGAAGAAGCAGCAGGGCAGGGGTTGATAGCTGGCATTAATGCCCACTTGCGCACCCATGGCGGAGACGAATTCACCCTTGCGCGCGACGAGGCTTACATAGGTGTGCTTATCGACGACCTCGTGACCAAAGGTGTGGATGAGCCTTACAGGATGTTCACCTCGCGTGCCGAACATCGCATCCTGCTGCGTCAGGACGATGCCGACCGCCGCCTGACCGAGAAGGCTTACAAATTAGGACTTGCTACTGAAGAGCGCTACCAACTCATGTGCAGCAAGTGGCAACAGGTGGATGCCCTCATTGATTTCACACGGAACTACTCGGTGCGCACTGCCTACATCAATCCCGGACTCGAGCAGATGGGATTCGAACCGTTGCGCCAGGGTTGCAAACTCTTCGACCTCGTGCTGCGGCCTCAGTTCAACTTCAAGACTCTTGCCTCGGTGATTCCCGACCTCAACGAGCAAATTATGGCGATAGAAGAGGGCAGGAGAGACGAGATTGTAGAGGCAGCCGAAATCAAAATCAAGTATCACGGCTATATAGAACGCGAAGAACTTATCGCCAACAAAATCGGGCGTCTCGAGGATGTGAAAATCAAGGGCAAGTTTGACTACGAGCAAATCCTGCAACTCTCAACTGAGGCACGGCAGAAGTTGGCGAAAATCGACCCCGAAACCCTGGGTCAGGCATCCCGCATTCCTGGCATCTCGCCCAGCGATGTGAACATATTGCTACTGCTTTTAGGACGATGACCAACAAAATGTTTCACGTGGAACAATCCATAAATAACTCAATGATAATGAACAAGAAAGAACTTGAAGAAGTGAAAAAAGTGGTGCGAAATGTGCCCGATTTTCCCGCAAAAGGGATTCAATTCAAAGACCTGACGACCCTGTTCAAGGACGCCAAAGCCCTGCGTACAGTGGCCGATGCCCTCGTGGACCTGTATCGCGACAAGGGCGTGACCAAGGTGGTGGGCATTGAGGCCCGTGGCTTTATTGGCGGGTCGATACTTGCCACCGAACTGGGAGCCGGTTTCGTGCCTCTGCGCAAACCCGGAAAACTGCCTGCCATCACCATCAAGAAGAGCTACACCAAAGAGTATGGTGTGGATGTGATCGAGATACACCAGGACGCCATCACACCCGACGATGTGGTGGTGATTCACGACGACCTGCTCGCTACTGGCGGCACTATGATGGCTGCCTATGAACTGGTGAAAACCATGAATCCCAAGAAGATTTACATCAGCTTCATTTGCGGTCTGAAATTCCTGGGCGGGCTGGAGAAATTCCCGCCCGAAGTGGAGGTGACCACACTCTTCGATTACTAAAAATACCACCTTTTGACCGAGGAACTCAAACTCAAGGTTAGCCTGCTGCCCGAAAGTCCAGGCGTGTATCTCTATCTTAACAAAGAGGGGACGGTGATCTATGTGGGCAAGGCGAAAAAACTCAAACGCAGGGTGAGTTCCTACTTCAACCGCGTGCATCCCGTGCTGCGCACCAATATGCTGGTGCGCCACATCCACGACATGCGCTACATTGTGGTGAACACCGAGGAGGAGGCACTCGACCTCGAGAACAGCCTGATTAAGGAGTATCAGCCACACTACAATGTGCTGCTCAAGGATGACAAATCCTATCCTTGGATTTGCGTAACTAAGGAACTGTATCCCAGAGTGTTCATTACACGCGATACACAACCCAAGGGGGCGCGGATGTTCGGTCCGTATCCCCGTGCCGAGGTGGCAAAGGCACTCATTGAGACCATCAGGCAGATATATCCCATTCGCACTTGCCGACACACGCTCACGACCGACAATGTGGAGGCACGCAAACACCGGTTGTGCCTGCAGTACCACATCAAGAACTGTGAGGGCTGCTGCCAAGGTTTCGTCACGCCCGAGCACTATGGGCAGCACATTGCGCAAATCAAACAGATACTGAACGGCGACACCAAACAGGTGAGCGACTACCTGATGGAGCAAATGCAGAGCCTGGCTGAGGCTATGAAGTTTGAGGAGGCCGAGTTGCTGAAACGCAAGTATCTGCTCATTGAGAAATATCGCGCCAAGTCGGTGATTGTGAATCCCGCCATACACAACATCGACGTGTTTGCGCTGCTGCGTGACGACAGCAACGCCTATGTCAACTACATGCACATGCGGGGTGGGGCGGTGGTGCAGAGCATGACGCTCGAATATCGCTTTATTGACACCGACACGGGTGAGACCGACCCCGAACTCATGTCGACCGCAATCCATGAAATCAGGGAGCGTTTCAAGGAAACCTACGCCACCGAACGGGTGCGCGAAACGCTGGTGAATGTGCTACCCGAATTCCCCATAGAGGGGGTTGAATTCATCGTTCCGCAACGCGGCGACAAGCGCAAACTGCTCGCCATCTCGCTCAAGAATGCGCAGCAATACATGACCGAAAAAGAGAAGCGCAGCGAGAAACTCAACCCCGAGCAACGCACCACACGCTTGCTTACCACCCTGCAGCGCGACCTGCACCTGAACCAGCTGCCGCGTCACATCGAGTGCTTCGACAACTCCAACATCAGCGGCACAAGTGCCGTGGCCTCGTGCGTGGTGTTCCTGAATGCCAAACCCTCGAAGAAAGACTACCGACACTTCAATATCAAGACGGTGGAAGGCCCCGACGACTATGCCTCGATGCGCGAAGTACTCACACGGCGCTACGGGCGCATGCTTGAAGAGGGGAGTGCATTGCCTCAACTGGTGGTGCTCGACGGCGGCAAAGGGCAACTGAGTGCCGCCATGGAAGCCATTGATGCGCTTGACTTGCGCGGGAAAGTGGCGGTCATCAGCATCGCCAAGCGGCTCAACGAGGTGTATTTCCCTGGTGACTCGGTGCCACTCTTCATCGACAAGAACAGCGAGACGCTCAAGGTTATCCAGCGGCTGCGCGACGAGGCGCACCGCTTTGGCATCAAGCATCACCGCAACAAGCGCAGCAAATCGCAAACGCACTCTCAACTTGATGATATTCAAGGAATTGGAGAAAAAACCAAACAACTGCTACTCAAGCATTTCAAGAGTGTGAAACGGCTGAGAGAAGCACCTGCCGAAGACATCATTGCACTGATAGGGCAGAGTAGGGGAGAGAAAGTAATTAACGCACTAAAACAGAAAGAAACATGAGAATCGTGATCCAGCGCGTGAAAAACGCTTCAGTTACCATCGATAACGAATTACACAGCGCCATAGGGCAGGGGTTGCTGGTGCTTGTGGGTATCACCCAGACCGACACCGAGGCCGATGTGAAATGGTTGGCACAGAAAACCGTGAATCTGCGCATCTTTGACGACGAGAATGGCGTGATGAACCGTAGCGTAGTAGATGTTAGTGGCGAGGTGCTCGCAGTGAGTCAGTTCACACTTCATGCTAGCACCAAGAAGGGCAATCGCCCCAGTTACATTCATGCGGCTGGCCACGACCTGGCCGTGCCTCTCTATGAAGCCTATTGTGCCGAGGTAGGGCAGTTGTTGGGCAAGGAAGTAAAACAGGGCGTGTTTGGCGCCGAGATGCAGGTAGCGCTGGTAAACGATGGCCCAGTGACCATCATCATCGACTCACAACTCAAAGAATAGCAAGGAAGCAGAGAGGTAAACGGAATAAGCATATTCATTTTGAAATAAATCGGGAGATCGTCTTGAATAGCATCTTGCGCACACGGTGGTTGCCTTGCCGCCCAAGCGGCAAATGCGTGCAAATGAAACTAGTTCCGAGGGTCCTTGTTTCTTGTTCTTCCTGCCGCGCCTTTCCTTCACAATGTGGCTGCCTCTTGCCATCCCCGTGGGTTTGAGAAAAAGGTCAAGTGCAAATGCTTCGAGCCATTTCATTGAGAGAAAGACATTGACCTCGACTGATGTTGATTTGCTCGTTATGATGCCCCCACGGAGCAAGCAAGAGTAACTGACCTCGTGAACAAGCAAGCATACACGCGCCACTTGGTTTAGCCAAATCAGAGAATCCGTTTTCTTGCAGGTAAATCAAAGGCATTCCCATATCGAAAGCCGCACGCATTATAGCTTTCTCTCCTGGGGAGATAGCGGGGGACACAAGCACGGCACCTTGCTGCGCTGCTTTTAGATATTCAGCTATCTTTATCTGGATTTCCTGCTCGGTGAGTTTGCGAGAACATTGCACTTGAAGACGGAAAGGACGATTGAGCAAGAACTGGTTGCCAATAGCAGTGAAAGTCAATCCTGCCGCTATCACATTTCGCTGAACGCGGAATAAATCGGGGTGCTCTCGTTTCATTAAAAGTCGGCGGGGATTGTCGGCCAGATATTGCCGCCATGTCTCTAACTGCCCCGCACGAAGCAAAAGTTTATCATTATAGCCTCGGGCAAAGAGCAGACCATGTGTCCGGTCCTCTCCGTGACGATCTTTTTGAGGGTGTCCTGCTTGTTGTGTTTGTTGCGTTGCCAACGCAACAGACTGAACGGTGGAAGGGCAAGAAGAGGACAAATGTGGCTGGCCAAGAACCAATTCCCTATAATGACGATTGCAACTCTGTTTGAAACCTCGGAGTGCCATGCCAAGCGGTTTTTCCATCTTTTCCTTGACAAAAAGGATGCCATGCAGGTGATCGGGCATCATCTGAAGCGAGATAACCTCAATTTCTGGATGGTGCTGTGAAGCAAGCCACCATTCATCAGAAACTCTTTTCCCCAAATCTGACAGTTCAATGTGAGGTTCCTCTGGACTACCTTGATGTGCAGAACTTTTGCCCACTACTTTCCCGAAGAGAGGACGCCGCCCTTCAGTAACCATAGTAATCATATAGATTTGGCGAGCAGTATAGTCATGACCAACACAGCGGCGAAGCATTGAGGGTTTCTTCTCGCCTGCAAAGTTTTTTTGCGCTTCATAGGTTTCTTTCTTCATACTGCGAATCTCTGTTTCGACATCATTTATTTTTTGCCGGTGATGATGCCTTTGATGTCGTTGAGTTTGTTGAGGGCCTCCATGGGGGTGAGGTTGTTGATGTCGGTGTTGAGGATTTCGTCGCGAATCTGGCTCAGCACGGGGTCGTCGAGTTGGAAGAACGAGAGTTGGTAGCCGCTGCGGGTCGAGCCCACATCGGCAAGGTCCTTGGTGATAGCAGAAGCGTCGCCACGGTTGTTGTCCTCGAGCTGGCGCAGTACCTCGGTGGCACGGTTCACGATAGAGGGCGGCATACCGGCAATCTTCGCCACATGAATACCGAAACTGTGTTCGCTGCCGCCCTTCACGAGTTTGCGCAGGAACACCACCTTTCCGTCGATTTCCTTCACGCTCACATTGTAGTTGCGAATGCGCTTGAACGACTTCGCCATCTCGTTCAATTCGTGGTAGTGTGTGGCAAAGAGCGTCTTGGCGCGGGTGCGTGACTCGTGAATGTGCTCCACGATGGACCAGGCTATGGAAATGCCGTCGTAGGTGCTGGTGCCGCGTCCCAATTCGTCAAAGAGCACCAGACTGCGTTCGCTCAGGTTGTTGAGGATGCTGGCGGCCTCGGTCATCTCTACCATAAAAGTAGATTCGCCCAGCGAAATGTTGTCGCTTGCACCCACGCGTGTAAACACCTTGTCGACTAGGCCTATGCACGCCTTGCGTGCCGGCACAAAGCAGCCCATCTGTGCCATGAGCACAATGAGGGCGGTCTGACGTAGCAAGGCACTCTTACCCGCCATGTTAGGGCCGGTGATAATCATGATTTGCTGCTCGTCGTTGCTGAGCATAATGTCGTTAGGCACATAAGATTCGCCTGGGGGCAGCTGACACTCGATGACGGGATGACGACCCTCGGCAATGTCGATGTCGAGACTGTCGTTCAGTTCCGGACGGCAGTAACGGTTCTCGATAGAGACACGCGTGAAGGCGCTGAGGCAGTCGAGCTGCGCAATGAGGGTTGAATCGTTCTGAATGGCGGGGATGTACTCGGTCACGGCCTGCACCAGTTCGGTGAAGAGCCGGTTCTCAATCATGAGAATCTTTTCCTCTGCACCCAGAATCTTCTCTTCATATTCCTTGAGTTCCTGAGTCACATAGCGTTCGGCATTGACCAGCGTCTGCTTCCTGATCCACTCTTCTGGCACCTTGTCCTTGTGCGTGTTGCGCACCTCAATGTAGTAGCCAAACACATTGTTGTATCCTATCTTGAGGCTGGGAATACCGGTAATCTCGCTCTCGCGTTGCTGCAATTTCAGGAGGTAGTCCTTGCTGCTGCTCGAGATGAGACGCAGTTCGTCTAGTTGCTCATCAACCCCATTGTTAATCACATTACCTCGATTGAGCTGGTTGGGCGCTTCGGGGTTTATTTCACGCTCGATGCGTTCTCTGATGAGTTGGCACAGGTTGATCTGTTCGCCAAAGGCCTGGAGCACATCGCTGTGGCTGTCGAGACACATCTGCTTAATGGGACCGATAGCCACCAGTGCGTTCTTGAGCTGAACCAGCTCGCGTGGGGTGATGCGACCCACCGCCACCTTCGAGATCAGACGCTCGATATCACCCACCAGTTCCAGTTGCTCCTTGAGCAGCTGGCGGGCATCCACATCCTTGAAGAAGTATTCCACCACATCGAGGCGGCGGTTGATGCTTTTCACCTCCTTCAGCGGGAAGAGCACCCAGCGGTGCATCATGCGGCCTCCCATGGGGGTAATGGTCTTGTCGAGCACATCGAGCAGACTCTTGCCGCCCTCGCCCATGGTGGCGACGAGCTCAAGGTTGCGCACGGTGAATTTGTCGAGCCTGACGAATCGGTCGGCCTCGATGCGCGATAGGGTGGTGATGTGCTTGATTTGGGTGTGTTGCGTGAGGTCGAGATAGTGCAGAATAGCTCCTGCGGCAATGATGGCGCAAGGCATGGCATCGACGCCGAAACCTTTCAGGTTGTGCGTGCCGAAGTGCTTGAGCAGCCGTTCGTTGGCAGCCTCAGGTCCAAAGGCCCATTCCTCAAGTTCAAAGGTGAGGTATTTGCTTGAAAACGACTCGGCAAAGCTGCTGCGGTTGCTCCGTTCGATAAGCACCTCCTTTGGCGCAAAGTTGCCCAGCAGCTTGTCGGTATAGTCAAGCGAGCCCTCTGCGACAAGGAATTCACCCGTAGAGATGTCGAGAAAGGCTATTCCGCACGTTTTCTTGCCAAAGTGAACCGCCGCGAGAAAGTTGTTCTGCTTGCGGTCCAGGATGTTGCTACCCACCACCACACCCGGGGTGACCAGTTCGGTAATGCCGCGCTTCACCAGTTTCTTGGTGAGCTTGGGATCTTCGAGCTGGTCGCAGATGGCCACACGCTTGCCTGCCCGCACCAGTTTGGGCAGATAGGTGTCGAGCGCATGATGCGGGAATCCCGCCATCTCCAGATTCTTGGCAGCAGCGCTGGCGCCGTTGGAGCGGCGTGTGAGCGTGATGCCCAGGATTTCGCTGGCAATGACGGCATCCTTGCCGTAGGTCTCATAGAAGTCACCTACGCGAAAGAGCAGAATGGCGTCGGGGTGCTTCGCCTTCATCGCCACAAACTGCTGCATCATGGGTGTATTTTGGGGGTCTTTGGCCATTGACGTGCATGAATGAATAACAAAAACACAAAAGTAATGATTTTTCTTGGAATGGACAAAAAAACGTGCGCAGGCAAAAAAAGTGTATTAAAAAATAGACAAATCAAAAATAAATGATTAAATTTGAACTTTTGATAAGTATTTTTACTATCAAATTATAAAAATTAACTTAATTTTCCATATTACCGCAACAAAATAAACTAATTATAAAACTAATAACTTTTATGAAACGTAAACTGCTTTTATTACTATCTCTGCTGGTGAGTTTGAGTGTGTTTGCTCAAACGGGCCTGAAAGGTGTAGTAATTGATTCCAAGACGGGTTTGCCCATCGTCGGAGCGACTGTGATGCTCGACGATCAGGGCATTTCGGCCACGACTGGACCCGACGGCGACTTCTTGCTCATTGGTGCCGAACCAGGCAAGGACTTGCTCCTGGTGTTCGGCTATGGCTTCAAGGACTGGTCGCAAGGCGTTGAAATCTACGATGGCGTAGTCGACAACGTGGGCACCATCAAGGTATCGGCAACCGACTTCAGTTCGAGCGACAGCTATAACGAGCTGAACCAGGAGATGCAGATAACCGAGTCACAATTGGAAGATGAGGAAGGCAACTCGCAGTCCATCGGCACATTGACCGGAGCCAGCGACAACCCCTTCTACCAGGCTTCCAACTTCAACTTCAGCATTATGCGATTCCGCCAGAGAGGTTACAACAGCGAGTACAACCAGACCTTCATCAACGGCGTGAACTTTAACGACGCCATGCGCGGCCGCTTCAACTACTCGATGACGGGTGGTCTGAATCAGGCATTCCGCAACAAGGCCATCGGTATGGGACTTGACCTGGTGAACTACTCGTTCAGCGATGTGGGCGGTTCGACCAACATCCGCACCTATGCCAAGGACTTTGCTCCAGGCTTCCGCGGCAGCGTGGCCTACACTAATGGCAACTACAAGTGGCGCGGTATGGTTACCTACAGCACCGGTATGAACCCGAATGGATGGGCTCTGACACTGAGCGCGGTGGGCCGATATGCCGACGAAGGTGTGATTCCCGGTTCGTTCTATAACAGCTGGGGCTACTTCGTGAGTGCCATGAAGGAGTTCAATCCGCGTCACAGCCTGTCAATCACAACATTTGGCGCTCCCACCAAGCGTGCCAGCAACACCGCCACCTTCGAGGAGGCCTACGAACTGGCTGGAAGCAACCTGTATAATCCCAACTGGGGCTGGCAGGAAGGCAAGAAGCGCAATGCCAAGGTGGTTGAAGCATTCGACCCCACCGTGATACTCAACTGGATATGGAAACCCAAGACCGGCACCTCGCTCAACACGGGTGTGGCATTCCGCAAATCGTTCTATGCCTCGAGCGCGCTCAACTGGTATAACGCCCGCGACCCGCGACCCGACTACTACCGCTATCTGCCCTCGTATTTCGAGAACGATGCCGAGACCTTCGGCCGCTACTATACCCAGTGGACCGAGAACGAAGAATTCCGTCAGATTAATTGGACAGAACTCTATAGAACGAATTACCTGAACAACTACATCGCTGACAAGACTGGCGAGGAGAAGGGGTCTACATTCATCCTTGAAAAACGTCACAGCAATCAGGCCAGCTGGCAGTTGAACTCCACCTTGAACACGCGCCTCACCGACAAGGTGACGCTGCAAGGCGGCATCGGAGCCAACTACACAAGGGCTTCTTACTACAAGACGATGAAAGACCTGCTCGGCGGCCGCTACTGGAGCGACGTTGACCAGTTTGCCGAGCGCGACTTCCCTGCCGACGCCAACCTGGCGCAGAACGACTTGAACAATCCTAACCGCCGCATCTTTGAAGGCGACCGTTTCGGTTACGACTATGACATTAACAGTTATAGCGCCAACATCTGGAAACAGATTGTCATCAACCTGCACAAGTGGGACCTCTTCTATGATGTGATGGCAAGCTACACTGCCTATCAGCGCGACGGCAAGATGCGCAACGGCCGCGCTCCCGAAAACTCTTACGGCAAGGGAAAGACCCATGAATTTGTGAATGCCGGCTTTAAGGCTGGTGCCACCTATAAGCTCGACGGCCGCAACAACTTCCAGGCCCACATTTACTACGGCACGCGTGCTCCGCTGCCCAACAATGCCTATGTGTCGCCACGCATCAAAGATGATGTGATCAGCGATCTGCGCAGCGAGGTCATCTACTCGGGCGATGTGAGCTACAACTGGAATTACCGCAACTTCAAGGGTGTGGTCACCGCTTTCTACACCGACATGCAGCACGGCACCGAGCGCACCTCGTTCTACGACGACCTGAACAGCACCTTTATGAACTATGCTCTCACCAATGTGCACAAGGTGTTCAAGGGCGTAGAACTCGGACTCTCGTTCAATCTCACCTCTTCACTCACCGTGAGTGGTGCCATGAACCTCGCCCGCTACCAGTACAAGAACCGCCCCATCGGCACACGCAGCTATGAAAACGGCTCGCAACCCGATGTGACGCAAATGGTTTACCTGAAGAACTTCTATGTGAGCGGAACGCCCCAGGAGGCTTACTGCATCGCATTCAACTATGCGGCTCCCCACCAGTGGTTCTTTGAAGTGAATGGTACCTGGCTCAATCGTGCTTATGTGGACCTGTCGCCCATCCGTCACGAAGCCATGGACAACTTGTGGACACAGGCCAATTCAGAGCAAGAACTCATTGCCAGAATCCAAGACATCGCAAATCAGGAGAAACTGAATGAGGCGCTTGTCATCAACATGAGCATCGGCAAACTGATTTACCTGAACCGCCAGGCTTCTCTGAACATCAACCTGAACCTCAACAACCTGCTGAACAACACCAACATCCAGACTGGCGGTTACCAGCAAGGCCGTTTCGACTACAAGAACTTCACTACCGACAAATATCCTAACAAATACTACTACGCACAGGGCTTCAAACTATTCTTGAATCTGGGCGTGAGATTCTAAACACCACATTCTTAATAGATTATAATAAAAACAATATATCATTATGAAACGCATTAATTTATATCTCAGCATGTTGCTCCTCATGGTCATTGCCGTGGGGTGCAGCGACGAGTTCGACACTCCTCCCATGGTGGTGCCCACGGCTAAAGACAAGCCTAACACCACCGTCGCCGAGTTCAAGGAGAAATACTGGCAGGATGTGAACAACTACATCGACACGGTGAAAGAAGACATCGTGATTCATGGTTTCGTGACCAGTAGTGATGCCTCGGGCAACATCTACAAGTCGCTCTATATTCAGGACGAGACCGGCGGTCTTGCCATCTCGGTGAATGGCAACAGCCTCTACAACACTTATCGTGTGGGTCAGGAGATTGTGATTCCTATGAAAGACCTGTTCATTGGCAAGTACAATGGCCAGCAACAGATTGGTTACCCGCAATGGTATGCCGCACGCAGCATCTGGGAAGCTACCTTCCTGCCACTTGAGCTCTTCCAGAGCGTGGTTGAAATCAATGGCTTGCCCGACCCCTCATCTATCGACACCATTCCCTGTACCATCGACCAGCTCAAGACCGATGCCGAGAGCCTGAAGAAATGGCAGGGCCAGCTCGTGAAATTCAGCGATGTGAAATTTGAGGATGCCGATGGCACCGTGACCTATGCCGAGGCCACCGCCACCACCAACCGCAACATTGTGGATGCCAATGGCAACACCCTGGTGATGCGCAACAGCAACTATGCCGACTTCCGCTCATCGATTCTCCCCATGGGCACAGGCGATGTGGTGGGTCTGCTGAGCTACTACAACACCAGCGCCACCTCGTTAAGCGGCGGCACCTGGCAGCTCTACATCCGCAATCCTAACGACTGCATTGGCTTCACTACCTCTACCAAGGGTCTGATGAAAGATCCTTACACCGTGACTGAGGCTATCGATGCTCAGAATCAGGACAAGAACGGCTGGGTATTCGGTTACATTGTGGGCGCTGTAGCACCTGAGGTGACTAACGTGACCAGCAACCAGGATATCCAGTGGGGTGCTCCCACCACGCTCGACAACACCATTGTGATTGCCGATGATCCCGCTGAGAACGACTACACCAAGTGCATCGTGGTACCGCTGCCACAAGGAACTCCATTCCGTGCCGAGGCCAACCTGAAAGACAACGAGGCTGCCTACAAGACTGGCATCTACATCAAGGGTGACCTTGACAGCTACATGGGAACTTCGGGCATCACAGGCAACAGCGGTAGTCGCGAAGAGTACAAGATGACCATCGTGACCGGCGGCATCACCGAACTCGATGAGGGCTTCGACAGCTCTCTGCCCGAAACCTGGGCCAACGTACTCGTCAGCGGTGACAAGAAGTGGTATCAGACGTCGTTCCAGGACAACGGCTATGCGGCTATGACCGGCTACAAGGGAACCAAACCGCCCTTCGATGCTTGGCTCATCACTCCGGCACTCGACATCAAGAACGCCAAGAGCAAGATTCTCACCTTCCGCACACAGGTGAACGGTTATGGCAGCACCACCAGCCACTTCGAGGTGTATGTGCTCAACAGCCTTGACCCGACCACTGCCAGCAAGCGCGTGCAGCTCAATCCCGCTATTGCAGTAGCACCTGCCAGCGGTTACAGTAGCTGGGTAGAATCGGGTGACATCGACCTGAGCGAATTTGCCGATGGCTGCTACTACATTGGCTTCCGCTTCGAGGCCAAGCAGGATGCTAACTACGCAACCTGGTGCGTCGACGACGTGAAGTTCGGCCTTGGTCCCGCCGCTGCTCCCAATTGCGACGACTTCATCACCATGAACAACGGCACACCTACCGCCACATTCGGCACCTATACATCGAAGAACGGCTGGGTAGCAACCAACTGCAGTCTGTCGATGGGTGGTGAGACTGATGCCAACCCTGTCTTCAAGTACATTGGCTACAAGACCGACACGCAGGAATATGCAATGGCCGTGAACATGAACGGCAAGACCTCGGCCGTGGGCAATATCAAGTCGCCCACTATACAAGAGGGCATCTTGGACCTCACCTTTAACTATGGCTACTCCATGACCGAGAGCAATGGCATCGCCTTCAAGGTAATTGTCACGGGTGGCGGGCAGACGAAGACCTTTGAGGTGGTCGACACCGCTTCGCGCTACACGGCCTACACCTTCAATCAGGAGGTAAACATATCGGGGCCCTGCACCATCGAGTTCCAGAATCTTTCGCCCTCGCAGTCCAACAGCAACAAGGACCGCTACTGCATCTGGAATGTGCACTGGACTACTATTGATGCCAACGCTCCCCGCAGGGCTCGTCGCCGCTGATGGCATAGCCACTTAAGGCTATAGGCTTAACACAGGCAGACATCCTCACCATGCAGGGTGTCTGCCTTGCTTTTGAGTCAATTGGTGCAGTTTTCCTGAAAAAACGCTTTGGATTTTATTATAATCTTTCCCTCATCGGCTTATGATTCCATTGTCAGTATCTCTTAAATTGATAGTTTTATCTGCCGACTGATGTTTTCGACCTCTGCTGAATCGCCATGATATGTTAAGTGATACACTGTTGCCGCTGTCCCTATTGTATTGGGCGAAGTGCTTGTGAAGATTCCGATTTAGAATCTCGCTTTCAGCAGACTTGTAGTTGTTGATGAAAGGATTTGACCATGTGAGTGAGAATTGCCAGTTCTTATAGTTGTATGAACATTGCAAAGTTGTATAAGCTCCACTATATCCCTTTGTCTCACCCTCTAAGAAGCGAAAGCCATTGTTCGCGTAAGCTAACAGAGTGAATTTTCCGAGATATGCTGTAATGCCTGCTGAATAGAACCACGATGTATAGCAATGCGTATAGTCAAAGCCATAGTTGAAGCAACGCATCATACCTCCGTTTGCATATATTTGCAGTTTCTCGGGTGTAATCCAATAACTTGCATATGCCATTGCATTCAACACATTAATGGCTTTCTGATTGATCTGTGTATAGATGAACTTGTCTTCAGCTGTACGCTCGTAGTGTGCCATATTAGGTTTGTTGCAATGCCTGTAGAATCCTTCTGCAAATGTGCTCCATCGATCATCGTTATACGAAAGGCGTAATGTGTGTTCCGTGTCACGAGCTGGCTTGAGATCGGGGTTGCCGACAGTATATTCCATGCTGTTTGTCTGAATTGTTGCATCGCTGATCATGGCAATACGCGATGCACGGTCTTTCATCTCGAAGGTATAACTTAGTTGCATCCCATTCATGATATTATAAGCCAATGTTGCCTTGGGACGAAATGTCCAAAAGTCATAGTTGTGCTCATTTTGATTGTAGTGTATGTAACTTACCCCCAAACCGATTGAATAGCGTAAGTCCTTGAATGAGCCCCTTAACTCGCTGAAGGCATAGACATTATTTTGATTCAGCTCTGTAAGGGCGAACGCATCGCCCGTATAATCATTTTTCGTGTATTTGTAGCGATAGTTTACTCCGGCAGATAATGTGAAGGGATTCTGTCGGTTTTCGTAAACTATTTCAGATAAAGCAGAAACCGTCTTGCCATCTACATCATATTGATAAGGTGCACCCTCATCATAGTAATTGCTGCTCCTCGTGGCGATGTATGTGCCAACAGCATTTGCCGTGATTGACTGCCGCGGAGTGAGTTGGCGGAAGAAGTACAAGTCGAGAATGGGTGAATTGGATTTGCCGTTCTCTCTGTTAGTTGAACTATATCGCTTTGTGCCATCAATGATGTCTTTGATTGAATAATTGCCTGGATTCTTATTCAGACTTTCACTCAAGGATGCCTGAAAGACATATGCTGTAGAATCTGCCAGATTGTAGGTTAGCTTCAAATCATGGCTATGTGCTTTTCTGAGAGTCTCAACATCATCACGCTCTATAGTATAGATGTCACCATTATTCAAGGTATATTCGGCCAATTCAGCTACCTTCGTTCCATTCAATTTATATCCACTATAATTGTAGGAAACAGTAAACTCGCTCTTCTTATGGTTCCATTTACCGTATATTGTACCATCACCTTGCCAAGAAGTGAGTGTGGGAGTAATGTCTGCACCTAATGTATAACCAGAGTCCTCGTGCTTGGTCATTATATTGATGACATAGGCCACATCTTCTCCATAACGAACACCAGGTTTGTCAATAAAGTCAATTTTGTTGATGAGTTTGGGATCAAGTGCTAACATTTCCTCTTTGCCGACGATGATACCATTGATTCTAAGTTGCACATTGCCTCTACCATCTATTGCAGTTATAGAATGTGCTGCACCATCAATACGCAGGTTGGGCAACGAGAGCTTCTGAAGAAGGCTATAACCGTTGTTTGAGCCATTCTTCTGGGTAACAGTAGGATAAAGCATCTGTCCGTCAGCCTTGCTGATGACCTTGGCACCTTTGACTATGACTTCATCCAGAGTAACTGTCTTGTCTTCGTTCTGAGCAAAAGCAGTGAATGAAGATAAGCAAAGGAGAACGAGTAAAAAGAATTGTTTCATTTGCATCGAACTTTTTTGATTTTCGATGCAAAGGTATTGAGGTATTAGAAAAAAGCCAGATATATTACCTGACATCTTTCTGACATTTTCCTGACACCGGCCTAACTATTTAAGTTCCAGTGTGTAGCATTTGCCTCTGTCAGACTCGATTTTCAGGTTACTATTGGCTTCTAAGATGGGTTTTACTCGTTTGATAAGAGTGTAAAGTGTGTCGCTGGCATCGGGCTTCTTTGGCCACAGGCGGTCACAGATTTCTTGCTTGGATAGTGAATGAGATTCTGTCTTCATAAACATCTCCATAAGGGAATGCTGCATCGGGGTGAAATGAATCGGTTTGCCTTTTGCCGTAATAAATTTGTCATTGGCAAATACAATGCCACCAAAGCTTAGACCTTTTGCAAACATCTCAGGCTTAAACCTGCGTATATACCACAGACTGCACATCATCCATAGAATGCCCGCAAACAATAATGCCCCGGATGCTCGTTGGTCTGAAAGCATCAATATGGTCATAAAGTCGCAATTAGCTTGTGCCACCATCTGCGTCTCCTGACGGCCAGCTTTTATTACGGATGTCATGGCAATGCATGCTGTGTCTTTCAGTTCGGCTATGGTAAGATGACTACGATAACATCGGATGGTATCGGCATTGACCACATTAGTCGGCATTTCGGCAAGAGTAAGCTTCAGCGCATTGTTTACATCTCGTGTTATCCTGTTTTCGGTACTTTTATAGCTACCTACGCTTGAACAGAGTGCACTGAGCATTATGAAAACGAATATGACGAAAGGAAGCTTTTTCATCGGTCTGAATTCTTATTTAGTATTTAACATTTCAATCATTTTCTTTACATCTGGCAATGCACGGCGGAAGTCCTCTGGCATATCATCAAGAGTCTTGTGGAATCCACAATCGCGATTGTAGAATTATTTTTCGGCGGCCGTAACCCATTTATCAAATTCATGATAATCATGCAAAGTTAACGATTATTTCTGTCACCACAAATGTGAAGCAACGAAAAATCCTTAGGTTCACACGATTGCGGACACGATGATGGGGAAAAGGGTGCTGGATAGCAGAATTTTTAGTAACTTTGCAGCGTTTTTTAATAATGATGTGGTGAAATGAACGCATTTTTCAAAAAGATAGGTAGGGTGGCGGCTGCCATTGCAAGGCCGGTGGTGAAACAGCCGGTGTTCTTCTTTGTGACCATTGCGCTGCTGGCGCAGTCTAACATCGAGTGGCTCTGCTACAACGACCCGTTCTGGTATCAAATCAAGTTTTTCACCAAGGCTTTCCTGATGAACATAGCCGTGGCTTACCTTGCCACGCTCATCGTTTACATCACGGGCAAGGAGTGGGTGAAATGGCTGTTCTATGCGTTCAACATCACGCTACTGAGCATTGTTGTGTTCCTCAAGCTCAACTTCGACATGACCATCTCGCCGCAGACCATACTGGTGACGATGGAAACCAACCCCAGCGAGAGCAGCGAGTTCATCACCACCTATGCCCTGGGCGTGAAGAGTCTCATGAGCTATGCCATTGTGCTGGCAGTGATTGCCCTGGTTGTGCTGCTCGAGCTTTACAGGAAACCCATTGCCAGATTCTTCAAACGCCTGCTGAACCGCACGTTCTTTAACATTACGGCATCGCTGCTCATTGTGGCAGGACTCGCTTTCCTCGCCACCTCCTATACCACCTTGTTTCTGTGTCACGACCAGCAGGATGTGGACCAGTGGGACGAGTGCACCCCCTACCTGTCGATTGACTTGTTCTCTAAAACCGTGTACTCGATCAACTCGCTGCGCACCTCGCACAACGAGATTGAGAGTGCCATCGAGCAGTCGGTAATTTTGGCCCAGTCAAAGCCAAAGCCCACTGTGACCGAGCCAGATTCTCTCAATGTGATATATGTGCTGGGCGAATCCTACATTCGCGACCATGCCTCGCTCTATGGTTATCCCCTCAAGACCACACCCTGTATGGATGCCGAGCGTGACCGCGGCAACCTGTTTGCCTTCACCGATGTGGTGTCGCCTGCCAATGCCACCAGCATTGTGATGCGCAACACCTTCAGCTGCAACAGCATTGGCGACGGTGAGCGCTGGTACCGTTTCCCCTGCTTCACCACCATATTCAAGCAGGCGGGCTACAACGTGTATATGTGGGACAACCAGCGCGACTTCTTCCAGCACCAGGTGTTCACCATCACCGTCAACTCGTTCCTTTACGACGAGGTGATGACCCGCAACTCCTACACGCAGAGCAATGCCCGCTGTTATGGCGCCGACGAGGACATTGTGCGCAACTTTGCCGACACCGTCAAGACTGTGGGCAGGCACAACCTCATCTTCTTCCACCTCATGGGCCAGCATGTAAACCCCGACCAGCGCTATCCCAAGAGCTGGGCACGCTTCACCGGCGACAGCGTCACCTGGCGCACCGAGAAGTGGATGACCAAGGAAAAGCTCCAGAACATAGCCGAGTATGACAACGCCACGCTCTACAACGACTATGTGCTCAAGCTCATCTTCGACCTGTATCGCGACAAGAACACCGTGGTGGTGTACTTCGGCGACCACGGCGACGAAATGTATGACTACCGCGACGGTAAGGGCCGTGTGGGCACTGGCCAACATCCCAAGCCCGAGATGCTCAAGTGCGAAAACCTGGTGCCCTTCGTCATCTGGTGTTCCGACACCTTCAAGCAGCGGCATCCCGATATGGTACAACGCATAGCTGCTGCCACCAGCCGCAAGTTCATGGTCGATAATGTGTGCCAGCTGCTCTTTGAATTGGGCGGAGTGAACACCACCTACTACAAACCCGAGCGCAACCCCATCGCCGACCAATATAAGACCCGCCCCCGCATCGTTTACGGCAAATTCGACTACGATGCCATCGTCAAGGACACCGAGGCTCCCAAACCTGCAACTTCGGTCAAGAATCCTTGATGAACCCAGTATTCAAGATGTTCAGTTTGAGACATGCACAAATGCCTCGACTGCCAATTTTTGAAAAAAGATTTGCACATTTAAGAAATCAGTATTAACTTTGCACCGCAATTGAGGCGAGGAGTCCAATTTGCACAGGATTGGCCTATAGTGTAACGGTAACACAACGGTTTTTGGTGCCGCATTTCCTGGTTCGAATCCGGGTAGGCCAACCAATCACATAAAAAGGGGCTGACACACGCAGCCCTTTTTAGGCCCAGATGGCGGAATCGGTAGACGCGCTGGTCTCAAACACCAGTGGGGCAACCCGTGCCGGTTCGACCCCGGCTCTGGGTACAAAAAAATCACTGCTAATGAATCCATTAGCAGTGATTTTGTTTTGTAGTGAGCCAAGAAGCGGCGCCCTTTGGTTACTTCACAACTTTCACGGCCTTGCGGCTGCCGTCCTGATAAGTAACCACCATAATGTTGATACCGCTTGATGGTGTGTCGCTCATCACACCGGTCATGTTCACATACTTCACCGATGCTACGCTCTTTTCGGCAAACAAAGAGTTAACAGCTGTGGCAGGGAAACCAAAAACGGTGAGCACACCGCCCTCGATGGCAAGTGTGTAGTCGCTTTCCTGAGCAAGAACAAGGTTGCCACCATCTACCAACGTAACGCTTGGATTCTCAGAGGTAAGGGTAACACCACCGCCCCACCAGTTGCCGTTCTCGTCTTTAATCTTGAACTCACCGCCGAAGGTATAATTCAAAGTGAAAGCGCCTTCATCTTCGACAAACGGAATCATCGCAGACTCGTTCCAACCGTTAAAATCGCCAATCAGGTAATAAGCCTTGTCGGGAACTGTTCCCCCGGTGTACGAAATGTTGAGTGTGCAGCTATTCTCCGTAACATCGCTGATGGTGAGAGTAACATTGCCATTGACGGGAAATTGCATGTTGCCGGTACCAAAGGACGACGAGAGCGAGTTGTCGCCCTCTGCGAGGTTGCTTGCCCCCATTACACCTGCATCAAACATGCTCCAACTGGAGGTGAAATCTTCGTTAATGTCAATGTTTGAGAGTTTGAACCCGCTGGCTGTTGCGCCCTCAAATTCCATTGTGTAGGTGCCATCGCCATTGTTAGAAAACATTTGTGCGCCACTTGGAGGCATGTTCCATCCGCCAAAGGCATCACCGGTAACAGCAAACCTGCGACGAGTGGGGTTGAAAACAGGTTCTTCAGTAAGTGCAATCTTTGCTTGATCGGTATTGTAGTTATACTGAATGAGATAGGAACCAGATGTGGTCAATGTCCAAGCACCCATCGACGTGGTCTCTTCCCAATCACCCGTAGGAGCCGAACCATCGCCTCTGGCAGGACCACGCTGTGAGCCCCAATTCTCAGTGTCCCTGAAGAATGCAAACGACGAACCGGCAGTCAAAGTGCCAGACCATGAGTAGATGCCTTCTCCGTCATCAGTCATCACGGTGCTACCCGTGGTAACCCATCCGTTGAATCCTTCGCCCACCAGATACATGGCGGCTTGCGATTTCAGTCCAAGCATTGCTAACAGAGCAACAAAAGTCAGAGTAATAATTTTCTTCATAAGTCGTTATATTTATAGTTAATAATAAGATTTTTTACAAAAATACTCCTTATTTTTTACATATCAGCAATTTTTCGACAAAAAAACACGCCCCACAAAAACAGGTTCGGGTTGTCTTTGTTTGTGAAAGGAGAGTAGGGGATTACTTGTTGCGGTCGATGATGAAGCGGAAGATGCGCTTGAAGTCGGTGATGGTGTCGTTGGGTTCGTAGGGTGCCATGATGGCTTCGGCCTGCTGACGCAGGTTTTCCATAACCGTTTGGGCATACTCAATGCCACCGTTGTCCTTGGCAAAATTGACAAGGCGCATGATGTTGTCGTCGGTGAGCTCGGACTTGTGCACCAGGCTGATCATCTCATCGTGTTCGGGCAACTGTTCCTGGCTGAGTGCGTAGATAAGGGGCAGGGTAATTTTGCCTTCGCGCAGGTCGTTGCCTGTGGGTTTGCCCACCGCTGAGTCGTTGAAGTAGTCGAAGGTGTCGTCCTTGATCTGGAAGCAGAGTCCCAGCAGTTGAGCGAATCGCTTGAGGTCGTCGAGGGCCTGCTGGGGCGCATCGGCGGCGAGTCCACCTAATTCCACACAGCTGGTGAACAGCGATGCCGTCTTGCGGCCTATGACGCGCATATAGAGCTGTTCGTCGATGTCGCGGTGCTGGGCATATTCAATCTGGTCGATTTCGCCAATGGAAAGGTCGGTTCCAAGCCTCGACAGCGCATTGAGAATGCGCACATCGCCCGTGTTGACAGCACATTTCAGCGCTCCGCCCACAAAGTAGTCGCCCACAAGCACGGCAATGTGATTGTCCCAGATGCTGTTGATGGTGGGAGAACCGCGGCGCTCCTTGCTGCGGTCGATCACATCGTCGTGAATGAGCGAGGCATTGTGCAGCATCTCGATGGCGGCGGCGGCATCGAGCACCTTGCGGGTGATTCCGCCAAAGAATTTGCCGCTGAGCAGCACCAGTATGGGCCTGATTTGCTTGCCCTTGGTGTGCAGGTATTGGGTGACGATGGTATTGGTCAACGAGCTGTAACTGTTGAGCAGCACATCGGCGATGAGCTGGTTCAGTTCATCGATTTGTGGGCGTATGGAGTCTTGTATGTGGTCTAACGTCGTCATACCTGCAAAATCTCTGCAAAATTATGGAAAATATATGGCATAATCAAACTTTTCTTGATTTTGCCTTGGCGAGTGCCGTTTTTTCAACATGAAAAAAACTATCGGAAAGGGTGATGAGCGTTTTTTATCGCAGTTGCATGGTGTCGCCCGGGTGCAGTGTGCTGTTGCGGGAGAGGCCATTGAGCTTGAGCAGGCCCGACAGCTTGATGCCAAAGTTCTGTGCGATGCTCCAAGGCGTGTCGCCTTCGCGAATGGTGTAGATGTCGAAGCCTTCGGGCGCTTTAGAGGCCTTCTTCTCTACATAGATGATGGTGCCCGGAGCGGGTTGTGTGCGAGCGTCTTCAATATCGTTAAAGTCAAGCAGTTTGCTGGTCTTGAGATTGAACTCGGCAGCAATGGCTTCGTAGGTGTCTCCTGGTACGGTCACCACATAGTGCAGCTTCCACTTGCGCTTCACCGAGTGCAGCGAGGTAACCTTGGTGAGTACTTCCTTGTCTTTGCTGTTGCTGCTCTTCAGGTCATGGTCGATGCCTCGGCGCTCCTTCTTGTCGGGTTTTGCCCGCTTGTGGGTGCTGGCTGTCATGGGTTGACCAGAGTCGTAGTTATAGAGTTCGTATTGCTCAATAATAGTAACGAGCTTTTGAGGGTAGGCAGTATCCTCGGCATAGCCGCACTCACGCAGTCCAGCCGCCCAGCCGCGGTAGTCGGTCACCTCCAGGTCATAGAGCTTGCTGTAGCGCCTGCCTTGCAGAAACAGGGAGTGATCCTTAAACGAGTCGGCGGCCGAACCATACTGCCGGTAGCACACACGCTTGGCCGAGTCGCCCACCTCCAGCACCTCGCCGTGCCACTGGCGGTGACACTTGATGCCGAAGTGGTTGTTGCCCTCTCGTGCCAGATAACTCTTGCCTGCCGCACTCTCGAGCAACCCCTGCGCCAGCGTGATGCTTGCCGGAATGCCGTACTCCTGTTGCTGAGCAATGGCGATGTCCTTATATTGCTCGATATAGTTGAGATAGGAGGCCATTTGCCGCTGTGCTGCCGCCGAAAAGCCACTTAACAGCACGAAAAATGCGCAAAAAACGGCAAATAGATGGTTTTTTGAAAAATTATAAATATATTTGCAGTTGCAAAAACTAATCATCTTCATTATCATGAAAGAAAAAAATGTAGTCACAAAGATACAAGTTTATTCTTATACAGAACTAACCGACGACGATAAAAAACTCGTCGACCTCGCAAAAGAGGCAACAAATGCATCTTATGCACCCTATAGCCACTTTCATGTGGGGGCGGCGCTGAAGCTGGAAAACGGTGTGATGATCAAGGGTGCCAATCAGGAGAATGCCGCTTTCCCTGCAGGTCTTTGCGCTGAGCGTAGCGCCTGCTTCAACGCTGGTTCCAACTATCCCGATGTGGCGATAGAGAAAATCGCTATCATTGCGGTGCAGAATGGCGAGGTGGTCGAGGACCCCTGCTCACCCTGTGGCGTGTGCCGCCAGGCACTGCTCGAGTTCGAGACCCGCTCGGGCAAACCCATGCAGGTGCTCCTTGCAGGCCGCAACAAGATATACTGGCTTGAGAGCATGAAGAGCCTGCTCCCCCTCTCCTTCACCGAGTTCTAACGAAGAGTAATCACATAAAGCAAAGAGCAATCACTTCATCTGGGTGGTTGCTCTTTGTTATAGGGTCTCCTTAAACAAAGTTACTTGGAGAGGAATTTAGAGGCGATGTAGGCATTGAAGGCGTCTTTATAGAGGTCGCCCACGGGGATGTCGGCATCGTTTGTCAAGAAGATGTGGTTTCGGCTCACTTCTCGAATCTTCTTGAGATTGATGATGTAGGAGCGATGCACACGCATAAAGGTCGACGAGGGGAGCCGCTCTTCCATCTTCTTCATGCTGAGCAGCACCACAATGGGGCGAGTCTTGCCGTCAAGGAAGATGCGCAAATACTCGCTCATGGCCTCGATATGACTGATTTCGCTGAGGCTGATGCGTATGATCTTGTACTCAGTCTTGAGGAAGATGGTGTCGTCGGCATCGGCGGTAGAAACTGAAGCCGTCTTGATAAGGTCGTACTGATTCTTCACTTTCTCGGCCACCTCCTTGAACTCTTCGAGACTGAAGGGCTTGAGCAGATAGCCTATGGCATTCACCTTGTAGCCCTCAACGGCATACTCGCTATAGGCGGTGGTGAAAACCACAATGGGCGGATCTTGAAGCGTCTTGACAAACTCCAGGCCGTTGAGGTCGGGCATATTGATGTCGACAAAGATAGCATCGACCATGTTGTTGTTGATGGGTTCGAGTGCTTCTTGAGCGCTTTGGCAGGTGTCAGCCAGTTCAAGAAAAGGGATTTTCTTGATGTAGGTTGCGAGTTTCTTCAGAGCCAGAGGCTCGTCGTCGATAGCAAGGCATCGTATCATGATGGTTCGGTTTTAATACGTTCAATGGGTATAATTAGTTCAATCTCGTAGGTATCGGTGTTGTCATGAATGGTCATTTGTGCTTCATTGCCATAAATGAGTGCCATTCGTTTTTTCACATTCTTGAGTCCCACGCCCCCTTCTTCGACATTGGTCGAAGGTTTCGAGTCGCATTTGCTGTTCTTGCAGGTGAACCTGACGAAGGTGTCTTCAAGTACGGCTTCCACATCGATAAATGAGCTGTTCTTGTACGACACACCATGCTTAAAGGCATTCTCGATGATGGGCACCAGCAGCAGCGGTGCAATATAGACATCAGGAGCCATAGGCTGTGGTGTGGCGCGCAGATTGATGGTCACCTTCTCGCTGTAGCGTAACCTCATGAGCGCTACATAATTCTTGATGAACGCCATCTCCTTGGCAAGCGGGATGCGCTGGTTCTCGCTGTCGTAGAGCAGGTAGCGCATCATCTTCGACAGCTCAACAATGGTGGTCTTGGCCTGCTCGGGGTCTATATCCACCAATGCATGAATATTGTTGAGCGTGTTCATGAAGAAGTGCGGGTTAATCTGGTAGCGCAGATAGGCCAACTCTTGCGAGAGATTCTCTTTCTCAAGTTCCTCGCGCTCTTCCTGTTCCACACGCGACCTGTGGTAGAGTTTGAGTCCCACATTAGAACCTATTGCGAAGATGAGGATGGCCAGCGCCGAAATGTTGCGCATGTCGATAAGAGGCCGTTGGGCTGCCTCAATCAAGTTGGTTTCTTCCTTCACCATCTCATCTTCTTCTTGAGGGGTGAGAGGTTGATATTGTTGGTCTTCATCTGTAATATGCTTCTCGATAAGCGGTTTGATGGGCGGTCGCGGATCTTCGCTGCATTTATAAAAGATGAAAGCTGAGACAAAGATGAGTTCGGCTATATAGAACCGAACCTTATTCTTCTTATACACCAAGATAGGAGCAATCAGGCTGTTGTGAATGAGAAAAGCAACCAGATAGCCCAAAATGATGCCCCAGAAACGAAACACCTCATCCCAATTGAAGATAATCGTGTGGTCGGTAATAGAACGAAACCACATGCTGAGGATGGGAATCAAGAAAATGATTACCCATGTTATGAGGTAAACCAGATTCTCTTTGGTGTTTAGTTTCTTGATTTGAAGAGTCATGCTTATTATGTTGTATCCTGACGATAACGATTGATTGACGCAAAAGTACTAAAAGCCGATTGAAAAATGAAAAAAAATCAGTCATTCGCTGAATATTTCAAGTGAATCTCGAATTTTTGACATCATATCTCGTTTTTCTTTAAACGACCCATCTTCAAAAAGCCTGCTTCGCAGGAACACATGCGATAAAATCCCCGGCGGGAGCCGGCTTTTCGACGCCGGGAGGCGCAGCTTTTTGAAAATATCATAACCATGACGGGGACAGGATAATAATCAAAAAGGTGCGAACAAAGTTCGTCAAAAAGCCTGCTTCGCAGGAAATTAGGAATTGAAAGCTTTATGAAAAAGCAATAGAACCAATTTTGTCATCAAAATCACCTTCGGTATTGGCGATCACATCAAAGTCGGTCAACAGCATTGCCTTCATTCCATATTTGGATATATACGAAACACCAAAGTTGATAATCAGTCCATAGTGCTTCCGCATTAGTTTCATATAGGTCAACAACTGTCTAATGTGAGATTTTTCCATTCGGGGAGTTGCCTTCAATTCAACTATTAAGTCACTCTCTATCACCAAATCGGCATATAGGTGAAGATCTAAAGGATGCCCTTTATAAAAAGTGGGAATGAGTACTTGATTCTCTACCGATAACCCCAGAGAGTTCAACTCAAACATTAGGGCTTTCTCATAAAATTTTTCAACCATATATGGACCTAATTGTTTTTCCACATTAATGGCGGCACCCCTTATTTTATAATACAATGCCAATCTCTGTTTTTCGTCTGTTATATCAATCATATTCTCGTTTTTAGGCAAAATTAAGAATAAACTCTTGATAAGGCAAATAGTTCTCAATAAAATCCCCGGCGGGAGCCGGCTTTTCGACGCCGGGAGGCGCAGCTTTTTGAATGAATTCCCCATGCAGTCTAAACCCCTCATCGCTGGGCAAAAGAAATGAGGGGCGACCTCAAGAAAGGCCGCCCCTCGTCATTGAAAAGAATTATGAAATTTATTATTTCATCATCTTGCTGGTAGCCACGCTACCATCGCTGTAGCGAGTCACAACTACATTCACACCCTGCCATGGTGTGCTCGACACCTGACCGATAGTGTTCACATAGCTCACACCCACAACCTGCTTAGCAGCACCGATGTTATTGACTGCGGTGATGACATTATCTGGTTTAATGGTGTAGTTAGATTCAGCCTGCACCATATAGTAATCAGCGTCACTCAAACCACGAGTGCTACGTCCAAAGTTAGCCTGGCTCGTGAAGTAGATGCGTACAAAGAAACCAATGTCAAAGGAGCTGATTTCACCCTGCTTATCACCCACCTTGCGAGCACCAAATGTGCCGAGGTTGAAGTTAACAGTCTTTTGACCCTCTGGACCAATCACTGTGGCAGTAGCCTCATCAACACCAAACTTGAATCCTGATGTAGTACTATTGAATCGACCAATTTTATCGGTTTCAGTGTAACTGATTTCCTCAAATTTATAGACCGAACTTGCACGGTCAGCAAATTCTTCATACTCTTCACCAAGAACATCCTCGTCAGCCTCACGCCAAACGCGAATCTTATAGATATCATAATTTTGGGGAAGATCCCAGGCTTGAACACTCAGCGTAGCGTTGTAGTAAGCATACTTGTCGCCATCATCATTTGTCCAAGTGTAGTCGCTCATAATAGGCTTATCAACAGAGAGCGTCAGCTTACCAATAGATGTCCCCTTCAATGGACCACCATAGGTGTTGTAGTCGGTGCGGTCTTTATTCGCATCATTCGATGTCTTGCCCGTAGAGAAGGTCTCAACAACAGGAGCATAGATATAGGCTTTAGCTTCTGACTCTTTTTCAGGAACATCGTCAAAGAATGAAGCCCACTTGTCGGTAGAACCATAAGGTACAGAGACATCTTCACCTGGTATAGTATTCATCTTGGTTGTGTACGAACCGTCTTGGTTATCGGCCTGACCATCGGGCGACAAGTCTTCTTCCTCGTTGTCTTTACCGGTTACTTTATCAACGATAAAGCGATTCTCGGCTTCTTCCCAACGGTAAACGTCATAGCGCAGAATGGTTTTCTTGGAGCTGTACTGAAGTTTCTCCTCAAATGTGAGATTATCATTCTCAAATTCGTCACCAGTTGCTGCTTCCTTTTCAGAATCAACCTGTGTTTGGGTATAAACATTGTTGATCTTCGAGTCAGTCTTGAATACAGGAACACGGAAGGTGTTACTATGGGCATATTCGGAAATTACTTCAGATGACCAATCACCGACAAAATTGTATGGGTCATCTGACCAAACATAGTAAGTCTTTCCTAGATTACCTGAAATAGTCTTATCTCCTGACTGATTCCATCTGTAATCCCAACTGGGTTCATTACCCTCATTCTCACAAGCAGGATTCATACGGCAGAAAATGAAATTATCCTTTAACAGAGCAAACCTGAACAGAGTATTATCCGAGTTCATGGACTCACCTTTAACCCATTTTTGGGGCTGACCGTTATTCCATGTACAAGCATAAAATACAGCACCTTCGGCTTGGAGGGTTGATGCAGCATAACCAATATTCAGATATATCGAAGATGGAGTGCCTGCATAGTTAGAAGTCATCTGATAGGTATAATTGTTGGGATGTGCATTATCAGCAACACTAACCACAAAGTTGTCGTAAATGCTGAGGCTTCCAAAGTTAATGTATCCACCACTTACTGTGTAACTCTGTTGCCAGTTTCCGTTGCCCTCAATATTACGAGAGGGTCCATTTGCATGGTAACCAGCACCCGTGCCACTAGTCTTGCCGTTAGGATACTCGCTCTTGGCACTTTGGTTAGCCATAGTTACAGTATACTTACTGCTGGTCTTATCGAAAGTGATATATGCGATAGGTTCGCTAATGGTAGTTTCACCCTCAGTATGACTGCGGACAATAGTTAACTTAGTTCCATTTTCGCCGCCAGTAATATCATTATTAACGAGACCCATGGCGGTATTGGCGATAGCAATCTTGTTAGAGTAGCAGTTCTTCACTGTCTGCGGGTTGAAGCGGCTGTAGTGAGTAGCATCGGTAAGCTCTACCAACTCATTGGGATCGAGTCCAGGAATCACAAAGTCTCGTGTATTTGATGTCTTCAGATCCAAGAAATGAGTGGCATCCTGTCCGCGCACAGCAAAGGTAACCTGCTGGCTCGACTCCTGCATAGGAATATAAACCTCAGTGTAAGTCTTAGAGTCAGTAGGATTAAGAGTTATAACTACTGGGACTGGAGTAGAAACAACAGAGCCATTCGGTCCGCTCAGGTATTGACCATCACTGTTCATGTAATAGACAGGAACATATTGTTCGGTACCATCCTCATCAAGCACAACCTGGAACAACTGATATTCCTGCTGATCACTTGGCAAGAACTTGTCAAGATTGCTGTTCCATTTGAGAGTAAGTTGGTACATGTCTTTACCCGTCACCCGCTCGCCAGTAATAGGATCCTGATCGATCACATAGAGGCCCATTGTGGGCGCGTGTTCAGTGTTATAGTTAAAATAATCACGACTACTATTACCACCTGTACGATTACTATGATACATCATGCGATAGTCGGGCACAAAGAACATCATATCGCGCACGTCGGCACAGTCACCACTGTAATCACTGTTGTACATACTGAAGCCATGTCCTGTTCCAAAGCAGTAAGGGATACAGGGGCATTCGTGAACTATAGGGAATGAGTCACCGTTAATCAATTGCTGATAGATATCAATAGCCTGTCCTGTTGAAGTTGTTTGGGCAGGACTTAACTGCTCAAACATGTGACAGAATAATGCTGGTTCTTTATCAAGATAAGAACTAGCTAAACCATTATCGTAATATGTACCACCATTCGAGTTTGGATAATAGTAACTTCCTCCATTATTAGAGAAACCACACAATTGGCCTTTGGCAAGGAAGAAGAAGTTGTTCATCTTGTCGCAGTCAATCTTGAACAAAGTGCCTGACGAGTAATCAGATTTATTGCCAGTGCGCTTGGCTTCAGTGACTACGCGAACCGATTTGATAGATTCTTTGAAAATTTGTCTTAATTTGGCGTAGTCGTGTGTTGGATTATTATTAAATTGAGTAGCAGTTTGAGAATTTGAAGGATCAAATTTATCAACCTGCTCCAGCAACAATAAGGTCACACCTTCTTCAGTTGGTTGATACTCATCAATTTTGAAATGTGCATTTTCACCGCTATTGGTGGTTTCGATAGTGCCATCAATACCCCAGCCATAAGAGTCTTCATAGTTGAAAGAGTAAGTGTAACCACTCCACCAACTTCCAGATTGAGTTCTGTTTATCTTTCCAACAGCAGTATAAAGAACATCATTGTAATTATCATTGCTGCCTTTGGCGTTTGAACGATAAAGATTGCCAGGGATAGACCGATCAGTATAAACCTTCTTGAGCATAGCAATCATCTGGTCAGGGTCTGTAGCAGTCTCACTCAGGTTACTGGTGTGGGTAGTACCTTCACTATCGGTCCAAGTATATGTAATGTTCTTGAAGAAGGCCTCGTCGCGAGTAGCAACCGGGCCATCATTAGTGCCACCGGTTCCGATACCAGTTACCCTAACCTTGGTATTCTTTCCATTAATATTCACAACAAGATAGTCGGTGTAGCTTGCAGCGTCTCTTGGAGCGAATTTAATAGTGAATGTGTCACCATCGCGGCTCTCAACCGAGAAAGGCGCCTTTAGTGGCTCCACAGTTGCATTTGCTGAGTTCTCGACGGTAACAGTTGCGGTGTAGCTAACATTTTCACCCATAGCCCTCTTACCAAAATCAAGAACCTGCTCATGGTATTCAGAATAAGTAATTGTCATTTGAGGGAGGAAAAGCTCTCCACCATTTTTGTTATTCCAGGCTGTTGTGTCTTCTGCCACTACTCCCTTCCAATAGCAGTGGTCGCAATCCTCAGAGGGCACCGCAGTATAGATGTCAATCATGAGGTTGTTACCCTGATAAGGATAGGGTGTTTGGAACTCGATTGTCATTTTAGTCGAGTCGGTTTGATCAATTTTCAAATGACCCTGATAAACAACATCCATTTTGTTACGGTTGTTGACCATTTCACTACGGGTAAGGATTTTAGTGCTATAGGTCTCACCCATGCGAACGATCACCGTTGCCCCTTCAAGGGCAGTAGATACTTTTGCGGTACTGTGAAAGGTAACCGCATCAATTTGATAAGTGTTGCCACCTGTAAGGTTCAGTTTTGATGATGGATATATCACCTGCGACTCAACGTCTTTGGTGTCAATCCAATAACCATAAACAGGCACAAATTCGCTACTTGCGCTTCCTTCACAAACCGTTTTGGTCTCGGCCCAAACGGGTAGTGCAAGGATTGCGAGTAGCATAAACTTGATAATTCTTTTCATAGTTGAATAACAGTTAGATAATTAATAAAATATTTAATTAAAAAATGTGTTTTCTTTGTTCTGTTACAAGTGCTGCGGCGCGGTGGCTCGGCAGTGGTGGGCTCCCACATGTGGGGAGAGGCTCGTTGCACTCAAGCATTAACTTAACCTATACCTCTTGTTAGTATTGCTCCTTTTGCATAAATGACACAACTAAAATTCATAGGCCACAACGATTCTGATTTTGGTCAGCTTCGATAAATGCTATCTTTTCAGCTTGCAAAAATAATGCTAATTTTTTGAATACGAAAATGGCCAACTGCCGAAATAGTTGTTTTACTGAGAAAAAGGGGCAATTTGTAGCATATTTTTAATCATTTGTTGAAAAAAATAACATTTTTTCACATCTGTATTCAGATTTTTTGACAGCAAAACCCACCCACCTCAAAAGTTTCACGCTCTCCCTCTACCTCCCCCTTTAATATTATAATAATGTGCTCGCACTACTCGCAGCAGTAACTTTCGCATGTACAGCAGTAAAATTCAAACCAGTTTGACGGTGGGGAGATGGTGGGGGTGTTGTGGGGGATTTGAGGGGAAATTTTTGGGGTTTTTGGGGAAATATTTGCACGGGTGGAAATTAATGACTAATTTTGTGAAAATGACCAATATTATTAACTTTCAAAAAATTAACGATTATGAAAAAATGGAAATGCGTAGTGTGCGGATACATCCACGAAGGTGAAACTCCGCCTGAAGAATGTCCGTTGTGCGGCGTAGGCCCCGACCAGTTCGAGGAAGTTGAGGAGTAAACAAATTTTATTTATAAACCTAAAAAACTGATATTTTACTATTATGGCTAAAAAATGGATATGCACCGTTTGCGGTTATGTGCACGAAGGAGATACCCCTCCCGCACAGTGTCCGCAGTGCAAACAACCTGCTGAGAAATTTAAAGAAGTACAGGAAGATGAGAAACTCAACTTCGTTGCCGAGCATGTGCTGGGCGTTGCCAAGGGCGTTGACCCCGAGATTCTGGCTGGTCTGAAGGCTCACTTCGAGGGCGAATGCAGCGAGGTGGGCATGTATCTGGCTATGAGCCGCCAAGCCGACCGCGAGGGATACCCCGAAGTGGCAGAGGCGTTCAAACGCTATGCTTGGGAAGAGGCTGAACACGCAGCCAAGTTTGCCGAGCTGCTGGGCGAAGTGGTTTGGGATACCAAGACCAACCTCGAGAAACGCATGATGGCCGAAGCTGGCGCTTGCGAAGACAAGTTCCGCATTGCCAAGCTGGCTAAGCAGCAGAATCTCGACGCCATCCACGATACCGTGCACGAGATGGCTCGCGACGAGGCTCGTCACGGACAGGGCTTTGAGGGTCTTTATAACCGTTTCTTCAAAAAATAATTGCTGTCATGAAGGATTTAAAAGGAACCAAGACCGAGAAGAATCTGCTCGAGGCTTTTGCCGGCGAGTCGATGGCAAGAAACAAGTACTCCTACTGGGCTTCGAAAGCCAAGAAGGATGGTTACCAGCAGATCGCAGCCATCTTTGAAGAGACTGCCGATAACGAGAAGGAGCATGCCAAGATGTGGTTCAAGTTGCTTGAAGGCGGTGGCATCAAATCCACTCCCGAGAACCTGGAAGCTGCTGCTGGTGGCGAGAACTTCGAGTGGACCGACATGTATGCCCGTATGGCCCGCGAGGCCCGCGAGGAGGGTTTCATCGAGATTGCCGAGAAGTTTGAGGGCGTGGCCGAGGTAGAGCGTCGTCACGAGGAGCGCTACCGCAAGCTGCTCAAGAACATTGAGGATAAGGTGGTGTTCTCGCGCGATGAGGACGCCATCTGGCAATGCCGCAACTGCGGTCACATCGTGGTGGGCAAGCAGGCTCCCGAGGTGTGCCCCGTGTGCGACCACCCGCGCGCTTTCTTCCAGCTGAAACCTGAAAACTATTAATCCTGCTTCGCAGGGGATTAGGGATTAGAGATTAGGGTTGAGAGAGAACTCGGAGGACTCGGAGTCATCGAGAGCTCGGAAACCCCTAAATGAGATTAAGAACCGGCTATGCAGACTGCACAGCCGGTTTTCTCTTTTAATAATCTCGGAGAACTCAGAGAACTCGGGCCTCCTCTAAACCCTAAACCCTCATTTCAGATAGTCGTCGAAATAGCGGGTGATGCGCTCGTGCAGGTGCACGCTCTGGTGCCCGCGCATGTTGTGGCCTTGGCCAGGATAGACATAGAAGTCGGGTTGCGTGCCAGCGGCGATGCACGCCTTCAGGAAGGAGTAAGCGTGTTGCGGCACTACCGTCGGGTCGTTGAGACCGATGATGATCTGGAGCCGCCCCTTCAGGTCCTTGGCCTTGGGGATGAGGCTGGTGAGAGCATAACCCTCTGGGTTAGTCTGCGGCGTGTCCATATAGCGCTCGCCGTACATCACCTCGTACCACTTCCAGTCGATCACGGGTCCGCCAGCTACGCCCACCTTGAACACATCGGGGTAGTTGGTCATCAGGCTGATGGTCATGAAGCCGCCAAAGCTCCAGCCATGCACGCCCAGGCGCGTGGTGTCGACATAAGGCAGCGACTTCAAGTAGTTCACGCCCTGCATCTGGTCGGCCATCTCAATCTGACCCAACTGGCGGAAGGTGGCCTGTTCGAAGTCGCGTCCGCGATTCTCACTGCCGCGGTTGTCGAGGATGAAGAGAATGTAGCCACGCTGCGCCATATAGGTCTCCCAGCTGCGGCTGCGGTAGTGCCAGCCTGCATCCACATTGTGGGCATGAGGTCCGCCATAGACATAGACCACCGTGGGGTACTTCTTCGACGGGTCGAAGTCGGCAGGTTTCACCATGCGGTAGTAGAGCGGCGTGGTGCCGTCGGCAGCGGTGAGGGTGCCGCACTCGTAGGTGGGTACGGTGTAGCCCTGCCAGGGGTCGGGGGCGGTGAAGTAACGGGTGGTCTTACCCGTGCGGGTGTCGGCAAAGGCGATGTTGCGCGGCACATCGGGTTCCTGATACTTGTCGACGAGCATCGTGCCGCTTGCGTTGAGCGAGCCATCGTGCCAGCCACGGCCGCCCTCATCGATGCGATGTCGCTGGCCGTTGTCGATGTTCACGCTATAGAGATTGCGGCCTATGGGGTTCGCCTCGTTGCTTGCAATGATGGCGGTGTGCGACTTGGCATCAAAGCCCAGCAGATCCATCACCACCCAGTTGCCGCTGGTCACTTGCTTGAGCATGTTGCCTTGCACATCAAAGAGATAGAGGTGGTCGTAGCCGTCGCGCTCGCTGCGCAGCAGGAACTTGGTGTCGTCCCACGGCAGGAACACGATGGGATGCTGCGGCTCCACATATTTGGGGTGTGTCTCGCGGTAGAGTTCCTTGAGGCGCTTGCCCGTGGTGGCATCGTAGCTCACCAGACGGCAATCGTTCTGATCGCGGTTCAACTCCTGCATATAGATGGTGTTGCCGTCGGGACTCCAGGCTATGTTGGTGAAATAGCGGTCGGTGGGATCGCCGGCGTCGAGGTAGACGGTGCGCTTGGTGGCACAGTCATACACCCCCACCGTCACCAGATGCGAGGTGCGACCCGCCATGGGGTATTTTTCGGGAGCTGCCGTGGCCTCCACGCGGGTGGAGTCGTCGAGTTCGGGGATGTTGACCAGCGGGTAGTCGGCCACCATGCTCTGGTCCATGCGGTAGAAGGCGAGGCGGGTGCCCCGAGGGTTCCAGAAGAGGCCTCCCTCGATGCCAAACTCGTTGCGGTGCACAGCCTGACCATAGACGATGTCACGGCTGCCGTCGGTCGTGAGGCGTTCCAGTTCAACGAGAAAATCGAATTTTGAGCTGCTGCGAGGGTCAGAATGTGCCACATAGAGGTCATTGTCCTTGACATAGGCCATGTTATGACTCGCGGGATGCCACTCGCACACATCGAAGTCGTTGTTCATTTGCAGGGTCCTTAGCCGTTTTTTGAAGTCGATGAGCACCAGGTCGTTGTCATCGTCGTTAAGTTGCACAATGGGCTTGTCGGCATAGGGGAATCGGGCACTCGTGAGCGCGCTCAGTTTACCGTGGTTAGACAGCGATTTGCGCGTGAAAAGCAATTTTTCGGCACCGTTGTTAGGATCGATGGTCCAGGCGCTGTCGGCGCTCAGTCGCACAGGTGTGTCGCCCCACCACACGATGGTGCGGTTTTGGGGAATCATGTTGCGGTAGTTGTTGCCGCCGAAGTTCAGATCCTCAAGGGTGAACTCCTTCTGTGCTGTCGCCACAAGGCCAAGGGCGAGTGCGAAGACGATGAATGTGAGTTTGCGTGTCATAGTTGAAGTTTAAAAAAGGGCCACAGTATGGAGAATCCACTTATGGCCCATGGCGAAATATTATGAAAACAAAAAATCTGTAGCTATTATTGGAGTCGCTTGAGCTGCACGGTGAAGTGGCGCATGAGGGGAGCTTCCCACTCGATGGCGACGCCGCGGGTGATCTCGTTGCGACGGTCATAAACATTCTTGAGCGCAGCGGCAATCACCTTCATGTGGTTGTCGGTATACACACGGCGCGGGATGCAGAGGCGCAGCAGGTCGAGTCCGCCAAAGCGGTTCTCGCGGGTCACAGGGTCGCGGTCGGCCAGAATGTAGCCAATCTCGCAGCCACGGATGCCAGCCTCGAGATAGAGCTCGCAGGTGAGCGTCTGAGCGGGGAATTCCTCCTTGGGCACATTACACAGCACCTTGTCGGCGTCGATAAACAGTGCGTGGCCGCCTACGGGGCGCTGATAGGGGATGCCGTATTCGTCGAGCAGACTGGCGAGGTACTGCACCTGGTGGATGCGGGTCTCGAGCATATCGAACTCGGTGTTCTCGTCAAGGCCCTGAGCCAGTGCATTCAGGTCACGGCCATTCAAGCCGCCGTAAGTGATGAAGCCCTCGAAGGGGATGCAATAGAGTTTGGCTCCCTCGTACCAGTCCTGGTTGTTGGTGGCGATGAAACCGCCCATGTTCACCACGCCGTCTTTTTTGGCCGACATGGTCATGCAGTCGACGTAGCTATACATCTCGCGGGCAATCTCCTTGATGGTTTTGCCGGCATAGCCCTCTTCGCGGGTTTTGATGAAGTAAGCATTCTCGGCAAAGCGGGCTGAGTCCATGACCACGGGCACGCCATACTTGTGGCACAGTTCGGCGGTTTCGCGAATGTTCTTCATCGATACGGGCTGGCCACCTACGGTGTTGTTGGTGATGGTGAGCACCATGAAGGGCACGTTGCCCTTGTTCTCCTCAAGCACACGCTCCAGTTTCTCGAGCGATACGTTGCCTTTGAAGGGAACTTCGAGCTGGGTGTCGCGGGCTTCGTCGCAGGTCACGTCAATGGCCTTGGCTTTGCGGCTCTCGATGTGGCCCTTGGTGGTGTCGAAGTGTGCGTTCCCAGGAATCACGTTACCTTCTTTCACGAGGTAAGAGAAGAGCACATTCTCGGCAGCGCGGCCCTGATGGGTGGGAATGACATATTTGAAACCGAAAATCTTCTGCACCATGGCCTCGAACTTGTAGAACGAGGTGGCACCGGCATAACTCTCGTCGCCCAGCATGAGTTCGGCCCACTGGCGGTCGCTCATGGCGCCTGTGCCCGAGTCGGTGAGGCAGTCGATATATACTTGTTCTGCTTTCAGCATGAATACGTTGTAGTGAGCTTCCTTGAGCCATTGTTCGCGTTGCTCGCGAGTGCTTTTCTTCAGTGGCTCAATCATTTTGATCTTCCAAGATTCGGCAAATGGGATTTCCATAAAAATATAGTAAGTGTATAGTGATTTTTAAAAAGAGTTGTAGATGTGTTTTTGTAAGATGTGTTGCCCGCTATGGTAGAGAAGCGGTTGCAGCCTGGGCATTAAAGAGTGTGGTGGTCGGGCTCTTTAATGTTGATGAATCTATGCGATATTTTAGGAGTTGTGATGCTGAGCATAATTCAATCAAAGGGTAGTGAATGCGTTTTGCGACCACAAAGTTAGGAAAAAAAGTTGTCACCATAAAAAGAAAATATACAAAAAAATATAAAAGTGCATAAATGCCGATTTTGGTGTCAAATGTCAAGCAGACTGGCTGGTTTGAACTGGTTTTATGGTTTGGTTTGGTGTCAAAAAGAAACCTTGGGTCTCCCGACGGGGAAACCCAAGGCGATGAGATTTACACGATTAATTCCTAACGGGAAATTAGCCGTTGTACTTCTTCATGATCTTGATGAGGTCGACCACCTTGTGGCTGTAGCCAATCTCGTTGTCGTACCAAGAAACAACCTTCACGAACTTGTCGGTCAGGTAAACGCCTGCGTTGGCATCGAAGATGCTGGTGCGGGGATCGCCCATGAAGTCGCTCGAAACCACAGCCTCGTCGGTGTAGCCCAGAATGCCCTTGAGTTCGCCTTCAGCAGCTTCCTTCATAGCCTTGCAGATGTCTTCCTTAGTAGCGGGGTTCTTGAGGTTAACGGTGAGGTCAACAACCGAAACGTCGAGGGTGGGAACACGCATCGAGATACCGGTGAGCTTGCCGTTGAGTTCGGGAATCACTTTGCCCACAGCCTTGGCAGCGCCAAGAGAAGAGGGGATGATGTTGCCGG
>JAFZSO010000004.1 GCA_017619355.1 Muribaculaceae bacterium
AGATCTCGCTTGAGGGTCGTTGAAGACGACGACGTGGATAGGCGGCAGGTGCAAGTCCAGCGATGGGTTTAGCCGAGCCGTACTAATTGCCCGAGAGCTTTCCGGTGCAGCAATGCACACAAGAAAAGAAAAAGTGGCTTGAATGAAGCCAGTCAGTCACGAGCAGGCGCACAGCCGCCGGCCTTGCCGGTCTGTTGCGAGTCGCTTGATGTGCTTGAAACAAGGCGGAGAAGTCCGCGTGTAGCGTTCCCTTGTCATCGTGTCTCGAGGCATCACACCTGCAAGGCAGGTGAAAGAGAGACTAAGGTGGTCATAGCGTGAGGGTCCCACCTCTTCCCATTCCGAACAGAGAAGTTAAGCCTCACCACGCCGATGGTACTGCGAAAGTGGGAGAGTAGGTAACCGCCCCCTAAACTCGAAGGGAGAGTCCGTCAGGATTCTCCCTTCATTCTTTTTATATGGTATGGCTCTAGAAAATCTAGAAGCCTCTAGTTTGCTCTCTGAGAAGCCGTCACTTGCTGATTCAGCGTTTTTTTACTATATTTGCTACTTTAAACGCTTGCTGAATCATGAAGAAAACCATCTTTACAATACTGGCTGTCGCACTCGTCGCCATAACCATGCGTTCCGAGCAATGGATTCGTGTGAATCAACTGGGTTATCTCCCCATATCTACTAAGGTGGCCGTATGGATGTCGAACGAGACTGCTGCCGTTACTCAGTTCGAACTTGTTGATGCCTATACCGGACAGGTCGCTTATCGTGGCACTAATGTCAGAACCACGCGGTCACTCCAGTACATGAAATCGACCTGCCGGCTCGACTTCAGCGACTTCACTGGCACGGGAGCCTATCGCATCAGGGTAGGAGAGACTCTGTCGCCGGTTTTCCCCATCAACTGTCGAGTTTATGACGGCACAGCCGACTTCCTGCTCAACTACCTGCGTCAGCAGCAGTGCGGCTTCAACCCCTTCCAGAACGACAGTTGCCACACCCTCGACGCCTTCGTGCGTTACCATCCCGAGAAAGAGGGGCAGCACCTTGATGTGCGTGGCGGCTGGCACGATGCTGCCGACCTGCTGCAATACACATCTACAAGTGCCAACACCATCTATCAGCTCATGTTTGCCTATCAGCGGCATCCTGAGGTGTTCGGCGACCGCTTTCAGGCCAATGGTACGAAAGGCAGCAACGGCATCCCCGACATTGTGGACCAGATCAAGTGGGGACTTGATTGGCTCGACAAGATGAACCCCTCGAAAGGCGAACTCTACAACCAGATTGCCGACGACCGTGACCACATAGGCATGAAAATGCCCAAGGACGACCCTGCCGACTATGGTCGTGGACCTGGTGGCGGACGCCCTGTCTATTACATCGATGGCAAGCCGCAGCAGCGTGGCAAGTTCATGAATGCCACCATAGGAGCGGCCAGTACTGCTGGTAAGTTTGCCAGTGATTTTGCCTTGGGAAGCAAGGTGTTGCAGCCATTCTATCCGCAGTTTGCCGCGCATATTGGCCAAAAGGCAGCCGATGCCTATCAGGTGGGGCTCGACAAACCTGGTAACACCCAGACGGTATCGGTCGTTTCACCTTACATCTATGAAGAAGACAACTGGGTGGATGATATGGAACTGGCTGCTATCGAACTCTATGCCAAGACTGGCGAAAAGAAATATCTCGACCAGGCCATCGAATATGGCAGGCGTGAACCCGTCACCCCCTGGATGGGAGCCGATAGTGCCCGTCATTACCAGTGGTATCCCTTCATGAACATGGGTCACTATCAGCTGGCAAAAGCCGGTAATGGTCGTGTTCACGATGAGTTCATTCGTAATCTGCGTGCCGGCATCGAGCGCGTGAGGGAGCGTGCTGCCGACCACCCGTTCCTTTGGGGAGTGCCGGGAATTTGGTGCAGCAACAATCTCACCACAGCCATGCTCACACAGTGCATTCTTTATCGTGAGCTCACGGGCGACAACTCCTATCATGAGATGGAGGCCGCCCTTCGAGATTGGCTCTTCGGTTGCAACCCGTGGGGCACGAGCATGGTAGTGGAACTACCCATAGGTGGCACCTATCCGCATGCCACCCACAGCAACTGGGTGTTTGAAAAGGTGGGATTCCCCACGGGCGGTCTGGTCGATGGCCCGGTCTATGCCACCATCTTCAACAGCCTGAAAGGAGTGAACATCACCGACGATATGCCTCACCTCGAGAGCAATGCCTACCTTGATGTGCAGCCTGGCGATGTGGTCTATCACGACAACACACACGATTACAGCACCAACGAGCCCACCCTCGACGGCACCGCCGCCCTTACCTTCCCCCTCGCCACCTACGAGGCACAGGGTCGCGAACAGGCCGGTACGCAATCGGGCGCTCCTGTCTACAGCTATGGTGGCATTCAACAGGCCGACCCATCGTTGAAACGCATCTGCCTCGTGTTCACCGCTCATGACCATGCCGATGGCGCCCAAACCATTATCACCACACTCAAGAAGCACAATGTGAAAGGGGCTTTCTTCTTCACGGGCCACTTCTTCGAGCATTTCCCCGATGTGGTGCGCACCATCATGGCCGATGGCCACTATGTGAGCACGCACAGCTATGGGCACTTGCTCTATGCCCCATGGAGCAATCGTGATTCGTGTCTTGTGGAAAAGGCCGAGTTTGTCGACGACATCACGCGCGCCTACGCCACCATGGCACCTTTTGGCATCACACCCCAGTCAGCACCTTATTTTATTCCTCCTTATGAATGGTATAACCGCCACCATGCTTCTTGGGCTCGAGAGTTGGGACTGCAGATGGTGAACTACACCCCAGGCACAGCCAGCAACGAAGACTACACCTGGCCTGGCATCGAACAGGAGTCGGGTGCTGCCTATCGCTCTAACAAGTGGCTCTATGACCGCATCTTGAGTTATGAGCGGGAGCATAGTCTCAACGGCCACCTGCTCATGATTCATCTGGGCACCGATGCCCGCCGCACCGAGAAATTCTACAACCGCCTGTCCGACATTATCACCACACTCACCAAGCGTGGTTACCAGTTTGTTTCTCTCCCCGAACTGCTCAAATGATCATGAAGAAAAAGGCAATGAGCATTGTGGTTTTTCGAAATATTCCTTAAATTTGCAAAAACTCATTCAAAGCTAAGCTAATTCCAAACCCTATAATACGATAATAATTATGAGAACACTTCTGAAATCTGTATTTATCACATTGGTTTGTTGCTGTGTATCAGTGGCTTCTGCGGCTCCTGTAAGTGTCAATCAGGCAAGAACCATAGCCCAGCAATTTGTGGGTACACCGCAATTCTCGCCAGGCACTTCTGGTGCTGTTCCACAGACGCTTACCCTCAGCTATGTGGCCAAGACCAGCAAGCAGATGAACGCCTGTTACGTGTTTAACCTCGGCGTGGATGGCGGCTACGTGGTGGTCTCGGGCGATGACCGTACGCCCGCCATTTTAGGCTACTCCGACACGGGCTCGTTTAACTACAACGACATCCCCTGTAACTTTGAGTGGTGGCTCAACGAGTATGTGCGAGAAATAGAGGCTTTGCAGTCTAATCCTGCACTCTCGCGTTCTCCACGCCTGACTTCGCTGCCCAATACAATCAATCCCATCATGCCCAGCATCCACTGGCATCAGCGTTCCCCCTTCAATGACCAGTGCCCCACTTACAGTGGCTCTAATCATTGCGTGGCAGGCTGTGTGTCCATTGCTCTGTCGCAAATCATGTTCTATCATAAGTATCCCGCTCAAGGACAGGGCTCTATCAGCTACAAGACCCGCATAAACGACTCAGGCGACTCCATTTACCTGAGCGCCAATTTTGCCAACTCTACCTATCAGTGGAACAATATGCTGGGTACCTACCTCAGTTCGGCAACAAGCACTCAAAAATCGGCAGTGGCACAACTGGTGAAAGATGTGGGTTATGCCTGTAAGACGACCTATCGCAGTGGCAACAGTACAGCCTCTTCTGATAATGCTCACTATGCCATGCTCACCTATTTTGGTTATGATAAGATTGCCAACTGCCTCCAGCGTGACTATTTCGTTAACAACTCTGAGTGGGACAAGATGATTTATAATGAGCTTCTCAATGGTCGTCCGGTTTACTATTCAGGAACAGTTCCAGGTGCTAACGTCGGACATGCCTTCGTCATCGATGGCTGCAAAACCACGGGTTACTTTCATGTGAACTGGGGGTGGAACAACGGCACCGACGGCTATTTCCTCTCTACCTCTCTCAATCCTGCTACCCAGGGCGATGGCGGAACTGCAGGCGGTTACAACAAAAGCCAGTATATGATAACAGGACTGCGTCGCAATGTGGGTGGCGCTGAAGGTTGTTGGGGGCTTATTGAGAAAGTTACGCCACAGTCGTCCTATACGAAACGAGGCAGTACTGTCACCTTTGATTTCACGTACTTTGGTGTTCGACGCTCTACACACAGCGACGCTTCGGCTTATGTGGGCTTAGGACTCTATGACCAGAATGATAATTTGAAGTATGTCCAGTATTCTCGTGGAATGGTTTCTCCAATGAAATATAACTATGTTTACACATGGACTTTCGATTTCACGATACCCACTTCTCTGGCTAAAGGCACTTACAAGTTGAAACCCGTCTATTCTTTGACAGGAACAGCCGTTGGTAATGCACAGCCTATGCATGTAAAGTTCGACAAACCTCAGTATGTAATCGTTGTGAACAATGCTACTGGCGCTTACAATGAAGTTCTCCTCTCGACCCGTTTAGATGGCGATGTGAACGGCGACGGCAATGTGAACGTGAGCGATGTGACCGCGCTGATTAACATGATTCTGGGCGTTATTCCCAAGGACCTCGTCAGCGGCGACATTAACGGCGACGGCAATGTGAACGTATCAGATGTCACTGCCCTCGTCAACCTGATTCTTTCCTGAAGTCACCTCATCTTGTGGTTATGATTTGTAACCACTTTTGACCACTACAGGACGATGGCCACCAACGAGTGCCATTGTCCTGTGGTTTTCATTGCACATTTTTTCTTCTTTTTTATGAGAAAAAAAAGCCATTTTGTTTTCCATTATTCTAAATTAATGCTTACCTTTGCTTGTTAAAGAGAAACTTGTCTTGAGATGAAGCGACTTTTAATAATCTTGACTACTGTTATGGCTTTAGCTATCAGCCACCAAGCTATGGCACAGTTGCAGTGGCGCGAAACCACGCACAAGGTTACAGGTCGCAGTCTCACCGACCCGAGTGTGACCGATGGGGTCGAGATCTATGGCGCCAATGGCGTCATCACCATCCGCACTCAGCGGCGCATTCAGGTCAAGGTGTTCACCATTCTGGGGCAAGTCGTGTCGCAAGCCACGCTCAACCCAGGCATTTCTGAACTTAAAATCAATGCACGAGGCATCTACATCGTCAAGATAGGCAACATCACCCAGAAGGTGGCTCTTTAGTGAACTGATAATTCAATAAATTTAATACACATAAACTACAAAACAACTTTAAAACTATGAGTAATCTTGAAAACATCGATTGGGCACATCTGCCTTTTGGTTATGTGAAAACCGACTACAATGTGCGTTGCACTTTCAAAGACGGAAAGTGGGGCGAAATTGAAGTATGCACCGACGAGACTGTCACCCTGCACATGGCTGCCAGCTGTCTGCACTATGGCCAGGAAATCTTCGAGGGCCAGAAAGCCTTTATGGGCGTTGACGGTAAAGTGCGCCTCTTCCGCATTGAGGAGAACGCTAAGCGCATGCAGAACAGTGCTATGGGAATCAAGATGGAACCCATCCCCACTGAGCTCTTCGTGAAGATGGCCGAGATGGCAGTGCAGCTCAACAAGCGTTTCATCCCGCCTTATGGCAGTGGTAGCTCTCTCTACCTGCGTCCGCTCGAGATTGGCATTAGCCCCCGCGTGGGTGTGAATCCCGCCAGCGAGTATCTGTTCATCATCTTTGCAACTCCCGTAGGTCCTTACTTCAAGGAAGGCTTCAAGCCCACCAAGGTCGCCATCTATCGCGAGTTCGACCGTGCTGCTCCTCTGGGCACCGGCAGGTGGAAAGTGGGTGGCAACTATGCTTGCGGTATGGGTGCAACCGCCAAGGCCAAGTCTAACGGCTACTCGGCAGCGCTCTTCCTCGATCCTAAGGAGAAGAAATATCTCGACGAGTGTGGTCCCGCCAACTTCTTTGCTATCAAGGACAATACCTATATCACTCCCAAGAGTGGCTCCATTCTGCCTTCAATCACCAATATGAGTCTGCAGCAGCTTGCTGCCGACATGGGCCTGAAGGTAGAGTGCCGTCCTATTCCCGTTGAGGAACTTGCCGAGGTTGAAGAAGCCGCCGAGTGCGGAACTGCAGCCGTTACCACTCCCATTGGCGAAATCTTTGATGAAGGTATGAACCACACCTATGTGATTTCAAAGGACGGCAACCCCGGCCCCGTCACCACCAAGCTCTATAACACCTTGCGTGGCATTCAGATGGGCGAGATAGCAGATCCTTACGGATGGACAAAAATCATTGAAATCTAATTTTTTATAATAGTTTTTTCATGTTCGTGGGGCGGAATTTATTTTCGCCCCTGAATTTAATACTTATCTGCAATCAAATAACAAACATTCCATCGTGATAGACTGCAACGCAATCATAGAGCGATTCTACATCCCAGGCACACCTCTCTATAAGGTGCTTGTCACCCATAGTGAACAAGTGGCTCAACTCGCCGATGACCTGTGTGCCCGTCTCATTGCGGCAGGTACTCCCGTCGATGCCGAGTTTGTGCACGAGGCCGCCTTGCTCCACGATATCGGCATCATCAAGGTGAATGCGCCAAGCATCCATTGCGAGGGCACCGAGCCTTACATTTGCCACGGCATCATGGGCCGCAAGATGCTCGACCGCCTGGGACTCTTCCGTCATGCCATGGTGTGTGAGAGGCACACCGGCGCCGGACTGTCGCTGAACGATATCGTGTCGCAGCAGTTGCCTCTGCCGCACCGCGATATGCTCCCGCTCAGCATCGAGGAAAAACTAGTATGTTATGCCGACAAGTTCTTCAGCAAGACTCACTTGGGCGATCCTCCCAAGACGATGGAACGCGTGCGTCAGCAAATGCAGCGCTATGGCGACGAAAGCCTTGACCGCTTCAACGAGATGGCAGCCCTTTTCGGTGCGCCCTGAATTTCTTCAGTCACCTCCATAAAACCTTTCTGTTAACCCATATTCAAGCAGGCCTGACAATAGGTTTGTGCCTCGCTGTTTCACAATTATTATCAAAATCGCCGACTCTATAACCTGAATCACCACATTAATTAACGCGAAACATGTGCGAGATAAAGGCAAAATCACTAATTTTGCACCGTATTTTGCATAATTGTGTCGTTTTTGAAACGTACTAAACTTCACATATTGATTTTGCTCATGCTGGCAGCCATTCAGGTGCTCAGCAGTTTCACCGTGCCCATGCCACAGGTAGTCGATAGGCATGTGCCCACCGACAGCCTTCCCGCAGCCGACTCTGTTGCCCGTCAGCCGGCCGACACCTCCCGTTTCAAGAAGCAGAAACTTGACCTTGACTACGAGGTGCGCTTCTCGGCCAAGGACTCTGTGGTGATGTATGGCAAGAAAATCACGCGCATGTTTGGCGAGAGCGATATCAATTACGACCGGATCAACCTCACCGCCTCCGACCTTACCATGGACATGGACAAGCATGAAGTGGTGGCAGTGGGCGTGCCCGATTCTACGGGCGAACTGCAGGGCAAACCCGTTTTTCAGGACGAGAGTGGCAAGTATGAGTCGAAGACGATGACCTACAACTTCAAGAGCAAGAAAGGCATCATCACCGACATCGTCACCGAGCAGGGCGAGGGTTACCTTACTGGCGGTGTCACCAAGAAGATGGAGAACGACGAGTACTACATTCAAGATGGCAAATACACCACCTGCGACAATCACGACCACCCGCATTTCTATTTCCAGCTCACCAAGGCCAAGGTGCGGCCCAAGAAGGACGTGGTCACCGGACCTGCCTATATGGTGCTCGAGGATCTGCCGCTCCCCATTGCCGTGCCTTTCGGCTTCTTCCCCTTCAGTGAGAAGTATCAGAGTGGTGTGCTCGTGCCCACCTTTGGCGAGGACTACAACCGCGGCTTTTATCTGCGCAATGGCGGCTACTATTTTGCCCTCAGCCAGTACTTTGACCTTGCACTGACAGGCGAAATCTACACGCGCGGTTCGTGGGGCGTGTCACTGCAGTCCAACTACTCAAAGCGCTACAAGTTCAGCGGCAGTTTCAATGCCAGTTTCATTGAAACCGTTTCGGGCGACAAAGGCGACCCCGACTACACCAAGATGCGCAACTTCGCCATAGGCTGGACCCACTCACAAAGCCCCAAAGCCAACCCCAACATGACCTTGTCGGCCAGCGTGAATTTCGCAACCAGCGGCTATTCCCGCAACAATCTCGATGACTACTATCGCAATTCGTTCACCGAGAATACCAAGAGCAGCACGGTGAACATGACCTATCGTGTGCCTGATTCAAAATGGAGTTTCTCGGCCAGTGCCAACATCTCTCAGCGCACTGCCGACTCCACCTTGAGCGTGTCGTTCCCCAACTTGACCGTGACCATGTCGCAAATGGCCCCGTTCAAGCGCAAGCGTGTGATAGGCGAGGAGAGATGGTACGAGAAAATCAAGATTTCCTATTCCGGCCGCTTCCAGAACTCTTTGACCGCCAAGCAGGATGAGTTCTTCAAGAAAAGCCTGGTCAAAGATTGGCGCAACGGCATTTACCATGTGGCGCCCATTACGGCCACATTCAACCTGTTAAAGTATATCAATGTCACGCCCTCTATCACGCTCAATGACCGCATGTATACCAGCAAGATCAAGCAGCAGTGGGACCCCAATGCCAGTGCCGTGGTGCGTGACACGACCTATAGTTTCTACAACGAGTTCGACTTCTCGGTGTCCCTGTCGCTCAGTACCAAACTCTACGGTTTCTACAAGCCGCTCAAGTTCTTTGGCAACAAGCTCCAGACCATTCGCCACGTCATCACGCCCACCATTTCTTTCTCGGCCATGCCCGATTTCAGTTCCCCCTTCTGGGGCTACTATGGCACCTACATGAAGCCCGATGCCAAAGGTGAAATGCAGAAGGTGAAGTATTCTTATTTCCAGAACAATATCTACGGCGGAGCACCTTCAGGCAGGAGTGGCATGGTGAGTTTCTCCGTTGCCAACAACATAGAGGCCAAGGTGCGGAGCGATCAGGACAGCACTGGCTTCAAGAAGGTGTCGATTATCGAGAACCTCACCTTGAGCCAGTCCTACAACTTCGCGGCCGACTCTATGCGATGGAGCAACCTTAACACATCCATCCTGTTGCGCATTACCCGTGGCTTCAACCTCAACCTGAGTGCCACTTGGGACGTCTATAAATATGCGCTCGACGCTGCGGGCAATCCTGTGCGCATCAACAAGCTGCGCCTCTTCCACGGCGGTGGATGGGGCAGGCTGGCAAGCACGGGCACATCCTTTTCCTACACGTTGAATAACGATACCTTCAAGAAACTCTTTGGCAGAAAGAAGAAAGAAGACAAAGACGACAAAGACGACAACAAGAAGGAGCCTCAAGGTCAACTTCAAAGGCGCACGCGTGGCGATGCCGATGATGACGATGTCGACAATCTGCACACCACCACCGAGGCCGACGATCTGCGGCCCGACGGTTATGCACAGTGGAACTGTCCGTGGAGTCTCACCTTCAACTACTCACTCAGCTATGGCTATGGGGCCTTCGACTACGACAAGCTCGAGTATAAGGGCAAGTGGACGCAGAACCTGAGTCTCAACGGCTCCATCCGTCCCACCAAGAACTGGAACATCAGCCTCTCGGCAAGTTACAACTTCGACCTGCACAAGATTGCCTACATGAACTGCACCATCTCGCGCGAGATGCACTGCTTCGTGATGAGTGCCAGCTTTGTGCCGGTTGGTCCTTACAAGTCCTATAACTTCCACATCGCCGTCAAGTCGTCGATATTGAGCGATGTCAAGTATGACAAGCACTCGAGTTATAGCAATGGCATCACCTGGTGATAATGATAACCCTCGATTAACTTCATAAAAGAATGACAAGATACAATTTCTCGAAATATGGCCTTTTCCTGTGCATGATGCTTGTGGTGGCCACGGCATCGGCAAAAACCGAGCAGCAGGTGGCTCCCTCCACGGCATGGTCGCTTAGCGAACCTCTGGGGCTGCGCTATGAGTCCACCATCGACACCCTTTTCGAGAACTATCATGCCACCATGATTCCCTCGTTCCGCAGCAAGGCGTGGGCCACCACGGGCAACTATGGTGCCGAGGGACAAGACCAGATCTTCTTCGACCGTGAACCCGCCAGCGACTTCTTCTTCCGCGATGCGCTCAGCACATGGCTCCCCTCGGTCAAGACCCAGCGCTACTATAACACCCGCCGCCCCATGACCTTGCTCTCCTACACAACCGGAGGCGACAAATACAGCAATCAGGACCGCACTACCGCCATCTTCAGCGGCAATGTCGACAAGAAGGTGCAGATAGGGGCCGCCATGGACTATATCTACAGCAAGGGCTCCTACGACTATCAGGCCGACAAGAACTTCCGTTGGAGTGCCTTTGGCTCCTATATGGGCGACCGCTATGAGATGCAGACGTTCTTCAACAACTTCAATCACACCAACAAGGAGAGCGGCGGCATTGTAGATGACCGCTTCATCACCGACCCCGCCGCCGTGCAGGGAGGTGTCACCAAGGTCAATCCCAAGGACATTCTCACCAACCTCACTGCCGCACATTCTTATCTCTCTGGTCTGGAATTCTACATGAATCACCGTTATAAGGTGGGCTATTACCACTACGACCGTGATTCGCTCACCGACACCATCGTGGGCCGCACCTATATCCCTGTAACCAGTTTCATCTGGACCATGGACTTCAAGACCAACAAGCACAAGTTCAGTAACAAGTCGGGCTTGCAGGACACCACCTTCTTCCAGCACACCTATCTGGGACTTGGCGGCACTGAGGAGCAGACGCGATACTTGAGCTTGCGCAACACCCTGGGCATCTCGCTGCTCGAGGGCTTTAACAAGTATGCCAAGTTTGGTTTTGCCGTCTATGCCACTCACGAACTGCGCAAATATACCCAGGTCACCGACTCGGTTACAGGCGCTGAAGTGGAACTGTCTGAAGGATTGGAACCGCTGTCGGTATCGGTGCCGCATCGCCACACCGACAACCTCATTTGGGTGGGCGGTCAGCTCACCAAGCAGCGCGGCTCAGTGCTCACCTACGATGCCACCGCCCAGTTTGGCGTGGCAGGCGATGTGGCGGGCGACATGGACTTCTCAGGCAATGTGGCTACGCGCATGTTCCTGTGGCGCGACACTGTCACCCTGCGGGGATATGGCTATTTCAAGAACGAGAAGGCGCCTTACCTGCTTCGCAATTTCATATCTAATCACTTCGCGTGGGAAAACGACTTCAGCAAGGTCACCCGCTTTAGGGTGGGGGGCGAACTCACCATCCCTTTCTCGGGCACGCGTGTGAATGTGGGCTACGAGACGCTCAAGAACTATGTTTACTTCGGCACCGAGGCCACTCCTGAGCAGTGTGGCTCGCCTGTGCATGTGCTCAGCGCCACGCTCGACCAGCGTTTCCGCTTCGGCATCTTCAATTGGGACACGCAGCTCACTTATCAGACCTCGAGCAACGAGGATGTGCTCCCGTTGCCCAAGTTCTCGGTCTATTCTAATGTGTATCTGAAATTCCTTGTGGCTAAGGTGCTGCATGTGCAACTGGGCATCGATGGCAACTACTACACCAGCTACTATGCTCCGGCTTACAATCCAGCCATCATGTCGTTCCACACCCAGCATGAGGTGAAGTGTGGCAATTTTGCGTTCCTTAACGCCTATGCCAACTTCAAGCTCAAGAAGGCGCGTTTCTATGTCATGTATAGCCACGTCAACAAAGGGCTCTTTGGTGGCAACAACTATTTCTCGTCACCACATTATCCCCTCAATCCCGGCCGTTTCCAGATGGGTGTTTCGGTCGATTTCGTCAACTGATTTAATATATGGTCTTGGCGATAGCTGCGGCTATTTCCTCGAGCCACTGCGCATCGGTTTCGTCAAATGCGGCCAGTTCGCGGCTGTCGATGTCGAGCACGGCTTTCACTGTGCCTTGACTGTCACATAATGGTACCACGATTTCGCTGCGCGACAGCGAACTGCACGCAATATGGCCTGGGAACTCCTCCACATCGGGCACTACCAGCGTGCATTTATCCTTCCATGCCGTGCCACACACGCCGCGGCCCAGCCTGATGCGGTAGCAGGCAGCTGGCCCTTGAAAGGGTCCTAGCACAAGTTCCTCACCGTCCACCACATAGAATCCGGTCCAGAAGTAGCGCGGAGCCATGGCCTCGTGCAGCAGGGCACTGGCATTGGCCAGCACACTCATTTCGCAGGTCTCGCCATCTATGTAGCTCGTCACCCGCTCAAGCAGTTCTCTGTATTGTTCTTCCTTTGTCATGGTCGTCGTGCATTTGTTTTCGGCAAAGTTACATCTTTTCTTCTAATCACAAAACAGGCTTGGCAGAAAAAAGGGGACTGCTCCGAGAGTGGGGCAGTCCCTTTGTTATAGAGAGTTTTACCTATTGACCGATTTGGCTTAAGTCATCAATGAATCACTCCGAGGATGATGTTGATGAGGAAGGTCACGTCGCTCACGTTCACTTTGCCGTCTTGGTTCACGTCGGCGCGAACCTCGTTAACGTTCAGCACGCCCAGAATCATGTTAATCAGGCAGGTCACGTCACTCACGTTCACCTTGCCGTCGCCGTTCACATCGCCACGCAGCAATTCGGGCTCAATTTCCTCGCCGGTGATGGTCACCCAGGCATTGCGAACGAAATTGCCGGCAGTGTCGTACACAGTAGAAGTCTCAAGGTCCTCGTAGTATTGAACGTAGCCACCTTCG
>JAFZSO010000019.1 GCA_017619355.1 Muribaculaceae bacterium
CTCACGCCGCAGCAATGGCCGCGAGATAAAGGGCGAGCTGCCCCTGCTGCGCTTCTATATGGGCCTTCAAATCAAGGTGAAAGATGTGAAGTGCTTCATCGAGGAATATGAGCCGCTGAACCACAAGCAAAGCCGCATAGGTGTGCACTCGCAGGGCAGGTTCTATGTGCCTGCCGAAACGCGTCTGTGCTTGATGCTCTATGAATATGACGACGAGAAAAACAAGTTGCTCAAGCTCTATCCCATACCTTTCTATGACGAGAAGACTAAGAAAGTGGGATTCCAGGTGACCGCCAAGGATGCTGAAAAGCAACACATGGTCGACAAACTAGGCATGCAGTTACAGCCCACCACGGCCATTGACACGAAAGATGGCCGCATCTGCTGGTTGCGGTGCTGCAGCCACATGCTGGCGGCACCTAACCGCCTGGGAGCAACCATCAAGATAAAAGTGAAACATGAAGACCGCGAGTACGAAACGGAGGTGGGTGTACGGCTGTGCTCACAACCGGTGAGACAGTTTGCCGACAACCAAAAATGGGCAGCCGCCATCAAGGAGGACGAGCGCATCACCCAACGCCTGGAACACATTGCCAGTGAGATTTACCGTCACAAAATGGTGGAAAATCTGTTCCCGCTGCTCAAGTTCATCGACCTGCTTCTCAAGAGCTATGAGGAGGACGAGGAACGACTGTTCGGCTATGACAAGAAGAGCATCCAGACGGTAGTGCGCACCTACAATGATGTGTACTCGGGCAAGAAAGCGGGTGCCAACGAGGATCCCGGACCTCCCATCACCTTTGCCGACGACATGCGCATGTTTATCATGGCATGGTTTAATGCGGCACGCACGGTGCAGCAGAACATGGGCCTTATAAGCGGTATCATCATTGGCGTGTTTGCGCCGTGGGTGAGCGTGGCGTTCACCGTCGTGGAAATTCTGGGCGACATGCGCGACTATGTGGAAAGCGGTGGTGACAGCATCCTGGAAGGCTGGTGCGTAGGTGCCAAGGTGGTGGTGCGCGACGCCATCATGGGCGAACTCTTCAAAAGAGGCTTTGCCAAGGCAAATAAGATGGGTTTGACCAAGGAGAACATGAACAAAGCGTTCAATGAGCTGACCGGCATCAATGTGCAACAGTTCTGGTCGAAGTCGAAGCTGAGCTATCTCACCAAGGAGATCCACCTGTTTGGCAACAAGTCGATGAATGCCAAAATTGATGCCGACATGCGCCTGAAGGATGCCGAGATTAACCCGAAGGGCAAGGGCAAATATGACCTGGACGATGCGACCAAGTTTGGCAGAGCACGCGCCAATCAGAACGTGCAAGACCTGCGTGCCGCCTGCGAGATGTATCGTGCCAATCCCACTCCCGAGAATCTGAAACTGCGTGACCAGTTGATCATGAAGTGCCAGGGCGACAAGCAGACGATGTATCTGCTCAAGCAGAAAGGCGACGCGTTTGACTTGACCCGTAAAGACTTCAACGGTCACCTTGAAGACCTCTATGCCCGCACCGACGCGGCTGTCGAAGCGGAGCTGTCGAAGGAGATGAACGGCAAGCAAATCAGGCACAAGAACATGTCGAGCAAGACCCGAACCGACCTGAAGGAGGGCAAGACCATCACTCTGGACCGCGACTCCACCTATCAGTATCTTGACGATGATGGCGTGTGGAAGACCATCGACAACCAGGAGCTGGTAGATAAAATCTATAAGGAGAAGTTCTACCAGGAATCGACAGGTGGCTTCAAAGCCGATACTGCCGATGCACCCGTCAAGCTAAAGGAGAAGATAGAGTCACGCTATGGCCAGAAGATGGACCAGACCATCATCCAGGATGAGTTGAAACATGCCGAGAGCTATGGCACCGATGTGAAGAAGATGCTTGGCAAGCAGCATGCTGAAGCACTCGACGACCCCCTGCAGGTGAGCAAGGCTGTGAAGAACAAAGGCATGGAGCGCTTTGAGAACGGCCGCAAGATGCTGCGTGATGCCGAGGCCATCACCGACCCGGCCGAAAAGTTGGCAAAGCAGGCCGACGCCATTGGCGAAATGATGGAGGGTGCCCGACAAGAAGTGAAAATCTACGACCAGTTTGCCGTGCCTCGCGACCTTGCCCGTGCCAATGTGAATGGCGGTTCGAAGATACCTGACAAGCTGCACAAGGCCATAGAGCAGTTGCGCAAATTTGAAAACGGAGCCAAACTGGAAGATGTGGAATCTGCCCTTGAAAGCTTGGGTTACACGCTCGAGGAAGTGGCCGAGGAAATGGGCAACGCCATGTTCAATATAGGCTGATAGTCAGCAAATGACCACTATTGCATAATATTTGAAAACCAAATTATTTTGATTATACATGATGAAACTGATTTCACATGATAATATGCACTTAAGAGCAGGCAGAGCATTTTTGTTCCTCTGCCTCGTCATGCTGGCTGCTAAGGCATCGGCTGAATCAATCACATTATCTTCTTTTTCTGACCTGGAAAAAGATGGTAAGGTCATTGCTCATGTAGAAGACCGTCTTGACATTGTGATTACTGGAATAAAAAATCTGGAACTGGTTGAAGAGAGAAAGCCGACAAGACACGGGTTATCGGAGGTGGCTGACAATAGAAGAGATATTTTCAAAAACCCAGGAGAGCGTGTATTTGATTATGATATAGATCGTGATTATAAGGCCATTGTGCCGAGGAATTCAACCGTTAATATTGATGTGAAACTGACGCGTAGTGGTGATATCGGAAAACTGGAAGCCGATGAGGGGTACCTTAAAGTAGATGATTACAATTATGTGTTCCCTGAAATGAGAAAAGAGGTCCGAGCACCATATAATTCAATGACTCACTTGTCTGTATCCACTTCTTTTCAAGTACCGTTGACCCAAAAGGCCTTATAATTCTGAGGATTAACACGGGCTGTTATACTTCTTCCTCGTCCGACTACGACAAGATATCTGAACCATACCTAGCGCCAGCATTTGGAATAATGATAAAACTTGACATTACTAATGAAGAACCGCTGGCTGAAGAACCTCCGCAAACCATAGAGGAAGCCTCCACCGGCCCCCATGTTGTGGAGGAAAGCGACGCATGGGACTTTGGCGGGGCTTGGCCTTTCCTCATCCCTGCCAGTGTGATAGCCGCTATCGGGGGCTATGCGCTGACGCGCCGCCGCCGTAAAGGTGACAGCGACTCGGACGACGACGAACCGCAGGACGATGCACCCTGCGAGCTGCACATCTACAAGGCATTCGGCAACACATTGCTCGTGGGCGACGAGCCCCAGCAGGTGTTTGCCAAGGTGGTGCGCACCGACCCTACGACCGGCGTGCGCACCGACCCGGCACTCACGGCGATGATAAGCATCTACTCGGGCGACGGCTATCTGGAGGTGCAAGATGGTGGCATGTACGGCGAGTGGCGCACCGCTTGGGTCATGGCGCCCGAACGGCCCAATGCACCCGAGGACGGCGTTGTCACCTTCACCATGGGCAACGAGACGGGCAGCTACACCAACCGCCTGCACTTCCGCATCGCCAACGGCGAGGTGCTCTTCGGCCAGGACAACCTCACGATGCCCGCCTTCTACAAGAAGCAGGTGGAACTGCCCTTTGTGGTGGTGGGCATCGACCCGCTGAACGACCCCGTGGAAGCGGAGATTACCTACGGAGGCAAGCGGACCAAGGACTACAGCGTGAAGGTCGAGTGGCGTGAGAAGGAGCAGATGCACTATGCCTTGATCAACGACCTGGTGCAGGACGAGAAGGCGAACCCCGGCGTTCCAGGCAAGCACATCAACTACAAGCTGGAGGTCACCTCGCGCCGCAGCAACGGCCTCGAGATAAAAGGTGAGCTGCCGCTGCTGCGCTTCTATATGGGCCTGCAGGTCAAGGTGAAAGATGTGAAGTGCTTCATTGAGGAATACGAACCTCTCAACCACAAGCAGAGCCGCATTGGCGTGCGCTCGAAGGGCAAGTTCTATGTGCCCGCCGAAACGCGCCTGTGCATGACGCTCTACGAATATGACGACGAGAAGAACCAGCTGCTCAAACTGTATCCCATCCCCTACTACGATGAGAAGACCAAAGAGGTGGGGTTCAAGGTGACGGCGAACGACCCTGCAAAGCAGGACATGGTCAACAAGCTGGGCATGCAGATACAGCCCACCAAGGCCATTGACCCGAAGGAGGGCCGCGTGTGCTTCCTGCGCTGCTGCAACAATATGCTGGCGGCACCTAACCGGCTGGGGGGCACCGTGTCGATCAAGGTGAAGCATGAAGACCGCGAGTATGAGACCAAGGTGGCTGTGCGCTTGTGCTCGCAGCCGGTGCGGGAGTTTGCCGACAACCGCGCCTGGGCGGCCGCACAGAACGAGGACGACCGCATCACCAAGCGCCTGGACCACATCGCCAGCGAGATATACCGGCACGGTATGGTGCAGAACCTGTTCCCGCTGCTCAAGTACATCGACCTGCTGCGCACAAGCTTCGATGAGGACGAGGAACGGGTGTTCGGCTACGACAAGAAGAGCATCCAGACGGTAGTGCAAACCTACAACGATGTGTACTCGGGCAGGAAAGCCGGCGCCAACGAGGATCCCGGACCGCCCATCACCTTTGCCGACGATATGCGCATGTTCATCATGTCGTGGTTCAATGCGGCGCGCACAGTGCAGCAGAACCTCGGGTTCTTCGGCAACATGTTCGTGGGCATATTCGCGCCATGGGTGACCACGGCGTTCACCGTCGTCGAGATTCTGGGCGACATGCGCGACTATGTGGAGAGAGGAGGCGACAGCGTCATGGAAGGCTGGTTTGTGGGCGCCAAGGTGGTGCTGCGCGACGCACTCTTCGGGGAAATTGCCAAGAGAGGCTTTGCCAAGGCGCACAAGATGGGCTTTACCAAGGATAGCATGAACCAGGCGTTCAAGGAGATGAGCGGCGTGGATGTGAAGCAGTTCTGGTCAAGTTCGAAGCTGAGCTACCTGACCAGGGAGATTGACCTGTTCCACAGCAACTCGGCCGAAGCCAAGCTCGATGCCGATGTACGCCTGAAGCAGGCCGAAATAGAGATGTCGTCGAGAGGTAGCTATCAGCTCGATGAGGCTACCAAGTTCGGCAAGGCTCGTGCCAAGCAGAATGTGCATGACTTGCGCGCAGTTTGCGAGCTTTATCGCTCCAATCCCACTCCCGAGAACCTGAAACTGCGTGACCAGATGATCATGAAGTGCCAGGCCGACAAACAGTCGATGTACCTGCTCAAGCAGAAAGGTGAGACCTTTAACCTCACCCGAAAGGACTTCAACGGCCACCTCGAGGCCCTGTATGCCCGCACCGACGCGGCAGTGGAGACTGAACTGTCGAGGCGGCTGGGCGGCAAGAAGGTCCGCCACAAGAATATGTCGAGCAAGACACGCACCGACCTGGCAGAGGGCAAGACCGTCACCCTGGACCGCGACTCCACCTACCAGTATATGGATAGCGACGGCACCTGGAAGACCATCGACAACCAGGAATTGGTAGAGCAGATCTATAAGGAGAAGTTCTATACGGAGTCGACGGGCGGTTTCAAGGCTGAGACTGCCGATGCACCAACCAGCCTGAAGGAGAAGATAGAGTCACGCTATGCCCAGAAGATGGACCAGACCATCATCCAGAAAGAGCTGACCCATCCCGAGAGCTACGGCCCCGATGTGAAGAAGATGCTCGGCAAGCAGCACGGCGAGGCGCTCGACGACGCCTTGCAGGTGAGCAAGGCCGTGGAATTCAAAGGCAAGGAACGCTTTGAGCGCGGCCGCCAGATGCTTGCCGACGCCAAGAACATCACCGACCCGCTCGAACGGGTGGCGAAGGAGGCCGATGCCATCGGCGAGTTGATGGAGGGCTGCCGCCAGGAGGTGAAGATCTATGACCAGTTCACCGTGCCTCGTGACTTTGCCCGTGCTAATGTGAACGGCGGCTCGCAGATATCCCCCAAGCTGAAGAAGGCCATCGAGCAGTTCCGCAAGTTTGAAAGCGGAGGCTACAAACTGGAAGATCTGGAGACTGCCCTTGAACCTCTAGGCTACACGCTCGATTCGGTAGCCGAAGAAATGGGCAAGGCCATGCTCAAGATAGGCTGATATGTTTATATATAATTGATAACCAAAAAAACAACAACGATATGGCAATTTGTTCAAGATGTGGAAATTACGCAATTGATGGCAACGCAGTGTGCCCCGTGTGTGGAACCCCGTTCCCGCCCATGCAGCAGATGGCTCCGCCACCCGTCCCCAGGGCGATGCCTCAGGGGCCGGCAATGCAGAGTGGCGTAGAAGTGATCATGCAGAATCCCACCATTCAGTCGATGGGTTCTATGGTTTCGGGAAACGCTGCTCAGGTAGTGAAACAAACGGTGCAGCAGGTGGCAAACAATGCTGGACTCGGGTCAATGCCAAATATTCCCAATATTCCCTCGGCAAATGCAATCGGCACGATGGCAACGGGCGGACTGAAGCAGGCCGCCACACAGGCCGTGCAGCAATTCACAGGCGGCATTGACTTGATGGCGACAGAGGCGCAAGGCGAGATAGTGCTCTCCTCCTGGAAGATGCCCACCAGCGCGTCATCGGTGGTGCAGATGGGAGCATCGGCCGTGCAGAAAGCCACCAAGGGCAAGTATGCCTGGATGTGGTTCCTCATTCCCGTCTTCACCATCCTCGCCTGGGTCATCAGCCAGCTGGCAAAATAGGTTTTATTCAGGTTTGTTGACGCGTGCGTCGAGCTGGTCGCTCACTTGGAGCATCCACGCGGGCAGGAGTTTGCGGGCGTTGTCGATGAGCGGCTGCGGGATGTCGCGGTACAGGGCGTAGGCAATGGGAGCCGCGATGGCTGCGAGGGTGTCGGAGTCACCGCCGAGTGCGATGGCGAGCTTCAGGCAGTCAATAAAATCCTTGCTTTCGAGCACGCAGATGAGTGCGGGCGGAATTGTGAGTTGGCAGGTCTCGTTGAAGTCAAAGCCAGGCTGAATCTGATTGTAAGTGCGCTCCGACCATTGGGGATAGTACTTTTCCAACACATTCTTACGCAGGTAATCCTTGTCCTTGCCGTGCATGGCGTGGAAGATGGCGAGGGCTGTGGCCACGGCACCCTTGATGCCCTCGGGGTGGTTGTGCGTAGGCATGGCGGTAGCGGTGGCGAGGTTGATGCACTCCTCCTCGCTCTTGGCGAGGAAGCCGGCGGCAGCCACACGCATGGCACTGCCGTTGCCGAATGAGTTGTAGGCCTCTGTGGGACCATCGTTGTAGAAAAGCCATTTGGCAAATCGTCCGCCATAGCCACGGTAAGGATCTTGGCGACAGCGCGTCCACAGGTTCTGCGCCATATCAAGGTTGTTGAGCAGTGCTTCGGCACAGGCAAAGGTGCACACGGTGTCGTCGGTATAGGTGCCGTCGGACCAGACGAGTTTCACATCGTCGTAGTTCTTGGTGCGGTGGTTGAATTCGTAAGGCATGCCGGCGATGTCGCCGATAGCCACGCTGATGAGGAGATTGTTCATATTAATGGGTTTAGAGTTTAGGGTTTAGAGTTTAGAGTTGAGGGTTTAGAGTTTAGGGTTTAGAGTTGAAGGTTTAGAACTCGAGGCGGAATCCTTTTTGTTTAAGTTCGTTATAGCTCTCCACATTAAAGCTGTAGAGGAAGGCCTCACGCTTGGGCGTGGGGCGAGTGGTCTCGTCGAGCTGGTTCAAAATGTTGAAGTGGAGCATCTTCTTGGTGAAGTTGCGTCGGTCGAAGTGCACATCGAGGATGGCCTCGTAGAGGTTCTGCAGTTGCTTCATGGTGAATTTCTCAGGAAGGAGCTCGAATCCCACGGGCTCGAAATGGATGCGCTCACGCAGACGCTTCATGGCCTCGCGCAGAATCCTGTCGTGGTCGAAGGCCAGCGGCGGCACCTCGTCGAGGGCAAACCACTCGGCACGCTCGGCATCATCGCCACCTTGCACCTCCTGAATCTTGACCAGGGCGTAATAAGCAATGGTGATGACGCGCTCGCGCGGGTCGCGATGCGGATCGCTGAAGGCATGAAATTGCTCGATGTAGGCTCCTGTCAGCCCCGTCTCTTCGCGCAGTTCGCGCAGTGCACCCTCTTCGCACGACTCGTCCATCTTCAGAAAACCACCAGGGAACGCCCATCGGCCTTTGTAAGGTTCAATGCCACGCTTCACAAGCAGCACCTGCAGGCGGGTGCCGTCGAAGCCAAAGATCACGCAGTCGGTAGTGACTGACGGATGCGGATACTTGTAACAATACTTTTTCTCGTCCATATTGATAAGTGATTAGTTATTTTCTAATTTACTTTTCATTGTTTCGTGTAACTTTTACACCACAAAGTTACATACCATTTTTCAACTGTGCAAATTTTTCGTGTATTTTTTACACAAAAAGTGTTTATTTCTCTTTTTCGGAGGTCTCCGAGTTCTCTGAGCACTCCGAGACCTCCGATTTCTTAAAGGAAGCAGTTGAGGCTGGCGGGGTGATTTGGCGGGGTGAGGAAGTTTTTGTAAATTTGTGGGAGAAAACCATAAACCTTACGACGATGAATGTAGTTAAATTACAAGGCTCGATTGCCGAACAGATGTTTCAGTATGCGTTTTACATGGCGTTGCAGCGCCATGACCCCGAGGCACGACTCCATGTGCCGGAGCAGTGGCTGCGCAGTCACTTCAGGCTCGACCGCTACCTGCCTGCCGAAGAAGCCGACCTGAAACACTTCGGCAAGGGCGGCTGGAAAAACCGTTTTCTGGCATGGTTCAGGAAACCTGCCGGAGCAGTATATAAAGAGGTGAATCCTGGCTACAAGCCCGAACTACTGGATGTCACCGACACCTATCTGGAGGGCCAGTGGCTCTCGCCGCGCTACTTCGACGACTTTGCGCAAGAGGTGCGTGACCTCTACACGGTGCCCGCCAAGAAACTGCCCGCCTCGTCGTTCGAACTCATCAAGATGCTCACGCAGAAGGATGTGGTGGCCCTGCACATCTTCAACCCCGAGAGCAAGGAAAACACCTGCACGGCCGACTACTACAACTGGGCTATCGCCAATGTGATTTCGAGCGTGGGGCACAAGCCGTTCTATGTGTTCACCACCGACCTGGAGTGGGCAAAACAGAAACTTGAGTTCCAAGGTGCTCCGGTAGAGATGATAGAGTATCCTGCCGAGAAGGAACTGAAGGTGATGCCCTACCTGTGCATGGCCAATCACAACATACTTGCCAACACGCTGGCAAGCTGGTGGGCCGGCTGGCTCAATGCCCACGACGACAAGATTGTGATAGCCCCCGAACGGTGGTTGCCGCAAGGCGAGATGCCCGACCTCATCCCCCAAGGCTGGGTCACAATTCCCACCACTTGAATCATTTTTTGCTTAAAAATATGCTGTAATTCAGGTTTTTTGCGCTGGGTGTAATATTGTGTAATCAATTTCTTGCAGCAATTTATGGCTGTATCTAACTTTGCATCGTCCGGACAGACAACCCGATTGTTGAACGATTCAAAAAAATTAAGAAAATGAAAAAACTGATTTTAATGTCGATGATGGCAATTTTGTGCCTCATGACGGCGAATGCACAGAAGACTGTTGTATCGCAGAGCAAGCAAAATGTATATGATGTAGTTGAACAGATGCCAGAGTTTCCTGGCGGCATGCCTGCCATGATTGAATTCCTCCAAACCAATCTTAAGTATCCGAGTGATGCTAAAAAACAAAATGTGGGAGGCAGGGTTCTGGTCATGTTTGTGGTAGAAACCGATGGCACTATATCTAATGTGAGAGTTGCTAAAAATGTCTTTCCCTCGCTTGATGCCGAAGCCGTCAGAGTGGTGAAGGCCATGCCCAAATGGAACCCAGGAAAGGAGAAAGGGAAACCGGTGAGAGTTAACTTCTCATTGCCTATTGTTTACAAGAAATGAGAAACATATTATGTATAATAATCCTTATTATCATTGTGGGCTGTTCACATGAGCAGTCCCACAATGAACTGTTATCCAAAGCCGAACAAATTGTATTCACTCGACCCGACTCGGTGGTGAGGATGCTGGCTCCAAGCTGGAACGACACTGCAATGAGCGAAAGCGACCGGGCACTCTTTGGCCTTCTCTATACCGAGGCTATTCACCGTAGCGGGCTTTACATGGGCGACGACTCATTGATCAAGGCAAGCAGGGAGTACTTCGAGCAGCATGGTGACGACGGGCATCTTGCTCAGGCTCTGCTCCACCATGGAATCATCCTGTATCACCAGCAAAAGACCCGCGACGCCATTATGTCGATAAAACAGGCCGAGCAACTGGCTGGCAGTTTAGACGAACCCGCGTTCGACTGGTATCTCTATTCGGTGCTGGGCGATGTGAACGACAATGTGGGCGACCACATCACGACATTGCGCTACTACAAGCAGGCATTGCAAGCCGCCCAGCAAGCCGATAACAAGCAGTGGACCGTGCAGACGCTTAATAACATTGCCTCCACTTTTGATGTGCTGGGCGAGAAGGACAGTCTGAAGTACTATTTAGAGCAAGCCAAGCCCTTAATTGACAGCACCCAGGGCGATGTGCGAGCCAACTACCTCGTGAACAATGCCAGCTATCTGATGAAGACGGGAAAGATGGAGGAGGCAAAACATTTCCTGTTAGAATCCATGCAGATATCTCCAACCGACCGAGGGTGCATGCTCCTGGCCGACATTTATGTGCAGGAAGGTGACACGGCATCGGCCATGCTGCAATGGTACAGGCTCACTTCTTCGCTCTCGCCCGATGTCGCCATCCAGTCCTACCAGCTGTTAATCGAGCATCTGACCTTGTTGGGCGACACGAAGAATGCGGCAGGATATAGCCGACAACTCAACGAGGTGTACCGTAGCCTCTACGAGCACAACGATGCAGCAGGCACCATCAATATGATGACACAATTTGATGACCAGTTGAAGGAACGCCGTCAATACAGGACAGTTATTGCCTTGCTTGCTGCCATCATATTGTTAATGATCATATCGGCATTATTTGTGTGGTATAGTCGACGCCGCATCGACAAGCTGAATGCCCGCTTTGCCGAGAGCCAGCAGCAATTTAATCTCACACGCTCTGAACTCACTCAGATGCGACGACTCAAAGAACGGGAGCAACGCGAGAACTCCTTGCAAGTGAAGGAGACTGTTTCGCGGCTGCATGCCTCGGCCAACAAAGGTAAACCTGCTGGCGATGAAGATGCCAACGAACTGGCGCAGCTCTCTTACGCGCAAAACCCCAAATTGCGTGAGTTGCTTTCCACACTCAACTCAAAGGAACAGATGGTGTGCCTGCTCACCATCCACAATTTTCTGCCCACCGAGATTGCAACCTTAACCATTTCCACACCTCAGGCCATCACCAACACCCGAGTGCGCCTGCTCAAGAAACTCTTTGGCGAGACCGGCGGCGCCAAGGACTTTGACAACGCCATCAAACAAGTCCAGTAAGTATTTTTAGTAAATCTTATTGAAGGAACTTGGGAATTGACAATTATATTTCATTGTTATTCAATGATATAATACTGAATCTGCCAAATTTGAAGTCGCATTTCAAATTTGGCAAATTTTTGATATGGAACCTTCTTGATTCAGGGACAAGCGGGTTTAAGGATTGAAGGAAATAACGAAATTTGCTTAAGGATTGCTTGCCAACGGAAAGTAACATTTGCAAAAGTGAAGATTTTGTCTTAAATTTGTCAAAAATGTTTTAATCCTATAATTATCCATAGCCTAAAACCGAAAAAACGATGAAATCAACAATAAAAACCATCCTTCTTGCCTGTGTGATGCTGTTGCCACTCATGGCGATGGCCGAGAGCGGCAGCGGAAAGATGAGGCGCCACATCGGTAAATTTTCCAATGATAATGAATTTGATACCTATGTTACCGTAGATTACAGTTTCACTGGCGGGAAAGTAAAGCTGACAAGAGACAATGGCGAAGAAAAAGCACTTGATCCCTCCTTTGGCTTTCGGAATATAGAATATAAAGGCACAATCAAAGAAGGTGAGAATGTAGATGCCTCAATAAGAATCGCGAGCGTGTCGGGAAAAGGCGACGACATAGAAGGTTTTGTGGCTCATGTATATGTGGTAGAAATGCTTGGGAACTACGATGAACGCGTTTCGAAGGAAGTGCCACATCATTGTGTTCAATGGTCAAAAAACAACAAGAACCTTACTGCAGCCGCTGTCGATTGCCATCAAGGCGGTTCTCCATCGGCACATCTCTCGTACAAAGTGCCCACTGGAGTGAAAAGCTTTAAAGTGATTCTGGAAACAAAGGCATATTCAAAAAAGGACAATTCTGGCGATCGACATGGATATGGTCCCTTTACTGTAACCCTTTTTTACGATGTTGAAGAGGGAGAAAAATCCGCTTTGCCCCCTTATGCCGAGGAGCAGACAAAAACCGACGATGAAGAGGATACTGAAGAAGTGACAAGCACCTATGTTGAGGAGGACAATGATGCCTCGAGCGAGAGCGGCCCGTGGGGCTACCTCATCCCGCTGAGCGTGATAGCGGGTCTCACAGGCTTCGTGCTCACCCGCAGGAAAGGCGACAAGAAAGACAAGGAGGAACAGCCAGAACTCACCTATGAGATGCAGGTGTTCAAGAACTTCGGCAACAAGCTGGTCACGGGCGATGACCCTCAACCTGTGCTGGCGTGCGTTGTGTGCCACACACCACAGGGCACGGTGTTCGACCCCAACCTCACGGCAATGATACAGTTCGCCTCGGGCGACGGCTACCTCGATGTGCGCGATGCAGGCTGGCAGGGCCAGTGGCGCCAGGCGATGGTCATGGCTCCCGAGCGGCCCGATGCGCCCAGCGACGGCGTGGTGGAAGTGCGTTGCGTGAGCGGCGAGGCGGGCTATGTGAACCGCCTGCACTTCATCGTCGAGACGGGCGAGGTGCTCTTCGGCCAGGACAACCTCACACTGCCCGCCTTCTACAAGAAGGAGGTGCGGCTGCCCTTCGTGGTGATGGGCATCGACCCGCAGAAAGACACCGTGGAGGCCACCATCACCCAGAACGGGAATCCATCCCAGGACTACAAGGTGCGCGTGGAGTGGAACGAGAAAGACCAGATGTACTACGCCATCATCAACGACCAGGTGCTCGACGAGAAGGCGAACCCGGGCGTCCCGGGCAAATACATCACCTACAAGCTCAACATCAAGGGCAGACGCGGCAGCGGCACCGAGGTGAAAGGGGCCCTGACCATCTTCCGCTACTACATGGGCCTGCAAATCAAGGTGACTGACATCAAGTGCTTCATCGAGGAGCACGAGCCGCTCAACCACAAGCTGAGGGGCGTAGGAGTGACGGCAAAGGGCAAGTACTATGTGCCTGCCGAGACGCGCGTGTGCCTCACCCTGTTTGACTATGACGAAGAGCACAACCAGCTGCTCAAGGGCTACCCTGCGCCCGCCTCATTCAAGATGACGGCAAAGGATGCCGACAAGCAGTATATGATCGACAAGCTGGGACTGCAGATGGTGGCGACCACCGGCATCGACCCCGAGAACGGCCGCATCTGCCTGGTGCGCTGCTGCAGCCACATGCTTGCAGCCCCCAACCGCCTCTCTGCGTCGTTCGACATCACGGTGAAATGCGGTGAGCGCGACTACACCTCTACGGTGGGCGTGCGGCTGTGCTCGCAGCCCGTGCGCCACTTCGTTGACGACAGCCTGTGGGCGGCGGCGCAGAAGGAAGACCAGCGCATCTCTGACCAGCTCGACCACATCGCCAGCGAGATCTACCGCCAGCACATGGTCGACAACCTGTTCCCGCTGCTCAAGTACATCAGGCTGCTGCGCGAGGCGCACGACGAGGACCAGTCGTTCGGCTACGACAAGGCCAGCGTCAAGACGGTGGCGAGGACCTATGCCGATGTCTACTCGGGACGCAAGGCGGGCGCGAATGCCGACCCGGGGCCGCGCGTCACATTCGCCGACGAGGTGGGCATGTTCATCATGGAATGGTTCAACGCCGCCCGCACCGTGCAGCAGAACATGGGCCTGCTGGGCAACCTCTTCATCGGCGTGTTTGCGCCGTGGGTGAGCGTGGCCTTCACCGCCGTGGAGGTGCTGGGCGACATGCGCGACTATGCCATGAACGGCGGCGACAGCATCCTGGAAGGCTGGTGCGTGGGCGCCAAGGTGGTGGTGAAGGAGTACATCATGGGCAAGGTGATGGAGAAGGGCTTCGCCAAGGCGCAGAAGGCCGGCTTCACCCCCGAGAACATGAACCAGGCCTTCAAGGAGATGAGCGGCGTGGATGTGAAGCAGTTCTGGTCGAAGTCGAAGCTGAGCTACCTGACCAGGGAGGTGCACCTGTTCAACCAGTCGACGGCACAGGCCAAGTTCGAGGCCGACGAGATCCTGAAGGAGGCCAAGGCAGGCGGCAAGAACAAGTTAGACCTGGACGAGGCCACCCAGTTCGGCCGTGCCCGTGCCAACCAGAATGTGCAGGACCTGCGCGCCGCCTGCGAGATGTACCGCGCCAACCCCACCACCGACAACCTGAAGCTGCGTGACCAGATGATCATGAAGTGCCAGGCCGACAAGCAGACGATGTACCTGCTCAAGCAGAAGGGCGATGCCTTCAGGCCGACCCGCAAGGACTTCAACGGGCATCTGCAGGACCTCTACTCCCGCACCGACGCTGCCGTGGAGGCGGAACTGTCGAGGCGGCTCGGAGGCAAGCAGGTCAGGCCCAAGAACATGTCGAGCAAGAGCCGCGCCGACCTGGCAGAGGGCAAGACCGTGACCATGGACCGCGACTCCACCTACCAGTACCTCGACACCGACGGGAAATGGAAGACCATCCAGAACCAGGAACTGGTGGAGAAGATCTACAACGAGAAGTTCTATCATGAAGCGACAGGAGGCTTCAAGAACGGCACCGACGATGCCCCCATCAGCCTGAAGGAGAACATCGAGGCCCGCTACGGGAAGCAGATGGACCAGACCATCATCCAGGACGAGCTGACCCATCCCGAGAGCTACGGCGCCGATGTGGAGAAGATGCTGGGCGGCCGTCATGGCGAGGCGCTCGACGACGCCCTGCAGGTGGGCAAGGCCGTGAAATACAAGGGCATGGAGCGCTTTGAGCATGGCCGCCAGCTGTTTGAGGAGGCGAAAATGATCAAGAACCCGCTGGAGCGCGTGAAGAAGCAGGCCGACGCCATCGGCGAGGTGATGGAGGGCTGCCGACAGGAGGTGAAGATCTATGACCAGTTCACAGTGCCCCGCGACCTCGACCGCGCCAACATCAACGGCGGCTCGCAGATATCCCCCAAGCTGAAGAAGGCGGTGGAGGTGGTGCGCGAGTTCGATTCAGGCGCCACACTGGAAGAGGTGGAAACGGCACTCAAAAGAGTGGGCTACACCTTCGATTCGTTTGCCGAGGACATGGGCGACACTATGATCAGAATCGGCTAAATAATAAACAATAAGATTATTAACAACAAAAACGATATAATTATGGCAATTTGTTTAAACTGTGGACATTATGTGCATGAAGGTGTTACCCGATGCGATGTGTGCGGCACTCCTGTTTCTCAAGCACCAGTCGGTGCACCTCCTCCCATTCCCACGATGGCACAGCCCATACCCGACCTGCCTCCGTCAATCCCCACGGAGCGTGTGAAGCAGGCGGTTGAGTCGGTGGCGGCGGACGCCATCCCCAATATTCCCTCAATCCCATCCATACCCTCAACTCCGTCTATTCCCTCCACCCCATCCATTCCCTCCATCCCGTCTATTCCCTCGGTAGAGTCTATTGGGACCATGGCAACTGGAGGCGTGAAGCAGGCAGCTACGCAGGCGGTGCAGCAATTCGTAAACGGCATCGACCTGAAAATGACCGATGCGCCGGGCATCATCGTGGGTCAGAGGTGGACGCAACTCATGTCACCGGCAGGTGGGGCCGTGGGTGCTGTTGCGTCGCAAGCCAAGAAATGGACCCGTGAAAAACTGTCGTGGCTGTGGTTCCTGATACCCATCATCACGATTATCATCTACCTCATCAATCTGGCGACGAAATAACATTTTATTAGTGTCCGTTTAAAAAGTCCGTCAGGACTGTAAAGAATTTAGCCAGGGGTGAAGCCGTAGGCGGAACCCCTGTAATATGAGCATACCCACCAATTAGTCCCATCGGGACGGCAGAATGTGAATCAGTGCTTTATACTGGGTTGAGGTGGGTGATGGAGCGGAGGATGGCGAGAGCCGTCTGCACGGTGGCGACATGGCTGATAAGGAATGAGCGCTTGCCGTTCTTCTCGCGAATCTTGCAACGCAGCGAGTTGTTCTGCAGGTAGTTGAGCATGCGGCCAAAGGCTGCCGACTGATAGTAGGCACGATTCTCGCTGCCCACAAAATACACATACATGCTGCCCTGCTTGAGCACCACCTTCTCGATGCCCAGCGAACGCGCCACACGGCGCAGCGGCACAATGCGGATGAGTTCCTTGCTCATGTCGGGAATCTTGCCGAAGCGGTCCTGCAGCCGCACCTCAAAGGCCTCCACATCGTGGTCGGTCACCATATTGTCGAGTTCGCGGTACAGATTGATGCGCTCGCTCTCCTGCGGCACATAGGTGGCAGGGAACATGAGTTCGAGGTCGGTATCGATGGTGCAGTCAGAGGCATACTGGGTTTCCTCGCCGTCGATTTGAGCCCGTTCTTCCTCCTGTTGCTCGAAGGTGTCGGCAAATTCCTCGGTCTTGAGTTCGAGCATGGCCTCACGCAGAATCTTCTGGTAGGTTTCGTAGCCCAGGTCGGCAATGAATCCGCTTTGTTCGGCACCCAGCAGATTGCCCGCACCGCGAATGTCGAGGTCCTGCAGAGCGATGTGTATGCCCGCACCCAGGTCGCTGAAACTCTCGATGGCCTGCAGGCGGCGACGCGCCACCGCCGAGATGGGCATCTCGGGCGGCACGAGCAGGTAGCAGAAGGCCTTGCGGTTGCTGCGCCCCACACGGCCACGCAGCTGATGCAGGTCGCTCAGTCCGTAGTTCTGCGCATTATTGATGATGATGGTGTTCACATTGGGCATGTCCACGCCATTCTCGATGATGGTGGTGGCGAGCAGCACATCATAGTCGTGGTTGGTGAAGTCGATGATGCGTTTCTCCAGTTCTTCGGGGGGCATCTGGCCATGTCCCGTCACCACACGGGCATCGGGAACAACGCGATGAATCATCTCTTCGAGCCTTGAAAGCTGGTCGATGCGGTTGTTGACGAAGAACACCTGCCCGTTGCGCGACAGCTCGAAGTTGATGGCCTCGCGCACAATCTCGTCGTTGAGGGCATTGAGCGAGGTGAGAATGGGATAGCGGTTGGCGGGCGGCGTGGTAATCGTGCTCAAGTCGCGGGCACCCATGAGCGAGAACTGCAGAGTGCGGGGGATGGGCGTTGCCGAGAGGGTAAGCGTATCCACATTCACCTTGAGCTGCTTGAGTTTCTCCTTCACCCCTACCCCAAACTTCTGCTCCTCATCGACCACGAGCAGTCCCAGGTCATGGAACTTGACTGCCTTGCCCACCAGCTTGTGAGTGCCTATGATGATGTCGATCTTGCCCAGTGCCAGGTCGTTGAGTATCGCTTTCACATCCTTGGGTTTCCGGGCGCGGCTCAGATACTCGACGCGCACGGGATAGTCCTGCAGTCGCTCTGTGAAAGTGCGGAAGTGCTGGAATGCCAGCACGGTGGTGGGCACAAGCACTGCCGTCTGCTTGCCGTCGGTGGCGGCCTTGAAGGCGGCACGGATGGCCACCTCGGTCTTGCCAAAGCCCACATCGCCGCACACCAGGCGGTCCATGGGCCGCTCGCGCTCCATGTCGGCCTTCACGGCCTGCGTGGTGGTGAGCTGATCGGGGGTATCCTCGTAGATGAATGATGCCTCAAGTTCCTGCTGCAAGTATCCGTCGGGCGAGAAGGCAAAGCCCTGCTCCTCGCGCCGCTTGGCGTAGAGGCGGATAAGGTCGCGGGCGATGTCCTTGAGTTTGCTCTTGGTGCGGCTCTTCATGCGGTTCCATGCACCGCTGCCCAACTTGTTCAGGCGCGGTTCCACGCCCTCCTTGCCACGATACTTCGAGAGCTTGTGCAGAGCATGGATGGAAACGAAGATGATGTCGCCGTTCAGGTAGGTGAGCTTGATCATCTCCTGCATGGTGCCGTTGATGCCCGAGCGCACCAGTCCGCCGAATTTGCCAATGCCGTGGTCCTCGTGCACGATGTAGTCGCCCACCTCAATCTGGTTGAGTTCCTTGAGCGAGAGGGCGAGTTTGCCCGAGCGGGCCTTGTCACTCTTCAGGTTATATTTGTGGAAGCGGTCGAAAATCTGGTGGTCGGTGAACACGCACAACTTGAGGTCGTGGTCCACAAAACCCTCGTGCAAGGTGTGCTCAACGGGTTCAAACTCGATGTTGTCGTGGCGGTCCTCGAAGATGAGACGCAGACGCTCAATCTGCTTGGGACTGTCGCTCAGGATGCAAATCCTGTAACCTTTTTCAATGAAGTCGTAGAACGACTGGCTGATGAGGTCGAAGTTCTTGTGATAGATGCCTTGCGGCGAGCAGTTGAGCGACAGTCTGGCGTTGCCTTTTGTGGCACTCTCGCCATGACTGAACTCCATGCGGCGGCACTGGCCCAGGGCATCGCTGAACAGGCCGTAATCGACCACCTTGTTCAGCGCATGGGCATCGCCCTCTTCGGCAATGAGCGTGCTGGAGGAGATGGTTTGCTCGGTGATGGCCTTCACGCGCTGCTGCAGCCAGTTCACATCGTGGCAAATGAGCAGCGTGTCGGTGCCGGCGAATTCGAGGAACGAGGTTCCCGTCTCGGCCGAGCCGCTGTTGTTCAGGATGTCGATGCTGTCGAGCTGCTCCTGCGAGAGCTGGGTCTCGACATTGAAGGTGCGGATGCTGTCGATTTCGTCGCCAAAGAAGTCGATGCGGTAAGGCAGTTCGTGACTGTACGAGAACACATCCAGGATGGAGCCGCGCAGGGCAAACTGCCCAGGCTCATACACATAATCCACCTCGCGAAAGCCGAAATCGCGCAGGCGGCGGCAAGTGTCGGTGAGGTCGAGCGTGGCGTTCACCTCTATGTGGATGGTGGCCTTATCCACCATCTCGCGGGTGCATACCTTCTCAGCAAGCGCCTCGGGGAAAGTCACCACACAGTGCAGTTTGCGCTGCGTGTGCCACTTGCTGAGCACCTCGGTGCGCAATATCTCGTTGGGCGGGTCAACCTGGCCATACTTGATGTCGCGCTTGTAGCCCGAGGGGAAGATGAGCACCTGCTGGTCGCCCATAATCTGGCACAGGTCGTGATAGATGTAGCCCGCCTCGTCGAGGTCGTTGGCGACGATGAGGTAAGGGCGCTTCTGGCGGGGCAACTGTGCAAAGAGCATCGACGCCGCCGAACCGGCGAGCTGGTCGACGACAATCACACGGTTGCGCTTGCTTGCCAGCATAGCCTTGATGGCATCGCGGCGCAAGGGCTGGTTGAATATGTCACACAGTTGTGAGAGTGTCACGACTTGTTCTTCTTAGGAGTTGCGGTGGCCGGAGCCTTGCCCTTGAGGTTGAGAATCCGCTCATACTCGCCAGGCTTGGCAAACATCTCGTGAGCCTTGTCGAGGGTCTCGTCGGCATTGAGCGAGTTCTCGATCACGCCGCGCTCATAGTAGTAGCGCTTCACGATTTCTGACTTGAGCAGTTCTTCAATCTCCTTGCGGTGGGTGTCGAGGTCCTGGTCGAGATTGTGCTTGAGCATCTGCTCCAGACGGTCGAACTCCTGGCGTGTGGAGTCGTTCATATAGCCCTCGGCCTCGGCCACTTTGCGCAGATTGGCAATGCCGGTCTCGCACAGCTTGTCGTATTCAAAGCGGTTGGGGTCGATGAACTGCTTGAAATCGTTGAATATCTCGTCGGTGATCTCGAATTCACGCGGGGCAGGCACTGTTGCATGCTCGCTGGCATACTTGGTGGCGTAGTCGAACGCCCAGTTGTCGCGCACAATGTTATACACCAGGCGGCTCATCTCGGGATAGTTCACCTTGATGTCGGGGGTGATGCCGCCACCATCGCGCACCTCGCGGCCGTGAGCCGTGTAGAACACATTAGTGAGACTGTCGGGGATGCGCGACACGGTGCCGTCGGCATTGCGCTTCGAGTAGTCGATTTCCTGAATCAGGCGGCCGCTGGGAATGTAGTACTTGGCGATGGTCACCTTCAGGATGCCGTCGAAGGGCAGAGGCCTGGTAGCCTGCACCAGTCCCTTGCCGTAAGAGCGCGAGCCAAGAATCACGGCGCGGTCAAGGTCCTGCAAGGCGCCAGCGGTGATTTCGGCAGCGCTGGCCGATCCGCCGTCGATGAGCACTGCCAGCGGAATATCGGGTGCGATGGGCTTGTCTGATGTCTTGAAAATCTTGAGGTTCTCGGTCGTGCGGCCCTTGGTCTGGAGCACCTCGGTGCCCTTGGGCACAAAGAAGCCCACAATCTTCACGGCAGCCTCAAGCAGACCGCCGCCGTTGCCGCGCAGGTCGAGCACAATGCTTTTCACATTGGGATTCTGCTGGAACGAGAGTATGGCCTCTTTCACGGCATCGGCCGACTGCTCGTTATAGGTGTTCAGGTTGATGTAGCCCATGTCGCCGCGTGTCACGCCGTAGTATTCCACGGGATTCATCTTGATTTTCTCGCGCGTGATGTTGAAGGTCTTGATGCTGTCGGGGTCGTAGGGGCGCACCACAGTCACCTGCAGCTGTGTGCTCGCCTGGCCCTTGAGGTGACTGCTCACCTTGTCGCTCTTCCAGTTGGTAGTGCTGTCGCCGTCGATCATGATAATGCGGTCGCCGCACTTGAGGCCGGCACGGGCGGCAGGGCTGCCCTCATAAGGGCCGGAGATATACACCCCACCCTCTTTGCGCTCCTGGATGTACGACCCTATACCGCCATACTCTCCTGTCGAGATCACCATGAACTCGTCCTGGTCCTTGGCGGGTATGTATTCAGTGTAGGGGTCAATCTCGTTGAGCATGGCGTTGATGGCGGTCTCGATTGACTTCTGCACATCGAGCGTGTCGACATAGAAAGTGTTCAGTTCCCTGTAGATGGAATTGAAGATGTCGAGATTGCGAATGATGGCAGCGTTATCGTTCTGCTTCTCCTCGCCTATGGCCGCAGGTGTCACCAGCGCCAGAATCAGGGCTACAAGAGCTATGTTTTTAATTTTTTTCATCGGTTAAAGTGATTTAGACCGCTAAAATACTACTTATCGCCGAAATAACTGCCCTCATTTTGCTTAAAAAACTTTTAAAACCACTTTTTTCGCAACATTTTTGCCAAAATAATTGCACAATTCAAAATTCCGCACTACTTTTGCAACGCAATTTTGAAAAACGCTCTTTGAACGAGATTGCAAAACTGCTTCAATAGCTCAGTTGGTTAGAGCACCTGACTGTTAATCAGGGGGTCGTTGGTTCAAGTCCATCTTGAAGCGCCAAGTCGCAGAGCACGACTATAAAGAGCGCTCACTTGCTTCAATAGCTCAGTTGGTTAGAGCACCTGACTGTTAATCAGGGGGTCGTTGGTTCAAGTCCATCTTGAAGCGCTTCACGAAGGAGCCGGATTCATTCCCGGCTCCTTTTCTTTTTTTAGCCCGCCTCCCACACTCCTCAACTCCTTAGAAACCCCGTCATAATTAAAAAAATGTTGTGGGAATTGCAGAATTGCGTGCGAATCACTATTTTTGCGTATTATTCACCATTAAATGAACCAGACGATGAAAACAAAAGGCATAATCACGAGTATTGTGGCAGTAGCCGCATTGCTGCTCTGCACCTCAACAGCAGCTAAAGAAAAGACCGCAGCCTCTCCCAACTATGTGAAGGCGCTCGGTTTCAATGATGCAGTCAAGACCATCGGGGCTTACAGCGATGAGTGGGAGCTAACCGAAGGCGAATATTGCACCTACGAGTTTGACCGCGAAGGCCGGCTCATCTCCTATGACCAGAGCGAAACGATAGAGGGGGCCTACGGCTACACCACCTACTTTGGTCCCGACGGACTGCCCACACATGCCAAGAGCGTGTTTATCAACTGGTGGGAACTTGATGCCGATGGCAACCCGCCCATCACCTACACCGACTATAAAATCAGGAGAGAAGATAAGGGCAATGTCACTCTCCTCTTCATTGAGAACGGCGATGAACCTGACAAGCAGGTGAAGGTGACCCGCGATGACGAGGGACGCATCATAGAGGTGGACAACATCACCAGTGGCGTGGTGAACCGCTACCGCTACTTCGCGGGCGAGAATGTGCCTTGCTACTACGATGGCACCATAGCCTTCCCGCAGGTGGATATGGTGGGTGGCCTTCGCCCCACTTTCTTGCAGCCACAGGCACTGCCCGACCACCCCGATAATTACCAGTGCGGGCTGTGGCAGTTTGAGATTTCCTATTTTGAATAGTATCATCTCGTTGCCATGAACCGACTGATTTCGCTCCTGGTCCTGCTCGCCATGATACCCGCAGCGAGGGCAGCTGCAACACCCATGACGGAACCCGACACGGTGCCGCTCTCGGAGGCGCCCATCGTGAGTCTCGACAGCCTGACCATGAGCACCGACTCGCTGCAGGCACCCGACGAGGAAATGCTGACTGCCAGCCGCATGGCAGCCAATGCCGTGATTGCCGGCACATGGAAGTTCGACGGCCCCAGTGTCGACGCCCGAGGCAGCAACTTCGTGAGCCGCCTGGGCAAGCCCATAGCCAAGAGCAAACTGAAAAAGGGGCTGAAAAAGGCTTATGACAAACTCAAGCTGAAGAAGCGCTGGACATCGTTCGTGCTCACACGCGAAGGCCGCTGGAGCATCACGCTGCTGGGCAAGTCGATAGGCGGCCGGTATGACTATGACCCCGCCACCGAGCAACTGGTGCTGCACGGCACGCTGCTGAAGATCGAAGGGCAGGCCTATCGCGAGGGCGAGCATCTGCACATGCAGTTCGAGGCCGACAAGTTCCTGACACTGATGCGCCTGCTCGGGAAACTCATACATGCCGATGTGCTCAAGTCGCTGGCCAAGCTCAGCAACAATTACTATGATGTGAAGGTAGGCTTCGACTTCAAACAGGTCAGATAACGGGACAAAAAAATCTCAGCCATCACATCTCGTGAACGGCTGAGTTAACTTGTTAAAACTTGCTCTTTTCAAGAGCCTTATTAATCTGTCCTCATCTGTGAAACAGTTAATACATCCCTGGTCTGTCCGGAATCAATCAATTTTCAGAATGCCACGTCTGAAGGCATTCCCGATAAGCTCGGCTACATTGCGTGACTCGGTTTTGCGGAGTAACTGCTTTCTGTGATATTCCACTGTATTGGTGGAAATAAACAGCTGCTCAGAAATCTCCTTGCTATTAAGACCACTTGCCAGGAGCTTGAGCACTTCAAGCTCACGATTGGTTAATTCTGAATTACGAGCC
>JAFZSO010000020.1 GCA_017619355.1 Muribaculaceae bacterium
CCGACCTAAAATGGGTGGGGCATTGAACCCCACACCATTTTATGCAAACAACAAGGACTCGGGACCTATTACCCGTAATCTTTTTTTGAATTAACATATTATTAACTTTTCCCGAGTCAACTTTTTTCAGGACGATACAATGACACCGAGAGGTGTAGCTTTTTGAGATTATAACCCCTCGCCGTCATTTTTAGCGCATCAGCGCTTACATTTTTAATTTCGTAATTTTGCGCAGCTGTAATTTTAAGGGCGGAGCCCGTCCACATCCCCCTCGTCCTCAAAGAAAAAATTCCGCGTCAGCGGCTTTTTGATACTTTTTGGTCCTTTTTGTGCTTTTTGCGAGAGCACCCTTCGTCGTCATTGAAAAATAATCAATTCATGATAAATTCATGGCTAATTCATGGAAATTTGTGGAGACATCCCCCCGCGCAGTCATTGAAATAAACTGGCGTAAGCCAGCTTTGCGTGCCTGCGCCTTTGTGAGAGGAATCCAGATTTAATTTATAGGCCAGTAGCCAGCTGATATGATGAAGTCAAGGAGGCGTTTTGAGAATTCCTCGTTCACCGCCTTGGGGTAGCGAACATCAGTGAATACCTGTGCCAACGTCTGCTTGTCGTTCTCTTTCACAAATCCCTGATTCACGGGGAGAGACTCCTTCTCGGCATAGATGGCATCGATGGTGGCTGCATCATAGTCGCGATAGGTTTCGTGGTGAACAATGCCTTCAAGCGGCAACCGCTCAGTAGTAACCACCTCCACATTCTCATCGGGATAACCCACGGTGAGCGTCACGACGGGGACAACCCGTGCCGGCAGTTCAAGCACATCAGCTATCTCTTGAGCGTTATAGGTTGTGGTTCCAATATAGCAGCACCCCAATCCCTGCATCTCGGCAATGGTGTTGAACTGCTGGGCAAAGATTGTGACATCGAGAATGGCACTCATCAGCGACTGCAGGTTATCAAACCCTGGATCAGCTTGACGTTGCTGGCACCATTTCACAAACCGGTTGAAGTCGGCACAAAAGGTGAGCACAACGGGAGCCTCGGCCACCATGGGCTGATTGAAGTGGCAGGGCATGAGGCTCTGCTTCATTTGGGCATCCTGGGTCACAATCACACTGTAGAGTTGCATGCCGCCGGTTGTGGGGGCATGTGAGGCCGCTTCGAGCATTTCGTTGAGCAGTTCGGGGTCAACTGGGCGGTCGGAATATTTGCGCACAGTGGCGCGATTGGTGAAGTATTTCATGATGGCTCTTGTTTTTTTGCAAAGTTACACATTATATATATTATGCACAAAAATATTTTGTTTAGACTCGTTACAAATTGCAAAAATGATGAAAACGCCACAATTGTCAGTCATTTTACGAGTAGGGAAATTACATTTTTGTAAACTTTTTGACTATTGCAAAAAATTAATCTATTGGATACGAGCGAACTAAAAATATTTTTGGAAAACTTTGAAAATTTTTCAGAAAACATTTTTTATCTAAAAACATTTTTTATAATTTTGCACGGAAAATCAATTCTCATAACCCTTAATCATATATATCGAATGACTTTGTTTGAAAACGAAACAGAACAGAAGACTTTTACCTATCAAGAAGCTTACGACGCTTCAGTGAAGTACTTTGAAGGTGACGAGCTGGCTGCAAGGGTCTGGGCAAGCAAATACGCCCTGAAAGATTCCTATGGCCACCTCTATGAACTCACTCCCGACGACATGCATCACCGCATTGCCCGCGAGATTGCCCGTATCGAGAAAAAGTATGAGAACCCCATGAGCGAAGAGCAGATCTTCGACCTCATCAGCCACTTCCGCTACATCGTGCCTCAAGGTAGCCCTATGGCTGGTATCGGAAACAACTTCCAGATTGGTTCTCTGTCGAATTGCTTTGTCATTGGTCTTGACGGTGACCCCGACTCTTATGGTGGTATTATCAAGATTGATGAGGAGCAGGTGCAGCTCATGAAGCGCCGTGGTGGAGTGGGGCACGACCTCTCTCACATTAGGCCCAAAGGCTCGCCGGTGAAGAACTCGGCACTCACCTCAACAGGTCTTGTTCCTTTCATGGAGCGCTACTCCAACTCCACACGCGAGGTGGCTCAGGACGGACGCCGTGGCGCCCTCATGCTCACAGTGAGCATCAAGCACCCCGATTCAGAGTCGTTTATCGATGCCAAGATGACCGAGGGCAAGGTGACCGGCGCCAATGTGTCGGTGCGCATCGACGACGATTTCATGAAGGCCGTTTCTGAAGGTGGTGAATACACCCAGCAGTATCCCGTCGACAGCAAAGAGCCCATCTATACAAAGAAGATTGATGCTTCTAAGCTGTGGGCTAAAATCATTCACAATGCTTGGAAGAGTGCAGAGCCTGGCGTGCTCTTCTGGGACACCATCACTCGTGAGGCTGTGCCCGACTGCTACGCCGACCTGGGCTTCCGCACCATTTCCACCAATCCTTGCGGCGAGATTCCTCTGTGCCCCTACGATAGCTGCCGACTGATTGCTATCAACCTTTACTCATATGTGGTGAATCCCTTTACAAAGGACGCTTATTTCGATTTCGACAAGTTCCGTGAGCATGTTGGCTATGCACAGCGCATGATGGACGACATCATCGACCTCGAGATGGAGAAGATTGAGCGTATCATCAACAAGATCAAGAGCGACCCCGAAACGGGTGAGGTGAAGACAACCGAACTCAACCTGTGGCACAAGATTCAGTCGAAGACCCTCAAGGGCCGCCGCACTGGCGTAGGTACTACTGCCGAAGGCGACATGGTAGCAGCCATGGGACTCCGTTACGGAACCGATGAGGCTACCGAGTTCTCGGTGAGCGTTCACAAGGCTCTGGCTCTCGCTGCCTATGCTTCTTCGGTAAATATGGCTAAGGAGCGTGGCGCCTTTGAAATTTATGATGCTAAGCGTGAGGCAAAGAATCCATACATCAACCGCCTCAAAGAAGCCGACCCGAAGCTCTATAAGGACATGGTGAAATTTGGCCGTCGTAACATTGCTTGCCTCACCATCGCTCCTACGGGTACCACGAGTCTCATGACGCAGACCACTTCGGGTATCGAACCTGTGTTCCTGCCTGTGTACAAGCGTCGCCGCAAAGTGAATCCCAACGACAAGGATGTGCATGTCGACTACGTCGACGAGACCGGCGATTCGTTCGAAGAGTACATTGTCTATCATCCCAAGCTCATCACTTGGATGAACACAAATGGCATTGAGGTGCGCCGCGACTACTCACAGGAGCAGCTCGACGAGATTGTGGCAAAATCACCTTATTATAAAGCCACCTCTAACGATATCGACTGGGTGAACAAGGTGAAGATGCAGGGCGCTGTGCAGAAGTGGGTCGACCACTCGATCAGCGTGACCATCAACCTGCCCAACGACATCAGCGAGGAAATGGTGAACAAGCTCTATGTCGAGGCTTGGAAATCGGGTTGCAAGGGCTGTACTGTGTATCGCGACGGTTCCCGCTCGGGTGTGCTTGTTTCGCTCACCAAGGAAGACAAGAAGAAAGAGAGCAAGAAGCAGGGCCGCTACATGGCCGAGGAGGAACACATCCTCAAACGCCCCATCGAACTCGATGCCGACGTGGTTCGCTTCCAGAACAACAAGGAGAAATGGATTGCCTTCATTGGCCTTATCGACAATCGTCCTTACGAAATCTTCACCGGTATTGCCGACGACGACGAGGGTATCTTCTGTCCCAAGTCGGTGACCAAGGGAAAGATTATCAAGGCTGTTGACGAGAAGGGCGTGAAGCGCTACGACTTCCAGTTCATCAACAAGCGCGGTTTCAAGACCACTATCGAAGGTCTGTCAGAGAAATTCAATCCTGAGTTCTGGAACTATGCCAAGCTCATCTCGGGTGTGCTGCGTTACGGTATGCCCATCGAACAGGTTCTGAAACTGGTGGGAAGCCTTGAACTCGACAACCAGTCGATTAACACCTGGAAGATGGGTGTGGAGCGTGCTCTTAAGAAGTATCTGCCCGACGGTACCAAGGCTAAAGGCCAGACTTGTCCCAACTGCGGTCAGGAAACACTCGTTTACCAGGAGGGCTGCCTCATCTGCACCAACTGCGGCACCTCAAGATGCGGTTAATGAGTTGATTTATAATAAATAGACGCACGCTAGGCACCGCATCTCAGCACGTCATCTCTTGATGACTACTATATGTTCACGAAGAGCCAATTTACACAAAATTGGCTCTTTGTTTGCGCATATCATGATTTCTCACTAACTTTATAACGTCAATTAACACTCCAAGCTATGAAAGTTACGTTCTCCATTCATTATATTGCTGCTCCCGACGAGACTCTGCATCTCGTCTCGTGCAACAATGCCGCCGAGTGGCCCATGAAATGTTCGCCTGATAATATGTGGGAAGTGACCATAACCGTCAAAGAGCCCTTTCCCTACCGTTATTGCGCCAAGTGTGGCGCCAATATTCGTTGGGAGGAGGGTGAGGCTCACAATATGGCATACTTTGAAGGCTTCAACCGCCTGCGATTTGTTGATGCCTGGCATGAACTGGATGAATCACGACTCATGAACAACTGGTTCGAAAACAGCAAAAAACGCGAATGTGCCGTTTTGCCCCTTACTCCCAAGCCAGGTAACGCCTTTCTTCAGGTCTATGCTCCTGGAATTGGCCAACATCAGGAACTCTGTGTGGTGGGCAGTGGTTCCACGCTGGGCTATTGGGATGTTGACAAGGCCATAAGCATGAATTGCGCCGACTTCCCATATTGGACCGCCGTGTTCCCCCTGCATCAGGGCGAAAGAGTGGAGTATAAGTTTGTGATTAAGGCACTCACAGGCGAGCTTGTAGCATGGGAACCTGGCAACAATCACTTGTTGCTGGGCTCATTGACCGCACGAGAAGCCACTGTGGTCAGTGACCTGGTTTTGAAACAGCAATTTTGATGGGTATTCAGCAACACAATGCAAGGTTCACCATCGAGAACTGCAAGGTCACAAGCGGCGATTATGTCAAGCGGCTGTTCTCAGCCTACATGAGCCGTCACTGGTGGTGGTTTGTGTTGCCTGTGCTGATCTTGCTTGGCCTTTCGATTTTCAACATCAAATTCATCATTGTGGCGCTGATGGTGCTCTTTATCATCATTCCCATGGCACTATCGTTGATCTATTTCAATTATGCCCTGACCGATGAGGCGCGATTGTCAATCACCGAAAAAGAACTTAAAGTAACAGATGAGGGAATATATATTAAGAGCCTGAATGATAGTGAACAGGAATATTTTTTCTATTGGAAGGAGTTTTACGGATATGAGATAGGAGAGTGGGGTATCGCGTTACAGCATAAGGGCTGGTATCGCCTTCTCATGATTCCTGCAACAGCATTTAACGACGAAAAGCAACGCACCGCATGCATTGCTTTCATTAAACGGGAATTATTGCGTTAAGATTGAATGCTGAATGACCCCATCAATCGGTGGTGACCCATCCGCCACCATACTGGCTGGGCAGGTTCGAGGCAGCCTGATACAGCGCCTTATAGTCGTCGCCTCGCTGAATGTATACCCTGTATTGCTTGCCTTTAGCCCTGATTTTGGCTGCACCTTGAATGTCGGGGTGCATATGGATGTACTCCCGGGCTTTCTGCTCACTTGTGAAGGTTGAGACCACAAGGTAATACTTGCCGGTCTCTTCTTGGGCAGCTTGGCTATCGCTTGGCTGAGACTCGGAGGCGGATTCTTGAGCCGATTCGGCAGTCTCTTGCTGGAAGAGGGTGCCCGGCAAAGCGGTGGCCTTTTTCACACTTGGGACGTTCATGGTGGCATAGTTCTGCTGTGAACGGTCGACGGCTATGGGGGTAGAAGCCACAAACACAATGCCCAGAATGATGGCAATGGATGCGGCGACCTGTAGGGCGCGATAAGCAAACCGGTTGCGTTCAGAGAAGGGCACAACCTTGGCAGTTTCGGCCTGCTTCTCTTTCTCATGAGCGGGCATTGCAGTAGCTGCAGGCAGGGGTTTGAATGCAAACGACTGAAGACCAAAGTATTCATCGTTCGACAGGCTTTGAGCGAATGGCATGAACTCAGTCTGGCCATTCTCATTGAGTGTGAAGTAGCCGATTTTACCAAAGGGAACCTCATTGCCGCTCTGCAACTGACGCTTATAAAGCAACACGCTATCGGCAATGAGCCTGGTGGCTTCGTCGTAGCTGATGCCGTGCTTGCGCACGATGGAATTGGCAAGTAGCCCGTCGTTGTGATTTATCGAGGCATTAAAGCCGAATTCACGTTTGGGTTTGATGAATTGAACACCCTTAGAATCAGCACGTGATGGGCGGTGTTGAGCGATGAGTGCGCCCCAATGCGGGATCACCACGCAGTTGTGACGCCGTGTCAAATACTCGATATGGTCTATAATTGAAATCATCTGAGCAAAATTAATCACTTTTTGCCAATCTGCCAAACAAAAATGCAATTAATTTGCGACTTGAAGAATTTCTTTAGCCATGGCGGGGTCAATGCCATGATCAATAGCAAGCTGAACATCGCGTTTTGCGGCCTCGTTTTCATAGCGCAAACGGTTCAGGCGTGCCCTCAAGAGATACAGGTAGCCATCATTCGGGTCCACCTGCAGCGCGTTGTTGATGTCCTCGCTTGCCTCGTTCAGCTTGCGTTGCATCAGGTAGCAGTCGGCCCGGTTGCCCAGGAGCGATACGGTGGGAGAGGCTTTAATGACTTCACTGAGGTGTTGCGTGGCCTTGGCGTAATTGCCCAATGCCTTGTGCATAAACCCAAGTCCCTCGTTAGCCAGCAGTGAATTAGGGTTGTAGCGCAGCATCTCTTCAAAATCGGCTTTTGCCGTGGCCGCATCCTGCCGTTCCAGCGAAATCATTCCGTGATTGAAGCGTGCTTCTTCCTGCAGAGGGTCGAGTTTCACTACCCGCTCATAGTCAGCACTCGCCATCTCAAGGCTGTCAAGCTCCACCAGTAACGAGGCTCGGTTCATGAGCAGTGTCACGGCATTGGGTGTCATATCTAAGGCCATGTTGTAGTTCTTCAAGGCCTCTCGCAGTTTTCCTTGTTTGCGTTGTATGGTGGCAAGATTCGAAAGCAGCAGAGAGTTGTTGCCGTTAGATGGCTCTGCTTGAATGGCTTTCACTATAAAACTTTCAGCATTACTCCAATCTTTTTTCTTGATAAAAAGCTGTGCTGAATCCACATAGGCATAATACACCGAAGTGGTGTCGACCTCGGGCAATTGCTCCTTGGGGGTGACCTGTTTCGCCTCCTGTTTTTTCTCCACCCGGGGTATTTTCATGTTCTCTTCGCCTATCGACGTAACCACCTGTGCACCTGTCGAGCAAAAGCATAGCAAGGCAACCAATATTGCAAAGTATCTGTTCATTCTTTTGTCTTTTGTACTCACAAAGTTAGCTGTTTTTTATCACGATTATTTGCCGCATTTACGATATTTAGTTAAATTTGTCATGTTTTTAGATGTCAAACCAGGGCTTTTGTACCCTCAAGTCTGTTGATTTATACTATGTTGACGAATTTTTTGGCACAGGTTCAGGCAATTGTCCCTGACGCTGTACAAGACACGCTATTGAAGACGGCCAACAATGTGAAAGCTGTTGCCGACTCCACTTTTCAGCAAATGACACCCGACAAACTGTCGCAGGAGCTGAAAAACATGGATTGGAACAATGTGATTCAAACGGTTAGCACCCAGGCCGTAAACTTCGTCATCAGAATAGTGGCAGCCATTGCCGTCTTCTACATTGGCAAATTCATTATCAACAGGCTGCACTCGCTGTTGCGCAAGATCCTCATTCGTCGTGACGTCGACAAGTCGCTCAGCACTTTCCTGCTCAGTTTCCTGAAAATCACCTTGCTTTTCCTGCTCATAGTCACCGTGATAGGTGTGCTGGGCATCGAAACCAGCTCGTTCATAGCCATCTTTGCTTCGGCTGGCGTGGCGATTGGTATGGCGTTGAGCGGTACCTTGCAGAACTTTGCTGGTGGTGTACTTATCTTGCTGCTGAAGCCCTATAAGGTGGGCGACTACATCATGTTTGGCGAGTTCAAGGGTCATGTGAAGGAAATCCAGATTTTTCACACCATTATCACTACCTATAACAATGAACGCATCGTCATCCCCAATGGCGGGCTTTCTACCGGCACCATCAACAATTTCTCGGCCGAGAGCCATCACCGCATCGAGTGGAGGGTGTCGATTGCCTATGGCGACGACGTCAACAAGGCAAGAGAAGTGATTCTCTCCATACTCAAGAACGATAAGCGCATCGTCAAAAAGTATTTTGCCGAAGATGCTCCTGTTCAGGACACTACAGCACAGCAAACCGATGACAAGAAGAAGAGGAAATGGTGGCAACGCATCTTTTGTTCCAAGAAACTGAAGGATAGAGTAGAAACCTGGAACGAAAGCCAGGAAGCCATTATCAAGCAGAAGATGCCCAAAAAGGACTGCACCCCCTATGTGGCCGTTGAGGAACTGGGCGAGAGTTCGGTGATTCTCATCGTGCGCGCCTGGGCAAAAAACAGCGACTACTGGAATGTGCTTTACGACACCTACGAGGCCATCTACAAACAGCTCCCGCTCAACGGACTTCACTTCCCATTCCCGCAAATGGATGTTAATTTAAAAAAGATTTAAACTTTTTTCTTGCATTTTTCAGTTTTTTCTTCTATTTTTGCGTATTATTTGTGGGCGAACGGTTGCAAGGCAATTCTCTCGCATGGTTTTATGTATTGCCTGATGCTTCTTAATGATTTGTCGCTCACAAGTTTAGATGCCATTTGATCAGGCAGGGCGGTTCATGCGGCTTGCCCCTTTCGGTCATGATAAGGCATTCTTTTGATGCATGGTTTGCATCTGCCAAGAGTAATATTTGATACTCTTGACCAATTCAGCCTCAAGGTACAAGCGTGTACCTGTTATTTTAGCCAATAAAATAACAACATAAATGATAAGTAAATGGAATTACTTACCCCTTACATCCGAACAACGCGCAGTAGAAGCGCAGCTCGTGAACGACAAGTTCTCGGGCTGTCCGGCTATTGCACGGCTTTTGGTTCAGCGAGGTATGAAGAGCATGGACGATGCCATGCAATTCTTCTATCCCTCATTAAACCAAATGCACGATCCATTCCTGATGAGGGACATGGAAAAGGCTGTAGCGAGGCTGAATCAGGCTTTAGGGGCGAAAGAGAAAATCATGGTATATGGCGACTATGATGTCGATGGCACAACTGCCGTGGCTCTGGTTTACCGTTACCTGAGAAATTTTTATTCTAATGTGATTTATTATGTACCCACTCGCGATGACGAAGGGTACGGCATTTCCTTGCAGAGCATTGACTATGCTGTAGAGCAGGGAGTGCAGTTAATAATTGTGCTCGACTGTGGCATCAAGGCTATCGACGAAATTGCCTATGCCAAGCAGAAGGGCATTGATTTTATTGTGTGCGACCATCATGTGCCCGACGACACATTGCCCGATGCGGTCGCTATTCTCAATCCCAAGTTAAGGGACGATAATTATCCCTTCAAGGAACTCTCTGGTTGTGGTGTCGGCTTCAAGTTCATGCAAGCGTTTGCCAAGAGCAATGGCATCAACAACATCTACGACCTTGAGAGCCTTCTTGACTTGCTCGTGGTGAGCATTGCTGCCGACATTGTCCCCATTGTCGACGAAAATCGCATTATGGCCTATTATGGTCTTAAGCGTCTGAATTCCAATCCTAACGTCGGATTCCGCAACATCATCAAGTTGTGTGGCTTGAACAAGCACGAAATCACCATCAGCGACATCATCTTCAAGATTGGTCCGCGTATCAATGCTTCTGGTCGCATGGAGTCAGGTCTGGAGTCGGTCCAGTTGCTCGTCACCAAGAATCCAAGCGAGGCCTACGAGATAAGTAAGCGCATCGACCAGTATAACAGAGACCGAAAGGAGCTTGACCGACAAATCACTGAAGAGGCCAACATCATCATCGAGAACCATCGCGAACAGATAGGGGAGAAGAAACCCATCGTCATCTACGACCGTAACTGGCACAAGGGCATCATAGGCATTGTGGCTTCTCGCCTGGCCGAGTTATACTTCCGTCCCTCAGTTGTGCTCACTTACGATGGTGATGGCATTGCTATAGGTTCCTCACGCTCTGTCAGAGGTTTTGACGTGTATTCGGCCATCAAGTCGACACGCGATCTGCTCGAGAACTTCGGCGGCCACACTAATGCCGTAGGCTTGTCGCTGAAAGAAGAGAACATCTCTGAGTTCAGGAAACGCTTGAGCGCTTATGTTGAAACACACATTGAGACTCAGCAGGTTACTCCACAGCTTGATATTGACTGCGAACTCACATTCGATGAGATCAATTACGAGCTCATGAGGTACATGCGCATGTTCAACCCATTCGGACCTGAGAATGTCAAGCCCGTGTTCATGACGCTCAATGTGCGTGATGTAGGCACCAGTAAACTTGTGGGTAAGAAACTGGAGCACATCAAGCTCGAGATTGTTGATGGCAAGTCTGATAAGGTGATGAACGGCATCGCTTTCAATATGGGTCGATACTTCGACCACATCAAGCAGGGGTTGCCCTTCGACATTTGCTACACAATCGAGGAGAACAAGCATCGCAACACGTCCTATATCCAGTTGCTCATCAAGGGTATTAACATTCATGATGACGTGATTGATGGACAGGATTCATGAAATACTCAAAAAGTATTGGGGTTATTCTGATTTCAGACCACTTCAGGAAGACATCATCAACAGCGTACTTGAAGGCAACGACACGCTGGGACTGATGCCAACGGGTGGTGGCAAGTCTATCACTTTCCAGGTTCCCACACTCATGCGCGAGGGATTGGCTCTCGTGGTCACTCCCATTGTTTCGCTCATGAAAGACCAGGTCGACAACCTCATTTCACGGCACATCAAGGCCACCTACTTGCATGCTGGTCTGTCATATACCGAACAACGGCGTACCATCGAGAAATGCCTCTATGGCAATTGTAAGTTTCTTTACATTTCACCTGAAAGACTATCTTCTCAATCATTCCTCTCTCAACTGAAGCAGATGAACGTCAATCTGATTGTGGTTGACGAGGCGCACTGCATCTCACAGTGGGGATATGACTTTAGGCCCTCTTTTCTCAAAATTGCTACCATCAGACAGTTGTTCAAGAATGTGCCTGTTCTTGCGCTCACTGCCACCGCCACAGGGCAAGTCATCGACGACATTGTCGAAAAACTTGAATTCTCCCGTGGGCATAAGGTTTTCAGGAAAAGCTTTGCTCGCAACAATTTGTCGTATGTGGTTCGTTACTCAGAAGACAAGACGGCGCAACTTGTGCACATTCTCAAGTCGGTCAACGGTTCCGGAATCGTGTATGTGCGCAGCCGCAAACGCTGCAAGTTGCTTGCCGACGAATTGGTGCGTAACGGTATCAGTGCCGACTACTATCATGCAGGACTCATTGTGGAAGACAAGGAGAACAAGCAGAACAAATGGAAGACTGACGAGATTCGTGTCATTGTAGCCACCAATGCCTTTGGCATGGGCATCGACAAGCCCGATGTGAGAATCGTGATTCACTATGATTTGCCTGATTCGCTTGAAGAATATTACCAGGAAGCCGGCAGGGCAGGGCGAGATGGCAAAAAATCGTGGGCCGTTGCCCTCACCACGCACTCCGATCAGGGTGTGCTCAAGCGACACATCACCGATGCCTTTCCTGAAAAAGACTATATCAAGAAAGTGTATGAGCGCGTGGGCAATTTTCTTGAAGTGGCGATAGGAGAGGGGTTTGAAAAGTTATACGACTTCAACTTCAACCTTTTTTGCCAAACATTTAAACTGCCCATTCTTCCCACTCACAATGCGCTGAAGATTCTCACCCGTGCTGGTTATATTGATTTCATCGAAGAGATTGAAACACAGTCGCGAATCATGATACTCGTGAACAAGAATGAACTTTATGACCTCCGCACACAGAACCCTCATGCCGACAGAGTGTTGCAAGCCATCTTGAGAACCTATACCGGTCTGTTTTCTGATTATGTGTTTATTAACGAGGCCGTGCTCGCTTTTCGTTTCTCTATTTCTGAAAACGATATCTACGAGGCCCTCATTGAACTTAGCCGGCTTCACATCCTGCATTATGTGCCACGCAAGCGCACACCTTATATTATATATACCACTTCTCGCGAGGAAACCCGCTATCTGTTGTTCCCGAAACCAGTCTATGAAGACATGCGCGCCCGCATGGAGCAGCGAGTGAATGCCGTTATCAACTATGCGCTCACTGATGCCACTTGTCGCGAGAAAATGCTTTTACGTTATTTTGAGGAGAGCAGTGACGACTGTGGCCGCTGCGATGTGTGCATCGAGCGACGCAAGAAGGCCGACCACACTCCCCAGGAGGTACAAGATGGCGTGCTCTATATGGCACAGGTCAAGCCTCGCCGCCTCACTGACTTCATCACCACCTTGTCGTTCCCGCAGGATGAGATCATAGCCACCGTCTCGTTCCTTGTCGATGAAGGCTTGCTCATCCACAAGATGCCCGACGACACCTATGTCAACCCCATACCTCTCAAGTAAAACAAACCATCCCAAACCACGAAGGGCTGGGATGGCTACATTTTTCTCTCTAATTTGACCGCTTATTCAATGACAAGCGGATTCTTCACTTTCTCGGGAAGCAGGGCAAAGTCAATCACATCCTGAATGGTGTTCACATAATGGAAGTTGAGCCCTTTCAGGTAGCGTTCGTTGATTTCATCCACATCTTTCTTGTTCTCGTTGCATAAGATGATGTACTTGATGCCGGCACGCTTGGCGGCGAGAATCTTCTCCTTGATACCGCCCACAGGCAGCACTTTTCCACGCAGTGTGATTTCACCTGTCATGGCCAGGTGGTCACGCACCTTTCGTTGTGTGAACGACGATACCAGCGAAGTGGCCATCGTAACGCCTGCCGACGGACCATCTTTGGGAATAGCACCTTCTGGCACATGAATGTGCACGTTATATTTGTCAAACACCTCGTGATTGATGCCAAATGCATCGGCATGCGCCTTGATATACTGCATAGCGATCACGGCCGATTCCTTCATCACATCGCCCAAATTACCGGTCAGCGTTAACTTGTCGCCCGATTTGCCAGCCTTGGCAAGCGATGACTCTATGAACAGGATTTCGCCTCCCACGGCAGTCCATGCCAGACCTGTCACCACACCGGCAAATTCGTTGCCTTCGTAGTTGTCGCGGTTCACCTCTTCCTTGCCCAGATAGTGACCCAGGTTATCGGGAGTGATATTGGTGTCAAAGGTGGTTCCAGTGGCCTTTTCACGAGCAATCTTTCGCAACACTTTACCTATTTTCTTTTCGAGTTCGCGCACACCGCTCTCTCGTGTATAATTCTCTACGATCTTAACGATGGTTTCTTTCGGGAAGGATATTTCCTTGGGTTTGAAACCGTTCTCTTCGAGTTGCTTGGGCACAAGATGCTTGCGTGCAATCTCCACTTTCTCTTCCATGATGTAGCCATTGAGCTCAATGATTTCCATGCGGTCGAGAAGGGGTTGCGATATGGTTGTCAGATTGTTGGCGGTGGCTATGAACAGCACCTTCGACAGGTCATAGTCAATGTCGATGTAGTTGTCGTGGAAACGGCTGTTTTGTTCGGGGTCAAGCACCTCGAGCAAGGCCGAAGATGGGTCGCCTTTAAAATCTTGTCCCACCTTGTCAATCTCATCGAGCAATATCACGGGATTGCTACTGCCACACTTGGCAATGGCTTGCATGATGCGACCAGGAAGAGCGCCAATATAGGTGCGGCGGTGACCGCGAATCTCGGCCTCATCGTGAAGTCCGCCCAGCGAGATACGGGCATACTTGCGGTTGAGCGCTTCGGCCACCGATCTGCCCAGCGAGGTCTTGCCCACACCCGGAGGGCCGTAAAGGCACAGGATAGGAGCCTTCAGGTCGCCACGCAGTTTGAGTACCGACAGATGCTCCAGTATGCGGTCTTTCACCTTCTCCAGGCCGTAGTGGTCATGGTTGAGTTTGGTTTCCACCTTTTTCAGGTTGAAGTTGTCCTTCGTATAGGTTTGCCACGGCAGGGTGAGCAAATTGTCGAGGTAGGCATACTGCACCGAATAGTCGGGTGACTGGGGATTCAGACGCTCCAGTTTGCGCAGTTCCTTTTTGAAGTGAGCCTCTTCAGTCTCGCCCCATTTCATCTTGCTCATGCGTTCCTGCAGTTCGGTGATGTCGTCATCACCATTGCCCAATTCTTCCTGAATGGTGCGCAATTGCTGTTGCAGGAAGTGCTCTCGCTGCTGCTGCGACAGATCCTCTCGGGTGCGCGATTGAATGGCTGCTTTCAGTTCCACAAGCTGAGCCTCTTTTGATAAGTAACCATAGAGCAGATAGGCGCGCTTCTTGATATTGCGCTCTTCGAGCAAAGCCTGTTTCTGTCGCGACTCAAAGGGGATATTGGTGGCGAGGAAGTTGATTAAATACACGGGGCTGTCAATATTTTTGATGGCAAACACCAGTTCCTTGGCGCCATCGCCCACGTTATTCAGCATCTCAAAGGTAATTTCTCTGATGGAACTGATGAGCACCTTGAACTCCCTGTCGCGCATGCTGGGTTGAGTTTCCTCCAGCAAGCGCACCTTTGCCTTTAAATAGGGCGACTGACTGGTGATTTCGCCAAGTTCAAAGCTTGAACGGCCTTGTAGAATCACATTCGTCGAGTTGTCGGGCAAATGAAGCACCTTGATGATATCGGCAATAGTTCCAACTGTGTACAAGTCATTCTTCAGTGGGTTCTCCTCCTGACTGTTGATTTGGCACACTACGCCTATGGGGCGATTGTGCTTCTGGATGTCATTAATGAGTGCAAGTGATTTGTCACGGCCCACAGCCACGGGCATTGTCATACCGGGAAACAGCACCATGTTGCGCAAGGGCAATATGGGCATATCGTCAAGTTCTGTCGCCTGCAGTTGGGAGTCGTCTTGCTCGCTGTGGTGAATCTCAGTGAAAATGGGCACAATGTGCGAAGTGCCGTCGCTCATTTCTGTATCTTGTTCAAAAAATTCAATCATCGTTTGTTTACATTATTATATTACGTCATCTCATTTTTCGCAAAATAAATGCCAAATTGCCATTTTGCCTTTTCTAATGCCGTCACGATGGCTCATACTATCAAAGTGGCAGATTGTGCGCTGACAAAATGTCGCTTATCGGTGCTTGGCACGAAATCTGCATTTTGTCACATCAGAAAACAACTATAAACTTTAAAAAATATTTTTATTATGATCATTAAACCATTAGGTGACCGCGTTCTCGTCGAACCGGCACAAGCTGAAGAAGTTACCGCTGGCGGAATCATTATCCCCGACAGCGCTAAAGAGAAACCTCTTAAGGGCATTGTCAAAGCCGTTGGCAATGGCACAAAAGACGAAGAAATGATTGTTAAGGCAGGCGACACTGTGCTTTATGGCAAGTATGCTGGCACTGAGATTGAACTCGACGGTGCCAAATATCTCATTATGCGTCAGTCTGATATTCTGGGTATTATTGAATAACTTTTAATCACATTATAACACTATGGCTAAGTTAATTAAATTTGACATAAAGGCTCGCGAAGAGCTGAAGAAAGGCGTCGACCAGCTGAGCAACGCCGTGAAAGTGACCCTGGGTCCCAAAGGTCGCAACGTGATTCTCGACAAGAAGTTTGGTGCTCCTCACATTACTAAAGATGGTGTGAGTGTGGCTCGTGAAGTGGAACTCGAAGACGAATTCCAGAACATAGGTGCCCAACTCGTGAAAGAAGTGGCATCCAAGACTAACGATGATGCCGGCGATGGCACCACTACCGCTACCATCCTGGCACAATGCATCATTCAAGAAGGCCTGAAGAACGTGGCTGCAGGTGCCAACCCCATGGACCTGAAGCGTGGTATCGACAAGGCTGTTGAGAAAGTGGTTGAATGCATCAAGGCTCAGTCACAGGAAGTGGGCGACGACTTCACTAAGATTGAAAACGTGGCTCGCGTTTCAGCTAACAACGATGCCAAGATCGGCGAACTCATTGCCGAAGCCATGAAGAAGGTGAAAAAAGACGGTGTCATCACTGTTGAGGAGGCCAAAGGCACTGATACTCACGTAGATGTTGTTGAGGGTATGCAGTTCGACCGTGGTTACATTTCTCCTTATTTCGTGACCAACGCCGAGAAGATGGAGTGCGAGATGGATCGTCCCTTCATCCTCATCTTCGACAAGAAGATTTCGGTTCTCAAGGACATGCTTCCCATTCTGGAACAGACCGCTCAAAGCGGACGTCCGTTGCTCATCATTGCTGAAGATGTCGATAGTGAAGCATTGGCAACCCTCGTGGTGAACCGCCTGCGTGGTTCGCTCAAGGTGTGCGCTGTGAAGGCTCCAGGTTTTGGCGATCGCCGCAAAGAGATGCTCGAAGACATCGCTGTGCTCACTGGTGGCACCGTGATCAGCGAGGAGAAAGGCATCAAGCTTGATGGCGCTACCATCGACATGCTTGGCACTGCCGAGAAAGTCACTGTCAACAAAGAGAATACCACCATCGTGAATGGTGCTGGTGACAAGCAGAACATTGCTGACCGTGTGGCTCAAATCAAGACTCAAATCGAGACCACCAAGTCGACCTACGACAAAGAGAAACTGCAGGAACGCCTTGCTAAGATGGCAGGCGGCGTGGCAGTGCTCTACATTGGCGCACCCAGCGAGGTGGAGATGAAGGAGAAGAAGGACCGTGTTGACGACGCTCTGAGCGCTACCCGCGCTGCTGTTGCCGAGGGTATCGTTCCTGGTGGCGGTGTGGCCTACATCCGTTGCTTAGCTGCTCTTGAAACACTCGAAGGCGAGAATGCCGATGAGAACACCGGTATCAACATCATTCGCCGTGCCATCGAAGAACCTCTGCGTCAAATCGTGGAGAACGCTGGCATCGAGGGTGCCGTAGTGGTGCAAAAAGTGCTTGAAGGCAAAGACGACTTTGGTTACAACGCACGCACCGACCGCTACGAGAATCTGCTCGAGACTGGCGTTATTGATCCCGCCAAGGTGGCACGCGTGGCTCTCGAGAATGCTGCCTCTATCGCTGGCATGTTCCTCACCACCGAGTGCGTCATCGCCGAGAAGAAGGAAGAACCTCAAATGCCCGCTGGCAATCCCGGTATGGGTGGCATGGGCGGCATGATGTAATTCCCTCATCATTGTTAACCAAATAACCGATATCAAATCCCAAATAACCCAGTTGGGTTATCCCAAATAGCAAAGGGGCTGGCACCATTCGCCAGCCCCTTTGCTTTGCTTATATGATGAGAATTATTTCAGGCGCAGGAAAGAGTAGCCGAAGCGTTCGCATGCGGCACGCTCCAGTTCTTCTCGATCGTCGGGATGAGCAATCGAAATAAGCGCCTTGGCACGCTCAGCCAGATTCTTGTTACGCAAGTACACAATGCCATGTTCAGTAGCCACATATTGCGTCTGGAATCGGGTTGTCACCACACCGGCACCTGGAGTGAGAGTCGGCACAATCTTAGCCTTGCCTTTACCCGTGCGAGAGGGGAGAGCGATAAAAGTCTTGCCACCTTCCGACAGGGCACCGCCATACATGAAGTCGTGCTGACCGCCAACACTCGAGAAAATGGTGGTACCGATGCTATCGGCACATATCTGACCAGTCAGGTCCACCTCGATGGCACTGTTGATGGCCACCACCTTGGGATTCTGGCGAATGATTTGCGGGTCGTTGGTCCATGCCACATCATAGAATTCCACATCACGATTATAGTGCAGGAAGTCGTACATGTGCTGAGAACCCAGTGCCAGACTGGCAATACTCTTGCCAGGCTTGATTTTCTTCATCGAGTTGTCGATCACTCCCTCTTCAATCAGGCGAATCACGCCATCGGTCATGGCCTCGGTGTGCAGACCCAGATGTTTGTGGTGCTTGATACCATTGAGCACGGCATTGGGAATGCCGCCCACACCAATCTGCAGCGTGGCTCCGTCCTCAATCTCATTGGCAATGTTCTGGCCAATGGCGGCTTCGATGGGAGTGGGGTCGCCAAACTCCATCACCACACAGGGGTCATCACACTCTACGGCTGCCGTGATTTGTGACTCATGAATCAAGGCACCACCACACAAGTAGGGCATACTCTTGTTGATCTCGGCAATCACAATCTTGGCCGATTCAACGGCACTCACCGCCAGGTCGGCCGACATGCCATAACTGCAATAGCCGTTCTCGTCGGGCAAAGAACAGTTAATGAATGCCACATCCATAGGCAACTGGCCACTGCGGAACAGGAATGGTATCTCGCCCAGGAAGGCGGGTATCATTGATCCATAACCAGCATTCACCCATTTGCGCTGATCGCCGCACAGGAAAAGGCTGTTAATCAAGAACGAGTCCTTAAATTCGGGCTTGCAGAAAGGAGCTTCGCCTTTAGGAATGTTGAATGCCGAGTAAACGGTCACATCTCTCAGCTCATGCCCACGGCGGGCAAGCGCCTCTTGTAGCACAATGGGAATGGCAGTACTGCCTTGAAAATAGATGTGGTCGCCACTCTTAACAAGTTTCACGGCTTCATCGGCCGTCATGTAATTCATCATTTCTCTTCGTTTTGCAGTTTAACAAATAGGGCAAGACGCTCATCAAGGGCTTCCATATCGGCTTCGGTTGACAAGGTCGATACACAAGCTCTGATACCAGGCTGGCTGCTGCCGGTTGTGTCAAGTGCCATGGCCGAGATGCCGCAGCGCAGCAGACCCGTAAGCAGCGTCTCGCTGTCCATTCCCTGATAGCCTATCGTGAAGTAGAATCCATCGGCAACATCTTCATCACCATCTTTGTCATACACGATGTTGAAGCCGTTTCGGTCAAATATCTTCTTCGCAATCTTGGCACGTCGGCCATACTCGCTAATGGTCTTCACAAAGTCAAACTCACCATCGACAGCCGCTTTCATCATGGCCGACAGCGCATACTGTGCTGAGTGCGATGTCCCCGACGAAGCGGCATACAGATAAGTGAGCACATAGTTGTCGCCCATTTTGCCCAGGCCATAGAGCTGACGCAGACGTGGATATTCACGGTCAAACATCTTGTTGCTGAATGCCACTATGGCGATGCGTTCGCCGGCATAGCTGAAGATCTTAGACCCCGACATCATCAGCACATAATTGTCGGTGTATTTTGCCACAGTCGACTGATAGGGCGGTTCAAACGGCTTGGAGAGTTCACGACGGAAGTCCATGCAGAAGTAGGCGAGGTCTTCAATCACAATGGCGTCATATTTGTCAGCCATCTTCGCCACCACCTGCAATTCTTGCTCAGTCAAGCAATACCAGGCAGGATTGTTGGGGTTGGAGTAAATGATGGCGGCTATCTTGCCTGTCGAGAAGTACTCCTCAAGTTTGGCTTCCAGTTTGTCGCCGCGGTAGTCATAGATGTCGAAGCATGCCTGCTTGGCACCCACAATCTTGGCCTGAAGCATCTGAGGCGGGAAACCTGGATTGATAAACAGTATGGTGTCTTTGTTCTCATCAAGCTGCGAGCATTCCATAATCAGATTATAACTGCCTTGCATCGACCCTACGGTAGGTATGATGCACTTAGGAGTTATATCGATGTCAAGGAAAGCCTTAATGAACTGCGAGGCATTTTCCTTGAGTTCGGGCAGACCACTGATGACGGGGTAGATTGAGGTTACACCATTATCGATGGCGCGCTTCTGGGCTTCAGTACCGACCACACTGGGGGGAATTCCAGGCACACCAATTTCAAGGTGAACAAATTTATCACCACTTAGTTTTTCAAGTCCGGTAGTTATCGCAACCTGCTGACGAATGGTGGAACGGGCCACATTAGCGATGTCTTTCTCGGCAAGCAGGTTCTTGACGACTTCTTTTGCAATGGGTAGATTCATGGTTTTTTCTGTTTATTACAAGGTGTGTTGTTTTGCATATTCAAGTCCAGCATTAAATGCCGCTATGTTGGTGTCGACTATCGCCTGTCCCTTGCGCATAAACACCTGGGCGATGCCTTCACGCAGTTTGTCGGGTTCCAGCATATTGAGCACGGCTGCAGTGGCACCCAGCAGCACCATATTGGCACTGCGTGGCGACATCACTTCCTTTGCAATCGCATCAACATCCAGTCTGATCAGGTTCTTCACCTTCTCTAGTTCACTGTTCACGGCATCCATTTCAGGATAGTTGGGAATGTTGACAAACGGGGTTGAATTGGTGATAATCCAGCCGTTGGGCGACAGATAGGGCAGATAACGCAGAGCCTCCATGGGTTCGAGCGATACAATCAGGTCGCAGCCACCCAGCGGAATCAGGTCACTGTTGATGGGGTCTGACGACAGACGCAGATTGCTCTGTACATCACCACCACGCTGGCTCATGCCATGCACTTCGGCCTGCTTCAGGTGCAGGTTCTGGTCAAGGGCTGCCCAACCAATAACTGTGGCGATTGAGAGGATGCCTTGTCCTCCCACACCGCATAAGATGATATCCTGTTTCATGATTATGCTTTTTTGTTTTGTGCTGCATGACGCTTGGCAGTCTGGATGCATTCGCGACGTGCAATGATTACTGAAACTCCCTTGTACTCAATCTCTTCGCGTATCACTTTCTCCATCTCCTCGTAGTTCTTGGGCAGAGGTATGATCACGCGCACATGTTCAGGTTCAACACCCAAGCCCATGCAAATGTTCTCGAGCTTGCCGGTACCTGCCGAGTCTTGGCCACCCGTCATGCCGGTTGTAAGGTTATCAGAGATGCACAGGGTGATGTTGGCTTTTGAGTTCACTGCATCGAGCAGACCAGTCATGCCACTGTGTGTGAAAGTGGAGTCGCCGATAACTGCTACCGAAGGATGCACACCCGAGTTGGCGGCACCAATCGACATAGTGAGCGAGGCGCCCATCTCCACACAGGTGTGGAAGGCATGGAATGGAGCCAGCCATCCCAGTGTGTAGCAGCCGATGTCGCTGAACACGCGGGCAGTGGGATAAGTATGAATCACATTGTTCAGTGCGGTATAGAAGTCACGATGTCCGCATCCTTGGCATAGTGCCGGTGGGCGTGGCACGGTCACTTGTGAGGCAGCGTTCAATTCCTTTGCAGGCAGCTGCAAGGCAACACGCACACAGTCGGGTGTGAGCTCGCCCGTGCGAGGCAATGTGCCATCGAGGCGACCCTTGATCTCCACGGGAGTCTCAAGAATGCCTTTCAGTCTTTGTTCAATCAGAGGCTGACCTTCTTCCATCACCAGCAAGCACTTGCACTCGCTTGCCAGCCGGCGCACCATCTTCTTGGGGATGGGATATTGAGAGATTTTCAGCACGGGGTAGGGACATCCGTCAGGATAATTCTCCATCAGGTAATTATAGGCAATGCCGCAGGCTATGATACCCATTGACTTGTCGGCACCGTCAATGTAACGGTTGAAGCCCATAGTCTCGGCCTGCTCTTCAAATGAGGCGTAGTCCTTGATGAGCTGCACATTGCGCACCTTCGCGTTGGCGGGCAACAACACCCACTGACGCTCGTTCTCAGGGAAGTGAATCTCGTTTTCTTCACGAATCTCGCCAGTCTCAACCTCGGCACGCGAGTGAGCCATGCGGGTAGTGAGTCGCATGAGCACGGGAATCTTGTTCTGTTCCGAGAAGTCGTAGGCGGCTTTCACCATCTGATAGGTTTCCTGTTGCGACGATGGCTCAAAACACGGTATCATCGCAAACTCGGCATAGAAGCGCGAGTCCTGCTCATTTTGTGACGAGTGCATCGACGGGTCATCGCAAGCCGTCACAATCAGACCACCGTTGGCACCGGTCATGGCTGAATTCACAAAACCATCGGCGCACACATTCATGCCCACATGCTTCATGCAAACCAGTGCGCGTTTGCCGCTATACGACACGCCAAGCGCCGCTTCCATAGCGGTCTTCTCATTGGTGCACCAGTCGCTATGCACATTGCGTTCCTTGGCAAGTGGATGTTGTTGAATAAACTCTGTGATTTCGGTCGACGGAGTGCCAGGATAGGCATAAACGCCCGTAAGGCCAGCATGCAGTGCTCCTAACGCAAGCGCTTCGTCGCCCAGTAGAAGTTTTTTGGTTCTCATACTTTAAGGTATTAAAGTTTTATATATAAATGAATTATTAGTCGTTTTATAGTATGGGACTACGAATTTACGATATTTTGTTGAAACAGGCAAGTATTTCCCCCTTTTTTCAGCAAAAAACAGGCAAAAAGGGTGTTTAGTCGCTTGTTGAATCCATATCGTTCTCGATTACTCGAATGGTCGATTGCTCGAATATTCGAGTTCACGATGAATTGTGAGCTTTCAGCCAAAATTCTGGATGAAGGAGGTGAGGTTCTGACCTTGCTTCAGGTTCAGCTTCTTACGCAAGCGGTAACGCGCCGTCTCTATGCTGCGCAGCGTGGTGTTGAGCAGTGAGGCCATTTCCTTGCTACTCAATCCCATGCGCAAGTAGGCACATAGTTTTTTGTCGTTGGCTTTGAGGTCGGGAAATTGCTCGGTAAGCTTCTTCATGAAGTTGTCATACACCAGGTTGAAGTTTTCCTCAAACTTCTCCCAGTTCTCATCCTCTTTGATGTTGCGCTGTATGCTCCGCCTCACATCCTTGATCATCTTGTTGATCGACGACTTTGGAGTATCTTTGCCTATGATTCCCGAAAGTTCCTGCATCTGCAAGTCAAGTTCTTGCAGCATATCGTTCTTGCGCACAAGATTCATCGTGGAGTCGGCAAGCTGACTCGACTTGTGTTTCAGGTCAACCACCAGTTGCTCGTTGCGCAGTTTCACCAGTTCCTTCTCCTTCTTCTCCTCTTCGATTTGGAAAAGGGTCTCCTGCTCGCGCAACTGCCGTTCTTTCTCAATCTTAATGCGTTGCAGTTCCCTCTGTGAGCGGCGAATCAGGTATTTCACAAAATACCGCAAAGCCGCAAAGGCCAGGATGGCATACACAAAATAGGCCCACCATGTCTCATACCAAGCAGGCAGTATCTCAATCTCAATCAGGGCTTCGCTGGTGGTGTTATAGAGCGTGTCGTGCGCTTTGACGTGGAACACATATTTTCCCTTACTCAGATGTGTATATTCTTTTAAAGTGGAATGAGTGGGCGAGCTCCAGCCATGATCATAGTTCTCAAGGTAATAGGAGTATTGTATAGCCTGATTGTCGCGATATTCAGGCATCACATACTCAATGCGCAGCGAGTTGAGATTCTTGGGTATTGCGAGTTTCTTGACTTTCGATTGACCACCGTTTTCAAATAGAAGTGTGTCGTTGTTGTTGGTCGAGTATATGCTGCGAATGAACACTTGTTTAGGTTTCTCTGCTACTGTAAAGTGATGATTCATCACATAGTAGCCATTGTCATAGTTCATCAGTGTGTGGTTATCGTCAAGAATTCCCATTTGACCCAAGCTCATCTGCAAGCGGTTCACCACATTGGCATAGGCAAATGGCTTTACCGCATAACTTCCATCTGCCCGTATGGTTGCCAAGGCCAGATAATTGGGCTTATAGGCCCATAGTTCCTTTGTGGGTGTCTCAACCACTCTAAGAGCCGTTCCATAAGTATTGAAGATTTTGTCGATGTTCTTGGCACTCATCAGTTTTCTGCTTTTTTTGTCATAGATCTTGAATCCTTCGGCCGATGAGACATACACTTTGCCGTTTATCTTGCATATCAGGTTATTGTCATCAGCATTTAGGCAGTTGCCTCGATGAAAATACTCAAGGTTCACGGCCTTGGTCAGGTCTTCGTTTAACCAGAAGTGATACACACCTTGCTGCCAATGACTTAGCCAAATGCTGCCATCATAGTCTTCGAGAAATCCTCCTCCAGAAATGTCAATGCCGCTAATGCGGTTCTGCAATACATATCCCGAACCGTTTTTCTTCAATATGGCAAACCCATTATAGTCACAAGTCATCACATGACCGGGGTGGTTGCTCAGTTCCACATATCCCCATGTACCACCCAATTTGTCGATTTTGTGGGCTGTATTTCCTTCTATGACGAAAGCGCCGTTATCGCTACCGCATAGCAGTGTGCCACCAACCTCACACAGCGACCAGATTTGTCCGCTTATCCCATGAATGTACTGGGGTTTCATAGGTGTGATTGATGTGTGCAAAGGATAATCAATCGAATAAAGTCCTTGATTAGTGCCGAGATACAGTTGCTTGTTATGTATGATGGATGCATAACCGGTACCTATGCTGTTGTTCATTCCCAACAGGTCACGGCACGCCACATCGATCATCACATAGGCAATACCATTGTCAAGACCAAGCCACAGATTGTCAGATTCATCAAATTTCAACGAAAGCACAGTGTTGTTGCTCAGTCCTGTTATATTATTCACATAGTAATTGATGCCCGTTTTCAGGTCTTTGATGATGGCACCGTCGCGCACTGTGCCAAACACCAGGTAGTTGTGATGCGTGGCAGCGCAGAAAACCTGGCTTTTCTTCAGCTGTTCATTCACATCAAGCGGGTAGGGAGTGCATCGTCCATTCTCATATAAAAAGGTGCCATGGTTTGCGGTCACAAATAATAAAGAACCATTCTCAAACGACAAGGTTCCGCGCACTTGCAGGCCTTTGAGTGCCGATGTGCCAGGCAATGTTTTCAGGCTGTTACCCGTGTAGACATACACACATTCCTGGGCCGACACAATAAGCTTGCCATCAGCAACAGAAGCGTTCTCAATTCTATATCTTGTGGGATATACAATGATTTTGCCGCTTTGTTTAATAATAAAAATGTGGTTCTTTGCCTGTAGGGCTATTTCTTGACCCAAGTCTAATATGTTCCATATTTCACCGAACGGCCCGATTTTTGACAGAACACCCTGTGATAATGACTTATATTTGTAACCATCGTTGTTGCTGTCGCTATAAAAATATCCGAATTCATTTGTTGCTCCCACGAATATGCGTTTACTCTTCTCTTGATATAAAACTGAACGCACATTAGTGAAATTGGGAACCTGGCGCGAGCTCCATTTATCACTGTCAAAGATGAAAAGTCCATTGTTGTTGGCAAAAAGCATGCAACCATCTTCCTTTTGGTCAATCGACCAGTTTTGTGTTCCGCCTTCGTAGTCTTGCGTGGTGAAATTGCGCAGTAATGGAATCTGACCTGTTGCTGAAATTGATAGCAAATTGAGCAAAAACACTATAATTTTTAATCTTTTCATCTCGACTAGTTAGTTTTATTTTCTTGCAAAGATACTAATTTAGTTGGAAAATCGCATGAATTTATGAGAGTTTTTTGAATTTCTGTTGTGAGGTAATAGGCTTTTGAATTTCATCTATTTACAAAAATCTCTTGAGGTGCCAAAATACAAAAAAGTGAGTTTTTTGTGAGTTTTTTATCCCCTTAAAAACTTGACTGGTTTTCGCGAACATCTTAAATTTGCATCACAATCGCAAAACCCGATATCAAAAACATAACATAAAAATGCTCATGAAACTAAAACTAATGCTCGTGTCGCTGTTGTTTCCTTTATTAATGACAGCGCAGATCAAACTCCAAGGCACTGTCACAGCTGCCGCCGATGGTGAGCCGCTCATTGGCGTCACCGTGAAGATTGCAGGAACCAACATTCTTACAGTAACCGACATTGATGGTCACTACTCCATCGATGCAAAAAGCGCTGGCAAGCTGGAATTCTCCTATATAGGATGTCGCACGAAACTGGTGCCTTTCAACGCATCGACAACCATTAATGAAGTGCTTGATGATGATGTGAATCAACTCGATGAAGTGGTAGTGATCGGTTATGGCACCATGAAGAAGAGCGATCTCACTGGTTCTGTCGCATCAATCAGTGCCGAGAATCTCAAGAAGACGCCAGCTGCTAATGTCGACCAGGCTTTACAAGGTCGCGCCGCGGGTGTCACGGTTAATGCCAGTTCGGGTCAACCGGGTCAGGCAGCAGAGGTGAGAATTCGTGGTATTGGTACTGTCAATAATTCGGCGCCCATCTATGTTGTCGACGGCGTGATTACCGACAACATCTCTTTCCTTAGTCCTAACGATATTGAATCGACCGAGATTCTGAAAGACGCATCGGCAACTGCCATCTATGGTAGTCGAGGCGCTAACGGTGTGGTTCTCATCACCACAAAGAAAGGTGAAAAAGGTGTCACTACCGTATCGTTTGACATGTATTACGGTTTTCAGAATCGTTGGAGAAAACTCGACCTGATGAAGAAGGACGATTTCGTCAACACCTATTTGGCCATCAATGCTGCCAAGAGTGAGCAGAACTATTATAATAAGAATGGTTTCAACGAGTGGTTGCAGCGTTACAAGATGGGTACCGATTATCACTTTGCTGTGGCTCAGACCGAAAAGTATCCCAACGGCATCAACTACGCTGCTGTAGATACTGATTGGCAAGACGAGGTGTTCAAGTCAAATGCAACCATTCAAAACTATCATGTGTCGCTCGATGGCGGTACCGACAAGACTAACTACTCATTCAGTGCAAGTTATTTTGACCAGCAAGGTACCATCATCGGTTCTGATTACAACCGACTCACCTTGCGTGCCAACACTTCATTCCAGGTTAAACCTTGGCTCAAGATAGGGGAGAACCTCTCCTATGTTTATAGCAAAGGGCGTAATGCAATGAACAATAGTCCACAGGCTGGCGCGTCTGTCATTTCGGCCGCTCTTGCCATGGCTCCTTGGGACATGCCTTATTATCCTGATGGATCGGTTAACTCTAAGGGTGCTGACATGAGTGGCAAATATGCTGCTCCATCTAACTTCAAGAACGCTGTGAACCCCTATAGCATGGTGTATACTTCGCATCCCGAAGACCGCACAAGCCGTTGGATTGGTGACATTTACCTTGAATTCACCCCATTGAAGGGCCTTTCTTACCGCACCGATGTGAGCTATGATGAGGTAAATCTGAAACATCGACTCTTTAAAGATGCTCACGATGTCTCAGTCAAGGACATTCTTGAGAAGAACTTTCTGGAGCGTTCACTTACGCATTATACCAACTTCACGTGGGAGAACATATTAAATTATGTGTTTGACCTGAACAAGATTCATAGCTTCAACCTCATGGTTGGTCAAACTACTGAAGAATTTAATTACTACTCAATTGGTAACTCGGGCTCTAATATTCTGAATCCCGACGAAAAGAACTGGTACCTGAGTCAGACCACAGAGGACAACACTAATACGGCTGGCGATGGTGTGTCGCGCACCCGTCGCCTTTCATTCCTGAGCCGTGTTCACTATTCGCTTCTCGACCGCTATATGCTTACTGTAAATTTCCGTGCCGACGGTTCGAACAAGTTCCCCGAGAATACTTGGGGCTACTTCCCCTCGGTAGCTGCCGCATGGCGCATTAGCGAGGAGCCCTGGATTAAGGACAAGGTGTCAGGTCTCGATTACTTGAAACTGCGCCTGGGTTGGGGACAGATTGGTAATGACAAGATTGGCAATGATGCCTTCAATCAAACTATTTTTACGACCGGCCCTACATTTGTGGGATATCCTTTCAACGGTACTATCGCAAATGGCGCCACCATCCTCACTTATGTAAACCAAGGTGGCAAATGGGAACGCACCGAAACATGGAATGCTGGCATCGATGCCGCTTTCTGGAATGGTCGACTCAGCCTCACTGTCGAGGGATTCATTCGCAATACCAAGGATATGCTTCTTTGGGTAAAAGGTCCGGCATGGGTAGGTAACCGTTACGATGCTCAAAGCAATGTGGGCACTGTGCGCAACACCGGTCTTGAAATCACTCTGGGACACCGCAATCAGTTCGGCGACTTCAATTATAGCATTGACGGCAATGTGTCATTCATCAAGAACGAACTTACTGCACTGAATGGCGGCGCTCCGGTCTATGGCGACCGTGTAGTGAGCGACGAGGGCCTTCCCTTGTTCACCTATTGGGGTTATAAATATAAAGGTGTATATCAGTCAAAGGAAGAAGCCGATAAGATTTTGTGGGGGTACGCAGCCAGCGGGGCCACAAATCCCTATACTGAAGGCGATGCCATCTATGAAGACATCAATGGCGACGGCATCATAAATGATAACGATCAGACTCGCCTGGGCAACAATTTCCCCAAGATTACTTATGGCTTGAATCTGGGACTTGAATGGAAAGGCATCGATGTTCAGATGTTCTTCCAGGGTGTTGCCGGAAACAAAATCTATAATGCCCTGCGTGAGCGTCTTGAGGGCAAGGGCACAGAGAGTGCTCTCAGTCCTGTGATGCGTTCAGTTTGGAGTTATGACGAAGATGGCATCAGGGTCACCGACTATGCATCGGCTGGTATTCCTAATGCTAAGAACTCCATCAACTACTTCAACAGCGACCGCTTCATTGAGAGTGGCAGTTACCTGCGCTTGAAGAATGTGCAAGTAGGCTACACTTTCCCCAAAAGCCTTGTTTCAAAAATCAAGGTCAAGAATTTGCGTGTCTATGTTCAGATGAGCAATGTGTTCACCGTTACCAATTACAAGGGCTACGACCCTGAGGTTGCAGGCGGTGTCGATTATGGCAACTATCCACAGGCTCGTACTTTCCTCATGGGTGCTAATTTCTCATTCTAACTTTAATTCTCCATTCGATATGAAAACGAAACAATATATTAAATATGTAGCGATTGCGGCAATTGCACTTTCCATGACTTCCTGTCACGACTGGCTAACCGAGGATACTCCCGGAACCAATAACCGCAGCGAGTATTTCACTTCCATCAACACTGCCGAGAATGTTGTGAATGCGGCTTATGCCCCTCTTGCTTGGGAGTTTGGTGGCACTTACTATTCTGAATGGTACTTTGGCGACATTGTGAGTGATGATGCACTCAAAGGCGGACAAAGTGTAACCGATGGTGGTGATGCCTATGATATGGAAAATTTCAAGACTAATACAAATAATGTGCTGGTACTTGAATTCTATCGGGCCCAGTGGCAAGGTATAGCAAGGTGTAATCTTGCTCTTGAAGAAATACCTAAGACGCGTATCGACGAGGAGTCGGCCACAGAGGTTGCCCTTCGCTCTCGTTACATGGGTGAGGCTTACTTCTTGAGGGCTTACTACTACTTCAGGTTGTTGCGCATTTATGGCGGTATGCCCCTCATCGACTATGTTGTCGACAGTTCTAACAAATGGGCTCAGACCCGTGCCACTCGTGATGAAACCTTCCAGTTCATCCTCGATGACTTGAAGAAGGCTAACGAACTGCTTGTGAAGAAAAACACTATGAAGACCGATGACCTCGGGCGAGCCACCAAGGGCTCCGCTCAAGCCATGCTTCTCAAGGTGAATCTTTATCGTGCAGGTTTCCTGGCACAGGAAGGCGATGCACAAGGAGCGACTGAAGCCTATCGTCAGGCAAAAGCATGGGGTGACTCGGTTATCACCAGCGGTCAGTATAGTCTTGATGCTGAATTCTTCACCAACTTTACACTGGCTGGCGAAAACGATGCCGAATCAGTCTTTGAAATCCAGTATGTCGAGGACCCGACTTCCGACTATGGCGAAGGTGAGGGCTTCACGCGTGGCACATTCACACTCATTCTTCAGCGTTCCCGTTCCAATGCCTTTGGTCAAGCAGGTTGGGGATTCGACAAGCCCACTCAAAACCTTTACGACGAGTTTGAACCGACTGATGTTCGCCGCGACCTTACCATTCTCAATCCCACCGATGACCAGATTGAGACACCGGCTCAAGAAATCTACCAGGGTGACCGCTATCTGAATCGCAAGTATGCCATGTACACCGAGACTAATGGCAAGATTTACCACCTCACACACGACTCGCGTGGTCCGCTCAACAACAAGCAAATTCGTTACTCAGATGTCCTTCTCATGTATGCCGAAGCATGCTGTGAATTGGGTGAACTGGGTGCTGCAAAGGCTGCCTTGAATCAGGTGCGTGCTCGCGTGGGGCTACAAGCATTCCCTTATTCAGCAACGATTCAAGGCGAAGCGGTTGCCTTTGCCGACAATCAGGCCGACCTGAGGCGGGCAATCCGTCACGAGCGCCGTGTAGAGCTGGCAATGGAAGCTCACCGCTGGTTTGACCTGTGCCGTTGGGGCATAGCCAAGGAAACAATGGACGCTTACATTGCTGGCGAAACCAGCGAGGCAAGAGCCGACTATGGCACCTTCCAAAAGGGCAAGCATGAACTGTTCCCAATCCCTTCTAAGGAGATTGATTTGACAGGTATCACTCAAAATCCCGGATATTAATTTAACTTTCAAATATTATTCACTTTTAAACTTTATTCAAAATGAAAAAAATTACTTTTTTAGCTCTGGCTGCAGTTCTCTCTTTAGGTGCTGCCGCTCAAACTGAAGGGTTTGTTACCAAGGCCCTTAACGACGATGGTGAACCCACCTTCGACTGGTCTAAGGCCAGCGCATTCGTACCCATTCTTGTTAGCGAAACTGTTAGCGAGGCCTTAAACACCGACATTGCCCTTGACATGCGTCCTAACGACACCAATATTCATCTGTGGGTGTGGAATGAGACCTATGTAGGCTGTGACGACAATTCTGGCATGAACTCGTTTGGTCAGCTTGAAGATCACTTTGCCATGACGGTTAGTAACAAGGGCTGGTCGGGTCTTGGTATCATCAAAGATGGTGCTACTGACTTCAGTTTTATTGATGACACTTATGTTCTCCATCTCGCCATTAAGGGTAATCCTGTTCAATCACATGGATTTGGTTTGGGTTCTATTCCTTTCGCTTTAGGAGAAACAGCCGTTTATGCAGGTGACCCTGCTGTTCTCGTAAAGAATTTGGGCACATGGCCTAATGATGGTGAGTGGTACTATGTAGATGTTCCTGTCAAAGAGTTGAAGAAACTTGGCGATGAACTGTTCTCATCAAATACTGGTGGTGCTTCGGCATTCACTGATAATTTCTTCTGGATTGTCAGTGGTGGTACACAAGGCAACGAACTCCACATCGACAATGTGTTCCTCTACAAGGACTCTACAATTGAGCCCGAACTCCTCACAGGCGATGTAAATCGTGATGGCAAGGTGAATGTGAGTGATGTCACTGCTCTCATCAACATGATTCTTGGCACCCTTGAAAAAGATTGGGAATCTGCTGATGTAAACAAGGATGAAAAAATCAATGTGAGCGATGTTACCGCTCTCATCAACATCATCCTTGGTGTTGCCAAATAATTTTATTCATTGTCGGTGTTCCCTCACATAGGGACACCGACAATATTAATCACCCGCACTCTTTTCAATGATTAGGTTTTTTTCATACATAGCCATTATAGTTCTGGACTCTTTCTTGTACGGCGCTTCGGCACAAGCAAATTACAGGCTTGTGTGGAACGACGAGTTCAGCGGAAACACGCTCAATGAAGAGGCATGGAATATAGAAGTTAATGGTGATGGCGGTGGAAATGCAGAACTTCAGTATTATACCCGTGAGAATGTCACTATTGAAATTGACCCTGTCTCGGGAGAGAGTTGCCTTGTGCTCACTGCCAAGAAGCAGAATTACAATGGTAAGAGTTTCACATCAGGTCGATTAAATTCGGCTGATAAGGTCTATTTCACTCGTGGCAAAATCGAAAGCCGTATCAAGCTGCCAAGCACAGCCAATGGTCTTTGGCCTGCTTTCTGGATGCTTGGTAATGACTTCAAGGAGGTGGGATGGCCCCGTTGCGGCGAAATCGACATTGTTGAGATGGGTAATGCGACGGGGATTAGCCGTGGCACACAGGACCGTTTCTTCAATGGAGCATGTCACTGGGGTTATTATAAAAATGGTGCATATCCCAACTATGCCCGTAGCACAACCAACTCATATAGTCTTCAGGATGGTGAATTTCATATATTTACTTTGGAATGGGACGAAGAGTATGTGACCATGTATCTTGACCAGGACAAATATCCCGACGCTGAACCGTACTACAAGATGGGCGTAAGCGATATGAGCAGTGACTGGGGCACAGGTTTCTATTTCCAGCACGATTTCTTCATCGTCTATGACCTTGCCGTTGGCGGATACTTCACGGGTATCCTTAGTCCTGGAGGTATCACAGCACTTGATAACGGTGATGCTAAGATGTATATCGACTGGGTAAGAGTATACCAGACTGAAGATGACATGAATGCCATCGTACCAGAAAATTGGGAGTTCATTCAGTTTGATGTGAACAAAGATGGCAATGTCAATGTAAGCGATGTGACCGCGCTCATCAATATGATTTTGGGGGTAACAGTCAAGGACAAGCTTTATGCCGACTGCAACCAAGATGGCCGTATTAATGTGAGCGACGTCACTTCGCTTATAAATAAGATTTTAGGTGTTTAATTAATGATATATATTATGAGAAGACTATTTTTGTGCTTCATTTCGATACTAACTTTCTCACTGATCTCTGCCCAACCGCAAAAGAGTTACAAAAGAGGAGTGGGAGAGAACAACTTTAACCACGTGGAGGAAATCGGCGCTCTTGCTCCAGGTGTGACCTGGACCTATAACTGGGGAACCAATCCCTCAAGGCAAGTTGCACACATGTTACACCCGGGAGGTGACATGGAATTTGTTCCTATGGTTTGGAACGGCAACTTTTCAGAGACAGCCTTGCGTGACTCGCTTGAAAAGTATCCGGGCACAAAATACCTTCTCGGTTTCAACGAACCCAACTTCAAGAGTCAAGCCAATATGACTCCCACTCAGGCCGCTGAACTCTGGCCTGTGCTTGAGGGCATTGCTCGCGACTACAATCTCAAACTCGTGTCACCAGCCCTCAATTTTCCCGACGACACCATCAACGATGGACATATGTATCAGCCTAAGGAGTGGTTGAATGACTTCATCGACGCCTATAAGCAACTCAACGAGGGCCGTGAACCGCAAATCGACTTCATCGCCTTGCATAGCTATATGAACAGCTATGTTGCCCTCAAGGGTTTCCTCAAAGATTTTGCAGATACTTATCACAAGAAGATTTGGCTCACAGAATTCTGTTCATGGGAAGGACAGGTCGACTCCATCTCGCAGCTCAATGCCATGGTGCTCAAAGTGCAGAATCTCGAACTTGATTCTATGATTTATCGATATGCCTGGTTCAAGGCTAAAGGAACGGCTTCCAATCCATTCTACCGTCTGCTCATCAATCAGAATGTGATCACCCATCAACCCGCATGGGGTACACTTTCTGCGCTGGGTAAAGTCTATGTCAACATGTCGTCATTCGACACCACTTATTATTACCAACCCAAAACGCTGATTCCTGCCAAGGATTATGTTAATAGCAATGGCGTTTTGCTCGAACCCAATACTGATGCCGCAAGCCAGCAGGTCATTCAGATATCTTCTTTTGATGCCAATTGTTGGGGCGAGTATCTTATAGATGTCCCCACAACTGGCAATTACTCCTTCACCTTTCGTTTGGCAAGCAAAGAGTTCTTGTATTCACCCAAGATTAGAATACTTGTTGATGGTGTGAATGTAGCCGAACAAGTGTTTAACGCCACAGGCAACACCGACACTTGGGCAAACTTCACTATGACAGTACCTTTGTCGGCTGGCAAGCAACGCATTCGCATCTTGAGTGCCCGAAGTACCGAGTGCAAATTCAACTGGTTCAAGTTTACTTTGCTACGAGGTGATGTGAATGGTGATGGTCATGTGAATGTGAGCGATGTCACCACACTCATCAACATGATTCTTGGCACAATTCCTGTCGACCAAACAGCTGCCGATGTGAATGCCGACGGCCTCGTGAATGTGAGCGATGTGACTGCACTCATTAATATTATTTTAGGAGTTATTCAATGAAACGATTACTGATTCCCATATTGGCTGTTATGCTGGTTTTCCCGGCATCGTTTTCGCAGATGAAACGAAGCGCAAAGCGTGGCATCTGTGAGAACAACCCTAATTACACGCAACAGTATGCTGATGCCATCAGGCCCGGAATCACCTGGACCTATAACTGGTATGTGGCTCCAGAGCCCGACTTTCTGCAAGATGGCAAGCACGACATCATGTTTGTGCCCATGTGCTGGAATCATGACTTTGACACCTCTAAACTTCGCAACTACTTGGAAAATCATCCTGAGGCACAATACCTCATGGGATTCAACGAACCTAATTTCTCCTCGCAGGCCAACATGACTCCTGCACAGGCTGCTGCCGTTTGGGATCAGTTAGAGACCTTGGCACAGGAGTTTAACCTCAAGCTCATTTCTCCGGCACTCAATTTCACTGGCGAAAGAGTAGGGGGCCGCGTTTGGGGCATTGATGAGTGGTTAGGTGCTTTCGTTGAGGAGTACCGTGGTCTCCACGAGGGCAAAGATCCTCTAATGGATTACATAGCCCTGCACTGCTACATGAATTGGGCAGGAGCCCTCGACTGGTATGTCAACACTTATCTTTATGCCGACGACAAGAATGTCGCCCTCAAAAACTACTTCCAACGCAATGGCAAAAAGCAGATCATGCTCTCTGAGTGGTGTGCTTGGGAGGGCGACAAGGATGGATTTGTCACCACTGTCGACAGTCAAATCGACCAGATGGTGCAGAAGGTGCAAATCATGGAACAGAGCCCCAATGTGGCGGGCTACGCATGGTTTATGGGATTGGGAGGAAATCCCAATAACAATTATCCTTATTATCATGTGTTCCAGAATAGTGCAAATGGAATAGAACTTACCGAACTCGGTCTTGTCTATACCTATATGTCGTCGTTCGATACGACCTACTGGTTCAGTGTCAACGATGTGATTCCAGCAAAAGACTACATTGATATGCACGAGTGTCAACTGCGCCATAACACCGATGCCGAAAGCACTCAAATGATTGAACTGAGCAAGTTTGAGCAGTATGTCGACTGGCAGGGCAACACCATTACGCCCTCAGTGACCTATCAGGTTTTTATCGAAAACGCTGCCGACTACTTGATTCATTATCGAATCAATGCTCCCATGGGTGCAGTATTTCATGTGATGGTCGACGACCAGATAATTGCTCAGCACTATATTGATGCAGCCGATGGTTGGCGCACAGTCAAAGCGTCGCTACATCTCGCCGAGGGCAACCACCTTGTGAAGATTCTCAATGTTGACCAGGCTTCGTGTAAATTTAACTGGCTTCAGATCCAGCCCAAGACTACAGTTGTAGATGTCGTTCCTAACGATTTCCGCTCTATTCGTGCCGTGCGTTATTATGACCTTAATGGCGCGTTGGTCAATCCAAGTCCAGGCCGCCCCTTAATTCAGTCCATTCTTTATGATGATGGCACTGAAGTGACAAAAAAACTGATTTACTAACTTCTATATCAAATAATAATCCTTATTTATTAATCTTTAATTTTTAACTTTATGAAAAAAGTTTTATTTTCTTTAGTTGCTCTTGCTGTTGCCCTTACAGGGTATGCACAGACCAATATTGCTGCAGGTCAGCCCTCGATCGCATCGTCGGGCACTGCTTCTGCTGGCAATGACGGCAACGAGGGCACTCGTTGGGAATCATCGTTTAGTGATCCTCAAACGTGGCAAGTCGATCTGGGCTCAGTCCAGACATTCAACACCATCCGCATTCTTTGGGAAGGTGCCTACTCATCTACATTCCAGATTATTGCTGGTAATGAGGTGGGAGACGATGGCTATGTTGTGAATGGTACTACCATTTTCTCTATCGAGAATCAGGCCCTGAGCGGATTCCCTTATGCTCAAGTGATTGAACTGCCTGAAGCCGTTTCTTATCAGTATGTAATGTTCAATGGTACTGCTCGTGGAACAGCCTATGGACACAGTTTCTGGGAATTTGGTGTTTACAACCTTACAGAAGATTTGGTGGTGACATCGCTCAACCTTACAGCTGCCGACAATCAGACGATTATGGGCACGCCTGTAAATCTTACTCTCGTTGCCAAGAATCAGCTTGGTGGAATTATGGAACCAGGCGAAGTCACTTATGTGCTGAGCGATCCTTCAGTGGGTAGCGTTGTGAACGGACAATTCGTTCCTGCTGCTGCTGGCGTAACCACCATCAAAGCAGTTGTGGGCGAAATCGAGTCGAACGAAGTGACAATGACGGTGAATGCTGGTGCTAAGATCGACCTCTTCAGCAACTGGCAAACTCGTGTCTATGACCTGGCACAGACTGTTCCTGACAGCAAGGTGGGGGCATTCGACGATAATGACAATAGCGTTTGGGACCTTCTCGGTGGCCGAACTACGGGGGCTGATGAAGAAAGCCGCACTTACGATGTAGGTTTCATTGCCGACTTGCGTGGCGTATATAACATCACCAATATCTCTATTCACTTTGAAGGTGCATGTTCCGAGAACTTTACTTTGAGTTTTGCAGGTGAAGATGGTGTCTTTGGCGACCCCGTCTATACTGGTGGCGCTCAAGGCATCAACAACCACACTGAAACTTTCAATAGCGCAACTGTGACAGATGCTCGTTATGTGAAGTTCTATAGCACCAAGGCTGCTACTCAATGGGGCGTGAAGATTTATGACTTCTCAGTCTTTGGTAGTGGTACTGCTGTTACCGATAGCGAAGCTCCTGTCATTACTGCACTCACTGCAGGCGAAGCAACCGACGAAACAATTACTCTTAATATTACAGGTACCGACAACTCGTCAAAGTATATTGCCTATGAGATTAAAGAGGGTAATAATGCAGCCAAAGTGTATGCTCTCGGAACCAATCTGGCAGGCGAACCTGCTCCTGTCACTATCAACAACCTGAACGGTGGCACCGAGTACACATTTACTGTAGTTGCTATCGATGCTTTCGGAAATCGTTCAGAAGCACAAACCATTGTTGCTTCAACTGTGGGTGAAGCCTTCACCCTTACCGCCGCACCCGTTCCCACCAAGTCGGCCGACGATGTGAAGTCTATTTATAGTAATGCGTATACTCCCATTACTGAGTATTATTATGGTGGCTGGGGCCAGAGCACTGCTGTTGCAACCGAAACAATAGAGGGTGACGATATGCTTCACCTCACCAACTATAACTACTTAGGCTTTGAGTATACACCTAACACTGGCTTCAGCATTGCCGACATGGATTACATCCATATCGACATCCTCCCCATGCAGGAAATGCAATTCGGTATCACCCCGATTATGACTGGTGGCGTAACTGAGAAATCGACTCTCGTGGGAACGCTCAATGTAAAGGAATGGAACTCTATTGACCTGCCTCTGGCAGACTTCGGTTTCGATTGTGAAAACTATAACACCTTCCAGCTCAAGATTGACCGCGGAACAGGTGTCGAGGTTGTGTATGTCGACAACATCTACTTCTGGAAAGATGGTGGCGTTACTCCACCTCAACCCACAGAACTGACCGACGAAGGTGACAATGGCTATGGCGTGCACGTGCTCAGCGGTACTTGGGATGCCGATGCTTTCCAGACCATTGATGCTACAGCCAAGGCTAATGCTTACGACTTCACTGCCGTTGAAGGCATGCCCCAGACCTTCAACAACCAGAATATGGCAACTAACCCCAATACCTTCTTCATTACCAAGACTCCAGGCACATTCCTCTTCAACGAGATTGTGGCTAAAGCCGATGGTAGCGGTTACCAGGGTTACAACGTCCAAATCATTGACCACTTTGCAAATGCTGCCGACCACAGCGTGAACACTTCGATTGCTCCCATCTCGGTGGTAAGTCCATTCTTCCAGATGGTGACTCGCATGGGTGGTGTCTACACTACGGTTGTTCTGCCTTTCAACAAGACGCTTCCTACCAATGTTCAGTTCTACGAAGTGACTGCTATCGACAACAGCGGCGAAACCGTTGAGGTTACACTCAATCAAGTAACCGAGGTTCAGGCTGGTGTTCCCTATGTGGCTCATCTCGATGGCGCCGACATCACTCTTGCAGGTGGTGGCGAAACCACTATCGACTGGAGTGCTTCTCCCGTTGCTGTGGGCAAGAATGCCTTCTTCATCCCCACCTATCAGAACGCTACCGCTACTACCGAAGATGTTCAAGCAGCTTCAATGTTGCGTGAAGACGTTCCCGGCAAGAACTATGGTATGAGCGATGTGGCTACCGAGCCTGCATTCGCCGAGGTGACTGAAGTACCCGCATTCCGTTCTTACATCCATGTCAATGGCACTTCTGTTGCCATCAACGATGTCAATGCCAACAAGGATGTTTACTTCAACATCTACACCATCGACGGCAAACTCGTCCGTCAGGGTGTGAAGTCGGCCGAAGGCCTCGGCACTGGCATCTACATTGTCAATGGCAAGAAGGTGATTGTCAAGTAAAATCGCTGTTCGGCTTTTGCTGAACAAGCCTGATTAACTCTTTCAGAATGGTGCTTGCACCGCCTGTTGATGCAGGCACCATTCTTTCCTTTTTCTATAAACCAAGTTTCCATTTTTTCCCATTTTTCCCATTAATACCAGTGTTATGAAAAAGTTTTTCACTCTTTTGGTCTTTCAGGCACTCATGTGTTTCGGCATATCGGCACAGACTCCCGTCTATCTCGATGATTCTAAACCCATCGAAATGCGTATCGACGATCTCATGTCGCGCCTCACACTTGAGGACAAGGTAGCCATCATTCATGCGCAGAGCAAATTCTCGTCGCCTGGCATCAAGCGACTCGGCTTGCCTGACTTCTGGACCGACGACGGACCTCACGGCGTGCGTCCCGATGTGCTGTGGGATCAATGGGAACAGGCTGGCCAGACCAACGACTCCTGTGTGGCTTTTCCGGCACTGACCTGTCTGGCTGCCACATGGAATCCTCAACTCTCCTATAGCTACGGCCGCGCTTTGGGCGAGGAAGCCCGATATCGTGGCAAGGATATGATTCTGGGACCGGGCGTCAACATTTATCGCACGCCCCTCAATGGCCGCAACTTCGAGTACATGGGCGAAGACCCTTATCTGGCCTCTATGATGGTTGCCCCTTATGTTCAGGGGCTACAATCTACTGGTGTGGCTGCCTGCGTCAAGCACTTTGCGCTCAACAATCACGAGACGAACCGCCATACCACCAATATCATTCTCTCTGACCGCGCTCTCTATGAGATTTATCTGCCCGCCTTCAAGGCTGCTGTTCAGCAAGGTGGCGCATGGGGAGTGATGGGAGCCTATAACTTATATAAGAATGTGCATAACTGCTATAACCCTATTCTCGTCAACCAAATCCTCAAAGGCGAGTGGGGCTTCGATGGTGTACTGGTTTCAGACTGGGGGGGGGCGCACGACACCCATCAGGCCATCATAGGCGGACTCGACATGGAGTTTGGTTCATGGACCAATGGGCTTGACCATGGATATCCTAACGCCTACGACTCCTATTACCTGGCTCAACCCTATAAGGAACTTATTCAGGCTGGCCGTTATACCACGCGTGAACTCGACGACAAAGTGCGTCGTGTGCTGCGACTGTTCTTCCGCACCACGCTCAACAGTCACCGAGCTCAGGGTTTCATGTGCAATGATGAGCACTACGATGTGGCGCTCAAAGTGGCACAAGAGGGCATCGTTCTGCTCCAGAACAAGAATAACGTACTGCCCATCAACACTGCCAACGCGCGTCGTGTGCTGGTAGTAGGGGAGAACGCCATCAAAATGATGACCGTTGGTGGCGGTTCCTCATCGCTCAAGGTGCAGCATGAGATTCTGCCTCTCGACGGATTGAAATCTCGTTTAGAAAAAGAGAATATCATTGTCGACTATGCCCGTGGCTACGTCGGCGACACTACTGGCAACTACAATGGCGTGACCACAGGACAGAACCTTGTGGACCTGCGCGCACCTCAGCAACTCATCGACGAGGCAGTTAGCAAGGCACATGAGGCCGATTATGTGGTGGTATTTGGCGGACTCAACAAGAGTATGCACCAAGATGCCGAGGATGGCGACCGACTCAGCTACGGCCTGCCTTATGACCAGGACCGTCTTGTCACGGCACTCGCGCAGGCCAACAAGAATCTCATCTTTGTCAACATCTCCGGCAATGCTGTAGCTATGCCATGGAAAGAGTCCGTTCCCGCCATCGTTCAGGGCTGGTTCATTGGCAGCGAAGCGGGTAAGGCATTGGCTTCAGTACTGGTAGGCGATGCCAATCCATCGGGCAAGCTTCCCTTTACCTGGTATGCTCAGCTCGAAGATTGTGGAGCTCACCGCATGGGCAACTTCCCGGGCACGAAGCGACCCGATGAAGATGTTTTCGACATCGAGTATCAAGAAGGTCTCTATGTGGGCTATCGAGGAGTTGAAAAGTTCAAGACCCGTCCGCTCTTCGCCTTTGGCCATGGCTTGAGTTATACCCAGTTCTCGCTCACCGATGTCAAAGCCGACAAACACGAACTAGCCGCAACCGATAGCATCACCTTCTCAGTCAAGGTCACCAACACAGGCAACCGCGAGGGCGCTGAAACCATCCAGCTCTATATCACCGATGTCAAATCCTCTCTTGAGCGACCCAGTAAGGAACTCAAAGCGTTCAAAAAGGTTCAGCTTAAGGCGGGCGAGTCGCAGAACGTGACCATCACCATTGGCCGTGATGCACTTAGCTATTTCGACGACCGTCTGCATCAATGGGTCGCCGAACCAGGCGACTTTATTGCACGCATTGGCACTTCGAGTGAAAAATTAACGTCCAACATCAAATTTCGCCTTAAATAGTCTAAACAAACATTGACAGAAAACATTTTTCGAGTTTTTTAAGAGTAAAATTTGGTGGATAAGAAAAAATGTTATAATTTTGCACTCGCAATCGGTGGTATCGGCTAACGGTTAGGCCACAAGATTCTCAATCTTGCAATCCGGGTTCGATTCCCGGTACCACTACAAAAAAGGCTCATGACATCTGTCTGAGCCTTTTTTATTTTCCAATTTTACCTATTATTCAAACTTCATGGTCGAGGCGGGTTTGATAGTGGCAATGATATGGCTCGGCACCAGCAGTGTGAGGTACGCCACCACAATGATACCCAAGTTCAACAAGAGTAGGGCAGGGACGCTGATCTGGATGGGCACATACGGCATATTATAAGCATCAGCGTTAAGCTTCACGATATGGAAGTGCTGCTGAATGAGTGCCAACCCAATGCCCACCACATTGCCGATGATAATTGCACGCACAATGAGCTTGAGCGTTAGATAAATAAAGATGCGTCGCACATAAGCATTGCTGGCGCCAAGCGCCTTGAGCAGCCCGATGGTGCGTATGCGCTCCAGCACAATCATGAGCATTGCCGAGATGAGCGTGAATGCCGACACAATGACCATCAGCACAATGATGATGACCACATTCATGTCAAGCATATCGAGCCAGGTAAAGTAGGCAGAGTTGCTTTGGCGTATTTCAGTGACACGATGCAAGGTGTTATAGCCTCGGTCGTAGGTGGCAGCGGCAAGGGATCCATAGAGTTGATAGGAATCTTCGGCAAGTTGGTCGGTCGAAGTGAGGTTCACGCCCACGTAGTTACCCACATTGCTGGGCCATCCATTCACGCTCTGCAAGGCGGCAAGATTGCCCATGATATAGATTTTATCGAAGTTGTCGAAATCGGAGGCGTAGATGCCCACGATAACCGAACGGCGGGCCTTCACCTTGTTATCGATGAAATAGGTGAATACTCGGTCGCCCAAGTGCAGCTGCAGCATGTCGGCAATGATACGCGACATCACAATCTCGTTCACATTGGCGGTATCGGCATAAGAGGGTGTACGGCCCTCGACTAGGCACGACTTGATATATGACCAGTCAAATCCATCGTCAACCGCCTGATATACGGTCGCCTGAAAATCGTTGTCGGTCTTGAGTATGGCGGGTTTCTCAGCCATAAGACACATACTCTGAACACGAGGCGATAGGGCAGAGTCGGCAAGAATGGCCTTGAACACCTCGGGACCATTAACAGTAGTTATGTTGTCGTCGATGCCCAGAGCTGCATTGGTGACCTTGAGGTGTGGGTTGAGGGCAAATATCTTGTGCTTGATTTCGCTCTTGAATCCCATGACAATAACGATAGACAGAATCATGATGACGATGGCAAGCACGATACCCGCAAGTGCCACCACTATGCTTGGAGATGCCTTGCGCTGCGTGTTGTCGCCCAATTTGAGCCGTCGTGCTATGAGGAATTCGGTCTTCATTATCGGCACAAAATTAGCAAAAAATGGCTTAGGATTTCGCTAATTGATACAATAATATTAATTTTGTGGCAAAATTTAGCAGAATGAGCATTGTCAAGAACATATTTATGGTGATTGTATCGCCTAAACTGGGATGGGAAGGCGTGAATGAATCGGTGACACCTACGCAGAAGGTGCTCTCTGGCGGCCTGTATCCCGTTCTGGCATTGCTGGCTGTGGCTTCGTTTGTCCCCTACATCTACACGCCCACCGACTGGACTCTTTCAAAACTGCTCATTCACGCCATCATCGAGTTTGCGAGCTTCTTTGCCAGCTATTTCCTCATCGGCTATCTACTCGGAGGCTTTTATCCAAAGCTTGTGAAAACCCCGTCAGCCACGGTGAGGTTAAACAATTTTATCATCTATAACCTCATTTATCTGGCCTTGCTGGAAATATGCAACAATCTGCTCGACAACGCATTCACACCGCTTTACTTTATGCTGATCTATGTGTGTGTGTTGGTGCATAAGGGAGCGCTGCACTATCTGGGAATGCAGAACGACAAGAAACTCACCAAGTTTGTGATCATTGCGTCGGCTATGCTTATATTGTTCCCCCTCGTGATTAGGTATCTGTTGGGATTTATGATGTCGTAGAAAAGAAAGGAGAAATAAGTTATGGGAAAAAACAATCAAACCAGCAATGTCAATATCAAGAACCGTCGAGCCTCGTTCGATTACCTCATAGATGAGACATTCACGGCTGGCATGGTGCTGACAGGCACGGAGATTAAGTCGATCCGCCAAGGCAAAGCCGGACTGACCGATACCTATTGCATGGTTGAAAATCGTGAGATTTGGCTGAAAAACATGTATATTGCCGAGTACTCGATGGGCTCATATAACAATCATGCCACACACCGCGACCGCAAACTTCTGTTGAACCGCAAGGAAATCAACAAGTTGGCAAAAGCGCAGCAACAGCCGGGTTTTTCCATCATCCCGCTCAGGGTATTTCTCAACGAGCGTGGACTGGCCAAGGTGGAGATTGCCATTGCGCGAGGCAAACGCCAATTCGACAAGCGACAGGCTATTAAAGAGCGTGAGGATAAACGCTCCATGTCGCGCATGTTCAAACAATAATATATGCTTTTGAGGAATAAATAACAACTTGGCAAGCTTAAAGTGTTTCGCTAAGTCTAATAGGATAATCTGTTGTTATTTAGGATGATAAACAATTAGAATTGCGCAATCACAGAGAGCTCAAATGATTGATTATAAGGATTATAGGCGGGTAGGGCGGTCACAATCGGCTTGTTGGGTTTGTCGTTGATTTTCAATAACTTATGTTCGATGGGCAATAACCAGTGACCAATGCGGGCACTCAATATGCCAATGCCTGCACCCATCATCACATCGTGCAGCCAATGCTTTTCGTTATAGAGCCTAAGGAAAGCGACTGCGCTGGCCGTTATGTAACCAGCTATACCATAAGGAGTTCCATATTCCAGTCTCATCAGTTCTGCACCCGTAAAAGCCAGAGAAACATGGCCCGACGGGAACGATTTGCGGTCGCTCATATCAGGACGTCGTTCCTTGATTACGAACTTGAAACCATAGCCGAGCAGAAGCATTGTGGCATGAGATGTGGCTGCGATGAGAAAGCGGTCGCGTGTGTTGTGACGCGCCTTGATACCTGGAATGAAACCAAGACCAAGATAAGCAGCCGAAGGAAGGAATCTTAGATAATCGTCGATGTGGGTCGTATGTGTGCCGCGCCAGTCGGCCATGCAGTCGCGCACGGCCTTGTTGACGCCGTTTTTCTCATTGATAGTGCCCAACAGTCCGACGCCCATCAACACACCAGGCACAATGACTTGATTCCACGAGAATCGTTCCGTGGCCGACGACTCAGCTACATCAGCTGTTGAGCATTCATTAGCCAATAAAGTATCCACATCATTTTCTTCATCAAGTGAAATGGTAAGTTCGCTATTTGAATCCTCAACCGTCTGAGAATCGAAAATTTGACATTGAACCGATATATCGTGCGAAAATTCACAAGAAATTGTGGAGTCGTTATCGGTAATATGGGCTTGAGCAGTAGCGTAGCAAAGCAGTAGCGTCAACATGACGCAAAGTGTGTATTGCAAATTATGCAGTATGTAGATGCGAGAGAACTTCATTAAACAAATGAGTGTTTGACGTTAGGCACAAATATCTCCAAAAAATAGTTTAATGAGGAGAGCATAACCCAAACTGTCTGCTTTATTTTTAGCAAAAATACACATTATCTTTGATATGACAAAATTGGGTAATACCTAATCGTTACTAACAACTGCCTTTCTACACCCTTTTGAATTATAATTTGTATTATGTTAAATAGGACACGCATAATATTTTCATTGCTATTCTACCTACACTCTATTCCATCATAAATAAAAAATATGATTACATTGTATTATTGAACATAAATGATTATTTTTGCATAATAAACCAAAAACTCTTAAAAAAACATATTATGGAACAAGTACAAATTCAATGTCCGAACTGTAAAACCGTTCTGCTTGTAAAAAATACTGATGGTTCACGTGAACGTGTTGTAAATTGCCCTACCTGTCAGACTCCCTTGATGGTTACCTTTAGCGGCATGGGTATGGTTGGAGGTTCTCAGGCAGGCCCAATGCCCCAAAATCCTCAAGGTACACAACCAATGCCTCAACCTTCTTACGGACAAGAACAACCTAACCCGTATCCTGCACAAGAAAACAGCACAAAGAAAAATAATGCTTGGCTCATAGCTCTTCTCTCGGCATTAGTATTGGCACTAGCTGGTGTGCTGATTTGGTTACTCGTGTTCAAGGATAAAGATAAAACCAGCACCACTTCGACTGAAAGTTCTGTCACTAAAACCGAACAGCTTTCAAGCTCGGCTTCGACCAGCGTTTCGGTTGCTCCCGAGGCAAGTGCATCGGTATCAGCTATTCCAAATATCGAAGATGAGATACCTGAAGTCTCTGTAGTCCCTGTAGCTGAAGAACGAGCATCGAGATCTACAAGCGGTTATTCCCTACCCTACGTAGCCGATTCAGAAACGGATGTGGCTAACCAACTGATTAAGAGGCTCAATTCTCACACATTCTTGGATATATATGATGGGCTCACAGGTGCCGACTTCAAGTCGCTGCGTTCCAAAGACTTATCTAAGGGTGACAATAAGCAGTTGACCGTAGAGGATGCTAATGGCTACCGCTATCAGTTCTTCTTCATGAATTCCAACAAATATGACGGCAAACTCACAGGCGTGGCGGTGAGCCACAAGTGCTATGATGCGCGTCAAGAGTGTGCCTCGTTTGATGAATACTTGAGAAGAAGCAACGACTTCGACTTAGTTGGCCGCAATATGTATCAAAGCAGTTGGGGCAAATACATCTCGCCTGGCTATGCTAAAGGTCGACTCTACGTCTATTATTACCTCCCCGATGCACCAGAAAAAGGTGCTGCACCACGCAAATAATATGATAATGAGCGAGAAAACGCTTTTTCCAGATCTTAAACCCTTGTTTGGTGACGAGTGGAATGCTCGCCCCACTCTCATTGCTGGCCCTTGCAGTGCTGAAAACGAGGAAATGACCCTCAAAACCGCTCATGCCTTGCATGAGATGGGTGTGAAAGTGTTCAGGGCTGGTGTGTGGAAACCACGCACGAGTCCCGACAGCTATTCTGGCCCTGGTAGTAAGGGGTTGAAATGGCTTGGGCGCGTAAAAGATGAAACGGGCATGCTCGTGGCCACCGAAGTGGCGATGGCAAGCCATGTGCGTGAGGCCCTCGATGCAAGTATCGACGTGTTGTGGATTGGTGCCCGCACTACCGCCAACCCTTTTGCTGTTCAGGAAATCGCCGACACGCTGATCAAATGTAACACTGATGTGACAGTGCTTGTCAAGAATCCTGTGAATCCTGATGTGGAGCTGTGGTTGGGAGCCCTTCAGCGGCTTTACAATGCCGGCATCAGACGCTTGGGGGCCGTGCACCGAGGTTTCAGCTCGTTTGGCCAACACCTTTATCGCAATGAGCCTCAATGGCCTATTCCCATTGAGTTGCAGCGTCGTGCTGACAATGTGCCCATTATTTGTGACCCATCGCACATGGGGGGTAAGACCGAGCTCATCGCTCCCCTATCCCAGCAAGCGCTTGACATGGGGTTCGACGGACTCATGATTGAATGTCATTGTTGCCCAGCTGAAGCCTTGAGTGACAAGGAACAACAACTGTCACCGACTGAACTGCAACAGGTACTCGATTCACTGATTGTGCGCAACCGCCATCAGCCCAGCGATGAATTGGCCGCTCTGCGTCGACTCATCGACCAATGTGATGACGAACTGATTGAGGTTTTGAATCGTCGAATGGATTTGTGCCGACAAATAGGCAATCTGAAGAAATCGCAGAATATGCCAGTAGTTCAGGCACGTCGTTACGACGAGATATTGGAGCAACGCATGCGACAGGCACAAGAGTTAGGAATGGATCCCTCCTTTATGCAATCAGTGATGCAAGTAATTCATGAAGAGGCGGTTCGTGAACAAGTGGAGATTCTTCGGTCAAAGAAGTAAGGCCTGATGCGCTGTCGTTCCTAAAAAGAACTTATAAAAAGCGGTTTTGAACACCTCATTGCCAAAAAGGGACACAAAAGAGGTGTCACAAGGAATTTAGGGGGTAAAAAACTTGCCTAAATCACACATTTTTTGCAACTTTGCAGACTAAATTGTAAAAAGTACTTTTTTGATATGGAAATAACTGCTCAACAGTTGGCCTCGCTTGTTCAAGGTACCGTAGAAGGCGATGGCTCTGCTGTGATTGTGAACTATGCAAAGATAGAAGAAGCCGAACATGGTTGTCTCACCTTTCTGGCTAACCCCAAATACACTCACTTCATTTATACAACCAAAGCATCGGCTGTGCTGGTGCGCAACGATTTCGTTCCTGAAAAGCCCGTGAGCACCACACTCATTCGGGTAGAAGATCCTTATGCCACCCTCGCCCACTTGCTGAACTACGTGAACAGTATGCAACAGGAGTCGAAGCGTGGCGTTGAGCAACCAAGCTTTGTTGCTGAAGGTGTGTCGCTGCCTGAAGACTGCTATGTGGGTGCCTTTGCCTATGTGGGCAAAAATGTGAAAATTGGCAAGAACGTGAAGATCTATCCACAAGTCTATGTGGGCGACAACGTGTCACTGGGCGACGACGTGACCCTCTATCCTGGCGTGAAGGTGTATCACGGTTGCAAGATTGGCAACCGTTGCATTGTGCAGGCTGGTGCTGTGATTGGTGGCGATGGTTTCGGTTTTGCTCCACAGCCCGACGGCAGCTATGAGAAAATTGCGCAGGTAGGCATCGTGATTCTTGAAGATGATGTGGAAGTGGGCGCCAACACCACCATCGATCGTGCTACGATGGGAGCCACAATCGTGAAGCGTGGCGTGAAACTCGACAATCTCATTCAGGTAGCTCACAATGTGGAGATTGGCGAGAACACTGTGATGGCTGCACAAGTGGGCATCGCTGGTTCTACTAAGATTGGCAAGAACAACATGATCGGCGGTCAGGTGGGCTTTGCAGGTCACATCACTGTGGGTGACTATAACGGCATTGGGGCCCAGACGGGTGTGCCTAACAGCGTGGGCGACAAGCAGCGTCTGCTGGGAGCTCCTGCCATTAGTGCTCTGGAGTTTGCCCGTCAACAGGTCTATTTGAAACGCCTTCCTGAAATGGCTGCCGATATCAAAAAGCTCAAGAAACTCATTCAAGATTCAAGCAAATAAATCCTGATAACAAATCACTCAAATCATATAATGAAACAATTCACATTAAAAGAAGCGTTTACGGTGAGTGGCAAGGGACTTCACACAGGCCTTGAAATTACCGCTACATTCAAACCTGCCGAAGTAAACACGGGCTATGTGTTCAAGCGCATTGATCTTGATGGTGCACCCACTGTTGAAGGTCTTGCCGAGAACGTGGTGGAAACGCAGCGTGGCACCGTGATTGCCAGCAAGAGCAACAAGGAAGTGCGCGTGAGCACCATCGAGCACGCCATGGCCGCCCTCTATGCTATGGGTGTTGACAACTGCGAGATTGAGGTCAATGCTCCAGAGATGCCCATCCTTGACGGCAGCGCCATCATTTACTGTAACAAGATTGAAGAGGTGGGCCTGAACGAGCAGGACGCCGACAAAGAGTATTATGTGGTGAAACAGCGCATCAAGGTGGTTGACGAGCAAACGGGTTCGTCGCTCATCGTGTTGCCCGAGGACGATTTCTCGATCGACACCATGATTGAGTTTGACTCACCGGTATTGTCAAACCAGTTTGCATCACTCACCGATATGAGTAAGTTCAAAGATGAGATAGCAGCCAGTCGTACCTTTGTGTTTGTGCGCGAAGTGATGCCTCTGTTGCAGATGAACCTCATCAAAGGTGGTGACCTCGACAATGCCATCGTCATCTACGATCAACCAATGAATCAGGCCGACCTGGACAAACTGGCCGACGCCATTGGCGTGCCCCATAAGCAGGCCAGTGAACTCGGTTACATCAACAACAAGCCGTTGGTTTACAACAACGAGCCAGCTCGCCACAAACTGCTTGATGTGCTGGGCGACTTGGCACTGATTGGCCGTCCACTGAAAGGCCGCATCGTGGCAACTCGTCCCGGACACACGCTTAACACAAAGCTCTCGAAAAAGATACGTCAGGAACTCAAGTACCAGAACATTCAAGCTCCTGTTTATGACCCCAATGTGGCTCCTATCATGGACATCAACCGCATTCGCCAGATTTTGCCACACCGTTATCCCATGCAACTGGTCGACAAGATCATTGATATGGGCAACAACTACATTGTAGGCGTGAAGAATGTCACTTCTAACGAACCCTTCTTCCAGGGCCATTTTCCACAAGAACCAGTCATGCCAGGCGTGCTTCAGGTCGAGGCCATGGCTCAAGTGGGAGGCATACTGGTGCTTAGCGGTGTTGAAGACCCCGAGCGCTACTCCACCTATTTCATGAAAATCGACAATGTGAAATTCCGTCAAAAAGTGGTTCCTGGCGACACACTGGTCTTCCACTTGTCGTTTATGACACCTGTACGCCGCGGTTGTGCCGTGATGAAGGGTTATGCATTTGTGGGAGAGAAGATTGTATCGGAGGCCGAATTTATGGCTCAAATCATCAAGAACAAATAAGACACTAAAGATATGGAGAAATACCCTTACGCCGTGATTGACCCCACTGCAAAGATTGGTGAGAATGTGAAAATTGGTCCGTTTGTAACGATCGACGCTAATGTGGAGATTGGTGACGGCACCGTCATCGACAGTAATGCGTCCATCCGCTCGGGTGCTCGCATTGGCAAGAACTGCCACATTCACTCGGGCGCAGTGGTGAGCGACATTCCGCAAGACCTGAAGTTCCAGGGCGAAGACAGCCTTGCCATCATTGGCGACGGCACCATCATCCGTGAATTTGTGACCATTCATCGCGGCACTGCCTCTAAAGGCAAGACGGTGATTGGCGACCACTGTCTGATCATGGCCTATTGTCATGTGGCTCACGACTGTGTGCTGGGCAATCATGTTATCATGTCAAACACCGTTCAACTTGCTGGTGAGGTTGAAGTTGGCGATTATGCTGTACTCGGTGGCGGTGCGCTTGTTCATCAGTTCACTCATATAGGTTGCCATGTGATGCTTCAAGGTGGTTCATTGGTAAATAAGGACATTCCGCCCTATGTGATGGCAGGTCGCTACCCCATTTCTTATGAAGGTGTGAACTCCATCGGACTGCATCGTCGTGGCTTCTCCGAAGAACAGATCAACCGCATCCAGAGCGTCTATCGCATACTTTATCTATCACAACTAAGTCGCAAGGATGCTATTGCCAAGATTATCGAAGATGTACCTGCTTGCCCCGAGCGCGATGAGATTGTGAACTTTGTGAATGCTTCACCCCGTGGCATCATCCGCCTGAGCATCTAAAGCCCCTCGTTATTGATAATCATAGAATTAGTCCACCCAAGAAGACGGGATGGGTGACATTTAATGACAATGAAACGACTTTTCCGTTTTTGGTTGATGCTGACCGTGCTTGTGTTGTCGACACAGATTAAACTTTATGCACAAGATTCCGACAATTATCCGCCTGTTGTTCAGAATATCAGTGTAGATTCAACCAACCTGCCCATCGTCTATATTGAAGTGAACGGCGACACGATTTTAAAAGATGAAAAGATAACCGCCCGAATGAAAATCATTTGGAACGAGAATGGACAGTGGAACTTTGCCGACACCATTGCACATCCCAATCAAAATATTGATTATAATGGTTATATCTCTATTAACTATCGAGGGAACACTACCTACACTACTTCCCCTAAAAAATCATACACAATAAGAACCCTCACACAGCCTCTCGAAGAAGGTGGCAAAAAACAAAAAGTCAGCTTGTTAGGCATGGGTAAGGACAACAATTGGGCATTACTGGCGAATCATAGCGACAGGAGCATGATGCGCAACCTTCTTTCCTATGGTTTGGCTCGTCCTTTCGTTGAGTTTTCTCCTAAAGGAAAATATTGCGAAGTGTTTGTCGACGGCATATACTATGGGGTATATACCCTTATGGAAAAAGTAACTAAAGGCAAGTTCAGACTAAATCTAACTGAACCAGAGGAAGAAGGAGATGCCCTCACCGGTGACTATTTGCTTGAAATTGACCGGCCAGGTAGCGGTGGTTTTGTTTCAAAGTATTATCCTGTAGATAGCGAGGGGAACGAAATAACGACTGCCCAGAAAAATGTTTATCAATTCGACGAACCTGATTTAGATGAAATCACCTATACCCAGACCATGTACATAAGAAACAAGATCTGGCAAATGGAGCAAACTCTTGTTGAGGGAGGGGCTGAAAATCAGTTTACCGACGAGAACAGTCTCATCGATATTCAATCGTTTATCGACTACACCTTGTCAAACGAGTTTGCCCATAACAATGATGCATACAGATTGAGCACAAAATTATATAAACGCAGGGATAGCGTTGACCCAAAGTTTAAGCTCTCAATTTGGGACATGGACTTAACATTTGGATGCACATCTAATAAAACCAATGAATGGGTATATGATAATCACACTTACACTTGGATTGGAATACCCCGTTGGGTAGATGCCCTCACAAGTGCTCCGAGCTTTAATCGGTTTATGCGAAACCGATGGCAAGAATATCGACAAGAAATCTATACTGAAGATCATGTTTATGCAATGATGGATTCCCTGTCGTCTCAACTCACAATGGGTGGAGCAATAGACCGCAATGCAAGAGCCTGGAAAATATTCGATAAACATCTATGGCCCAATTATTTTGACACTAAGAATTATGTTGAGGAAGTTAACTACATGAAGCAGTGGATTCATGGTCGATTTGCTTTTTTGGACTACAAGTTGCTCGGCATTGCTCTTGATGGTGATGTGAATATTGATGGCAAAGTGAACGTAAGCGATGTTACCGCTCTTGTCAATATGATATTGGGCGTGACTACTCTTGATGAAACCGCTGCTGATGTTGACAGAAACGGCAAGGTGAATGTTTCTGACTTGACCTCCCTAGTCAATATTATCCTCGGTATAATTTAAATTCAAGCTAAAATAATAAATAAAGGACTGGTATTCATTGATGCCTGTCCTTGTCGTTTTATATTCTTTATACCAATGATTACCGCTCAAGTTCCTGAAGCTGTTCGCCCATGCCCAGGCGGTAGTAGATGTCTTTGAGTATTTTAATTACGTCTGGATCGTTGGTGTTGAGTTCATAGGCATTCTCAAGGTAGAAAAGCGCCTGTTGGAAAACGGGATTCACCTTGTCGTTCAGAGTGCCACGGCTAAGGTTAGAGTTATTCTTGATGAGTTCCAATGCCCTGAGATAATAGCAACGGCCCACATCGTACTGCCCTACTGCGTAATACGGGTCAGCCTCGATGGCCTTCAGATATAGCGGCAACGCTGCCTCAAAATCTTTTTCCTGCTCAATGATAACACCTTTCAGATTATAGTATTCAGCATTGGTTGGATCTTTCTTGATGGCCTGGTCAAGCAGGCTGGTTGCATCTTTATACTGCAACTTGTTAAGATGGTCGTTGATGAGAATGCGCAGATACTGGATATCGGCTGCACCATGCACCTGATAAGCCTCGCGCGCCACATTAACCACCTCTGTGGTGTCGCCCATACGCACTAACACGTTGAGGTCATTGTCGAAAACGGCTTTCTGACGATAGCCATAAATGCGGGCATCAGAGAAGCACTGATGAGCAAGAAGGTAGTCGGTCGACTGAAATGCAGCCAGGCCTTGATAGAACCGCATTTTGCCGACAAGCGTGTCGGCAGGCACCTTCTTCTTCTCGCGTGCATATGCCGAGATGGCGATCTCATGATAGGCCTCCCACGCATTCCAAGCATCATTCCAATTACCGCTATTATAGAGTTCACCACCCACCGATGCAAAGTGCTGCAGATTCTCAAGCAACTTGGCTGTAATGTCGGCCGAATATTTGGTTTTGACAAGCGGTCGACGGGTTTTGCGGTCAACCTTGGGAGAACCGTCATGATTGAGTTCGGGCACCGAGTCGAGCCGCAGTGCGGTCTTGCAATAATTGTATCCCTGCGTGAGATAGGTGGCCATCTCCTTCTCGTCAACCTTGTTGCCCACAGCCTTGGTGTGCTGCATCTTGTCATAAATATCGAAGGCTATTTTGCCAGCCAGCCACCATGTTTCGGCCTTTTCTTTAGTGGATTCATGGCTCAATGCGGGTTTCAGACGAGTGAGAGCCGACTTGTAGGTAGCGGCCGATGCAGAGAGGTCACTGATGCTGCGTTTCACACCATCAATAACTTGCTGCTGAGCAACCATCGATAATGAGAATGCTGAAATGAGCGAGAAGAAATAGAGTCGGTAACGCATGAGCCTTAAAACAACTTATCAACAAAACGCTGTGCAAGGATTACAAGCACAGCGCTTTGTTGAATTTATACATGAAATAGAATCTTATCTTGCAAGTTCTTTGAACTTGTTGAGGATTTCGAGTTTCTTCTGAGCATCTTCAAGCATCTCGGGCGAGATGTTGTTGTTCAATGTGATGGCTTTATTCAGATACTCGATTGGTTTGTCAAGCAGGGGAGCCACTTCTTTTGCAAGAGCCGCATCAGTGATGGCCTTTGAGTTCATGACGGCGGTGTTCACGATGTCGGTGTAGCCCACGCCCATGCAGTAGTTGGCAAAAGCGTTGTTGGGATCCTTGGCAAGCGCTTCAACATAAGAGGGAATAGCTGCCTCAAAACCTTTCTCAAACTCCTGTACACGAGCTTTGAGAGTATAGAGGTTGGCATTTGAAGGCACTTCGGCAATCATGTGGTCGAGAGCCTCGTTGGCGCCGGCATAGTCACTTTCGTTCACATACTTTTGGATAATCTGGTTAGGAGCATCGTCAATAAACTGATCGATACCATTGGCCGTATAACCCAATTCTTTAGCCTTCACCATATTGACGAAGCAGTTCTTGTAGTCCTTGTCAAAGTAGTTGGCAAAGCCCTGCAGGAAAAGGCATTCAGAGAGAACTGAGTCGGGAATGTTCTTGGCATATTTCGACTGCATCAAGGCTGCTGACTTGCCATAGGCAAGAGCTGCATTGTGGTAGTCTTCTTTGCCACGGAAGTACTCGCCTGCAATCAGGAAGTCGTTCTGAGCAATCATGGTCTCAAATGCCTTGATGACATCGGCCGACACTTTAGTCTTGAACTTAGGCATGCCAGTCTTCTTGTCAAGTTTATATGAACCATCCTTGTTGGTCTCGTACACTGTATCGCAAGCAAGTGCCTGAGTGTAGAGGTCAAAACTGTTCTGAAGACTCATAACGGCATCATCATCGAGGTTGCCGCTTTGTGCTTTCAGGAAGTAACCATTGTAGGCCTTTTGAGCCTCGCCATAGATTGACTTGGAGTCTTGAGCGATGGCAGTAGAAGCTAAAAGCATTCCACAAACCAGGGTAAAAGCAATTTTTTTCATTTTCTTATAAAATTTAAAAAGTTAATAATCGGTTTTATTGTTAATCCTGAAAGTCAAAAGTTCCTTGTGTACCTTTATTTTCTTCAGAATCGTTATTTTCGTTGTTTTCGTTAATCACGTTGTTATCTGCAACCTCTTCTTGAGGCTCGAAGGCCAGTTCCGACTGTTCACTTGGTTTTTCAACTTCGGGCTCGGTATCGACCTTGCAGACCGAGGCAATCTCATCGTTCTTCTTCTCAAGGTTGATGAGCTTGACGCCCTGAGTTGCACGGCCCATAACTCGCAAGTCACTCACTCTGAGTCGAATTGTGATGCCCGACTTGTTGATGATGACCAAGTCATTACTGTCACTAACATTCTTTATAGCAATAAGCTTGCCAGTTTTTTCAGTGATGTTCATGGTCTTCACGCCTTTACCGCCACGATTGGTCACGCGGTAGTCTTCAAGCTTGCTGCGCTTGCCCATACCTTGTTCTGAAACTACGAGCACATCATCCTCAGTATTAATACGCATGCAAATCATGCCCACTACTGCATCGTCGGGTCCGTCGAGGGTCATACCCTTCACACCGGTAGCGGTTCGTCCCATGGCTCTCACCTTGGTCTCATTGAAGCGAATGGCACGGCCATTGCGGTTGGCAAGAATCACCTCGCTGTCGCCTTCAGTAAGGATGGCGCCTATGAGTTGGTCGTCCTCACGAATGTTGAGTGCATTCACACCATTGAAGCGTGGACGCGAGTACTCGCTCAGGCGTGTACGCTTGATAATACCCTGCTTGGTGCCAAACATGATGTAGTGCTTCTGGTTATACTCTGGATCACGCAGTTTCGTAGCACGGATGAATGCATAGATGCGATTCTCCGGACCAATGTTGAGCAGATTCTGGATGGCGCGTCCCTTCGAGTTCTTGGTGCCTTCGGGTATTTCATACACGCGAAGCCAGTAGCACCTACCTTGCTCAGTGAAGAATAGCATATAATTATGGTTGGTGGCCTCATAGATGTACTCAATGAAGTCTTCGTCGCGTGTGTCGCTACCCTTGGCCCCCACTCCACCACGGTTCTGAGCGCGGTACTCGCTGAGCGGTGTGCGCTTGATGTAACCGAAGTGCGAAATGGTGATGATCATGGGATCGTCGGCATAGAAGTCCTCGGCGTTCATCTCTTCGGCCGAATATTCTATTTCGGTGCGGCGTTCGTCACCATACTTGTCACGCACCTCAATGAGTTCTTCTTCAATCACCTTGCGGCATTCCTCGGGATCGTTCAGAATGGCTTCGAGGTGTTCAATGGTCTTCATCACATCGGCCAATTCGTTACGCAGTTTGTCCTGCTCGAGGTTGGTGAGCTGACGCAGACGCATCTCCACAATAGCACGGGTCTGAATCTCATCAAGATCAAATCGCTCACCCAGACGCAGACGAGCCTCATCGGTGGTCTTGCTACTGCGAATGATCTGAATTACTTCGTCGATGTTGTCTGAAGCAATGATGAGACCGTCCAGAATGTGGGCGCGCTCACGGGCTTTCTTGAGTTCAAACTCTGTGCGGCGAATCACCACTGTGTGGCGGTGGTCAAGGAAGTGCTGAAGCAGTTGCTTGAGGTTCACAGTTTCGGGACGACCGTTAACCAAGCACACATTGTTCACACTGAACGACGACTGCAGCTCGGTCATCTTATAGAGCTTGTTGAGCAGCACATTGGCGTTCTGATCCTTCTTCACATCAATCACGATGCGCATACCCTGACGGTCACTCTCGTCGTTGATGTTGCTGATGCCTTCCAGGCGCTTGTCTTCAACCAGTGCGGCAATGTTCTCGATGAGTTCACGCTTGTTCACATTGTACGGAATCTCCGTCACCACAATCTTGTCACGGTCGTTCTCGGTCTCGATTTCGGCCTTAGCGCGAATCACAATCCTGCCACGACCCGTCTCGAAAGCGTCTTTCACACCCTGGTAGCCATGAATGATACCACCCGTGGGGAAATCAGGAGCCTTGATGTAGTGCATCAGGTCCGAAACCTCCATTTCAGGATTCTCGAGCAGTGCCAGGCATGCGTTGATCGACTCGGTAAGGTTGTGGGGAGCCATGTTGGTGGCCATACCCACAGCAATGCCCGATGCACCATTCACCAGCAAGTTGGGGAAACGCGTGGGGAGCACTTCTGGTTCCTCGAGCGTGTTGTCGAAGTTTGGCATGAAATCTACGGTGTCTTCATCCATATCCCGCATCATCTCCTCGCCCATCTTGGCAAGGCGTGCCTCGGTGTAACGCATGGCAGCAGGGCTGTCACCATCAACCGAGCCATAGTTGCCCTGGCCGTCAACAAGCGGATAACGCATGGCCCAATCCTGAGCTAAGCGTACCATGGCAAGATAAACTGATGAATCGCCGTGGGGGTGATATTTACCAAGCACGTCACCCACGATACGTGCCGATTTCTTGTAGGGCGTATTGGAGAAATTGCCCAGCTTCTCCATGCCGAAGAGCACTCTGCGATGCACTGGCTTAAAGCCATCGCGTATGTCGGGCAAGGCTCTCGAGACTATAACCGACATCGAATAGTCGATGTACGAGGTCTTCATCTCGTTTTCAATGTTGATCTCAATAATGCGATCGTTGTTCATTTAGTTAACTTTTAATAATTCTACATGGACATGCTCACAAATCAAGCGAAAAATATGCTCCAGTCCTCATGAAACACGTCTCGTTATAAAACTTACAAAGATACTAAAAAATATTGGATTAACACCTATAATTAATAAGAAGTTTTCTTATTTTTTTCGTATTTTTGGCATAAAAATTGCATTTATACTCTCAAAGAATGTCGGCAAGCCGATATTCCCGAGTTAGACTTTACAATTATTCAATAGTTTAATATAATGACGCACTACTTTAATAACGACGAAAGCAGGAATGTGATGAACCCTCTTCACACTCCCCTATCGCCCTATATGGGTCCTGAATTCACCGACGACGATGACGACCTGCTCGATGAGGAACCCGAAGATCATGGAGGAAATGAGTCTCAGCCTGGTGGCGAGAAACGCACGCAACAGCGACGAAATGTCATGAAAAATGACAATGGCACACCCACCATTGACAAATATGGCAAAGATATAACCAAAGAAGCAGCCAACGGCAAACTCGACCCCGTGGTGGGACGCGAGATAGAAATTGAGCGACTTGCGCAAGTTCTGAGCCGACGCAAGAAGAACAATCCGGTGCTCATCGGTGAGCCCGGCGTGGGAAAATCGGCCATTATCGAAGGCCTGGCCCTGCGCATCGTGCAACGCAAGGTGGCACGCGTGCTCTTCGACAAGCGCATTGTGGCGCTCGACATGGCATCGGTCGTGGCAGGCACCAAGTATCGTGGCCAATTCGAGGAACGCATCAAGGGCATCATCGACGAGGCCTCGAAAAACAAGAATATCATCCTCTTTATCGACGAGATTCACACCATTGTTGGCGCCGGCAATGCCAGTGGCGCAATGGATGCCGCCAATCTGCTCAAACCCGCATTGGCTCGTGGTGAGGTGCAGTGCATAGGCGCAACCACACTCGATGAGTATCGCAAGAACATCGAGAAGGACGGTGCGCTTGAACGCCGCTTCCAGAAAGTGATGGTCGAAGCCACCACTCCTGAGGAAACGCTCGAAATCCTGCGCAACATCAAGTCGATTTATGAGAAACACCATGGTGTTGACTATACCGATGCCGCTCTTGAGGCATGTGTGCGACTTACCGACCGCTATGTGAGCGACCGCTTCTTCCCCGACAAGGCAATTGATGCCATGGACGAGGCCGGGTCCCGTGTGCATATCTCTAAAGTGGTAGTTCCCAAGGAAATTGACGAACTCGAAAAGCGCATTGCCGAAGCACAGGCCAAGAAACTTGAAGCTGTGCAGAACCAGAACTTCGAGAGTGCCGCCAGTTATCGCGACCAGCAAGAGAAACTGAAACTCGAACTCAATGACGCCAAGGAACGCTGGGAAAAAGACCTTGACTCCAAGCGAGAAACGGTAGATGAAAACGACATTGCCGAGGTTGTGGCAATGATTACAGGAGTTCCCGTCCAGCGCATTGCTCAGGCTGAGGGAATCAGGCTGCTTGGCATGACCGACGAACTGAAGAAACAGATTATCGGTCAAGACGAAGCCATCGACAAGATTGCGCGAGCCATTCGTCGCAACCGTGTGGGGCTGAAAGACCCCAACCGCCCTATTGGCTCCTTCATGTTCCTGGGTTCCACAGGTGTGGGCAAGACCTTGCTGGCCAAGCGCCTGGCCGAATTCCTGTTCAACTCTAAGGATGCGCTCATCCGCATCGACATGAGCGAGTATATGGAGAAGTTCACCGTTTCTCGCCTGGTGGGTGCCCCTCCGGGATATGTGGGTTATGAGGAGGGCGGACAACTCACCGAAAAGGTGCGCCGTCACCCCTACTCGGTGGTGCTGCTCGACGAGATAGAGAAAGCACATCCCGATGTGTTCAATATGCTGTTGCAGGTGCTCGACGAGGGTTGCTTGACCGACAGTCTGGGCCGCCGTGTCGACTTCAAGAACACCATCATCATCATGACATCTAATATAGGTACGCGTGAACTGAAGGACTTCGGTGCAGGTGTAGGCTTCAACACGGCTCTGACCAAGGAGCACAGCGATGCCGTCATCCGCAAGGCGCTCAACCGCCAGTTCTCCCCCGAGTTCCTGAACCGTGTCGACGATATCATCACCTTTGCCTCGCTCAATCACGATCACATCATGCAGATTGTTGATATCGAGCTCAAGCAATTCTATCAGCGTGTTGAGGAACTGGGATTCACACTACAGATCACTGATGCCGCCAAGCAGTTTGTGGCCGAGAAAGGCTATGATGTGCAATATGGCGCCCGTCCCTTGAAGCGTGCCATCCAGACCTATATTGAAGACCCGCTGAGCGAACTGCTGCTCAAACACGAAGACAAGAAGAATGTGCGTCTCGTCATTGATGTCAAAGACAACGAGATCGACGCCAAGATTGAAACAGAAAATAAAGACTAAAAAACACATATTTATTATGACAAAAGGAAACATTGGGGTAACGACAACTAACATTTTCCCCGTAATCAAAAAATTTCTGTATAGCGATCATGAAATATTTCTTCGCGAACTGGTATCGAATGCCGTCGATGCCACACAAAAGCTGAAAACACTTGCTGGTGCTGGCGAGTTTAATGGTTCTACTGATGACCTGAAGGTCGAAGTGAAACTCGACAAAGAGAAAGGCACACTCACCGTGACCGACCACGGTATTGGTATGACTGCCGAGGAGATTGACAAATACATCAACCAGATAGCCTTCTCGGGCGCTGAGGAGTTCCTGAGCAAGTATAAAGATAGCGCCAACGCCATCATCGGCCACTTTGGCCTGGGCTTCTACTCGGCCTTTATGGTGGCTAAGAAAGTGGAGATTTACACCCTCTCCTATCGCGAGGGTGCACAGGCCATGATGTGGTCGTGCGACGGCTCTCCCGAGTATGAGATGGAAGAGTGCGACAAGGCTGAGCGTGGCACCGACATTGTCGTCTATCTCGACGACGACGAGAAGGAATTCCTGGAGCAGTCGCGCATCAGTACCTTGCTCAACAAGTATTGCCGCTTCCTTCCCGTTCCCCTCATCTTCGGCAAGGAGCAGGAATGGAAGGATGGCAAGTATGTCGATACCGACAAGGACAAACTCATCAATGACATTGAGCCTCTGTGGACGCGCACGCCAACCGATTTGAAGGACGAGGACTATCTCAAGTTCTACCACGCCATACAGCCAGGTCAGGAAGATCCTCTATTCTGGATTCATCTGAATGTTGACTTCCCCTTCACCCTCACGGGCATTCTCTATTTCCCGAAAATCAAGAACAATCTCGACATTCGCAAGGACCGCATCCAGCTCTATTGCAATCAGGTGTTTGTGACCGATAGCGTAGAGGGTGTGGTGCCCGACTTCATGATGCTGCTCCAGGGTGTAATCGACAGCCCCGACATTCCGCTCAATGTGTCGCGCTCCTACCTGCAGAGCGACCGCAATGTGAAGAAGATTTCGACCTATATCACCAAGAAGGTGGCTGCACGCCTTGAGGAAATTGCCAAAAACGATCCTAAGGCCTTTGAAGAGAAGTGGAACGACATCAAGATTTTCATCGAGTACGGCATGCTCAGCGACGAGAAATTCTGCGACGCCGCCATGAAGTTTGCGCTGGTTGAAAACACCACCGGCAAATACTTCAAACTCGACGACTACAAGAAACTCATCGAGGCCGAACAGACCGACAAGGACGGCAACCTCGTCTATCTCTATGCCACCGATAAGGAGGCACAGTACACCTACATTAAGGCGGCTGCCGACAAGGGCTACGATGTGCTGCTCATGAACGGCCAGCTCGACATACCCTTTGTGGGCATGCTGGAGCAGAAACAGGAGAAGTCGCGCTTTGTTCGCGTCGACTCCGATGTGCTCGACAACCTCATACGCAAAGAAGATGTCAAGCCCACCAACCTCACCGAGGAGCAGCAGAACATTGCCTCTACCCTATTCAAATCGCAGATTCCTGCAGTTGAGAAGAGCGAGTTCTATGTGACTTATGCTGCCATGGCCCCCACCGATAAGCCCATCGTCATCACTCAGAGCGAGTATATGCGACGCATGAAGGAGATGGCCCAGTTCCAGCCCGGAATGAGTTTCTATGGCGAGTTGCCCGATGCCTATAACTTCACGCTTAACACCAATCACAAACTCATTCAGGATGCCATTGAAGATGCCGAGAAAGCATTGACCGAGGAACTTAAACCAATTGATGAGGAGTTGAAGGCTACCGCTAATGTTATCAAGGCTATACGAGACCTTAACAAAGATGGAAAAGGTGTTCCTGAAGACAAGAAGCAAGACCTGGAAGACAACGAGAACAAAGAGCGTGAATTGCGTGACAAGAAGACCGCTGTCATCACCCGCTATGCACAAGACCAGAACAAGGTGAAACAGCTCATCGACATCGCCCTGCTCGGCAACGGTCTGCTCAAGGGCGAAGCCCTCAACAACTTCCTCCAGCGCTCCATCGATCTACTTTAAACCCGATCCGGTTAAAGATTTAGGTTAAAGAGTATCCTATCTGCTAAATAACAACAAGAAAAAGTGCGGCTCAAATGCGAGTCGCACTTTTTTTCTTCTATTTACTGCAATTCTAATCAATATGCCATTCGCCAATTCGCATTTTTACACTCCATGCAGCATTTTCAAGTCTTTTTTAGCGGGTCCCACAATAAAACCGGCGGTTTTGCGTTATCTATGTGAGGACAACCGTTAGATTGACGGATTGAGCAGTAGGGACAGGGCGTGCCCTGTCCGAAAAATAGCAATTAATATTATAAGCAAATATTGAATGAAACGCGGGCCTGGCATATTGCTCATGCTGTTCACCGCCCTGCTGTGGGGCTGTGGGGGCAGTCACGATGCGCGCATCATGGCGGTGCTCGACCGTGCCGACTCGCTGCTGCTTACCAGCGACCCCGCCTTGCACGATAGCGTGCGCCAAGAGCTCGAGGCACTCGATACTGCCCGCGCCCTGCGCACCGACGAGATGCTGCATGCCCGCCATGCCCTGCTGCTCACTCAAGCTCGTTTCAAGTGCTATGTCATGCCCGCTAACGACTCGCTTATCAATATTGCCTATCACTACTACGTCGACCATCATAGCGGCACTGCCGACCACGAGCGTTACACCCGCACCCTCATCTATAAAGGGCTTGTAGCACAAATGACGGATAACGCCCAACAAGCTATGCAGTTCTATCTTGAAGCCGAGCAAACCGCAGACCCCAATGACCATTACAATCTCGGTTACGTCAACCTTCGCATCGCAGAAGTCTATTCATCGGAATATACGACCGACTCTACCGACCTCGTTCGTTACAAAAAGGCGTTGCCTCATTTCAGAGCTGCTGGAGATGATTATTGGCAGGCAATTTGTCTTACTGGCATTGGAGGTCTTTACCGCACACATAACAACGACAGTGCTCTGTATTATATTCAGGAGGCCATCAGCTTCTCCAAGGAGCACGAGCTTACATACAACTATTATGAAGCACTTGATAAACTTTGTGGACTCTATTATTATATGGAGAATTACTCAAAGTCAAAGGATATTGCCACGCAGATATATCGTGAGAATCAAGGCGAGTATGACGATACTCAGTATCTTTCCTACGGTATTAGGTCTTTTGCTAAACTCGGAATGACCGATTCGGCGGGGTATTATCTCAGGCTATTACCTAATCCGCAAACATCTGCCGACTCCATGATGCTTCACAAGACGCTTTCTGTTATTGCTGAAGCTAAAAATGACTATAAGTCGGGCATTCTGAACTATCGAAAATCGAATGAAGTGGCCGATACCATTATGCTTCAATCAAATGCTGCATTACTTAAAAAGACTGAACAAGAATACCATACCAATCAGTTAAAGAACGAAACAGAGAAAGCAAGAGGAAAAGTTTGGCTGTTATGGACTGTCATAGCCATTATTGCGTTGTTCTCTTGTCACATTACTTACAAGTTTATCAAAGCGAGAAACCTGATGTCTCAACTTGACAAGGAAAACAAGATAATTTCTCAATCATTAAAGTTTCTTCAAGAAAAGGCGAAAGACTTGGAGCGACTACCCATAGATTCACACAAAGGTCAAAACGACACTAAAGATTATATTGATAGTGAAATAGCTGTATTGACAGAACTTTCTCAAAAGCTATCCTATCCAAGAAGAATGTCATTGAAAGATGTTTTGTTTTCAAAGGGCATCTCAACAGAGCTGTCTTTAAAAAAAACATTAAGTCCGGATTTTTGGAACAACCTTTTCCAAGTTGCCGATACCAAATCAAAGGGGCTTATTACATATTTGAATAATAATTATGACTGTAAGCCTAAAGAATTGAAGTTTATTGCACTTGTTTGTTTTGGATTTTCAAATCAGATAATTCAGCAATGCATGGATTATACAACTATCAAAACAGTGAGTATCTATAAAAGCAATATAATCAAAAATATCACGGGCGAACCAATGACACTTAACTTATATGTAGAAAATCACATGAAAAATAGTAGAAACTAATGGTTTTCAGTAGGGCAAATCAGTTTGTTCATTGGTAATAGGTTAATAAGTTGATTTTATGAGTTATAGCATTAAAGAATTAACTTCATTAATTGTTATCAACCTGAATGTCAGAATAATATAAATTAATAAATTAACCTCAGAAATTTGCATGAGTGAAATAAGTGGTAGTAATTTTGAGGTGAAAACCAAAAAATAACCACAACTATGAATAATAAAATGCTTTTCTCATTTGTTCTACTATTATTCACAATATCGGCTTCAGCTGATATAAAAGACTACAATCAGCAACAAATTGAGATAGATAAAAGGTAAAAATCATTTTTCTCAGTGGAACATCCCGGCAGACATGCCAGACGTGTATTATAACAATGTGTCGGGTACCATTACCATTGTGGACTATGCCAATGTTACCTACTATGTGACCATTTATGACGACTGGTGGAACGCCGTCATCACCGACACCAAACCCGGCGGCGGAACCATCAACGTCTCCTCTCTCACCAGCGGTGACTACGTCATCGAAATCACCACCTCCTGGAACAACCAGTACGAAGGCGAGTTCACAGTGCCCTAATCGACCGCTTCCTGCGATGCGTTACCTTAAAGAAAAATAATAGTTTAATTTATAATTTTTATTAATAATGAAAAAGTTTTTATTTCTTATTGCACTTATGGCAGCATGTCTGCCGTCACTAGCACAAGTCCAGATTACTGAAGCCCAAGCGCTTCAAGCGGTAAAGAATCTATATCCGTCAAACACTGTTTATGATTATTACATTGCAAAAACAGATACAATATATGATGATGGTGATGGGTCTTGTGTTCTTGATGAAATTCCTCAAGCTAGTTGGTTAACCAGCAATAGCCCAAAATGGCTGATATTTGTTGATGAAAAACCCATGACTGGCTGGAGCCACCCATGCAGTTATTTCTATGTTCCACAAGAGTGTTCATCTGTAAATAGTATTCCCATTTATGGATTTGAAGGTGTAAAGTATCCGAGAAAAATAGAACTGACTCTTATCGAGTCACAGCGCGAAGCATTCAGGAGCATTCCGACTTATAGTTACCAGCATTACCAAAAGGAGCTGAGTGATGAGCCTGACCGTACGATAGGCTGTGATTATCTGGATGAAACTATAGTTATAATGATAGGAGGCGGATATGAAAGGGCAAATAACTATCTTACGTACTGGAATGACTGTGAATATTTCTATAATGTGCTGAAAAACAAGTGTAACATAGATTCTATTTTGTTTGTTACATTCTTTCCGACAAGCCAGTTGAGATCAAATCAGGGATATGAACTTTATGTCAATAGACCACAATATTTTAATGGCGGAAATCCTCCTTATCAGTTGATGTTCCCAAATCGTAAAGATTATATAAACGAAATACTTGATATCTATTACTTAAATGAAGATGATGGTTTTGCCCCATATAAGAATTCAAACCTCATTATTTATATTTCGTGTCACGGAGACATAGATCAAAATACCAATGAGCCATATATTTGTTTGTGGGATATGAGTAATTATCTTGAACATCCCACTCCGAGAGACAATCGTCTGTATGCCAGTGAACTGGATTCGATAATCACGGCATTCGGAGCGCGTAACACAACCATTATACTCCAGAATTGTTTTTCAGGCGCTTTTATTGAACCATTACAGGGGACAGGACGCACAATAATTACTGCAGCTTCAGAAGATGGCTATTCATGGTCATTAGACCCACAAACGGGTTTGGAATACAATGAGTTTTCCTATCATCTGATAAACGCCTTGAATCAAGAAGATGTTTATGGTACACCTGTCGCATCTGATACAAACCAAAATGGACACATCTCTATGAAAGAGGCTTTCTTATACGCTCAAAGTAATGATGAGGGAGATGAAACTCCCATGTATAATTCAATGCCAGAGTGGCTGGGTGACGAGTTTTCGTTTGATGTGCTACTTGACAGCACAAATCTCTTCGTCCACGACAATCTGCAGGATGTGGGTTCAAGAATCAATTCTTCGTCTGGCAATTTCTGGAATAGTCCTGATATCTGGCTGCGCAACCAAAACGACGGCTTCACAGTTAAAGAGAACGACCACCTGCTTGTGGGAAATGATGAAGAGCTCTACATTTATGTTCAAGTCAATAATAGGGGTTACCGTGACTATGTTGACCCATCTAAATATCTGCATCTCTACTGGAAGACCAATACTCTCAAAATGGGCAGGGATTACATCTATGGCACAAACACCCCGTATGGTGGAAAGATAGCTGCACTTTCCCTTGACACTGCTATTGTCACCGACACTTCATGCATTTATCGCTATGTCTGGCAACCACCTGCAACCCTTGTTTCAAGAGCCGCCAATAATGGAAATATTCTTGATATTGAGGTGCTGGCACTGGTGAATGATACAATAGTGTCAGTCATTCCAGAAGATGCAGGTGGCATGATTGCCCTGCGCGAAAACAGCAACGTGGCCATTCGCAAGGAGAATACGATTAAACCGAGTCTGGGCACACTTATTAATATACCACCATCTACTTATATGAGAAGAGTGAAGATTCCTGTATATATCAGCCCGTCTGAAAGCAATACTGCGAGCAAAATCACACTGGAAGTAGATACCTCAAGCACTGGGAACGTTTTTCAATACTGCAGGTTTTATCTTGAGCTGTCACTAGGCATCTATGCCAGTTCATCAAACTTGCCCAAGTATAACATAACCACCACCAATTCTGCACCGAGGAAGTATAAGCTGAATGGCAATGGCAGCTACTTCAACCTGATTGTACCTCAAGGTGGCATCGATTCGCTTGTGTTCTATTGTGAAAATGACATTTTGCCTATGAATGCGATGAATGGTATTCTGCACCTGAAACTAACCAATGCCAGTGATAGCCTGCTTGATGCCGAGACTTTCAGAATATTCCTGGCCGGCAATAATGGCGGTGGCCCTGGTGGGCCAGGCATCATCACCATGACAGGTGATGACGACAGAACCCAACTGGTGGCAACAGGGATAGAGGAACCATCACTATTGGAATGGTACAGTCCTCAGCAGGAGCTGATAGGTGAAGAAGAGACTCTACAACTCGCTGCCAGCCGCCAGCAGGGAGTTTATACCCTTCGTGTCGCCTCGAAATTAACTGGCGCAGTGTCATACGCCACAGCTACCATCGCCGATGATCCAGCAATAGAGAGCGTCACGCCCAACCCGTTTAGCAACCAGTTTACAGTCAGGCTTTCCCATCCAGCCATGGCAGGCAGCGAAATCAGGCTTACAGCTGTCAACGGCACCAGCCGTGTTATTGAGGCACCAGTGGCAGTAGGAGATCGTGAAATTGTTATTACAGCCAACGATTGCCCGAGTGGAATTTATGTTGTGAATCTGGTGGCAAATGGTGCGGTTGTTGGCGAATCTCGCGTAATTAAACAATAAAAACATTGCATAATCAAGAAACTATATTTATTTTTGTAACATATTTAAACTATAAGCCTTATGAAAAAATCATTATTATTATCGGTGTTTGCTGCTTTGGCATGTTGGAGCGGCATGGCAGTTGCACAGGACTATGTGCCTGTGGTTCGAGAAGGTGTGCAACGCGTCTATCTTTACGACATGGGGCATAACGATGCAGATGTGTATGTGTTCTACACTGAAGAAATGCGAGGTGAAACCATAATAAACGGCATTCAGTACAGCAATCTCTACCGTTATTACGGAAAAGAGCTTGATGTGAACATAACTGCCCCTTATGCTTACGTTCGCGAAGTTGACAAGAGAGTTTATGCCGTGCTTGATGAGAATCATCCGTTTGAAGACCTGAACGTTTACACGAATGGCGCTCCCGTCATCAAGACCGACAATTTTGAGGAGACAGGCGAGTATCTCATTTATGACTTCAATGACTTTGTGGCTTTTTATGATGAACACAGCATGTATAAAATTGTATCAACAGGCGAAGAAACCGTGGGAGACGCAATGCGTACGGCCTACTATCTGAATGAAGGCAAGACAGGTTTGATATTGGAAAGCGTGGGTGCCGTAACTGAAGGCGGTCTGCTGTTCCCATTGACTGGCAAATGGGTAAATGGCAATCACCCAACAACAAAGGGTTTGAGTCATGTGATAGAGAATGGCGAAATTGTGTATAAGAGCCCTCGTTATGAAGAAATGCAAAACAAAGTGAATCCAACAGGAATCAGCGACATAACAGTAGCCAAGAAAACAAACGGAGATAACCGCTACTACAATCTGATGGGGCAGCCTGTGGCAGAACCCACTCAGCCTGGCATCTATATCCATCAGGGCAAAAAAATCGTGATTAAGTGAGCGCAAAGTCAAGTTTACTTGAACTTTTCCTGAACAGAAACGACTTCGAGCGCAACTCAACAAAATTTTTTCATACGTGTCCTGATTGGGTTTCACGACCAAGGGGCTGGCCTCACCGCCAGCCCTCATTGTTTGTCCGTCAACCACGTAGTGCTCGACGGAGTGAGCAGCATGAGTCAACCGAAGGTTGGTGTGCGATAAGCGAACCTCCGTCAATCTCCTTAACTCCTCAACTCCTTAGAGCCCCCGCCTATTTGCGTTTCACATTGGCAACATTTGCCCTATCCCCTATCTTCGCCCGTGTGTCCCCGCACAAGCGCTCTTTGAACATATTTCCCATGCAGCACAATCAGTCAGAAGGTCGTGAGGCACCTCACGATAGCACACAAACCCTCACGATAGCACACAAACCCTCACGATAGCACACATACTTTCTCGAATGCAGTACAAAAAAACACGAATGCGGTACGGCCTCAAAAGAGTCAATATTTCTTAAAATCAATTAGTTAACACAAATTAGCCCGCATTTTTCCCACATTTCCCATAAGTTTCACCCTTCCCACCGTTCCCAACTGTTCATCATCCAAAAAATAATCCGGCGTCAGCTAGCTTTTAACGTCGGAGCCGTTGAAATTTTTAATGAACAAATTTTAAAACGAAGTTTTGTAATTTTAAGCCCGCAGGGCGTCCACATCCCCCTCGTCGTCAATGAAAAAAAACCGCGCATCGCGCGGCTCTTACCTTTGCACCAGATTGTAGATAATGTTCTAAATGTCCAATGTGAGTTTTAGGACATGCGGTTGCAATTTTGTAGTTTTGCTGGAGATTGTGGCCGTGGGGGCG